>NZ_CP042437.1:2403511-3004389 GCF_007971525.1 Mucilaginibacter ginsenosidivorax
GGCAACCGGGACGTTCCATCATACCTGATATTGGCGCCGAGCAAATATTTATCATCGTAATCATAATTGGCACTGCCATATAAAGAACTGATTGCCCATGCCGAAGATGTGCCGCCGTTCGTCTGTCCGTCAGAAGGCCCTGCATCAAGTTCTCTCAGGAAATTTGTTACATACTGAGTTCTTGATGCATTAAGGTTGCTGGCCGTATTTTTCTCCTGCTGAAGGCCGGCAAATGCAGAAATATTATGGGCTCCAATGCTTTTTTTATACGTAAGCTGACTGTAATAAACGGTATATAAATTGTCAGAGTTGCCTACATTCAAGCCGGGTGATCCGTCGTCAAGATTCCCTGCAGGGCTCATGTCGCTATAATAATAGGTAGGTATAATTGGTCTGAAATCATTGAATTTATAAATACCATAATTAAATCCCGCTTTATTCTCCCATCTCAGGCCCTTGAAAAGATCAATATCCAACGATAGGTTACCCTGTACGTATTTGTCATCTCCGCGGGTCCTGATGTCTTCATCCACAATTGCCACAGGGTTTTTATTGCCCAGCTCATTTGAATAGGCTTTCTTTATCCATTTTCCATCCGCCTGCGCCGGATACAAAGGAGATTGCGCCAAAGTAGAAAGGAATTGGTCACTTGCACCATTCTCGGGGTTGAGCTTTTTGCCATAACGCATTTGTATATCGCTGCCAAAGGTTATTCTCTTGTTAAGTTTCGAATTCAACCCCAGGGAAAGTGTATATTTTTTATAGTCGAACCCTCTCATAACACCAGGCTGATTGGTGATGCCAATGCCAACACTGTAGGTTGTGCTATCTTTACCGCCGCTCATGTTGAGGTAATGATTTTGGGTGTACGCGGTGCGAAAGATATCATTAAGCCAGTTATGGTTAGGATATTTCACCCTATCTGTCGCATTTTTATATAAATCAATCTGAGCTTGCGTATATAATGGCGCTAATGAAGAATTGGCACGGGCCTCATTGGATAATTGCATATAAGTGGCAGAATTGGTTACCACATCCGGAAGTTTGGTTGCGTTGGAAATACCGAAATTGTAGGTGTATTGAACAGCAAGGCTGCCGGCTTTGCCTCTCTTGGTTTTTACCACAATCACACCGTTTGCTCCCCGTGATCCGTAAATCGCTGCGGAGGATGCATCCTTCAACACCGAGATCGACTCAATGTCATTCGCGTTCAGCGCATCCAGGCTCCCGGGCAGCCCGTCTACAATTACTAAAGGGTTGGAACCTGCACCACTGAAGGTACCGGTGCCCCTGATTGTAAGCTGAACATTTTCGGCTCCAGGCTCACCCGAACCCTGAATAACCTGTAAACCAGGGAGCTTGCCTTGTAATAAGGTTGAAGGAGAAGTGGCCACCCTTTTGTTCAGCTCGTCGCCAGACACTGTAACCACGGCGCTGGTGAGCTTGTGTTTGCTTGTAGTACTGTAGCCTACAACAACCATTTCACTTAACGCATTGGTGAGCGCGGTCATCTTGATTTCAATATTGGATTGCGAACCAATTTTAATTTCCCTGGTTTGAAACCCTATGAAAGAAATAACAAGTACATCGCCTGGTTTAGCGTCAATCGAAAATTCCCCGGTGGTATTAGTTACTGTACCTTTTTTTGCATCTTTTAACATAACCGATGCACCGGGCAATGGCGCGCCTTTGTCATCTGTAACTGTTCCGCTGATCTTTTGAATAATAATAACCGGCTTTTCACTTTGTAATTGCTCCGCTTCTTTTAAAGCAATAGTTTTTTGGAATATTTTATAACTAACCGGAATTCCGTTAAAACACTGGTCAAGTACATTGCCGATAGTTTGCTTTTCGACACTGATATTTAAAGTTCTGGATTTAAGAACATCAAGCTTGTCATCATATATAAAATGATATCCGCTCTGTTTTTCTATAAGTGATAAAACTTTTTCTATAGATACATTCTTCTCATGAAGGGTTATCAGCTGCGCATAGCTTTTCGCACTTACATGCGCAAGTCCTATAATCATCATGATAATCGTTAGTTTCATAATTAGAAAAATTTTGGACATAGTGCGCCATGTCGTCTCCGCGCACTTTAAATTAATTTTCATAATTTTGGCTAGTTTGGGTTAAACGTTAGATTTAAAATGGTTACTTCTGATGGTTGGGCACCCAGATATTAGCCGGGAAAGTGTTGGCGCACTCCCCGGTTTTTTAATTTAACAGATTGATTGCACAGTAGCGGGTAATTTATACCCGGTAGGCTATACATCATCATTAAAGGGTCCCCATTTTTTTAGGTGGTCTTTCGTATTTCTTTCTCCATAATTAGCTTTAAAGTGAATAATTGGTTATTTATTATAAGCTTGTTACATCAGACATTAAATAGGTTGGCCTTCTCATGAGCCTACCTTGCCTTAATCAATAACAGTAATATTTTTTCCTTCTACCCGGAATTTAATTCCTTCAAATTCTAATATCCCCAATAACTCAGCTATGTCTACGTTACGCGACATTCTTCCGGTAAGCTTTGTTTTAGGGATTTTTCCTTCATATTTAACCTTAATATCATACCAGCGCGATGCCTTTACCATAATTTGCTCAATACCGGCTTTTTTGAAATCAAACAGCCCGTTTTTCCAGGCAATCTCCATTTCTGCATCTATATCCTTATTTACCGTTAGCTGTCCTTTATCATTTAAAATAGCTTGTTCGCCAGGTTTTAACACAGCAGCAGCCTGCTTACTTTTTATTCTAACAGCGCCCTCAAGCAGGGTTGTTCTGGTATCCTGATCGTCATTATATGCCGAAACATTGAAATGTGTCCCTAATACCTGCACTTCGGTTTTGGGCGTTTTTACAATGAAGGGCATAGCCGCATTATGGCTCACTTCAAAATAGCCTTGTCCGGTTAATTCTACTTTGCGTTCATTTCCGCTAAAGGCTACAGGATATTTTAGGGACGAGGCAGCATCCAACCAAACATGGGAACCATCGGGAAGTATTACCTGGAATTGTTCGCTTTCTTTTGTAGTTAGGGTGTTATATTGCAGTGCCTGATGGTTGCTATCTTCACCCGGCGCAATAGTATAAACAATCTGGCCTTGCTTTGTTTTACTGATTTTAACCCCCGCTTCACTGGCCAGTTGCCCTTGCAGGGAATCAGTAAGTACCAGTTTTTTACCATTTGCAAGGGTTAGCGTGGCTTTGTTGATGCCTGGTTTTATATTATGGGCATAAGTGTTTTCTTTGTGTCCTTTATCGTTATTCCGCAAAAAAAACCATCCTGCGCCTATAGCCAGAAATAACAAGGCCGCAACACCGGTTAACCAGCGGTAAGGTATTAAGCGCCTTTTATCAGCATCTCTTAATTCAGTATCGTCCTGCTGGTTGATCCTGGAACTGATGGCGTTTAAAACGGATTGCCTGGCCTCATCATCTGCCTCAGCAAAAGCAGGTTCGTTAAATGCATTTTTAAGCAAATCATCCAATAATTCCCGGTAGCGTTCATCCTGAATAGCTTCCCGCAATTCCGAAAGGCCTCCGGGTAGAATGCTATCATTGAGATATTGTTCAAATAATGCTTTAAATTTTTCCTGGTTCATCTTATTGGCAGAGAAAGTACCCCCTTGCGACATGCATTAATCAGGGCATTCTGATACTAAAGACGGAAAAGAGGGACAGGGTAAGACAAAAAATATTTATTTATTTTAACACACCGTACAAAATAGTTCCGGCGGCAAAAATGATTGTACTGTTATCGGTGTGTAAAGCCATGAATTTGCGGATGTCCTGCAGCGCTCTCACCACATAGGTTTTGGACGATACTACAGATATACTTAGTTGTTTGGCAATTTGTTCATGGGTAAGGCCATCAACCCTGCTAAGCATAAATACATCTTTTACTTTTCCCGGCAATTGATCGATAGCGAATTTAAGGGTATTTTCCAACTCGTTATATTCAAGCTTCTCCTGTGGAGTAATGGTACTGTCTTTAAAGTAATCAATCAAGGCTTCAATATTTTCGGTATCGAAAACCTTTTTTCGCAGAAAATCAAGAACAACATTACGCGATAAAATATAAACATAGGCATCTTCTTCCTTTATTTCTATTAGCTTATGCCGGTTTTCCCAAAGCTTAATAAAAATATCCTGCGCAAGGTCCTGGGCCTTTTCAGGCGATTTAGTCAGTCTCAAACCAGTACTATAAACCTGTGGCCAATGGTAGTTAAAAAATAAGGCAAAAGCCTGCCGGTCTCCAAGGGCTACTCTGGCGCGTATATGTTGCTGATCATACAATGGCTTTACCTGCAAAGTATCAGTTGTTTAAATAATCGGTTGTTAAATTTATGTAATAACACACAAATGTGTAAATTATTTCAACAATACAATACTCGTAAATTATTATAGGTTAGTTTATTGTTGAGGGTTCATACTCGTCTACCTCCGGTGCTCAAAGCCAAAGACTTTGAGCACCGGAGGCCAATAACTCATATATTGGTCGGCCTGGCTATTTTATTAAAACAAAACTACATAAACTCCCCCACCCTGTATTACCCCGAACAGACTTTGTTTTATACAAAACCGACTTTATACTGCTGTGCATTCTTACCCGGGGGATATAGTATGCCGGCCCTGTTTCTTTTCGCCAGTGTTACAAAGCCAGCCTTTTGTTTATACTGCCCAATACTTATTTTTATACAAATCCAATCAGCAAAACCCAATTACGGATATTGCTGGATAAGGGCATCCTCAGGCCAGGGAGATTACAAGTAATTATCACTTAGGATAGTTTTAATATGGCCCCATTTAACTCGACAGACGAAGCCCCGGCACTCAAAAACAAGTCCCTTCAAATTTTAAAACATCGTTAGATAAAGAAGGATACACTTTAAAAAAGGCAATAATGCTTTTGCGCAACAATTTAACCTCGGGGGGAACGGTAAATATCTGCGTTTTTTATGCCAGCAACTCAACCAAACCTGCCTGGAAAGTTTTAACAAAAATTCAATCTACACCCATCAGGCTCCAACACTACAATGGCCCATTGATCCCCACGAGCAAGTATTATGATCAAAGCTTCAATCAAACCGGTTTATCAAGCCCTACCAGCTTGAAGTGGCGCCGCTGCTGTCATCGCTGCTGCTAAAGCCGCTATCACCTGAGCTGCCACTATCGCCCGAACTATCGTACGAACTGCCCGACGAGCTGTCATAATCAGAACCGCCGCCTGAACTATCGCCCGAACCCCAGTTACCCCAATTGCCGGGCGTATTATCATTATCATCCAGCGGCTGGTTATCGGCCGGGGGCATATTATCATTGTTAAAGTTTTGCTGATTATCAGCATTCATATTATCCTGAATTGCGCGGGCGGCGTAACCGGCCGCGCCGCCTATTATAGCCCCGGCAGCAAAATTGCGCAAGGCCCTGCTACCCGTTTGTGGCTGGCCATAGCCAGGGCCATATCCTGGTCCGTAATTATTGGCGCCATAATTATTTGGCCCATAGTTGGGTGGCTGATTATAATTAGGGTTATAGCCAGGGTTGTTTTGTTGCGTGTTGTAAAACCGGTTTATGCGGTTTTGCCTAAGCCTGCGGCTATAAAAATATATAAACAGCAACAAGGGCAACCCAAAAATGGCCAGCAATCCTATCATCAGGTGTAAGGTATCGTTGTCATCTGGCGCCGGTGCTCCGGCTTGCGGCGTAGCTGTTGCCGGGTTTTGCACGGCGGGGGTAGCTGCAGGGGCAACCTCGTCATGTACTTTGGTCACTAAAATTTGCAGCCCGCCGGTATAATCCTGGTTGCGGTAGGCATCTTTCATGGCTGCCAGTATCGCCGCGCATTTTGGGCCGGTAAAAACCGAATCGAGATTGCGGGCTACTTCAATACGCTGCAGGTGCTGGTTAATGGCCGCTACATAAACCAGGCCCCTTTTTTGAGTTCCTACATGCCATTTACGGCCGACCAGCAGCGAAAAATCTTTAATATCATATTGGGCCGGGAGTTTTTTTACCAGCACAACAGCCAGCTGTATGCCCGATTCTTTCTCTACTTTAAATATCTGCTGGTTTAATAATTTAATATCCGCTTTGGTTAATACATGTGCAAAATCATTTACATAGGTATTTTTTAATGGCCTGGGTATTTGTGCTACGGCAAGTAACGCTGGCAACAACAAAATGAAAGTAAAAATGCGCTTCATCGAAGTTTCAAATTATGTGATAAGATTCAGGCTCAAGATATATTTATTTCTTAAAACAACGAGTGCCTTTTAAGAAATAAATTGATTTGCAGTTAAGTGGAATAGCGTTAAAACAATATGGTAACCGGAAGTTTCTGGTGGTGTTTGTTTTTGATTTTTTTAGCAAGTATAATAATGGCGTACGCCCCGATTTTATCAGGAGCGCCAGGCTATCCACTTGTACTGCAATGGCCTTAGCCACCAAGTCGGTATCCCGTCTAAAAACTACTTTATTTTAATTGCCGATTGTTGGTAGAAGCGCGGATCCCAGGCAATAATTTGCTCACCTTCCTTCGGCTTCTTTTGCTTCCTGTTGGTAAAATAGTTCTCTACAAAACGCTTGCCTTCCACACTTGCAGGATCATAGGCCGACGTCAGGAATTTAAAACTGAAATCCTTAAAGGCGAAAGTATGCCAGTCGCGATGTAACGAATCCGTGTAGTAAGTATTCACTCTGTTTACAACCTTACTCGTGCTATTGTATTGTATAACCTGGTACGCGGGATTGTTCCCATTTCTTGAACATAGTCCCGGGGCAATATCGATGTAAGAAATTAGCCTTCCTTTATTGGTTATTAGCCTGTAATCGTCCATGTGGGTATGCCCGGCCAACTGAAACCTGATAACCTGTGCGTATTTCTTTATAGTATCTAAATACATGTTCTCGACGTTGTTGTGCCATGACGGTGTATTGCTGTACCTGTCCATTCCGGGCGGAACATGATAAACCATCCAAACCTTTTTATGCGTCCGTTTAGCATCCTGTAATGCCGCGCCCAACCATGATAATTCTTTTTTCGCCTTAACGCCCGGGTCAGATGCCGAACTTAAAAAAATCACTGTGTTAAGCATAATGAACGTCCAATCGCCTTTGCTGTATTTGTAATAGCCACCAGCCATAAAATCCCTGTATATTGCATGGTTATGGTCTATCGGGCGTAACATCGCGTTATAAAACAAGGCATTGGTTGCCCTGTCAGAACTATCATGATCAATGCAGTCATTATTGCCCAGGGCAGGTAAAATAACTGCATTTTTATCTAATTTTTTCAAATGGTCAAGCACATACTTAAATGTTTGCTTCATAACGGCAGTATCATGTTTTTTTATTGGCCCTTTCTCGTGCCACAACATATCGCCGGGCAAAATAATGAAGGGGAATTTTTGGGAACCAACACTGTTAATTGCCGAAAGGAAAAGCGTACTGTCGGCATCCAAATGATAGGAGTTGGTATTGCCTAAGCTTAAATTAACATGCACATCTGATAATACAAGTATAGATTTTGTTTGGGCGTAACCCGGCAGCGCCAGCGCGGTAAGCAATAATAGAAGCAGCTTTTTCATATTGAATTGGTGATTGGGTGCAGATTTAAGTGTTGTATAGCCAAGTTACTTAAAGCATACAGATTATCAAAGGAACAGGGCAATATTACTTTTACTGATTAGGTTATTTCAAAAAACGGTACCATAACCGGATTTGTTAACCCAGGTGCATGAATGCCGAGTTTGGCGGGCATAATTTTGTTTCATTATTTAAAACAAACAATCATGACAACAAAAATTTCTTATGCAATTGCATTTTTACTTGGCCTGGGAATGGTATTCCTGGGAGCCCGCTTTTTTTTCTCTCCCGAAGTAGCAACAGCCGCTTTCGGCATCCGCTTTAACGCCAATGGGGATTACGCCTTTCATCACATCAAAGGTATAAGGGATATATTTTCCGGGATCCTGTTATGCGCATTGGTTCTGATGAAGGAGCGCCGCGCCCTTGGCGTAATGTTGTTTGTGGCTACCATCATCCCGGTTTCAGATATGCTGACTGTACTTGGTAAAAGCTATACGGGTTTGCAACAAGCGACGCCACATATCGTAGCAAGCATCATTTGTTCGGTGGTGGGCATCCTGTTATTAACAGCAAAACCCCAAACAAAATCATTATAAACAGTAAAAATAAACATCATGGAACAATTAAGAATTTATACGCTTGCTGATAAAGAAACAGCCGCACAGTATTTTACAACAAACTGGGCCAGGCACAGGATAAACCTTCCGAAGTTTGGCTTCGCCGTCAAAGGTGTTTGGATCGGCAATACCCCCGGCATCGCCAACCAGGTTATCGCCCTCGTATCTTTTCCAGACAATGCCGATGTGGATGAAATGACCGAACGCTATTTGAAAAGCCCGGAGTTTGCCGCCGATACCGCAGACTTTGACAGAAACAAAATTACAAACGTAGAAACCAAAATTTTAAGGTGTGCAAGCTAACCGGTTTTGCCGCACCTGGATTGCTACACAACTTGTTAGCAGGTTGTGTATTTTTGGTTTTGATATAGTTCAAATGATGATATGATAAATAGCTTGCTAAACAGCATACAAAAGGTGATTACGCTCAGCCCGGAAGAGATAGATACCGTAACCTCGTTATTTAAGGAGAAAACTTACAAAAAGGGAGAATATTTTTTAGAAGAAGGACGGATTTGCAAACAAGTAGGATTTGTAGCAAAAGGATTAATGCGGTTCTATATTAACCATGACGGAGAAGAAAAAATATACGACTTTTCCCAGGAAAATGAATTTGTATGTAACTATGAAAGTTTTCTGCCCCAGGCCCCATCTTCAAAAAACATTCAGGCTTTAGAGGACAGTATCGTATTTGTGATCTCGCACGCCGACCTTCAACTATTTTATGCGAATGTTAGTGGCGGCGAGCGTTTTGGCAGGATGGCCATCGAAGCAGTTTTCGTAAAAATGCTACAGGACATCAGTTCGTTATATTCAGAAACACCTGAACTCCGTTACGAGCGTTTTTTGAAAAATCATGCCGATCTGCAGCAAAGGATTTCCCAGTACCATATCGCCTCATTTGTTGGGGTAAAACCACAATCACTCAGCCGTATACGTAAAAGAATTTTTACACAGTTCTGATTTGTTAAGCCAGGTGCGCAGCTTTGTTAGGTGACAATTAGGTGATAACACCGACCACAGGCTGAAAATAATGGCAATGCCTGCGGCCCGGGCTATTCGCTTATACGGCCGCAGGCATTAAGCCAATGTCATTAAGTTAAGAAAAATCATATAGTATCTCGGTGGTTTTTGGTGACTTTGGGTTTAGCTTTATATCGATATTTTTCTGTGTGTCGAGGATTTGTGCGATTGTTTCTAATCGGTATAGTATGCTTGATAAACAGGTCTTCCAGTTCTTTGTAAATATGATCTAATGGCGTTTTTTGACAAAGTAAGTCTAATACTCTGTTTTTCAATAACCCGTAAGATACATTGGTATTTATCTTATAAGTAAGCTCCCGTTTTTCATTGATACGTTCGAGATCATCGTCAAGCCCGTTAACTATAATAGATTGTAGATTACTGATAAAAACGGCACAAAACAGATCCTGGCATATAGCGGTATCTGAATAGCCGGAGAAGTACTCAACCTTTAGTTTGTTTTTAAGCTCATCATAAAAAGTTTCCACTCCCCATCTCATGAAATAAAGCTTCATGAACATTTTTGCAGGATATTTGCGACTATCTAACAAGCTCGTTATCAATATCTCTGTTTCACTTCCAGGCAAATCGACACGAATTAAGCGAACCTGAATAGTGTGTTTTCTGGTATAAGGTTTCCCTTTGAACGATTTATCCTGATCTGGACACATTATTGCTATTTCAGACTTTTTGCCACTGGCAACAAATGCTTTTATAAGGTTTGAATGACATGTTTTTACCCTCATCAGGTAATTAATACTGGCCTGTACATGTTCATTTATAAATTCAAAAGAAGGATATCCTCTGTCATAAATGATCAGGTCGTTTGCTTGCCAATGGTGCTTGTGGCGCAATGCCAGGTCGCGTTCAGAAAAACGGGACTTATCCAAATCTATATCTAATACCAATTCATTTAATACATCATAATTCATTTAATACATCATATAAGACTGATATTTTAGCTTGGGCGACATCTAAAGTGCTTGCATTTTTAACCACCCCATAACGTTCTTTAAACTCTTTGGTAAAAGGAAGTGTAAGATTCGAGGAGTCACAGGCCAGTACGCGAAATCCATTTAACAGCTTTAATTCATCGTTATCCTTTGTGTAAAAATTTTTAATGATAACACCTGTTAAATGCTTAAAAACATCGGGATTGATTTTTTTCCTGTTTTGTATAAAGGCACTCGAAGTAAAATGTGTTATCCCAGCAGAGAACTTATCATTGAAATAACGAACAAAGCCATCAATTTCAATAGCCAGGCTCTTTTTTAACTGGTTAATCATTAAAAGCAACACAGCCATAAACGGTTGTTTTCTGTTACGGGTAAAATCCTCTTTTTCCATCTTAAACTTAGCTATCAGTTCTTGGTCTGATAGCGCTTCTCTCAATTTTTCTACGATAAAATATGGAGTTTTTTTTCCAATTTAACTAATTGATTATGAGTTTAATATAGGAAAAATAAGTGAATTTTTAAAGTAAATAATTGATTTACAGATGGTTATTTCTTAACTTAATAACATTGGGCATTAAGCGCGAGGCCGGTATTCGCTGCTATCCCTATTGCGAACCGCCGGTATACAAAAACACCCGGATGAAATTAAACATCCGGATGTTGCATATTCATTTAGCGAAAATACTGTAGTTACAAACTACAAGCATACCCGTTCGAAGTCGGAGACATTCGAACAGCGGAACTCTACGGAAAACAGGAACCCTCCGTTAAAGATAAACTCATATTCCTGGCTAATGCCATTATACGCGATGCTAAAACCGGTAAAGCTTACGCACATTAAATAACAAAGCCCGGCATCTCCGCCAGGCTCTGTTTATTCTACAGCTTTATATTATCCAACAAGCACCCGGCCTAGCATGCGTACACAGGCCTGGAGGTGGTCGTTGCACAACGAAGCCTCAACGAACAATAAACCAAGTTGTGCTGTCATTTTAGCCTGACATCTAATTTAAGCGTAATAAAATCAGATGTCTTAAAAGGCTCTAGTAAGCTTAAAATCTCCTGCCAGAGCCTATTCCCTCCATATTTAATTAACTTCTTAAGATTGTGAGCAATTCCCGCCATTATCATACATTTATTGGCTAGTTTAATACCGATCGTATGCACTTTCTGCATTCCTAAGTATTCTACTAATGTGGCAATTACTGGCTCTACTGTACTTTTTCTGATGGTCATCATTTGCCTTCCATAGTCCTCATGTATTCGTTTATGCATGTCATCAAATAATGGCCTGTTTAACGAGTTAGTTAGCATTTTATAGCTTGCCCTACCAATACATTTTTCACGAATAGCGCACTTTTTGCAATCAGATCTTTTGCTCATGTAGGTTTTTGAAACACAGTGATGTTTCTTGTAGCCAATGAACTTTAAAGTATTTCCCTGGTTGCATATGTATCGGTCATTTTCTTCATCATATTTAAAGCCATCGCGCTCTTGCTTATAGGTTCCGGTATTGGGAATATACCCGGTAATGCCCCTGGAAATAAGGCGTTGTAAGGCATCCGAACTGCTATAATTGGCATCAGCAATGATCTCTTCTACAGCAAGACCGTAATCTTTAAGGTTATTATCAATTTTTTCAAGTACATCGTCAAGATGGATCGCTTAAATTGTTGGATAATTTGTCATACTAATTGCGTTTGTTGTTATTCACAATTAGTGACTATTCATCCATTTGGCGATGGCCTTTTTACTCACTTTTCAACACATACCAACTTTATTTAACCGTTTTTAGACAGACTCTTAGAGGCTGTCTAAATTTGATTTAGATTATTTATGTATCACTTAAAAATCATTGCCGTTGACTTTAGTCAACGGAATAATGGCTGAAAGGTGAGTGGCTTTAGCCAAAGTCCGCTTGAATAATTTGGCTAAAGCCAGCAATTATAATTTTTTTACCGTTGACTGAAGTCAACGGCAATGAATAATTTACGTTTTTAGACAGATTCTTACATATGGAAGTTCGGTTTTTGACCTTTGTAGTACAAATTTTATTGGCAAGATTTCAAACATTTTCGTTTATTCACCTAGTGCGAACGGCCATGACAAGCGTGCACCAACTTTGATATTTAAGATAAAACCCCTTCGTCAAACCAAATCATTTTATTTTCGGATAAAAATCGGAATCCAAAAGGTAACGCCAAATATTTAATAAGATCTGGGCGCTTAAATGCCAAATGATGGTAATGAATGGTTTTTAATGTTTTAATATCGTTATTGTAAAGATTAGTCGTTAACCACCATCCTGTCATATGTTGTGGTGAAGGATATCGGACGGCATCAACAAAATCTCCTTCAAGAACCCCTTCTGATATTACTATCATTTGGTTAAATAAAGGGAATATAGGAATGCTATTTTGATCCTGGCATTCTTTTATTTGCTCTGAAACAACGGTTATGCCATACTCAGCCCCTTCAATAAAACCATCGCCATTTGATTGAGCTTCAAATAAATTAATTGTTTTATTTATAAATATAAACTTTAGAATCCATGAATGATAGGCAATAGTCTGATTGTCATTTATTATAGGCTTATAATCGAGAAAATAGTTAATAAGATAGGTTAATAACTGTATATATTGATTTTCATCTTTTTCGCATGTCATAAGTCTAAGTTCAAACCCAATAAATCGCTTTAAACCTGTTGTAATTAAATAATTATTTTGATTTGTTATTCTAATAGTTCTAATAATTCTCATGTTATCTATAATTTCTTTTTAGCCTGGGTAACTTCCCCTGCTTGCCTTAGACTGCAACCAATACATTGAGGATATAAATCTTGAGAGCCTCCCGCAGGTGTCAATGCATTTGGTGGTTGATGATCAAGTACAAAATTTCCGCTTTTTGTGCCGGGGTCAGTAGTACCACAAGTATGACATCCTGTGTCGTATCCGATCTGATTCATTGCTGCTCGCTCATCAAGCGTAAAATTACGCGTGGCGCCACGAGCGGGAATAGATTCCCCTGCAAATGGTCCGGGTTCTAATGTACTAACCGGCTTGGTCAAGCCAGATAAATCTGCGGCAGCTCCTTCACGAACTAAATTTGCTAAGGGAGTCATAGCTTTACTTACGGCAGCTCCTGCCCGCAACATCTACAACATTTGCCGTGCTATTACCAATTATTGGTCCTCCGGTTTTAGCGTTGTCTGTTACAACCGACTTAATAAGCGTAAAGCTTTCTTTTGCTCTATCGTAATTTCCTCCTGTAGCAGCATTTAATATAGTTTCTACGGGGTGCTTTTGAGCGTTAATCGCCATTCCCACTAATGCCTTCTTCGCTGTCGTTAGAGGGTTGGTAGTTAAAACCTGTTTAATTGCCTGGTAGTGGCCAACGAAACTTTGCTTGATTTCATGACCCCATGCTTGCCAATCAGGCCACATACCATCAGGATCTTCAAACCTTATTGGGTCATCAAAACCATAAACGTAAGGCGACCATCGTCTCCCTTTCTCAGCCAACGGGTCAACCGCTCCCCACCTTCCAATCACCGGATCATAGAACCTCGCGCCGTAATCGTATAGCCTCGTCTCGTCCTGCAACTCCTTGTGATTGTAAAGATAGTGATTTGGAGAACTTGGCAAAGTACCGATCAAACTTTGTATGGTATACCCAAACGCATAATAATCATTTCTTTGCGAATTCAGCGGCGTAAGCTGATTCGCCGCGTCCGACGGGTCCCAGGTGGTGGTCAGCCTGGTGTTGCCCAGGTGGTCCTTCAGGTCGTACTCGTATTTGTACACCGTTCCGTTTTTCCTCGCCCTCCCTTCTTCGGTCTGGATAAAAGAAATCACGGGATAGGTCCCGGTATATTCGTACTGGATGCCGTTCACGTACTCCGTGACAGTGGTCGTGCTTCCGCTTGTCGACAGCTTCCTCAGCTTCCTGCCCGCGGCATCGTAGATGTAGGCGACCGATATGCCTGCCCTGACCGCCGTCTGCGGCAGGTTGAGCATGTTGTAGGTTTGGGTAAGCCCCTTGTTCAGGTCCATCAGCTGGTTGCCGTTGCCGTCATAGGTGTATTCTGCCGCCTGGTTCGCGCCGTTGATGAAGCCCGCTGCCGTGCCCAGTTCGTCGATCCGATCTATCTTGTTCCCACTTACGTATGTGTACGTCAGGCTGTCAATCGCTATGCGGGAGCTTGCAGGCTTGTCGTACCTGTTCAGCTTCGTGATGTTGCCCATCACGTCGTAGGTCACGTTCTCATTATAAAAATTGTCGTTGGGGGTCGTGGTGGTGCTCACCGCGTTGGTCAGCCGGTTCAGCTTGTCGTAGGCGTAGTTATAGGTAAGGGCCGGGTAGCTGGTGCCCGACAGGGCCGTCGTCTTCACCGTGGTGCTGCCAATGTTTCCGTTGTACTGCGGCGTTGCCGCGTTGTCGTACTTCAGCTCCATGCCAAACTGGTCGTTGGTATCGGTATTGGTAATCCCGCCGTCGACACTTAGGGTGGGGTTGTTGATGTTCGTCAGCCAACCCCTTGGGTTGTAGCGGTAGTCTACGTTCTGCAGGAAGTTGGAGGTACCGTTGATGGAATGCAGGCCTTTTTTGGTCAGCTGGCCTATCTCGTTGTAACTGGCCAGCGATACCCGTACAGCCCCCTGGATGGTGTTGGTGCTGTCCTGAAGCTGGCTGGAGTTCGATCTGCGCCTGCCCATGTGGTCGTAGGAGTAGCCTTCCGACGACAGTAGTTTCTGAATGGGGGAGGTTTTGGCGGCGTTGGCGACATAATGCCGCCTTAAATTGGATATCACCTGCTTTACGAAGTTGTACCCGGTTGTCACGTCGTCGTAGTTGTACTGGCTCAGCGACGACGAGCCGTCCACGTAATGTTGGTTTTTGACTTTTAAATTTTAACTTTTGACTTAATAATGGCGTACCCCTGCCGGTAGAAGCAGGGTCAGGCTATTCACTCATACTACACAGGCCTTAGCCACAGGCCGGTACCCGTTTCTATCCTTTACGCGAGCTGCGGGTATACAAAAACACCCGGATGAAATTAATCATCCGAGTGTTGCATATTTATTACTTAACTTAGCATGGCGTTTACCTATCAGCGGGCCACAAGCCAGGAGACTTGCGGCAGCGCAAGCCTTGCGGCAGCGAAAGAAAAACGCTTGCGGTAGCTGGAGGTACCACAGGCCAGGAGGCCTGCGGTAGCGTTCAAAAAGCCCTCGCGGTAGCGGGGGTACTAATCGTAATACCCTTTCTTAAACACAATTACCGATTCGCTAACTTCATTCGGAGAATCATCTCTGTTCGGGGCATACACACCTACACCGAATTTATAAGATGTAAAGCCTGTATACGTAATCTCTAACCCATCGTCCCACTCTGCAATTTGCTCTTCGACCGATGCATAGGGCAAGTTTAACAGTTCAATCGTAAACAAAATCGGATTTGCGGGCTTCACTATTTCTATTGCCTCACATAAAAAATCTTCATCATAACCTATAAAAAGCCCTAAATTTTCGAAAAAATCAGTTGGGGTTTTAGAAAATTGGTTACGGTAAAATTCAATATTAGGCTCTTTTAGGAGTTTCCTGATTTCATTTCTATGTAGTCCCAAAGTGATATTTCCGAGAGACTCATATGGCTTTATTGTGTAATCCATATTTTTATTCTTTGGTTGTTGATGTCTTTGCTTTATTTAACTTATCTGCATAAGCTTTCGCTTGCTGTATGCCGACATCATATTTTGTGCCGAATTTCGCCTGAACGTCTTCAATACCCATGTTCATCGCGCCTTCAAAATTGCCTTGCGAAATCATTTCATATTGCTTAGCCTGGAAAGCCTTTGATTCTTTGAAATTACCCCAGCTTCCTGTAAGGACATGATCGGTAGTTTTCATGACTATCGATGGTCCTGCTTTCTTGCTGACAGGGCTGACGGCATCAGCCACTAAATGATGTCTTTGCTCATCCGTCCCTACCGAAAGGTCTTTATAAGCTCCTCCTTGGGGTGCTTCAGGTTCCGTATGAGCCGAAGTCTTTGGTGCTACTGCAGCCTCAGGTACTTCGGGTTGAGCATTGACTTTTGGAGTATTTACGGGACTTTCAATCTCAAATCTACTTCCAGTATTATATTGACTTGAGTAGGCATTAACTCCGGCAGCAATAGCCCACATAACTGCTGTTCCATTTGTTGCCTTTTCTGTTCCAGCCGGCACCATGCCCATTGAAGTTTGATAACCAGCGGAAACATCACTGGCAAACTTGGTCGGAGTATTGAACCAACCTTTCACTGCATTTACCAAAGCGCCCCAATCCGGCCACATTCCGTCCGGATCTGTAAAACGCATCGGATCATCAAAAGCATAACCGTATGGCGTTTCACGCCTGCCTTTCTCCGCCAGCGGATCCACACTCGTCCATCTCCCAATCACCGGATCATAGAACCTTGCGCCATAATCGTAAAGCCCCGTCTCATCCTGCAACTCCTTGTGATTGTAAAGATAGTGATTTGGCGAACTTGGCAAAGTACCGATCAAACTTTGTATGGTATACCCAAACGCATAATAATCATTTCTTTGCGAATTCAGCGGTGTAAGCTGGTTCACCGCGTCCGACGGGTCCCAGGTGGTGGTCAGCCTGGTGTTGCCCAGGTGGTCCTTCAGGTCGTACTCGTATTTGTACACCGTTCCGTTTTTCCTCGCCCTGCCTTCTTCGGTCTGGATAAAGGAAATCACGGGATAGGTCCCGGTATATTCGTACTGGATGCCGTTCACGTACTCCGTGACAATGGTCGTGCTTCCGCTTGTCGACAGCTTCCTCAGTTTCCTGCCCGCGGCATCGTAGATGTAGGCAACCGATATGCCTGCCCCGACCGCCGTCTGCGGCAGGTTCAGCATGTTGTAGGTTTGGGTAAGCCCCTTGTTCAGGTCCATCAGCTGGTTGCCGTTGCCATCGTAGGTATACTCTCCCGCCTGGCTTACCGCGTTGTTAAAACCAGCCGTTGTACCGAGATCGTCTACCCGGTCAATCTTATTCCCACTTACATAAGTGTACGTCAGGCTGTCTATGGCTATCCTGGTCGTCGACGGTTTATCATACCTGTTCAGCTTCGTGATGTTGCCCATCACGTCGTAGGTCGCGTTCTCATTATAAAAATTGTCGTTGGCTGTGGTAGTGGTACTCACGGCGTTGGTCAGCCTGTTCAGCTTGTCGTAGACGTAGTTATAGGTAAGGGCCGGGTAGCTGGTGCCCGACAGGGCCGCAGTCTTCACCGTGGTGCTGCCGATGTTGCCGTTGTACTGCGGCGTTGCCGCGTTGTCGTACTTCAGCTCCATGCCAAACTGGTCGTTGGTATCGGTATTGGTGGTCCCGCCGTCGGCGCTTAGGTTGGGGTTGTTGATGTTCGTGAGCCAGCCCCCGCTGCCGCAAGCCTCCAGGCTTGTGCGCCCACATGCTAAGTATACGCCATGCCTTTAGGGCAGTCAACAATTTTGTTGTTAACATTAATGTTCTTGTATTACTCCTTTACTCCGTTTAAAAATACAAAATCCCGGATGAAACGTGCACCCGGGATTGGCATATTCATTACGTAGCACAGCGTTTACCTATCAGCGTACCACAAGCCTGGAGGCTTGCGGTAGCTGAGGGTTCAAAAGCCCTCACGGTAGCTGGAATAATCACTTAAAGCCTAAACATGCTTCTTGGTAGTCAAAAATACCCGCTTTAAGCCCATGCTCTAAATACTTTTTAACTATACCATAGGGAATGCTTTTGGGAATTTCAATAGAGATCAATTTATTTAGATGACTTCCTTCCCAATTACAACCAAGCATTTCTAATTCTTTTGTTACACGAGTAATGTCATTCTCGCTAAAGAAAATGATTCGGACTACACTATTCCCGGAGGCTTCTATTAACTCATCAAAAAACAGCTGACCATCATCATCTTGTATTGATACGATATCACCTGGTGCTATATTCTTAGCAAAAAAGGGTATGTTATCAATCCTGTAGTAATTTCCAACTTTTGTCGACCAAACACTTTCTATTTGATAGTTCTCTTCATCTTTATAGACTAACAATACTTTATCTTTCATATTAACCTTTATCTAAATTACATTTTCGGCATTTAACTTTTCCATTATCTGGATTGCCTCTTCCGCCATGTCTCTTTCGTTTGTCGTGATCAACATGCGCTTCATTATCAGGAGGAGTTACACCTTTTTTATGTTGTTTAGCAGGTTCAACAACAACGCCACAGCTATCACAATGCATTGTTCCGTTATTTTTTTCTGCGTTTAAATCCTTTACCACTTTTGATCCAGCTGGTGTAAAATCCTTGCCGGATCTGTCTTTCTGGTTTAGTTTAGCAGCTTTTTCTTCTAAACTTGTTGGACTATCCTTTCTTTGAGTCGTATTTGGGGATTGGGATTGTGATGCATTACTGCTGCTCTGTGACGCATTACTGTTGCTATTAAATATCTTATCCATGACCCACATGAATCCAGCACCAGCTGCTGCACCAACTATAACAACCCCAGCAACAGGCAATGTTAACGCATTTCCAGGTCCAGTTGGAGCTCCCCCCAGTGCAATAGTCCCACCTAATGCCAAGCCTCCACCCATGATACCACCGGCAGTAACTTTTGCAGCTGTAGTAGGATCTCCGCAACAGTCACCCTCGCCGCCATCATTGATATCTTCCCCAAACATCCCATCAGGATCTGTATGTCTAATAGGGTCATCAAAGGTATAGTTGTATAGGGAAGCCCTTCTTTCCTCTTCCGCCAATGGATCAACACTCGTCCACCTACCAATCACCGGGTCATAGAACCTTGCGCCATAATCATATAGCCCGGTCTCGTCCTGCAGCTCCTTGTGATTGTAAAGATAGTGATTTGGAGAACTTGGCAAAGTGCCGATCAAACTTTGTATGGTATACCCAAACGCATAATAATCATTTCTTTGCGAATTCAGCGGCGTAAGCTGGTTCGCCGCGTCCGTCGGATCCCAGGTGGTGGTCAGCCTGGTGTTGCCCAGGTGGTCCTTCAGGTCGTACTCGTATTTGTACACCGTTCCGTTTTTCCTCGCCCGGCCTTCCTCCGTCTGGATAAAGGAAATCACGGGATAGGTTCCGGTATATTCGTACTGGATGCCGTTCACGTACTCCGTGACAGTGGTCGTGCTTCCGCTTGTCGACAGCTTCCTCAGTTTCCTGCCCGCGGCATCGTAGATGTAGGCAACCGATATGCCTGCCCTGACCGCCGTCTGCGGCAGGTTGAGCATGTTGTAGGTTTGGGTAAGCCCCTTGTTCAGGTCCATCAGCTGGTTGCCGTTGCCGTCATAGGTGTATTCCGCCGCCTGGTTCGCGCCGTTGATGAAGCCCGCTGCCGTGCCAAGTTCGTCGATCCGATCTATCTTGTTCCCACTTACGTATGTGTACGTCAGGCTGTCAATCGCTATGCGGGAGCTTGCAGGCTTGTCGTACCTGTTCAGCTTCGTGATGTTGCCCATCACGTCGTAGGTCACGTTCTCATTATAAAAATTGTCGTTGGTTGTGGTAGTGGTACTCACGGCGTTGGTCAGCCGGTTCAGCTTGTCGTAAGCATAGTTATAGGTAAGGGCCGGGTAGCTGGTGCCCGACAGGGCCGCAGTCTTCACCGTGGTGCTGCCGATGTTGCCGTTGTACTGCGGCGTTGCAGCGTTGTCGTACTTCAGCTCCATGCCAAACTGGTCGTTGGTATCAGTATTGGTGATCCCGCCGTCGGCGCTTAGGGTGGGATTGTTGATGTTCGTCAGCCAGCCCCGCGCGTTGTAGCGGTAGTCTACGTTCTGCAGGAAGTTCAATGTGCCGTTGATGGCATGCAGCCCCTTCCTGGTCAGCTGCCCCAACTCGTTGTAATAGGCCGCCGATACCCGTATGGTGCCCTGGACGGCGTTGGTGCTGTCCTGCAGTTGGCTGGTGGCCGACCTGCGCCTGCCCATGTGGTCGTAGGAAAACCCCTCGGACGACATCAGCTTCTGCACCGGGGACGTCCTGGCGGCGTTGGCGACGTAGTGCAAGTGATAGGTGAACGCTACCTGCTTATTAAAGTTGTACCCGGTGGCCACGTCGTCGTAGTTGTACTGGCTCAGTGCCGACGAGCCGCCCACGTAATGCTGGCTGAACGTGCGGATCACCTGCCCGTCCTCGTTGTAATAGGGCACCGTCCACAGGTAATCGCCCGTGGTGTTCAGCACCAGGGTTTTCGTCGCGGTTTGTAAACCGGTTGTCCGCTTGGTGTACAGCGTATTGCTTTGCTGGTTGTACAACGACGGAATACCGAGTACGTTGGTATACAGGTCATAATAAGACACCGTGAGCGTTGTGGTATAGGTATTGGGCCAGGCATTGCCCGTGTAGCCGGTGCTGCCCGTGGTAGCGGGAGCCTCCCAAAGCGTGGTAACCGCATCGGCCAGCGCCTGCACGGCTACGTGGTTATCGGTACCGCTGCTGCCGTTCTGAAAAATACCCGTAATCACCGGCCTGCCCAGCGCGTCGTACTTGGTTATCGTCCATTCCTGGCTCGCCTTCATCCGCTGTACCGAATCCTGGGTAGCTATAGCCTGGTCAAGCGCATTGTAAATGGTAAATTCCCATCCTTTGCCCGGCACTTTTTTTTGGAATAGCCTGCCCCGGGCATCGTAGCGGTATTGGTAGCAGAAGTTGTCAAGAGTGCTTTTGCTGATAGCGGCCGCCGAGTCCGGCTTTGCCCCCGGCGGCAGCACGAAGCACAGGTTCCCAATGTCGTCATACACGTAATAGGTGCTCAGCATCTGGGCCGTGCTGCCTTTAATGTTATACGTCCGTTTAAGCACTACATGGCCGTCCTTATCCTTGTACTCCTCCGTGGTGCCAAAGCAACCGTCGGTTGGTTTCCAGTTTTCGTTGCGGGCAATACTCACAAACAGCTGCCCGCTGCCGTAGGTGGCCGTATTGCCTGCGCGTACCAGCAACCGGCTGCCGTTGGTGTTCACCGTCGCGGTATACAGGGCCGCCATCCGGCTGCCGGTATTGGACGAGGTGACGTTAGTGGTGCTGAATGCGCTTTGGTCGTTGATGGTTTGAACCATGCGCAGCGTATTTTTGTTGCTGGCCGCATCCGGCGCGGCCCCGGGCTGCCAGGCCTGCCCGGGCGCACCCTGCTCAATTACCGTGTTCAGTGGCGAGGCCTCAAAGCCGGTAACCGAATATGGATAAGGCGTAAGCACCACCCCGCTCGTCTGCTGCCCCTCGGCGGTACCGTTTGCCGGATTATAAAAAGCCCTTACACCCGCACCCGTGGTAAGTGCGTCGCTGCGGTAAGCGCCGTAGCTGGTATTGGTTGTCCGGTAGGGCAAATACGTTACGGCTTCCCTCCCAAAGGCATCATAAGTATGGGGCAGAATCACGTCGTACCCCGCAGGCGATGCCTGCATCTGTACCGTTTGCAGCGGCCGGCCAAGGCCGTCCACGTAGTCTATCGTCGTCATTACAGAATCCTTGACCCCCGTCAGCTGGTCAAGCCGGGTATTGGTAGCGATGGGTACGCGCGGCACCCTGGTACGGATGTAGTTTTGGGTGGAGGTTTGGCCGTGCGTCGCGCTTACGGTGAAAAACACTCCTGCCATTAGCAGGAAACTCTTATATATTTTTTTTGGCAATTCCATTTGTTTGTCTGAATAAGTGTTTAAGGTTATACCATGATGGAATTATTAGTTCTCGGGGTTTACCGGTATATAGCCGGTGCCTGGCTGTACGGTTATCTGTGTACTGGGCGTGTAGCAGATCTGCTTATCCGCCGTGCCGAAGCAGCCCGAAATGATGATCGATCCGCTGGTTGCCTGGTTGGTGCCCGCCGTTATGGTAATCGTGGCATTGGTAGTAGTCACCTCGGGGTTTGGCGTGCGCCCATCGGCATACGAGCGGCTGGTTACATAGCTGTAATTAACCGTAAGGGTAACCGGCGCGTTTACCAAAACAGTGCAATTGGCATCGCTGTAGGTATTAAACTTCAGCGTGTTATACGTTAGCCCGTTGCTTACGCTGGTGCTGCCTACCGTTTGCTTTACATAAACAGTTGCAGGCAGGGGGCACGCGGTGGTATTGGTACCGTTGCTTACCCACCGGGTCTGGTTGTAGGTGACGCTCAGGGGGTTGGTATCGGCCTGCTGCTTCTGCTGCTCGCCTGTATTGGCGCCGCCCGACTGTACGCACATCGTGGTGCCGTTATCTGTCCACACCGGCGCCAGCGATACATAGTTATAGCTGTAGTTTTTCAGTATCTTGCCGTTCTGATCCTTAATGTTCAGCAGCCTGGCCAGCCCATCGTATTCGTAATAGGTGGTCATGTTCCGGGCGTCGGTAGCGCTGGTCATACCTACCAGCGGCTCGTAGGTATAAGTACTCATCTGCGCGTCCGATGGGTACAGCCTCACGTCATCAAACCATACCTTGGTGCCGCCGTTTAATGCGCCATTGTTGTCGATGCGGATGTTCAGCTGGGTGACGTCGGCAGGCACCAGGAAGTCTTTCTCGATGTACGTCCATTTGCCGGTTACCGATGTGCTGACGAAGTCAATGTAGGAATAGTAGCCGGTTTCACCTGCCCGCTTCATGAAAAGCACGAGGTCTGCGCTCGGACCGTTGCTGTATACCCAGGCAGAGTAGTGGTACTTCTTAGCCGCGGTCAGCGATATCGCAAGCCACTTCGTGCCCATGCTGTATAGCTCGGTGGCAGAGGCATCGTCTATCCTGCCCGAAGATACCCCGGTGCGCTTAAACGTGGCATCGTATGCCGTCAGGTTAGCATCCCAGCCAACCGGCTCATCAAAACTGCTGAACATGATCTCGTTGTATCTGGCGTTGCTGGCCTGCGCTATGGGATATTGATTGTTATAGCCCCATATATACGCATCGTTGGCGCCCAGGTACTTATGCTGCTGCACAAGGTTTCCCCATGAATCGTAGTTGTCAAACACCACATAGGGTTTATAACGGCTGTCTGTTATCGTGGCGCTGGCCGTAATTGATGCCGGCGTAAAACCGGTTATGGGGGTAATGCTGTTATCCATCTGCATCACATCCGGCATAGGCATGGTTGTTTTGTACTTGGTAAACAAGGCATTGGTTACCCGCGCGTTGCTGCCGTCGGCGTTAGTTATTTTTACATATTTTTCTATCAGCGGTTTAACCAGGTTTTTTGCCACCAGCTTGCTTATACCCAGGGCTGTCGAATCGGTAACCGTTCCGGTGAGGGTGTAATCCAGCGGGTACTTGTTGTAGGTTGTTACTGTTTCGCCCTTGCTGTTGCTGGTAACTGCACTGGTGAGTTGCAGGTGCTGGGGGTTGTCGTAATTATATACGGTGTTGGTTTCGGCATATTTGGTATTGGTATTATCCAGCGGATCGTAGATCTTTTGATTGGTTTGGCCCAGGTAGCTGAATTTCGACCGCAACGAAAAATAGGTCACGATGTCGCGGTTGTCCGGGCTTATCGGCAGTTGTGTCGACAGCGCGCCATCCTCAAAATGATACCCGGTGGGTACCCGGCATTCCAAACCGTATGCATCATTCTGGATGGCCGGGGTTTCGTAATAAGTATTCGTCAACTCCTTTACTTTCACAAACTGCCCCGAAACATTCTTATAGGTTACTTCCGACAGCAGGTTACCGTTCCCCAACTCCGGCACGTTCGACGCAAAGGGGGCCTGCACGGGCAGGCTGTACTGGCTGTAGTCGGATACGTGATCGGGCTGGTTAACGTAGGTGTAAACCGTCTTGCCGTTCTCGCCGTTTTCCCCTTCCAGCACCTCTACCTGGTCGTACCCGACCACCGCGCCACCAGCGGAGCCGTTCAGCGGAATATTACTGTCGGCCGAGCGCATCATGTGCGTGCCCAGGACGGGGGCTACCTGTGTCAGCGAGCCATAATGCCTTACCTGGGTATCATACGAAAATGTAAAATTAGTATAAACCGGGTGCGACATCCGCCTGCCATATGTATACTCTTTGGTGCCGGAGCCATCCTTGTTGGCAAAATAGTGGTAGTTGAATTTTTTAACGTTAATATTCGCCGGGTTGGCCGCATCGTGATCTATGATCCTTTTAATACGCAGCCCACCGCCGGTGGTGTATGTTGAATTGCCCGCTACCGCACCTGAATTCTGTGAGCCGGTTTGCGTATAATAAGTAAATGTGAAGTGAATGTCCTGGATGGCCGAAAAGGATGGATCAACATGCACTTTCAGCTTATACTTTGCGGGCGGCAGCGTCAGGTTATTCATGTTATAAGTAAAGGCAGGGCCGCTGCAGGTCATGCAGTTATCCGTACCGCCACCAGAACAGGTCGGAAAGTAGGAGGCATCCTTATGAAACATCAGCGTAGTGCCCGTCACGTCATAAAAATCAAATGTCAGCTTATCCGTGGTCGGGAACGGGTTTGGCATGTTGGTACAGGCGCTGAGGTCCGAAAAGCGGATCACTATCCGTACCGAAACCGTGCTATTGGCGCTCGGTTGCAGCGGGTTGGGTACGTACATATACTCGTCCGAGATATCCAGGGTATCTGATGGTGTCACCTTTTGCCCTACCTGGTTGTCGTAGTTCAGCGTCACCGATTTGGATTGCACGGTAAAGGTTTTGTTAAAATAGCTGAAATCGTTCACCCTCGATTGCTGCTCGTCAAAATCATTAGCCTCAAACTGGAACTCCGTTGTCCCGCCCGTAGGGTACTGGATACTGGACAGCGCGTAGGTACCCACCAGGGTGGCGTTGGGCTCCCGTTCCGGGCCCGGAAGCCCCATATAAGCCGTGATCGGGTCCGGAGAGCTCAGCGGAATCACGCTGGGTATCAGGGTAGACGTATTGGTAATACCGTTATAATAACCCCAATGGTCGCGTGCGAAAGAGCCTTTGGAGGGCAGGTAATTTGATTCGTTATACGTGAAGGTATAAGGGTTTTCGCTAACGGCCGTTCCGCCGTAATAACCGGTTTGCTGTACGTTTACCAGCTTCAGCCGCTTGGCGGTGTTGGCATTCCCGGTTCCGGCGTCGTCATCCGTATCGCCATGGTCAAAATAGCCGTACGTCATTGTTATTGTTTTTAAGGGCGTGGTGCTTACTACCCCTGCGGCGTTTTTGGTATAAACAGATATATTATCCAGCTTCTTGTCATCCACCAGGTCGTCGCGGTCCGAATAGTTGAATTTAACCACGCCGGTATTGAAGTCAATATTATCCAGCACCAGCAACGTATATTCCTTGCCCGGTGCGGCTCCGCTCTGGTGGCCCGTATTGTGCGTCTGGAAATAGGGCTGGTCGCTGAAGCCGCTGATTACCGCCGGGTCATAATAGTCCCAGGTTTCTGACCAGCCGCCTATTGTTTTTACCGTACGGTTCACCGTTGTGTAGTTAAACGTGATACTGTTGCCGGCGGGCGAGGTAATCTTGGTAAGGTACCATGCCGATTTATGGTCGCCTCCCTCATCGTGGTAGGTTTCGTAAGCCGTAAAGTCATATATAAACCCGTCGTCCGATACGATTTTCCAGCTGGCACCGCCGGTTACTGTAGTAATCTGTAGTTTTTCCTGCCGCTCGATGATCGCCTGGTAGTCCCTGTTCAGCACAAACTTGCCCGAACGCCCGTTAAGGGAATAGTTATACTGGTCGGGCTGAAAATCATACGGAGGCGCATTGTTAAACTCAGCTGTAAGGTCTTTGGTAAACATCGTCGGCGACTGGTTCTTGTTAAACAGGTTCAGGATGGTGCCGTGGCTGATGACATCCCGCGGCCCCTGGCCACCGGAAAAGTCGGGGAGATTATTAAATGTACTGTGAAAGTACACGGAACCGTTAAAATCATCGTCGCCGATGACGTTGCGTGAAATGGAGCTTAATGCATTTAACGCCCAGCCTAATCCTACCTGGCTGGCTTCCTCGGCCACTTTAATGCCCGAGGCATGGTAGCTGAGTGAGATAGGATAGCTGATATCCCTGAACTTGATGGTATAAACCGGGATACTGATATTGGGCAGGCCCGTATAATTGCTTATGGGAATATTCCCGTATTTCTGGAAGGCCTGCATATTGGGCGACGGTGGCACTACCTTGACCAGTGTCGGAGCCTGGGCAAGCGAGGTTTTAAACGGCACAATAAAAATACAGAAAAGCAGTAAGTTTCTAAGGATAGGGTTCATATATGAAAATAAAAAAGTGGGATCTTTAAAAGCAGCGGATTTTAAGAATGATGATGAAAGCTCCTGTTTAATTACCAGCCCGGTTAAGCGTGCAATGTACCACCGAACCATTCAGGCTGATGTTCATACCGATAGAATCGGCGTACACCGTTCCGTTGTGGTACACGTCGAGCCCGTTCACGGTAACTTTAAAATGCAGCCCCGCGGTATCAAGCTTGCCCTGGTCAATCGGGAACTCTCCAAGCGGGCTTTTAGCCGTACCAGCTACGGAATCGCCGATGAGCGTAAAATTATAGGTTAATGGGTAGGCGGTGCTGTCGGCCTGGCGAAGCGCGCCGGTCCATTTGCCGTCGAGGCTGGTCGCGGCCACAAAGCACAATGCAAAGCAGCCCGATAATAGGGTTGTGATAAGGATTCCTGGTTTCATTTTTATAGGGGTATCAATAATTTATGCTAAAATTAATAGTATTTAAATTGTTTTACAATAGGTGTTTTCACCGGGTGGCACCCCGTTAAAACACGGAGTGCCGGGATACTTCAAATTTACCGAAGATGGTTGAATACAATGGTGACACTACCTTGTCAGTACCTGTTTTTAGTAGCAAGCAGTTGTATCAGACGATGACGGATTTTTAAATCAAAAGGTTTTAGATTCCCCGAAGTTCGTGTTAAGTTCTGCAATCGATACCGGTCTGTGCGTTTGAGCCTGGGCCGCAGGCATTGCCCTGCTTAGCCTTTATTGATTGAATTTATCGTCATCAAATACGTTTTTTAAGCTTACATCCAGCGGCACAATTTCAAACGGATCGTGGGTAATTGTATAAATCAATTTATCGGTGCCAATGCCAATGAAATCGCCATCTTCCAGGTCTTTAATGTGGTAATAGGTTTTGTCGTTTAAAACTACCTCGTATACTTCGCTGGGGTTAATTTCTTTCATATCATCTGCGTTTAACAGAGTGGCCAGTTTATCAAAGTCGGCATTGGGGTAGTAAACTTTGGTATAGGCGCTCACATCAACGCTATTCAGGTCGATAACCGACTGGTCGAAGCCTTTTAACGTATAGCCGCAAATAACATCGGCAGCAACCAGAATGCTATAATCAAAAATCCTTTTATCGATGTTGGATACTTTGATATTGCTGATCATATAATCTTGCATGCGCCGGTTTTCAAAGTCTTTGTAGATATCCGGATCGAAACTGAATGATATATAATCACGATCGTATGTACTATTGCCGGTAGAAGCTACTGTAAACAGCGGGTATTCAAGCTGCTGTTTCAGGTGCGCAAACCCGGCCGGCAACTGGGTTAGGGCATTGTACATGATGCACATTTCCCAGTCGGTTATCGGCCAGGTCTTTCGTTTTTTATTCTTTTTAAATAATCCAAACATTTGTGCGGAAAATTATTGTGCAATATGCTGCAATCCCCTACACCAGCGCCAAACATTCCACCGAAACCAGGATACCACCCGGAAAGGGCATTACCTGCGGGGCGCTGCGTGCCGGCGGGTTTTCTGGGAAGAACTCGGCATACACTTTATTGATGGCCGCAAAGGTTGGGTCCTGGCCGCTCACCATCCAGATGGTGGTTTTTACGATGTTATCCATATTGCTGCCGGCTTCATCCAGTATGGTTTGGATGTTTGCAAAAGCCTGCCAGGCCTGCCCTTCAAAAGTATCGTCAATCAATTTGCCGGTCTCGGGATTAAGCCCTGCCATGCCCGAAACGTATATTAAACTGCCTGCTATTACAGCCTGTGGGATAAACGTATTTAAACGCGGTATTTTACCGGTGTTGAAGCTGATTTTTGATGACATGGCGATAGGTTTTTGAGGTGATTTATGGCTTATAAAGATAAAACTATGGGATGACTTATTTAAATAGGTAATGACCTATAATTTACAGTAGCTTTTATTATCAGTTCGCCAAAACTCTATTTTTTAGTTAAAATCATAATAAAAAGAACAAAGCCAACAATTATTAATATAGGAGAAAGGCTAAACAATGTTGAGTTAATGAATACTCCAAAATTGTAAACGCCACCCCATGAAATGTAGCCAAAAACATACCCCAGTATGATGCAAAGGAGTGAAATAATTATTTTTATGGGCTTGCTCATAATGCTTAAGGTTTAGTTCCAAACTAAAATAGAACAAAAATCCTCATTTAAGGGGCTGTTGAATTTATTCTTGCGACGGCATTTGACTTAGCACACTAAAAACCCTTTAGCCTGTGGTCGGTGTTATCACCGACCAGAAGCTGAATAGCTCTCACCGTAATAAGAGAGCAACAGTCAAGACATGCGCGTAAGGCTGATAATTATATTTTTTATGATCGAAATTGGTTAAAATGAATGAAAGCTATTGGTTGTTTCTTTTTTGAACTTTTCTTAATAAATACCAAATGTAAAGTCCCAGGCTAGAAGACAAAAACAGCATTGAATACAGCATAAAATTGAAAGAGGTTACTACTGTTATAAAAATGATTACGCCGAACACGATCGGGTTAAAATCAGAGACTTCCAGACTTTTTGATGTAGATAGATTGAGCGGTTCTGAATGATGGGTTGATATATTGTTATTTTTGCCTAAAACTGCTTTAAAATACTCGTTCTGTTCTTTGCGTCTTTCGTAATCCTGATTAACTTGATGGGTAGATCCCGAAAAATGCAAATTTGATTCGGCTGCTTTTTTTGCCTCTTTTTTTTCTTGTTCCTTTTGCCAATCTTCCATACAACTAATTTTTATAAATATAATAAAATCAACTTATTTTTATCTCCCCGCAGTCTCTCGATAGAAGCTCCCGAGGCCTGTGCCAGTCGACCTACCGGACCTTTAGACAATGTTTTCCTACAATCCTCAGGGTCCTTGTTGCCGCTTTACCCCCCTACACCAGCGCCACACATTCCACCGAAATAAGAATGCCACCCGGAAAAGGCATTACCTGCGGGGCGCTGCGTGCCGGTGGGTTTTCGGGAAAGAATTCGCCATAAACTTTATTAATGGCCGCAAAGGTTGGGTCCTGGCCGCTCACCATCCAGATGGTGGTTTTTACAATGTTATCCATCCTGCTGTCGGCTTCCTGCAGTATGGTTTGGATGTTTGTGAAAGCCTGCCGGGCCTGCCCTTCAAAAGTATCGTCAATCAATTTGCCGGTTTCGGGATTAAGCCCTGCCATGCCCGAAACGTATATTAAACCGCCTGCTATTACAGCCTGTGGGATAAACGTATTTAAACGCGGTATTTTAACGGTATTGAAGCTGATTTTTGATGACATGGCGATAGGTTTTTGAGGTGATTTATGGCTTATAAATATAAAAAATATGCATGATATACCGCGCTGCTAAACCGGTTTTATTTAGGTGGCCTGTTAACCGGCTATAGGGGGCAAATTTGCTAAACCGTTACAGCAAAGTCCATTTTTGCTTTTTTATCGCCCAATATCCATCGCCTGATATCCTCACCCGATTGCGCCCCGAGGATAATAAACTCCCTGGTTTTGCCGGCTGTTTTTACATAAACTTTGCCATCGTGCGGATATGGCCCCATGCCCCATTTTTTGCGGGCATCATATGTTACTTCAATGATGTCGCGCTTAAATATTTCAAAATTAGCGCTATCCACTTTTAATATCGCAGAGCCCAAAATGTCCTCGTCCAGCAATTGCCGGGTATATTTTTGTTTAACATAGGCAAAAGGATTCTGCAAATCGCCCTTAACCGCAAGTGCCCGTGTGGCCGCGATAGTAAAAGGGTTATGACCGCCCTCGGCACTTATTGCCCCGCTAACCTTTAAACCGATAAGCCTGTCGTTAAGAATAATGACCACGAAAGTACGGTTCAGGATAAGTCCGTAATACTCCATGGCGATAAAGAAATTTCCCTCTTTAAGTTCAAATGATCTCAGCAGCATAGGTTTATTTTTTAGCCCAAGTTACTGGTTTTTCGGGCTGCTTTTTTGTAAATTTGTATGGTAACAACATTTCCCGGCTTTTATTTGCCCATCCGTAGCTGATTAAAAACAATAAAAGACACTTTAACATAGAATATATAAGTCAAAAACCTTATAATCAATTAATTAATAGATTGTAGAAGTATCTCAAAAGTGTTTAAAAGTATATCAAAAATACTAAATGGTGTTTAACAAGTTCAGCAAAAGTATGGGAAAAGTAGTTGTAAAGTGCAGGTTTTAATGCAAAAACAGGCACCTAAAATCCCTTCTTCCGGGTGATGCCGGGCTTGCGGTTTTTGCGGGTTTCATCAACTTCGCCAACGCCTTCGGCGCCGTAGCGGCGGGCCATTTTGGCAATACGTTCTTCCATAGTTTCGGTAGTCAGTTTTTCACGGCCAAGGCTGTCAACCATTATCGGGAAGGCAAATGGCGTGGGCCGCTCAATGGTTTTCAGGATGATGGTTTGGGTGGCTATCCGCTGCAAAGCCGCCCGCAGCCTGAATTCTTCCAGTTGGAAGGCCAAAGCCTCGTTATAAGCCTGGCGCACCAGCAGGTTATCCGGCTCGTACTCGGTAAACACCTCGAACAATAGGGAGGTAGAGGCCTGCAAATGCTTATTCTTTACCTGCTGGCCGGGATAGCCGGTAAATACCAGCCCGCCAATATGGGCTATATCCCTGAACCGCCTGCGGGCCATCTCGTTGGCGTTCAGGCTATGCTGGATATCATCAATGAGGTTATCTATCGAAAAAAAGCCGGCGTCTTCCAGCACGTCCTCAATGGGTACGTCCTCGTCGGTAAGCAGTTCGAAGCCATAATCGTTCATGGCGATGCTAAAGCTGGCATTCCTGATCTTACTGATCCTGAAGGCCAGCAATGATGCCATACCTTCGTGTACCAGCCGCCCTTCAAAAGGATAAAACAACAGGTGGTGCCCTTCGCGGGATTTGAAGGATTCGATCAAAAACTCGTGGCTTTGCGGCAAGTGCGATAATTCCTGCTGCAATTTAAACAAAGGTTTCAGCGCAAGCACCTCCACATCCTTTTCGATGCCGTGCGCCACCTCGTCCAGCTTATCCCTGAACACGGCAGCCAGTTGTGACGACAAGGGCATGCGCCCACCATTCCAGCTGGGTATTAAACCCTTGGTGGAGTTTGATTTTTTAACAAAGGCCGTCATTTCCTTTACCCGGATAAACTCCAGGCTACGGCCCGCAAACCAGAAGGTGTTACCCGGCTTAAGTTTAGATACAAAGGATTCTTCGATGGTTCCCAGGCTGCCACCGCTCAGCCATTTCACCCGGATGCTCAGCTCGCTGGTGATGGTGCCAATGCTTAGCCGGTGCCGCATGGCCACCCGGCGGCTGTTTACTTTGTACAGGCCGTTCTCTATTTCTACTTTTAAAAACTCATCGTATTGCGCCAGTGTTTTGCCGCCGGTGGTTATAAACTCCAATAACTGGCCAAATTCGTTGCGGGTAAGGTCGGCAAAGGCGTAGGTACCCTTTACCTCGTTAAACAGCTCATCGGCCCTAAAACCGTCGGATACGGCCAGCGTAACCATGTATTGGATAAGCACATCCATGGTAAGCAGCATAGGGTCGCGGCTTTCAAATATGCCTCGTTTAATGGCGGCTTTAAGCGCGGCCCCTTCCAGCAATTCCAGCGAGTGTGTGGGCACAAAATATGCCCGTGATACCGCACCAGGGTGGTGGCCGCTTCGCCCGGCGCGCTGCATAAAACGGGCCACGCCCTTGGGGCTGCCCACCTGTATCACGCAATCAACCGGCCTAAAATCGACGCCAAGATCGAGGCTGGATGTACATACCACCAGTTTCAGGGCCTCGGCATGCAGAGCCTGCTCCACCCAGTTGCGCAGTTCGTTATCCAACGAGCCGTGGTGCATGGCCATAATGCCTGCGTATTCCGGGTAATTATCTAAAATAGCATGGTACCAGATCTCGGATTGCGACCGTGTGTTGGTGAATATCAACGTGGTTTTACTTTTGGCCACAATTTCCATCACTTGCGGCAGCAGCTTTAAACCAATATGGCCTGCCCATGAGTAATTCTCCACATTACCAGGGATGATGGACTGGATATCCAGTTTCTTCTCCAGGTTGGCCCGCACCATCCTGATCTGATCTGCCGGGAAGTTATTGCCCAGCAAAACCTCGGCCGCCTGCTCCAGGTTACCTATGGTTGCACTGATACCCCAGATTTTGAGTCTTAAGTTCTGAGTCATAAGTCCTGAGTCTTTTTCGGGGACCTGATTAAAAACTTCAGACTTCGGACTTAAGGCTTTCAACTTAGATAATCCCAGCTCCACCTGCACGCCGCGTTTGGTGCCCAGTAGTTCGTGCCACTCGTCAATAACTACCACCTGCAGGTTATTGAACAATTTGGGGTACTCTTTTTGGGCCAGCATCAGGTGCAGGCTTTCGGGGGTAGTAAGCAACACCTCGGGCAATTTACGTTTCAGCGCTGCTTTTTCCGCCGCAGATGTGTCGCCTGTGCGGGTGGCTATATGCCAGGGCAGGCCCATTTCGTCGCAGGCTTCCTGCATCGCTTTGCGGATATCGTTGGTAAGCGCACGCAAAGGGGTTATCCATAGCATCAGCAAGCCATTGTTTTTTTGTGTGGTGTAAGTATCCGGGTGTTTGTTAATAAAATCTACCAGGAAAGGCAAAAACAAAGCAAAGGTTTTGCCGCTCCCCGTAGGTGCGTTAAGCAAACCGGAGTAGCCGCCCAGGTAGGCCGCTTCCATTTCCTGCTGAAAGGCGAATTGCTGCCAGTTTTTTTGCTTGTACCAATGCTGTATAACCTGCCGGCCTTTTGTAATCATCGTTTGCTTAACAATTGAATTTGCGTTTAGTTAGCCATTGCAACAAATACGCGCCAACAAATTAGTGATAAATCCTGTTAGCTATAGTATGATAAGAAATAGCCTGATCATATTGCTGGCAACAGGCCTGTTATCCTGTAACCAGCCAGCCCATAAACAACCAAATGCCGATACCGCCAAAACCGAAGCGGCTGATACTACCCTAACCGATAAATCTATCGTTGATGATTCTGCAGCCGATAAGCTGATATCGTCAGATACATCAACAATGGGTACCGTTGCCACCGACCGCCTCATTTTGCCGGGGAAAGGAATAGGCCATATCCTGATTGACCAGGACCTGGAGCTGGCCTTAAAGCAATTAGGCAAGCCCGATAGCTCGGATGCTGCCATGGGCAGCTCATTAATGGTATGGTTTGCCAAACACAATACCAAAGACTACCGCACCAGCATTTATTCGCACCGTAACATGGGTGGCAAAGATGAATCTATCAGCCGTGTCCAAAAAATACTGGTAACATCGCCGTGGTTTAAAACTGCCGGTCATTTGGGTGTTGGTGCTACTTTAGATGCTGTTAAAAAAGATTATTCGCTAAAACCTGTTAACAGGTATAAAGCCAACGGTCACGATGTACAGGTTTATACTGATGCCGATAAGGGCATATCTTTCGAGATAGACGACGTTACTAAAAAATGTGTAGCCGTTGTGGTTCACAAAGCACATGAGGCGGCTTCTGCTTATATCAACATGCATTAAGCGAAATACCATATTGATCAGTCAACAAAAAGCGCCCTGCCGGGTAAACCAACAGGGCGCTTTTACTATCAGCAAGAAATAATTATTTCTTCTCGGGCAGTAAAATTAATTTGATAAAGTTTTTGCCGCTTAAGTATTTGTTGGCTGCATCTTTAGTGCTTTGTACGGTTACCTGTTCAAGGTTGCCTACGTGTTGCAAAATCTGGTCTGGGTTTTCGCCGTTTTGTGACGACGATGCCAGGTATCCGGCCCAAAAAACATTTTCTTTCATTTGCTCGCGGGTGCTGCGGGCTTCTTCGGCTACAAATTTCTGGATATCGGTTGCCTGGGCACCGTTTTGTTTAAGCTTGGCTATCTCATCCAGGGTAGAAGCTATCATTTTGTCCACATTCTCCGGTGCGCATCCAAAATAAACGGTGATGCTATACCTACCACTTGGCGTTTTGTGGTAACCGGCCCTTACGCCAGGAGCGTAAACACCGCTCTCCTGCTCGCGCAGGCGTTCAATCAATTTAATATTCAATACTTCCTCCAACGCATCCATTTGGATGTTATTGGCATCATTATACTCATAATCTCCGCTGAATACCAGCTGAACGCTGCTTTTTTCGGCTTCACCCTTGTTAACTATTTTAGTGATCTGGCCGGCCGGAGGTTGAATGTTCAAATTCTTGTAGGTTTCTTTACTATTGGTTGATGGCAAACCTCCTAAATAATGCTCCAGGTATGGTTTTACCGTTTCTACATCAAAATTACCCACCAGGGTGAAGGTAAAATTGCTTGCATCGGCAAACCTGGCTTTATAAAAACTGTAGGCCTTATCCAACGATGCTTTGCTCAGCCTTTCGGGCGTGGTAACCATCCCCCTGAAATTGTGGTTGCTTAATGTTGCTGATACCGTGTCCTGGAACACGCTCGGCGGATCGAGGCCCCTGTTGGCCAATACCGATTTTGTTTGGGCAATTGTTGATTCCCAGATATCGTTATCCTTACGCGGCTGGGTAAAGTACAGGTAAATTAACTGCAACGCCGTTTCAAAATCTGCAGGCGATGAGTTACCCGAAATGCCCTGGGCAAACTCGCTGATGTAAGGGGTGATGCTCACATTTTTGCCGGCCATTTTTTTATCGAGCATACCCTGGTTAAACTGGGCAATACCGCTGCTGCTAATGATAGACGAAGCCAGGTTAGCCGATGTAAAATCATCATCGCTTGCTAACGACGATCCACCAAAAGCATAGCCGTTAATCAGGATCTGGTCGTTTTTATAATCGGTTGGTTTTAATATCACTTTAAGTCCATTACCAAGCGTCAAGGTAGTAGTACCGATTAAAGAATCGACAACTGTATTCACAACTTTAGTACCCTCGGGCAATTTACTCAACAAAGGCTCTGATGATACATTGTCAACATAGGCGGTAACTCCTTGTCCTGCCGCACTTATCCATTGCAGTAAAGTAGCGTCGGTTGGTAAGGTGGCTTTGTCTTTTTCGGGGGCTTCAACAATCACGGCCCTGTTCTGGTCGCCAATAAATTTACCGGCCAAAGCATTCATCTGGTCTACCGTGATCTTGTTAATGTTGTTTACATAATAATTGTATTCATACTCAATACCGGGGATTGCTTCGCCTTCCAAAAAGTGTTGCTGATACTCACGTACAAAATTTGCCGATCGTGTTTTATCGCGCTCTTTATAGGCATTGCCCATTTGCACCAACGCATCCTGTTTGGCGCGCTCCAGTTCGGTAAGGGTAAAGCCAAATTTGCGGGCCCGTTCTGTTTCGGCAACAACGGCTTTAATGGCGCCTTCTAACTCGGCAGGTGTTTTGGCAACAGCAATTGAAGTAAAAGCATCCTGTTCGCCCAAAAAGCCGCCGTAGCTTGACCGGCCAAACAAAAACGGCGGATTTGGTTTTTGCAGCAATTCGCCTAAACGGGCATTCAGCATCTGGTTAAACAACCGGATCCTGACACTCTGCATATAGTCAACCGTGTTTTTAACCGTTGTACCAGGATGTTTTACAATAATTTCGGCCAGCGTATAAGGGAATTCCTTATCCGTAGCTATCTTAACAGCGGTACCCGGTGTAGCAGGCACGGTATACTTTGTACGTGGTTTTTCGGCAGTTGGATTTTGCAAGCCCGAGAAGTTTTGTTTTATCAGCTCTTCAACATGCTTAGGGTCAAAATCGCCTACCGCAATTACCGCCTGTAAATCGGGGCGATACCAGTCATGGTAAAAGCTTTTTATTGTCTCGGGTTTAAAGTTTTTAAGGATATCTTCCTTACCTATAGGCAAACGCAATGCGTAGCGGGAGTTATTAAGCAACACGGGCAATACCTGCTGTTGCAAACGCTCCTGGGCATTTTTGCCGCGCAGCCGCTGCTCTTCTAAAACAACGCCGCGTTCTTTATCAATTTCAGAAGGGTCGAAGCTGACGTAGCCGGCCCAGTTGGCCAATATTTTAAAGCCATTATTAAAAATAGCTGCCGTATCGGTAGGGATGGGTAGCTGGTAAACGGTTTCGTTAAATGAGGTGTAAGCATTTAAATCGGCGCCAAATTTCACACCTGATTTTTGCAGGTAATCAACCATCTGGTTTTTAGGAAAATCGCGGGTGCCGTTAAAGGCCATGTGCTCGGTAAAATGGGCAAGGCCTTGCTGATCGTCGGTTTCTAAAACAGACCCTACCTTGTTTACCAGGTAAAGTTCTGCCTTATTTTTAGGTTCAACATTCTGCCTGATGTAATAAGTAAGGCCGTTGGGCAGTTTGCCAATAATCACCTTACTATCTATAGGCAATACATCTGCTTTTGCAAGCAATTGCGATGCTACCGGTTTGCTTTTAGGCGATGGCGCCGGCTTTTTTTTAACTTGTGCAAAAGCACTTCCTGAAGCTATAAGTAAAGCTAAAGCGGCTACAGAAAGCTGTTTATTTAAATTCATATTATTATAGGGAATATTTTATGCTAAGATGCTAAACGAAACTATTAGTTACAAATTGTGGTCCTTAATTATTGCCTGGCCGCGGGTGCTTCTTTTTTCGCAAATGCGTCTTGCATCATTTGCTCCAGCTCGGGCCTGTGATCGGCTATGGTTTTTTGTCCTAAGGCCATGCCCTTTTGCATTAAAATTGGAGTTTTTGCGCTTAACTTTTTGCCAAGCGGCGAATTATAAAATGCCGTTAATTGATTGAGTTCATCTTCGGTATACTCTGCAGCGTATATTTTTGCAAACTCCGTTTTTAATACATCCCACGAATAATATTTGACCATAAAGCGCTTCATTACCTTTACAAATTCGCCTCGTTGCGCTTCAGGAACCTGGGCGCTTGATGTATTTATCATGTTATCAACAATGCCTCCAAATTGGCTGTTTATACCGGTCGCTATCAAGAATTTTTCGGCCGCTTTTAATTGCGATGCACTGAAAGATGGAGTGGTGGTTTGTGCCTTTGCGTTGGTGATGCAGAAGAGCAAAATGCCCATTAAGGCGATAAGGGTTGGTTTAAATTTCATTTACTATATTTTGATAATTATTTTTCGAAGATACAATATCCACATCACCAGCCATAATATAATAACTGTAAATATGGCACTTACCAAGGAGGCATTCAGGGGCGAGAAATGGGGCGCAAAAACGGTTTGATAAATAGATAAGCCGCCAATTTTTATCATGTTCAAATAATGCGGAATAAAACCCGAAAGCACATAAGCCGTAATGGCGTTGGCCCCAAAAACTACGAAAGGATAAGTAAACCGCTTACGCCCCTGCACATCAATAAGCCAGTAGCTTAGTGCCAGTGCAATGGTGGCCAACCCGCCGGTATAAAGCACAAACGAGCTTGTCCACAAGGCTTTATTAATGGGAAAAAACAAATCCCATACCAGCCCGGCAACAACGGCGATAACGCCGTAGGTAAACATCCAGCTTACTTTAACATTATCGTCTACATCTTTCCGTTTTAGCCAGGTGCCAACCCTGATACCGAACAACCCCGTTGCCACGGCAGGTAAGGTGCCTAATAAACCTTCGGGGTCCCAGGTGCGCGATTCGCTCCAGAGGTGATTGGTGGTAAAAACCAACCTGTCTATCCAGGCCCCCATATTAGTCTCCGGCTCCAGGTTGGCATAGCCTACACCCGGAACAGGGATAAATGTCATGATGATAAAATAACCGATTAACGCGCCGGCAAAAATCCAATCGCATGTTTTTTGTGATGTTTTTAGATAGATTATGGTACAAATGAAATAGACCAAAGCAATACGTGGCAATACACCTGGAAACCTCAAATGCGAAAACCCACGGTCCCAGTGAAATATCAATTGCGTTATCCAGGGGATGGCAATTAAGATAGCAGTGCGCTGCAGTGCTTTCAGAATTAATTTGGAATGAGAGACAGTTGATTTCCTGCTTTCCATAGCGTAGGTAACCGATACACCAACCATAAACAAAAAGAATGGAAACACCAGGTCTGTAGGCGTACAGCCATTCCATTTGGAATGTTCAAGCGGTGCATAGATATGCCCCCAATCGCCCGGATCGTTCACCAGTATCATAGCGGCGATTGTAGCCCCACGCATTACATCGAGGGAGAGAAGACGTGGGTTTTGAGTTTTGAGTGATGAGTTTTGAGTAGAAATCTCTTTTGTCATATACTAATTTCCTTTTCTTATTTTATCGATTAATGAAAGCATCATTTTCCGAATCTCGGTGTTACGATCGTTAAGTTCGTTCATGTTTTCGTCGCTTAGATACTTCAAAGAATTGGCAATGAGGAGGCAGTTTTCAACTTCATTGGCAGAACCTAAAGACATTTGCAAAAAATGAACTAAATCATTTTGCGTGAACCTACCACAACCTTCGGCGATATTATTTGATATTGATATTACAGCGCGTCGTGTTTGACTAATTAAAGCATATTTTTCTTCTGATGGATACATTGCTGTATGCTGGTAAATAGCAGACACAAAATCGAACGATTTTTGCCAAACCAACAGTTTCTTAAAATCCTGCATTAATCAGATTATCGTTAATTAAAATGGCGCTTTTTTAAACTCATCACTTAAAACTCACCTCTCAAAACTTATAACGCTTAAAACCTTCCATGGCTTCATACTCCGCTAAACCCAGGCGATCATATTTCTGCGCGGTGTCTCGTGTCCTGTCTTCGGCACGTACCCAAAACTCCCTCGCGTCATCACCAGGAAATACCGGCCTGTCTTTTTGAGATTGATGTTTGAAAATAGCATTGCGCTTACGAATTACCTCTTGTGGTGAAAGCGGCACAGCCATTTCAATTTCGTAAGTTTCAAACTCGTGCCATGCACCGCGGTACATCCATAACCAGCAATCTTTTACCCATTCTTCGGTTGCTTTCAGGCGATCAAGAGCAGCAAGGATAATGTTAAAGCAAACCAGGTGGGTTCCGTTCGGGTCGGCAAAATCACCGGCTGCGAAGATCTGGTGTGGTTTTATTTTTTGCAACAGGTCGATGGTCAGCTGGATATCTTCCTCGCCAACGGTGTTCTTTTTGGTTTTACCTGTTTCGTAAAAAGGCAAAGCCATAAAGTGGATATGATCGTCGGGCAAACCTGCATAACGGGCGCCTGAAATGGCCTCTGTTTTACGAATGAAACCTTTTACATTCCTTATCTCGCGGGTATCAATCTGGTTGGGTTGTTTTTGCGGGAAGAAGGCGCGCATTTCTTCATACAATTTTGTCAGGTGGTTACTGTCCTCACCGATGCTGTTGGTAAAATCGATAGCGAATTCCATGTAGCGCAGTACATCATCGTCCCAAACCGCGGTATTGCCCGATGTTTGGTAGGCTACATGCACATCATGCCCCTGATCAACCAGGCGGATGAATGTACCACCCATCGAAATCACATCATCATCCGGGTGTGGAGAAAAGATAACCGAACGTTTTTTCGCCGGTAAAGCTCTTTCAGGTCGTTGTGAATCATCCGCATTGGGTTTGCCACCCGGCCAGCCGGTAATGGTATGCTGTATCTGGTTAAAGATATCAATATTGATGTTGTAAACGGGGCCTTGCTCTACCGCTAATTGAGCCATACCGTGGTTGTTATAATCTTCCTCGGTAAGTTTTAATACCGGTTTGCCAATGGTATCAGCCAGCCAGATCACGGCTTTCTTTTTCAGGGTATTATCATCCCATGAACAATCTTTTACCAGCCATGGGGTATCAAAACGGGTTAGTTCAGAAGCTGCCGCTTCGTCAAGTACAAATTCAACATGATCTGATAATTGCAAATAGGTGGCAGGTACTTCGCCGGATATTTCACCTTCCACGGCTTTTTTAACAATCGGCGCCTTTTTGGCGCTCCAGGCCATCAGGATAATTTCGCGGGCTTTAAAAATGGTGCCAATACCCATGGTGATGGCTTTAGTAGGCACATTGGCCTTACCGCCAAAATCGCGGGCGGCATCGCTGCGGGTCAAATCATCTAAAGTAACCAAACGGGTACCCGAGTTTGGTGCCGAACCCGGTTCGTTAAAGCCGATGTGACCGGTACGGCCGATACCTAATATCTGTAAATCCAGGCCGCCTAATTCTTCAATCTGTTTTTCATAATCCAGGCAAAAGGCTACCACATCTTCTTTATCCAAAGTACCATCGGGTATGTGCACATTGGCTTTATCAATATCAACATGGCTGAAAAGGTTTTCATACATGAAAGTAACATAACTTTGGGCGGCATCGGGCTTCATGGGATAGTACTCGTCCAGGTTAAAGGTGATCACATCTTTAAACGACAAGCCTTCTTCTTTGTGTAAGCGTACCAGTTCGGCATAAACACGGATGGGGGTAACACCTGTTGCCAGACCAAGCACGGCCTGTTCGCCTTTTGCCTGCTTATCGCGGATAAGTTTGGCTATCCTGCCTGCTACGGCAAGGGATGCCTCCTGTTGGTTGCCATAAACGCTTACCGGCAGCTTCTCGTACCGGGTCTCTTCCAATAAATTTAATCGGGCCATGGGGTTGGGTTGAATTTGGTTGAAAACAAATATATCAGATATTTATTGACCACACCCATTATTTTAACTTTTGTAAACGACCAAACAAATAGTAATTTAACCGCATGTTACCGTTAAACCAAAATCTGCAAAAGCTTTTTGATATCGCCCAAAAACCTGTTAAAACCGTTATCGGCTTAATGTCGGGCACGTCATTAGATGGGTTAGATATTGCTTTATGCAGTTTTAGCGGCCATGGCCTGCAAACTCAATACAAACTACTGCAGTTTATCACCATCCCATATCCCGAAGGGTTTAAAAGCGAAGTACAGCAGGTATTTGCCAAAAAAACGGTCGACCTGGAAAAACTCACTTTACTAAATGCCTACATTGGCAGCTACCATGGCGAATTGGTACTACAAGCCCTTTCAAAGTGGGATATTGCCCCCGATACAGTCGATTTTATAGCCAGCCATGGTCAAACAATTTACCATGCACCAAAGAGGTTACACAAACAGGCAAACTATCCCAATGCCACACTGCAAATTGGCGACGGCGATCACCTGGCGGTAAAGACCGGGATATTGACCATAAGCGATTTCAGGCAAAAACACATTGCTGCCGGCGGCGAAGGCGCACCTTTGGCCTTATATGGCGATGTGCTATTGGGCCACAAACCCGGCGAAGAACGGATTTTGCTGAACATCGGCGGCATTGCAAATCTTACCTATTTGCCCGCAAATAATGATACAACCAACGTTTTATGTACAGATGTTGGGCCGGGTAATACCCTGGTAGATGCTGCCTGCCGCCGGTATTTTAACAAGGCTTTTGATGAAGATTCGGCCATTGCCAACAGCGGTAAAGTAAATCACGACTTACTGACCGCCCTGCTCAGCCACCCGTTTTTTTTAGAGGCTGCGCCGAAAACTACAGGGCCCGAATTGTTTAACCTTGCATTTGTTGAAAATGCGCAACAACAATCACAAACAAAGGAATTGCCGCCCGAAGATTTGGTAAGTACATTAAGCGCATTCACCGCTACATCCATTATCAATTTTATCAAAGCCAATATACAAGTCGATAACCTGAAAATATTTGTAAGCGGCGGCGGAGCCAGGAACCCCTTTGTGATAACCCAACTGAAGTTGGCCTTTGAAAATATTAAGGATACAAGCAGCCTTGGTATTAATCCCGATGCCAAGGAAGCCATATTATTTGCCTTACTTGGGAATGAGGCTTTGTGCGGCGAACCTATTGTTTTGGGCGATAATCCGAAGGTGTTGATGGGGAAGTTTAGTTTTGCAGTTTGATGATCTGTTTGGTGGCTGCTCAAAAAGCCTTCGGATAGTTTAAATAAAGTTTAAGTAAAAATTGCTAATATTATCCTGCAGCACTATCTTTCAATATGCAGCACCAAGAATTTGCGCCTCGCGAAGAGCTACAAGATTCCATAAAATGTTTTTGGTACAACAGCAGAGATTTCGGGGACCAGGTAACTGATTTTGAAGTACAACCCGATGGCTATGCCGAAATTATTTTTCATTTCGGGAGCGGTTGCAGCATTGCCCAGAATGAGGGCATGCTACCATTGCCATCGCCGTTTATGATGGGGTTGCTCAACCAACCTGTTGTTTTTTATGCCAAAAACCGTTTAGAAATTATTGGCATCAGGTGCTTTCCCTGGACGGTGTTCGATTTGCTCGGGCTGCCGGCGGGTAAAGGCGGTGTGACCATATTTGAGCATCCTATAGCCCAACTTCAACCTACTTTAATAAACTGCATTGAGGCCGGCAGGATAGATGAAGCACTGGCCGCGGTAAAACAGTATTTCCTGACTGCCCGGTCGGCCGTTGCTACCAGCAGTATGCTATTTAAAGCAGGAGTTGCCATGAGCAAAGCAAAGGGTACCATGCCGGTAAGCCAGGTAGCGGCGGCCGCACATGCTACCGTTCGTACGCTGGAGCGCAACTTCAAGCAATCGTCTGGCCACACAATTAAAGATGTATCCGGTTTAATGCGTTTTGAGCAGGTGCGCAACCAGTTATGGCTTTATCCCGACATCAACCTTGCCGGCTTAGCCCATCAGCTGGGCTATACAGATCAATCTCACTTAAGCCGCGAGTTTAAACGGTATAGCGGTACCACTCCGGCAGCATTCGCCCGAAAAGCAAAGCAAGGAAAGCCGCCTGTAGGCAATAATTTTGTCGCGTTTGTACAAGCCTGAAGCAGCAGTATTGCTGAATTTTGTGTATCAAATCATTCCATATGAAAGTTACACTTAAAAGCGATAAATCAACACAAAATAATTCCGCCTACGATGTGATCATTTCAGGCGCCGGGCCCGTGGGCCTGTTCCTGGCCTGCGAACTGGCACTGGCTAAATGTTCGGTACTGATACTGGAAAAAGCGGAAGATCCGCAATCGCCGTTAAAACAACTACCCTTCGGGATCAGGGGGCTCTCTGCTCCTACTATCGAGGCGCTGTACCGGCGCGGGTTGCTCCATGAACTCGAGGTACACAAGCGCCTTAAAAATCCGCATCAAAATGCCGGGCAAGGGTTACGGCGCCAGGTTGGGCACTTCGCCGGCATTCCTTTTCATGAAGGCGATATTGACACGGGGCAATTCGCGAACCGCCTGCCCGGCTCAACTGATACCAGCTTGATTTCAGAAATGGCGGAGCTTGAAACTGTGCTGGCCCGCCGCGCCGAGGCTCTTGGCGTAGAAATCAAGCGCGGACTTGCCGTTACCGACCTTCACCAAACAGCAGACGGGGTAACTGTACAGTCTGGTGGGCAATCTTTTCAGAGCAAATGGCTGGTAGGTTGCGACGGAAGCCGCAGCGTTGCGCGCAAGTTGGGCGGTTTTGAATTTGCAGGCACTGAACCTGAGTTTACCGGCTACACTACCCGGATTGACATTGCCGATCCTGAGAAACTAAACCCGGGCCGAAATGTGACACCAAGAGGTATGTACCTGCAATCGCAGCCCGGCTACGTAATGATGCAGGATTTTGACGCCGGGGCATTTCATGGATCAGAAAAGCCAATAACCCGTGAACACGTGCAGGAGGTATTACGTCGCATTTCGGACACCGATGTTACCATCAATACCCTGCATATTGCAACCACATGGACCGACCGCGCACGCCAAGCCACTACCTACCGCAACGGAAGGATACTTTTAGCCGGCGATGCTGCTCACATTCATTCGCCATTAGGTGGCCAGGGGCTTAACCTTGGGCTGGGCGATGCCATGAACCTCGGCTGGAAACTTGCTGCAACCATCTGCCAGGGAGCGCCGGAAGGCCTGTTGGATAGCTATTACATTGAACGGTACCCAATTGGCGCACAGGTTTTGGATTGGTCGCGCGCGCAGGTTGCCATCATGAAACCAAGCCCGGGAGCCCGCGCACTGCAAGCAATTATACACGACCTGATGAATACACGTGATGGTGCCACCTATTTTGCAGGGCGCGTTTGGGGTGTTTCCACCCACTATGATCTTGGTGGTCATCACCCCCTGGCTGGCTACAGTGTTCCCAACTTTGAACTTGGGGATGGCACAAAAATTGGCGAGCTTATGCACGATGGCCTGGGGATACTGCTGGATTTTGATGCCAACCCCTCGCTTAAATCCTTAGCCGGCGAATATAGCAAGCCGATCAAATATATCTCAGGCAGCACAAAAGAGCGATTAGGTGTAAGCGCCGCGCTGATACGCCCGGATGGCATTATCGCCTGGGCTTGTGCAGGCAACCCAGATTACAGCGAACTTCGGCCGATTGCTGAGCGTTGGTTTGGCGGCAATTAAAAGGTTGTTAACCGGCCAAACATATCCCCGCTCATCAGTTAAATTCAATAATAGTTTATTCAACACCGGATTAAATACAAAAGCATAATAAACACAAACAGGTAAACAAGGTTTGTAAGACACTTGTTTACCTGTTTTGAAGGCTACGGCTTAGTAAAAAATCAATAGCCCGGGTTTTGAGTCAGTTTGTTGTTTATCTGCAGTTCGCGGAACGGAATCGGGAAAATTAGTTTATTTTGTGTTACATTAAAGGCTGCCGGTAATATCCATCCATACAATGCCTTTAAACGTACCCCTTTTGCGTTAGATACCTCAATGGCTTTTCCAATACGGATCAAATCTGTCCAGCGGTGATTTTCAAACGCCAATTCATGGCGGGTTTCATCGGCCACATTGGCCGCAGTTGCCTGCGCAACTGCCGGCAAGCCAGCTCTTTGTCTTACCTGGTTCAAATACGGTAATGCCTGGGCATTTTTATTTTCATTCACCAAACATTCTGCCAATAATAAAAGTGCTCCTGAGTACCTAAATACCGGCCAGTCATCGGGGGTATTAAAATCTGTTATATAGGGAGGATGAAAGTATTTTTTTATCATATAAAAATAGGTTAACCCCGGTGTGGGCGTAAAGCCAACAGGGCTTTTAAGGCCGGTGGCCGTAAAATCTTCCACCCCGCTAATTTTCCCTTCAACAACAGCAACGGATGCAGGCAGCCTTAAATCACCGGGCTCGTACGAATCCACCATTTCCTTTGTTGGCACATTCCAACCACTGGAGATATCCATCGAACCTCCATGGTAGCCCGCAAGAAACTCTGAATTAGTTGTTTTAGGCATAAAAATCCAGGCAAAATTACTTTGTTGGCCACTAATCAGATCCGACTTATACTGCACTTCAAATATCGATTCGGAATTGTTTTTGTTAACCGGATCAAATACATCAGCATATTTGGGCAGCAGGGTATAATTCATCTGGGTAATGTCGCGTAATTCAGTCTCAGCACTTGCAAAATCTTTAGTTGGCTGCGACATGTACGCATAGGCCAATAACATTTTGGCGGCGCCTTTAGATGCCCTGCCCGACTGCGGAAATTTAGCGGCTACGGGAAGTACAGGAATGGCCGCTTTAAGGTCTGCTATGACTTGTTTATACACTTCGTCGGCCGTATTTCTTGGCTGAAATGCCTCTTCTACCGAAGTTAACTCCTTCAACTGTAAAGGTACCCCGCCATAATGCTGTACCAAATCGAAATAATAAAAGGCCCGCAGAAATAAAGCTTCGCCAGAAATCTGGTCTTTTTCGGGTTGTGATAAGGTAGACGATGCCAGCCTGGTTAAAATAGTGTTTACCCTGGCAATCCCTGTATAATTATCTGCATACCGGTTTCCCTGTGAATTGGGCGTTGCGCTGGAATTGGCATCATCCAAAAACAGCGCCAGCACTTCTAAGCTTTCTAATCCCCTGTTGGCAGAATACCTTGTAAAAAAAGCGTTATCAGAACGCATTTCGTCCATATAAATTCCTTCGTGCACTATTGCACGCAATGATGTATAAGCCCCCGTTAATGCCTGATCAAACTGGGTTTTATTTTTAAAAAACGAGGCAGAACTCAAATATGTTGGAGGCAACTGGTTTAAAAAATCTTTTTTACAAGATGATAAAACCATTGTCATGACAATGATATATAATAACTTATTTTTCATGTTGTTTATTTTTAAAAGTTAAGGTTTGCTCCTACTGAATAAGTTTTTGCAATGGGGAATGCCGTAAAATCGCGCCCCTGGTGAAGGCCATCTAAACCATAGAGGCTTATCTCGGGGTTCATTCCTGGATATTTTGTAAACGTGAAAGCATTTTGCGCACTAAAATATATTCTTGCACTTCTTATAACAGAGTTGTGTTTTATGGGAAAAGTGTACCCTACTGTTATATTTTTTGCCATCAGGTATGTACCGCTAAAAACCTGCCTTGTAGTAAAGTTGCGGAAATCGACCGTGGTACCGGATTTTGTTCTTGGGTAGATACCATCTCCCGGATTGGCTTCTGATCTCCACCTGTTAGCCACACCTTTTCTTACATTGAAAACTCCATCCAGGTTCTCGGTAGATTGAAAAGCATCGTCTGCAATGTCATTACCAACCGTACCTGCTACCACTATACTGGCATCAAAATTCCTGTAGCCAAAACTATTGGTCATCCCGTAAGAAAACTTAGGGTTGGGGTTACCTATCCAGGTCCTGTCATGGTAGTCAATAATGCCATCCGGCTTTCCGTCGGGACCGCTTACATCTGCAAATCTTGCCGACCCTACCGTAGCCGCCGCATCATGTGGTTGTGTATCAAACTCATGTTGGGTCATGTACACACCGGTATTTATATACCCGTAAAACAATCCAATAGGATGGCCTACCGCGGTGCGGTTATCATCCCAATATTCCTGGTAACCGCCAATAGGTGCGTTGCTGGTGCCAAGCTGTTTAACAATATTGCGATCGAAAGAGATATTAAAGGTTGTATTCCATTTAATTTTTCCTACAGCATTCTTTGTTTCTATACTAATTTCATGACCCCAAAAATCAAACCGGCCAATGTTTGAAGTAACGCTGTTAAAACCCGATTGTGAAGGAATATCAATTTGATATAATAACCCGTCGGTTTTCTTCCAGTAATAGTCATACGTTAATAAAACCCTGTTGCCAAAAAGACCAAGATCTAAACCGATATCATACCCGGCTGTTGTTTCCCAGGTTAGGTTATTGTTGCCAATACCATTGAGTGAACTTCCGGAAGTAACCTGATTATTGAAAACATAATTACGTTGATCAACGCCAGACAGGTAGGTATAGTTCCCTATATTATTATTACCCACTTTTCCATAGCTGCCTCTTAGTTTCAGGAGGTCGATATTTTTGAATGATTTCATGAAATCTTCGTCAGAAACAACCCAGCCTACAGAAACAGAAGGAAAGTTGCCATACTTGGTGTTCGTTCCGAACCTTGATGAGCCATCTCTTCTGAATGCGAGGGAAAGCAAGTATTTATTTTCGTAATTATAGTTTAACCTGCCTATGTACGAGAGAATGGTAAAATCGTAGGCATCCACACCCGGGTTAGCAGTTTTTGTTGCAGCTACATTCAGCCATTGAATATTATCATCCGGAAAGTCTGTTGCCGATATGCCACTGTTTTCATAACTGGTTTTTTGGGCAGTGTACCCAACAAAAGCCTCAATATTGTGCTTGTTGTTAATTGATTTTGTATAGGTTAAGGTGTTTTCGGCAAGCCATGATAAAAAATTATTGGTGTTATAATAAGCCGATGCTGAGGTAGCCGGCTGAACCCCGCCACGTATTGTTGATGGGCTAAAACCACGATTAATACCATTTTCCCCATTAACATTGATGCTGATTTTATATTTCAAATCGTCGGTAAGTTTAACCGTAGCGTACGCATTCCCGATAAGGGATAGCCTTTTATACAGGTTTACCGTTTGATTTAAAACATTGTAATAGTTGGGAGTTTGAAACATGCCCGGAGGCGCAAAACCAATGGGATAAGTTCCATCTGCATTTTTATAATTAAGCGTTGGATCTGTAAGGTAGGCAACCTGGATAATATTACGCCCCTGACCCAAATTAGGAGTGATATTTTGGTTGCGGTAGGTAACACCAAGATTAAGCCCCAAAGTTAACCTGCTGGATGCTGTATATATGTTATTTGACCTTGCGGTAACTCTTTCGGCCCATTGATTAAGCATTACTCCGTCTTGCCTGTTGTAGTTAAGGTTTACCAGAGATTTCAAATTTGCAGTGCCGGTAGAAAGCGACAAATTATAATTCTGTGTCCGGGCGTTCCTCAACAAAACATCAAACCAATTGGTGCCATCAGTAGGCTTGTATTGCGAAGGGTTTTGATATTGAGCAGGTACGCCACCGGTATAGCCTTCGTACTTTGCAGCATCTTCGTAATACTCCTTCTTAAATTCAGCAAATTCGGGGGCATTCATTAAATCCGGCCGGCCTCTTTTAGATACCGTTTGTACGCCATTATAAGTACTGAACTCAATATTTTGCTTTCCGTTCTTAGCTTGTTTGGTTGTAACAAGTATAACGCCATTAGCCGCCCGCGAACCATATAATGAGGAAGCAGAAGCATCTTTTAAAACGGTAATACTTTCCACTTCATCAGGGCTCAAGGCTTGAAGCCCGCTTTCTGTCGGAAACCCGTCAATAACAATCAGCGGGTTGTTACCAGCCCCAATGGATGCAGCACCACGGATACGGAACGACATTTCCACACCGGGCTGGCCATCGTTCTGATTTATTTGTACGCCTGCAAATTTGCCCTGTAATTTTTGACCGATGTTGGCTACCGGTAAATCCTTAACCTCTGAAGTATTAAGCTGGCTAATGGCGCCTGTAACTTCGCGCTTACTCTGCGTTCCGTAGCTTACCACAATTACTTCTTTTAAACTACTTGAAGATGCTGCCAGGCTAACATTAATAACTGAGCGCCCGCTTACAGGTACCTCCCTAGTTTCAAAACCTATGTATGAAAACACAAGTATTGCCCCGGTTGTATCTACTAATCTAACCAGATAATCGCCCGACGTATTGGTGGTTGCACCTACTGTTGTGCCTTTAACCCTCACGCTCACTCCGGGCAGGCTTTCTCCCTTATCATCACTTACTTTTCCTTTAACCGTTATTGTTGCAGCCTCGTTTTCCGTACCATCCAGTAAAAGAGGTTCCGGCTTTCGCCTTTCTACAATAATTACCTTATTCTTCTTTTCGATGTAAGACAGGTCGGTGTTACCAAAAATATTTTTCAGAATTAAAGCCACCGATTGGCTGGACTCACTTATACTTAGATGCTGATATTGTTTTATCAGGCTTTCATTGTAAGTAAAACGGATATCGGTTTTACCCTCGATATCCTTTAAAATAGACTTCAGGCTTTTGTTATCGGCCGCAATGTCTATCCTGGTTTTTTCTAATATCTGTCCGGATGAATTGTTCGCCCAAAGTAATTGGGTTCCCGAAATAACAACCATGACCATATAGAATGTAAATTTCATGACGCGTAAAATTAACGGCAAGAGGTAGTTGGTATATTTTTCCATACCTTTGAAATGTGATTAAGTGAATATTAAATGTTTACTAATTCGCATTGAAAATCAGTGAGTGATTGGCGTTACTGAGCTGATTTTTTCAATTAATTCAATCGGTGTGAATTCAAGTTCGCACCGGTTTTTTTTTGCGCTGGTTTGTAATTTTATCCCATAGTGCTTCTCGTTTTAAGTTTTAATAATCGGTTTATTTGTTATTTACTGGTTTGGTACTTAATAAAATGTCTTGTTTGTTTATTTTGTAAGTCAGTTTATTAGCCTCACAAATTGAAAAAAGCAGGTCCTCCAGCGTGTCTTTGCTGTCAAACTCCGAACTAAAACGAATATTTTTCAGACCCTCGGCAGAGAAATGCACCTTCACTTTAAAGTACGATTCAAGCATACCTGCAACGTTGCCCAATGTTTCATCGTCAAATTTGTATTTACCCTGAATCCAGCCGGTAAAATCCGTTGCATTGATAAGCCTCTTCGCTATGTCGCCGTTTACTTTACCAATAGTGACCTGTTCATTAGGCAACAGAACAACTTGCTTTACTTTTTCATATTTTAGGTTGGCAAGCCCGCGTACAGATACCTTACCTCGCAATACCGTTATTTGAACATTTTTCAAAAATTTGTAGGCACGTACATTAAAAGCAGTTCCTAACACGTTTATCTGCGTACCCGCTACATCAACAATAAAAGGTTTATGCTTATCGTGGTAAATGTCAAAATAAGCCTCGCCTTCCATCAATTCAACCTCACGGATTTTGCCGTTAAATGTTTCAGGATATTTTATGCGGCTACCGCCACTCAAAATAACTGTCGAATTGTCGCTGAGCGTAAGCGTTATTTTTTGGCCGGCCGGGGCATAGGTTTCGGTATAAACCTCGGGACTTAGTTTGTTTTTTACTTCATCCAGGTGCTTTATTGTAAACCAGCCCAGGCCTAAAAACAACAACATAGAAGCAGCTACCAGCACCGACTTGAAATTGATCATGTGCCTGGCGGGTTTGTCTATCCGGGCATCAATAGCGTTTTTCAGGTCGCTGCTTATCAATTCTTTTTCGTCTGCATGCCATTCAAAATCACCCGACTCTGCAAGCATCTCGTACCATGCCTCCAGCCTGAATTTTTCTTCGGGCGTAATGGTACCGTCGTTGTAATGTTTCAATAGCTTTTTTGCTTCTTTGCTGGTCATCTCTGTGGTTCTAAGGTTAAGTCTTAAATATGCCTAGTTGGTAGTAGATAAAATGTAAAATAAATCACAAGCAACTGAAGTTCAATTAAATAAAATCGATCACATGCTTTTACTGAAAGCAGTTCGGGCTAATTGGAAATAACTGTGGGTGAGTTGGTAAACCTGCTATTTTTCGGCCAGCTTTAATCTAAAGTGCTTTAAAACATTGTTGATTTGCTTTTTTACCGTTTTATCAGAAATCATTAGTTTTTCTGAAATCAGTTTATGCGAGAGATGTTCTTTCCTGCTTAAAATAAAAACATCTCTCATTTTTTGAGGCAGTTTAGCAATTTCGCTATCAACAAATAAGCTTAACTCGTTGGCCTCAACTTGCTTTGCAATTGAATCACATTCCAGGTCAAAAAACAACTTAAGTGATTCTAAATATTTGTTTTTAGAGATATTGTCTTTTATATAAGTTAACCCTTTGTACCTGGCGGCGGTAAATAAATAAGCCCTTAAAGAATTGATATCATTCAAATGCATCCTGCGAAACCAGAGCGAAACAAATACTTCCTGCACAATATCTTTGGCTTCGTCATTGTCTTTTACAACTTTTGCAACATATATAAAAAGAGGTTCCCAGTATCGCTTATAAATAAGGTCAAACGCCCCCCTATTATCTTCCTGCAATAATTTCAGTAACTGATCATCCGAACAAAGAATACAATCTTTATTAAGCATAAAATAGGTATCTGGTTCAATAAAAAGTTTATCCTTTAAACCGGCAGTTCAAATAACATAAGGCTATGTGATTGAAATAACAATTTAAACTGGATCAATAATTGGTTAATTGCTATGGCATTTGTTGAGTAATTAAAGATTTGGACTTGTAATTTCTTTGCTCAACAATGCAAAACGTTAATCAAAAAAGCCGAAGGAAGCTATTTTAAAAATAGTGTTGCAATCACAAAATTAATACCTGCACGCATACAACCGTCCTATACTGTCTTGCACACCTCATTACACAGCAAAGCCTCAACAATCTTTTACATCACACGGGCAACCTAAAAAGAGTAAATTATAACATACTGACTAACAGATATATACAGCACAGCACTATTGATTTAGTGGATAAGAGATTGGCTGTTATAATATACCCATCAGCACACTTTAACCGCCTGTATATTGAGCAGTTTTGCTAATTTTTCAATTTTTGAAGCAATATGCCCTTTACCCACGGCACAATGGTGTGCAGGGCCATACGAGTTCCAGGCCTCTACAAATCCCCTGGCTCCAATAGGAAATTTATAGCGGCTGTTGGTGTTGCCAATTTCCAATATGGGGCCGGCAACAGATTCGGCCTCGGCAATAAGTAACTGCACCTTCCCGTCAACAGTTTCAATAACGGATAATAAGGTAACAGGGCCATGTTTTACCGACATCTCCACCGATAGTCCGCTGCCAACCTTGCCATGATAAACCTGCAAGGGCTTCACCTTTATCCTGCCTTCAGCAATCGCCGGGTGGCAAGGGCCATCGTGCCCCATTAATACCACATCTGCCTTAAAATCCATGGCATAATATTCCGTAAATGATCCGCCTGCTCCAAAGCAGTCCATAATCTTCATGGCCTGTGCATTTTTTATTTCATATTCGCCGGCCACCGGAATATTGCTTGCCGTAAGCAATGATGTTCCCAGGATAACCGAGCTCATGGTATCTTTATTTTGCGCGTTGCCTGTACCTTTGTGGTAATAGGCCACCAATCCCAGCCTGTGCTTTTCAACCAGCTTGTCGAGCGCTACCGCGGTTACTGCGGCCCGCTTTATTTCATCGGCAGGGCAATCGGCCTGTACATCAAACCTGTTGTAAAACTCTTCTATTTTTTTATTTATCTCCGGTTGGGTAACCCCTGGCCTTAAACCAGACAACTCATCAACCTCGATAACTTCAATGTGGCCGCCAAATGTTGCGCATTGCAGGGTAAGGTTTGCGTAAATATCCAGCATACCGCTATAATAATTACCCATTATCCCCATCCTGTTGTAGTACATCATGTGGGCAACTTTGGCAGCTGCTATCCATTCTTCTACCTCATCCCACACACCGGGATCGTTGTTCAACATGCCGGTAACCTGGTAAAAAGGGATATTTGACCGCCGGAATACGTTGGCAATTTCGGGTACCGGGCAAGCCGAACAAAAGGCAAGCCACTCGCCTGTCATGGCGGTGCGGTTGTTCATTTGGTTAAACGTTGAATAATCGATGGCCGCCTCGGGGGCCAGGTTCAGTACAATAACCGGCACCTTAACTTTGCTTACAACAGGAAGTACTGTAGATGATAGGGCATAAGTGGTAACATATAAAAATATCAAATCTACTTCCTCGCGCCGAAAACGGCTGCCCGATTCGAATGCTTTTTCAGGGGTATCTACCAGCCCAAGGTTTACAATTTGGGCACCGTAGCCGTTTAGTTTGCCGGCCACTAAATCAACGTAACCTGCAAGGCGTTTTTCAAGCCCTTCAAATTGTTCCCAATATGCCTGCAAGCCTATACCGAACAAGCCAACTTTAAGTGCAGGTTTGTAATTTTTATCAGTCATCATTTTTATTTTTTACTGTATGGATTTTTTAGTTTATGCTGATTGGTGGTGAATAACAAGTTATAGCTAACTCAACACGTTATGCTATGACATGGCCTGAAATTTTATTAATTACCAAATTGGCATGGTTTGACATGGTTGGTACTAACTGGCAATCAAATTTATTTGATTTAACATGGCGGAAAATATATAATTTGATAATTGATATATAGTTTTTGGCTTTCCCATCCCGGCAACCAAACGGGCGCTTATGTACATTTTGATATTTAATATACCATTTATGTCATTTACAGATTATGTAATAAAAATCTTGATAATTTTATCACATCATATAAACCGGCGGTATGCCTCAATCCCATTTTATAGTCTTTTACTATTTACTTTTATTTGCTTAATTATCGGGAGATGATCAATTATTACAAATATTTACCTGTTAGCCAGGACGATGAAAACTGGGGGCTATGCGTATTAAATACCGGCTGCACACATGTGGAACCTGCGGGGTGTTATCCGTCAAAAACCCATCCCTCACATCACAATTTCAACTGGAAAAATGGCCGGATTTTAAATGAATACCAGGTAATTTATATCACAAAAGGCCAGGGCATTTTTGAATCGGATCATTGTAAGATGAAAGATGTAAAGGCAGGCACGCTCATTTTTCTTTTTCCTGGTGAAAGACATCGGTATAAACCCGACGACAACACCGGTTGGGACGAATACTGGATAGGGATAAAGGGCGAAATTCTGGATAACCTTGTTAAAAAAGGTTTTTTTAAGCCCGAAACGCCTTGTGTATATATAGGGTTTAATGAAAATGTATTTAACCTTTTTAATTCGATAATTGAAAAAACTAAAAATGAGAGTTCAGGATATCAGCCGTTAATATCGGGGGCTGCACTGCATTTGTTGGGCTATTGCCATTCCATCACCAAACAATATGCAATCGAATCGGAAGAAAATGCAGTTGTGGTAAACCAGGCCCGGTTATTATTTCGCGCCAATATCGCAGAAGCTTTTTCTCCGGAGGAAGCTGCCGCCCAGTTAAACATTGGCTATTCGCGGTTCAGGAAAGTTTTTAAAAATTATACCGGGTTATCGCCAGGTCAATATTACATTCAACTTAAGATTGACCGGGCAAAGGAATTGCTGACCGAACCCGGCATGTCTGTAAAAGAAATCGCGTTTAAATTAAATTTCGAATCTTATTTCTACTTCGCCAAGTTATTTAAAGAAAAAACCGGCCTGTCTCCTACCGATTACCGGAAACGCGCGGCTGGCTAAACATAATCTTAAACAAGCGATATTGATAATCAAACCTGCACGAGTGATCTGTACTTACTAATCTTAATCAACCCAACATGAACTTCTTTAACTATTTTGATAAAAAGCCTCTTGCCACCTTCATTTGCATGGTTATTAGCTGCCTGCTTTTACCGCTGTGCGGCCACACGCAACCTTCAGAGGTAACAAACTTTGGCAAAGCGGGCGGCCAGGTAACAAAATTTAGCAAGCTTGGTGATGCTATTGACGCTCATGACGGCGAAATAGCCTATTTTAACGGAGTATATTACCTGTACGGAACCAGTTATGGCTGCGGATTTGAATGGGGACATAAAGAAGCTCCATTTTGCGGATTTAAGGTATATACATCAACGGATTTGGTTACCTGGCAAGACCGGGGAGCGCTTTTTGATGCGAGTACCAAAATCTGGCAAACCCGATGCGACGGAAATACTTACGGTTGCTTTCGGCCACATGTTATTTACAATAAAAGCACCGCCAAATATGTATTATGGATAAACGTTTATGATAACAGGGTGGGTTACCGTGTATTTACAAGCAGCAAGCCAACCGGCCCTTTTGTTGAGCAAGCCGAACCTAAACTGGCCGTAAATAGCGAGGCAGCTGTTGCCGGCCTGAACAATGGCGACCACGATACCTTTGTAGATGATGACGGTACCGCTTACCTGGCTTATACAGATTGGCGGGCCAAAGGCGCAATAGCCGTAGAGCAATTAAGCGTCGACTATATGACAGGTACGGGCAAGGTTACCAGGGCCATTACGCCGGGCGAAACGGAAGCACCATCTTTATTTAAAAGGAAGGGCATCTATTACCTGGTATACTCCGACCCAAACTGCGGTTATTGTTCCGGAACAGGTGCATCTTATCGTACTGCGCCATCACCTATGGGCCCGTGGTCTGAAGGAATCAAGATCAGCGATAACTCATGCGGGGGCCAGCCCTCGTTTGTATCGTCCATCAAATTAAAATCGGGCGAGGTTTTTCTTTTCGGCAGCGACCTATGGAACAACGGCGCGAAAAACGAATCGTTGGCCAATTATTATTGGTCGCCTTTAACATTCGATGCCCATGGCGCTATCAACAAAATGGAATGCAGCAAAACATTTAGCATTTATTCATCGGCAAAAAAAGCAACTCATAAAAATTCCGGGGTAAACGAGCTGGCGCCGGTTTGCGATATAAATAGTACAACTAAACGCAGCCAGAGTTTTACCGCCAACAAGGACGGCATTTTAAGGCAAGTGACCATATCATGTTTTAAAAATCAGCACCCAGGTGATGGCTTATTAATTGAGATAAAAAATACAGCAGGCAAGCGCTTATATTCAGTAAATATCGCTGCTGATAGCATCAGCTGGTCTCCAAAAAACACCCTTATTCGCCCGGAAATCCGGCTACAAAAAGGCAAGCGTTATTTGATTACAATTGGCACCGGGGCAACCAAAGGAGCCTATGGATTGGAGTATTATGTAGAAGACAATGCAAAACCATCAAAACGTTTTTTGTTCTCGAAAACAATAGTTTCAAAATAGCGGCAGATGGTTTGCAAATGTGCTGGTACTTAACTGCATTCTATCTGCTTCATTTGGCAACGGAGTTATAGATCAAAGGAGTTTGTTGTTCATCGTCAATACTATCGCCAATAGTAAGCTTGTTAAACTGCTCGTCACTTAAAATATTTTGGATGCCGTTAAAGGTAGCGCCATCGGGCATGTAAGCACATGTCATAGCCCTGCGCAAGCCTGGCGTCATGTTGGCATTTGCACCGTGAATGGTAAGCCCGTTATGGAATGAACAGCTGCCCGCCTTCATTGGTGCAGCAACAGAAGCTGATTGTTTTAAGCCCGGATAAAAATTAAATATCATTTCCATGTTTCGTCCGATACCAGGATTTTCAAAGCTGGTTACCTTATGCGATCCCGGAATAAAAAACAGGCATCCGTTCTCCAGCGTGGCATCATCAAGGGCAACCCAGATAGATAAGGCCCTGCGATCGGAAAACGACCAAAACGGCGTATCCAGGTGCCATGATGTAGGGTTGGCCCATGGCCTTTTAAACAAAGCCTGGTCATGCCAAATTCTAATTCCATCTACACCGGCCAGCTTTGCGGCCATCTCGCCAATTTGGGGATTAAACATCAACGCCTTAACCTTTTCATTGGTTTGCCACAGATTGATCATCTGGTCAAAAACTTTGCTCAGGTATTCCGAGTCTTTATTGATGCCATCGTCTTCGCCAACTTTACCGGCTTTGCCCGGAATTTTTTGACCATCCCTGTCATTAATTGCCTCAGTTACGGCTTCCCTCCATAATTCGAGTTCTTCGGGGCTCAAAAAATCCTCAATTACTACAAAACCATTTTCCTGGTAAAAATCAACCTGCAATTGATCTATCGATGTGTTCATACAAATTTATTATTTAGGTAAAACTGATTGTTGAAACAAACCTAAATAATCGTTCTCCCAATTTATTTTACCAAAAATTGAATTTGTTTGCATTTTTTGACAGTCTCAGTTTTTTCCGTTCATTTATAAAGGCCAAAAGCTGGCTGTTCATTTTTCTGTTAAACCTAAACCAATTGATTTTTTTAGCTGAGACAGGCATATAAAATGTTTGTAAACATTAACACCTTTATAAGTTCAAGTGTTAAATGCCGGCAATAATAAGAGGCGCTATTCCCTCCCTTGCACTTTCTGACATGGAAGCCATGAATAGAGTTCGTTTCCTGCCCTATTCTGTTACAAATCCGCCCAAAGCTTTTTGAACAGGAAACAAACAAAAGCTGCATTTGGCTCCTCCATCGTCCCGGGTATCAAAAAGTGCAAACAATAGCCTGTTTGCAACAAATATATTTTATCAATAAGGATGTAATTTCGTTGGGATAACCAGATTATAAATCGCCTGTTTAAATTATTCCCTATGAATTACTTAACACGTGCTTTTGCGCTGCACGTTTATTTTAAAGCTCATTTTAAGTGTGTTTTTTTTAGCTTTTGGTTTGTTGTGTTGTGCCTTGGCTACTGCCAGCCGGTACTTTCGCAAATTACCGGCTACCCACCCGTATCCGCAAAAAAAACCGGCATAGCAAATCCGCGGTCGCCCGATCCGCTTATTAATTATACATGGGCCAAGCCCGGTGCAAATGATGGGTTAGAAAGTTATCAATTGCAACCGGTTAGCTGGACATTATCTAACCCGGCAAGCTTTAATATGGGTGAATTTAAGAAAAACAGAGTTATTGAAGTAAACGGGAGTGGCGATGTCCGCTTTGATTTTGGGCAAACAAATGCTGGCTGGCTGGAGTTTGACAGCCCGGATCTTAGCGGCAAAGTAGAAATGACTGTAAGTGAATATAATCAGCCTCCTGATTATTTTTCCAGCTATCCAACAAAAACACTGGCTCCCAAAAAACATGGCAACACCTACCGCCTTGAGCTGAACCCCGATTTATACGAAGGCGTTCGGTTTGGATGGATTAGGGTACGGTCATTTGCTAAAAACTGGCATATTACGGGCGTGCGGCTCATTTGCCAGATAAAGCCCACCAACTATAAAGGAAGCTTTTCGTGCAGCGATACCATGCTTACGCGCATATGGTACACCGGCGCATACACGGTAAAGCTTAACCTGCTTAAAGACTATTTAGGCGCTATTTTAATGAACCGCGGCGACAGGTTTTCCTGGACCGGAGATGCGCACCCAGCCCAGGCGGCGTCGATGGTAGCGTTTGGGAATTATGATTTTGTGAAAAAAAACATAGCATACACATCAACCCAAAGTAACGGCATCAAGAGCTATGCACTATATTGGGTATTGAGTTTGATTGACTATTATAAATACACCGGCGACACAGCAACAGTTAAAACCTATATTGATAACGCCTGCGAAAAGCTGGATGACGCTTACAAGATTTTTGGGACCAACCCAAATTTAGAGTTTTACGGCTGGGACGAACGTTTGGGGGCCGGATTTGAACATCCAAATATCCCGGAGCCGCAAAATGCTTATAAAATGCTGTCTATACGTGCATGGAAAGAATTCTCGGCGGCCATGGGCGTATATGGACGAACAGACCTGCGGGATAAATACAACCATTATGCTACTGAAAAAATAGCTGCAACCAGGAAAGATGCCGGTTGGTACGGGAGCTTTGGCCTTCATGCAGGCGCCGACGCCGTTACCACAGGCCTGTTAAACCCTGCCGAGGAGAAAGCAATTTATGAAAACAGTTTTACCGACAGGGTAAACCGCATTTCTTACTCCCCTTTTAACCAATATTTCGTAATCCAGGCATTTGCCCTATTAAACAAGTATGACGATGCTTTGAGCTCGATACGTGATCTTTGGGGTGGCCAGGTAAAATACGGAGGCACTACTTTTTTTGAGGATTACCGGCCATCGTGGAATGCTGCGGTTGGCAAAAACGGGCAGGTGCCGGCCAACCAATGCGGGTTTACCAGTCTGTGCCATCCCTGGGGTGCTGGTGTTACCAAATGGCTTAGCGAGGAGGTTCTTGGGATAAAACCAACCTCGCCCGGCTTCGCTACATTTGATATACTGCCCCACCTTGGCCGAACGCTTCCAAATGTTGCCGGAAAAACACCAACTTTACGGGGCGATATAAGTGCAAGCTTTAATATTACTACCGGGCAATGCGCTTTTTCGGTACCTGCCGGCACCGTTGGCCGCATTGGTATTCCAAAGGCCGAAAAAAAAATCGGCAGTATAAAGGTCAATGGTGTGCTCATATGGGATGGTACCTATCACCCGGTTAAGGGATTTGGCGGTGCCAGCGAGGATTCGCAATTTGTTTACCTTAATGGCGTACAACCCGGAACCTATAAAATGGTTGCCGAATATAGTGGCGCTACCCCAAGGTATGCAGAGTCGGCGGAGTATTATGCTGCCAAATACTTTGGAATTGATTCAACAACCAAAGGCGACTGGGGCGGCGTTCATGGAAAAGACGGTTACGTACTGTGTAACTATAACGGGAACGGTAATGACAAAACATCGCTGCCCGCTTATGTATCTAATGTAGAATATTACAAGGTAAAAGGAAACGGCCGGCCCAATTCTGTTGTTTGGCAATCAAACACTACCGACCACAGGGCACCGGCTCCCGATAGCGCCAACAGCATGTCACGAACAGCCGCTTGCTTATACGCTATGGATGCAGACCAGATTGGCTTTACCTTTACTTCTACCATAACTATAAAGGGCACACATGACTATAAAATATCGCTCTATTTTCTCGACTGGGACAAAAAAGGGAGAAAAATTGCGGTTGAAATGTTTGATGCGGCAACCTCAAAACTTATTGCGCCGGTTAAACTTGTTAACAATAGTGTTAATGGCGCTTACCTCACCTACGCATACAACAAATCGGTTAAATTCCGAATAAACCTTGTACGTGGTGACAATCCTGTATTGAGCGGAATATTTTTTGACCCGATTATAGCAAACGTTAAGAATAAAAAAACAACCAATGTAAAATGAAGACGACAACTGTAAGTATAGCGCTTTTGTTTTGTGGCTTAATTTGTAAAGCGCAAACACTTAAAATTGGATGGGGTGAAACTGTGATGATATCTAAATCGACCCCAACGCTGCAGGTTGTTGGCAACCCCATGTTACGCCCCCAGGGAGCCATGCGCGAAGGCGCCCTCAATGCGCTTAAAAATCTTGGGGCTGATTATGTACGATATGTGCCCTGGTTTCCTTACCCTAAGCTTGCTGTAGCCGAGTTGAAGGCTCCGGAAAAAACCACATCATGGGATTTTAGTTTAATAGACCCCATGACCATAGATTTTTTAGAAGCAACCAAAGGACATCCCGTAATCATCAACTTCAGTACAATTCCCCAATGGATGTTCAAGACCAATCAGCCTGTTACTTATCCTGACGATCCTAACCAGGTTGGCTGGGGTTATGGCGGTGGTACCCAATTGCGCGATACAACAATGAAAGAATTAACAGGTTATTATGTGCGATTAATAAGCTGGTATACCAAAGGAGGATTTACCGACGAATTAGGAAAATACCATAAGTCTGGCTACCATTATCAAATACCTTACTGGGAGGTGTTAAATGAACCCGACCTTGAGCATAACATGTCGCCGCAAACTTATACTAAAATTTATGATGCTATGGTTACAGCCATCAGGGGGGTATTACCCAGAGCAAAATTTGTAGGGATGGCCCTTGCCTATGTAAAACCCGGATGGTTTGAATATTTCCTTAATCCGGCTAACCATAAACCAGGTATCCCAATTGATGTAATATCATACCATTGCTACGCAAATGCCAATAGCCGGCAAAAATTCGATGCTTACGAATATTCTGTTTTTGATAAGGCCGAAAGCTTTGTGAATGCTGTTAATTATATCGAAAACATTCGTAAACACCTCGCACCCAATACCAAAACCGACATTAATGAACTGGGCACATTTGTAAGCGACGAAATGCGCAACCATCCCATAACACCTGCTTATTGGAACCTATCGGCAAGTGTGTATGCTTATTTTTTTATCGAACTATCAAAAGCGGGTATCGATATCATCGGCGAATCGCAATTGGTAGGTTTTCCAACACAGTTCCCGGATGTGAGTATGATAAATTACCAAAATAATAAGCCCAACGCGCGGTATTGGGTATTAAAATTGATTAAAGACAATTTTACGCCCGGCAGTAAAATGGTTAAAACATTTTTGGACGACAATAATGGCGATGATATTTTAGCACAAGCCTTTGTAACGCAAGGGGTAAAAAAGGTATTGCTTTTAAACAAAAGGAACAGGGCAATCAACGTAAAACTTCCTGCAGATTTCAAGGGGGCTAAGGTGAGCACCATAGATATGAAATCTGGCGATAATGAAGCAGCGGTAGCAACTATCAATGGCGAAGAAACAGAGATGAAAGCATTTGCTGTTAAGGTGATTACACTCGGTAACTAATTGCCCTTTTTGTTAAAACATGAAAATCAAAATATTAAGCCCGCAATGGGGACATGAGCATTTGCCCCTGGGCGGGTTTCTTGATAAAATAAAACTTGCCGGGTACGATGGTATAGACACCTGGATACCAACCGACCATAACGACAAAAAGCTTTTGTTTGATTATTTACAAAAGCATGAAATGTATATGGTGAGCCACCAGCATCGGGCCGAGGGGAGCACGTTAAAAAAATTCAAGGCTTCGTTCATTAAAAATCTTTATGAATGTGCCGGGCCGGCCCCCTTGCTCATAAACTCCCATACGGGCCGGGACTATTTCTCGTTTGAACAAAACCTTGAACTGGTTGATGCCGCCCAGGAATTTACCGTTAAAACAGGCATCAAAGTAGTTCACGAAACACACAGGGGCAGGTTAGGATACTCGCCCCAAATGACCAGCGAGTTCTTTGCGGCGCGCCCGGATTTTAACATCACGGCCGATTTTTCGCACTGGGTATGTGTTACCGAAAGTATGCTTGAAAATTTTAAGCCCATAGTTGATGAAGCTATTAAACGAAGTTATCATATTCATGCCCGTATTGGTTTTGAACAAGGCCCGCAGGTGGCCGATCCGCGGGCACCGGAGTGGGGTTATGCGCTTAACAACTTCCTTACCTGGTGGGACCAGATAGTTTTAAACAACGCCCACATCGGCAGGGATATATTACCCATAACCACCGAGTTTGGTCCCGAACCGTACATGCCCAAAACCCCATTTAGCGTTGAGCCAATAGTCAATCAGTTTGAAATCAACTGTTACATGAAAGATTTGATCAGAGAACGGTACAGCCGGATATAAAAAATCCGGGTTACATCTGTTGATGGTTTGCAAGCTGGCTCCTGAATTCCTTTGGCGCCAAACCATTCTTTTTTTTAAACATACGCGAAAAATAAAAAATCGATTCGAACCCGGTTTGATAAGCAATTTCATTTACCGTTAAATTTGTAAACGCAAGCAGGTTTTTTGCTTTATCCAGCCTCAACTCCAGGTGATACTGGTTGGGAGAAAGGCCCGTAACTTGTTTAAATGTTTTCCTGAAATTAGAATACCCCATTGGCAGCTCTTTGGCAATATCCTCTAAACTCACCGGGTTTTCAACCGACTCCTGCAGCAAAAATTTCGCCTTTGAAACCAGCCGTTCATTTTTGCTTCCCGTTTGATCATGAAATTTTGAAAGCGCGCTTAACAGGCCCAGCATTTGAAGTGTTATGCCGGTTACAATTTGCCTGTATCCTATTTCTGCACGTTCAACAGTTTTTATCAACGTATGAAAAAGCTGGAGTAGCTCTTCATTCAAACCAACATCAATAAAGGGGGCCTCGGGTTTAAATACGCCCTTTCGCATCAACTCGTCGGGATATTCGCCGTTAAAGCCTACCCAATATTCTTCCCAACCCGATAGCGGATGTGGCTTATACCTGTGCCATATCCCAGGGAATAGCAAAAAGCACATTCCTGCTTTAACCTCAAAAGCTTTTGTTTTTGCAGATTCCAGTATACCTTCGCCCTTGGTAATAAAAACTATGTAATAACCGCTAAGTATGCGGCCTTTATCCCAGGTAAAGGAATGATCTATGGGATGCTCGCGGTTGTTAGGGTAGTTTTTATTAGGCCCCACTTTTGCAGAGCCTACTGTATTCAAATAAAAGCCCCAGTTTTTTTCGGCCGGCCCTACATTCAGATATTTTTGGTAATTCTGCATTGCTTATGGGTAAATATACGGCTAATTAAGGCTAATTAATAAGTATACATATTAACTGTTACCGGTCCCAGTAATCCTGATGGTTCCAAATCTTTTCCTGCATCCGGGCCAAACAAGGCTGCTGTTTTCCTTTTATCAGCCGGTAATTTGGCATCGCCCAACAAGCGGTTTACCCATGTATTCACAATTTTAATTTGCAGTTGATTTTTGCCCGGCCGCAATGCTTTTGTAATATCCAGGCGGTATGGCGGCGTCCATGCACCACCCACTTCAATACCGTTTACTGTTATTTTGGCTATATCCCTGGCAACACCAAGGTCAATTACATAGTTTGTACCGCTTTCTATCTTATCTATGTTGATGGCGTTACGATAATATGCAGCACCGGAATAGTATCTGACGCTATCATTTGCGTTAAGCGACCAATCTGTTAATGTACCAAATGTTACCGGTTTTGCAGGCCCACCCATGGCATTATCAAATGTTACAACCCATGGTGATGTTATAGGTATGCTTTGCTTAGGCTCGGGGTAATTTGACTTTGTTGTATCGCCACCCGCCCCATCGTTCCTGAAAATAATAAAGGCACTTTCATTCGCCGCAAGCTTTAAAGGTACAATGGTATGGGTTGCTGTTGAATAGAATGATGGCAAATTGCATACGGTGCCGGTCACGGCATCCCAAAGTTCGGGCTTTTTACCGGTTACCCTAAACTGCGCGGTAATGTTAACCGTTTCATTTTTTTGGTTCGATATAAAATAAATCGATCCATTGTTCAGTTTCCTGTGGATAAACAGAACGGGGTCGTTTTTTTCTGTTTTAAAATCAGGGCTAACTCCTATCAAATTCAGGGCCTCCTGCATATCCATGCCATTAATTACAAGGCCTTTGCCATAATGATTTATCTTATTTGTTGTACCATTAATATTGCCCCACAACGCAGCTGCCATTAACTTTACCTGCTTATCTGCTTGTGGATAGCCCTGTAAACTTGGCGACCTTTCGGGCTTCGGCCCCAATATCACTGCTCCGTTACGCACCAGCTCCTTTATCTTAGCCAATAGCTCCGGGCGGATGGTGCTAAGCTTAGGCATAACCAAAATACTGTAGCTTATGCCATTGGGCAGGCAAAGCTTTCCATTTTTTACCGAAAGATTTCCCTTTATCACATCGCCGTTAATATAATCAAATGAATATCCCTTGGGTAGTTCAGGATCTGTAACTCCCATTATCCTTGGGGCGTCCTCGCCTATAAAGTAGGCGGCATCAGCCGCATATTGGCCTTGCTGCAACATAAAGTTGCACCGCTTTAAATATTTCACAAATACATCCATATCAAAAAACCATGTATTCCCCCGGTTAAACTCAGTGCCAAACCAGGCACTGATGCCCGGTTTAGGGTCATCATCGGGTTGGTGTATAAAAACATGCAGCAAGGTGTTATTTATGCCATCGGTAAAAAAGCGGTCGCCGCGCGCCTTTAAATTTCCGGGGTACATGCGCCAGGGGGCTCCCGCCGAAGTAAATGATTCGGCAGACACCTTAACCTTGCCATAAATGTGCGCCACCGAAGAGGCCGCCCGGTTTTCAAACATACCCAAACGTCCGTCAAGCCAAAATTCGCCCGCTACCTCGTCCGACTGGCCTCCGTATTGTAAAAATTCAGCCGGAAATCCAAAATAACCGTATGGTTCAAGCCAGGTGGTAAGGCCATGCTTATGACTTATCCTGGTAAGGCCGCCCACGTATTTAAAAGCGGCATCATCGGCAATCAGGCGCCTAAGGTCCCACAAAAAACGGTCGGACATAACAGCGCTTCCAACCACCTTACCCTGTAAAACCGGCATAAATGGCGTAGCATCATAATTGTACTTCTGCTTAAATTCCTGTAACAGTAAATCAGTCCAGTTCTGGCTGCCCGTTTCGTAACTATCGGCCACTACTACGGTAAGGGTTTTACGATCTTCGGGCGGAATGCGCTTTAATACCTGGCCCACATAATTATCAAAATGTTCATTAATATGCTGGCTACTCATCTTGTCCGTTTCAAAGCCTGTTGCCTCGGGCGTTGCAGGCACATTGTGCATGTTGGTGGGAACCATTCCGCTGCGCTCAATTATCCAGTTGCCGGCAGGCACCTGCCAGTTAAGCGTACCATCGGCAGCCATGTATTTTGATATATCTATCACCTGTTCCTGTTTTATAATATATTTTGACTGCTTACTGGGTTGCGGCTTCCAGAGGTAGGCATTCCAGGTAAGGTCTTCGGTTTGCCAGGCTTTGGCCAGCGTTTTTTCCATATAACTATCAACCACCGCCATTGGCGACATTTTTAATTCTGTTATGCCCGAATTACCAGAGATATTGGTGAACGATAATCTAAAACCTGAAGCCGTAGTTGCCGGTATGGCAATTGCCGATTTGGCCCAGGGTAAAAAGCCAAAGTTTAACGCCGGGCTTCGCCTGTCGATAATAAAATGCTTAACAGTAATATATTCATCCTTCGTTTTCACCTGTATATCTCCTTCCAGGTAAACCGGCTGATGCGTTGTGGAGATAGTTATGCTGCGTACAGTGTATGGCTTTGGCGTATTAATATCTACCGACAATTGCTGCCCCTGTTTAAAATGAACCCCGGTAGCCAGGTTATTATCCATCAGGTTGTTCAACGAGTCGATTCCCTGCGCTGACGATAGAAGGGGTTTTACTTCGCTGATATCGGCGCCATAATCAGCCGGAACAGGATACGCCAAAACCCTTACATCCTGAAAATTGGATTGTGGCTTAGACAACTGCTTATTATAAAGCAAGGGCCCCTTTACCAATACTTCCGACGAGGTTAAATAACGCATACTTTGCCCCGGTTTAACCCATGGCCCTCCGGCCTGGCTCCATCCCGGCCCGTTAAACAGCCCGATTTTAATATTCAAGCGCATTGCCGTTTTAAGCGCGGTATGCAAAATATCCCACCACTCATCCGAAAGGAATTTAACCTTCCCGTAAGGCACATCGTTTAAGCCAATATCACCTAAAAATGCCCTGTTAATGCCCACTTTTTTCATGGCTTCCAGGTCTTTCACCACCCCTGTTTTCGAAACATTACCCGATAACCAATACCAATAAACACTGGTCTGAATAGAATCCGGAATCATTTTAAAATCTTTTTCAATTGCATCAAACTTTGCTAACCTGGACGGAGGAAGGCTATGAGCATTTTGACCATTGGTTACCTGGGTGATGAAAAAAAGGAAGAGGAGTAACAAGCTATTTTTTATAGATATCGTCATAAGTTTTCTTATAAATATAACAGGGGGACTTTCGGTTTATTTATGTTGTTATTATTGGATTGTTTTTACGTGAATCTCCAAAAACCAGAAGCGCAGGATTTCTCCTGCGACTTCCGTGCACGCGGTTATTCCCAATAAATAACCAGATCATGCTTTGTTAACCAATAACAATTTTTAAAAATTTTGAAATTACAGTGTTTTTCAGGGCTAATTATAAACCGTAGGTGCTTATTTCGCCCATTACCATATAGCTCTGCGGGCCGCTTATGCCAACAAATTTAAAATATCTTGCCCTTGGGTTATTAGGGGTTAAATACCGTTGCTCGCCATTAATTAAACGGTTAAAATTAAACGTGCCCTGGTTTACCCAGTTTGTATTATCGGTGCTGGTAAAAAACTGAAATTTATCCGGCCCGCGGTCGTCACCTCCGTTTTCAAAAGTGGTACGCCAAACGCCAAATTGGGTAATTGTTCTTTCTATACCCATATCTATTGTTGCATAATGCGGATAGCTTGAACAGCCTGCACAGGTATGCCAGCGTGTTGCATCGGTACCATCAATAAAGTTGGTTACCGCATTGTCGCCCCCGGGGTGTTGGGTCGAATAATCAATAATTTTCCAGTCCTTTTTGTCAAATACAAATAACCCTCCGTCTGAATAGCCGGTGTAAAAGTTGTCGATACTCAGCGAATCAGGTTTAAATATCGTTCTGAACTTATAATTCGTATTGGGTTTAATATCGGTTATTTCGGAGGTTTTCTGATCTACCGAAAATACCTGCGATTTCACATTACCGGTAACATCTGTATACTTAACTTCTGATGCAAAAGCGCCGTTTGATACATCGGCGCCGCCCCAATTGATGGTAAGCTTGCCCTTTGCACTTAATACGGTTGAGTTTACGGGCCTGGTTAATAGTTGCGCCTGGTACTTAACGCCATAAGAGCCGCCTACTACCTCGACAGGTATGGATGAATTTCCCTTTCCGTCATAGGTACGGATAACAAACGTATAGCTTTTTTCGTCCAGGTTGTTGATCATCGCGCTTACGGTATCGCCTACCGGCGGGATATCAATAGTCAAAGAATCCTTAAAATTATTCCAGAAAATTTTGGCTTTTATTACCGATGGATCCGATCCCCTTAGCCACGCTATCTTTATCCTGTTAAGGCCCGAATAAGCTTTTGGTGCTGTAGCTTTCCCGGTATAGGTTAATCCACCCGGAACTACAAATTGTTTGTATGTTGCATCCATCTTGGTACAAGCTGCAAAAACACAAATAGTAATGAATACTATTAGTCCGATATGAAATATCTTTTTCATTATATGATTTTTACGATTAATTAAGTAAAATACCTATTGTATTATCTGTCCAAAAAAAGTCATCTCCATAATTACCACCTGCCCCGGGCTGCTATATGTTTCAAGCGATTTTAACCGCAGGTAACGTACTGCGGGCGGCTGCACATCAAAATTGAAATCGGCTCCCAGGTTGGTAGCATAGTTGATATCCTCGTTGGTTTTTTGGCCCAACGGCAGGCCCGATGGTTTAAATGTTGTAAAATTACCCAGCAAGGTCCACTGCGTCCATCCGCCATCCGGATCGGGCGAATTTGATCCCCATAGTTCAAAGTTTTTCAAACCCGATCCTGTGTAACAGTGATCATTAGGTTCCATCCACATTTTAAACCTGCTCATCAAAACCTTTTTACCCAAATCAATGGTGATCCATTGCGGCAGCGACGAGGCATTTGATGAAGCATAAATTCGCCTGTCGGCCAATCCGTTCCATATATTTTCGATGTTAAAACCCGGGTCTGCAAGTTCAGTCTGGTCGGTTGGCAACACCAATTTACTAAAGGTATTTTTCGGAATTTCAATCTCGAATTTAGGGGTCAATGTTTTAACCAAGGTGTCTGATTTATTATTCCAGCGATCGCGTATAAACACTGCAAATTTTTGGGGTTTTGATTCAAAGCCGCGGGCGGCAAAGTTGCCTGCTGTTGCGGCGGTATAAAACGTGCGCACGGTTACCCAATTGTTATTGCCGGTGGTATCCCTTAGTACCACAATAGCCAAATCTGCCTTATCGGGGTTTTTAAACGAAACGCTTACGCCGCCAAATGTTTCCGAAAAATTTGATGTTTTAAACACAGATTTAACGGGCGGTGTTTTGGGCGTTACATCAACCGAAATAGGGTCCGACGCCTTTTCATTGTTACCCACACTGTAAACCTTTACCGCATGTTTCAATGTATCACCAAAACCTACCAAACGTAGCGTATCTGTATATCTTGACGATTTTGCTTCCCTGAAAACGCCCGGCTGTATTTCATATACAGCCTTTACGTAAGCCAGATTCGGGTCGGCCGGAAGCGTATAGGTTAGTATGCCTCCTCCGGGAGTTGCATCAACCTTTACCGCGCTTATTTGCGCAGGAGCTGGTGCATTTGAATCTACAAAGTCTAATCTTCCTTCTTTTGAACAACTGTACCATAAAAGGGCTACCAGCAACCCTCCTATAAAATATATCTTTTTCATTTTTCCTGTTTTAATTATGTGATCAACCTGTAAATGATGTTTTTACCAACCTAAGTTTTGAACTAAATTCCTGTTAGCGGTCATGTTACCTTCTGCAATAGGCCAGAAGTAATCTTTTGCCCCAAACGTTTGGTTAAAAAGCACAGTGATGCGGTAATAGGATATGGGCGTTGTTTGCGATAGGTCCCAGCCTTTAATTGGGTTATTTAACTCTTTGGATGATTCTTTCCAGCGGCGCAGGTCCCACAACCGTTGCGATTCAAAAGACAGTTCGATAAGGCGCTCCTGGTGAATAATGGCACGCATACCATCCTGGTTCTGGAACTTTACAGGATTGGTAGAGTAGTTGGTCCATGATGATGCAACTGTGCCTAAACCGGCACGTTTCCTCACCAGGTCGATATATTTATTTACCTCAGGCGACGGCCCTCCTGATTCATTCAACGCTTCAGCATAAAGTAAATACAAATCAGATAAACGCATTATAGGATAGGGGTAATCAATAACCGAGTAATCGTTAGATGAGTTAATTGTATTTTGAAAGTTTATCAGTTTTTTAAGGTTGTAGCCGGTTACCGTATTATAACCGTATTTGCCTTTACCATCCCGTTGTTTAAATTTCCCCTCCAGGTAAAACAGGTCCATGTATTTTTTATCATCAAAGCGCCCCTGGCCATAGTAAACGCCGCCATCAAAGCCAAGATCTGCGTAAAACCGCGGTTCTCTGTTAAAATGCAGCCCGGCGGTAGTATAACCTTTCCGTATGTACAGCTTATCGGCGTCACCTGCAGTATGTAAATCATAACGGCCGTTATAATCCCAGGTTTTATCCTCATCAATGGGTACACCATTGGCGGTATAAAACAGTTCGGCAATTTTTAAAGGAGGCGAAAGTTCTCCCCTTGTAATAACGCCGTCAAGGTATAATGGATCCCACCAGCTTGATATCAACCGTTGTAAATCAGCCGTATTTGATTGGGTATTAGCCCAGATGATCTCGCTGTTCCATTTCTCGGTAACGGCGTTTCTGATACTTAGCTGCGTTTTAATGGTATCTGTAAGGGTAAATTGTTGAAAGGCCGGGTTATACACATAAAGTTTTATGCCGGCAGATTCGCACACATCTATAGCCCTTTTGCAGGCAGTAGCTGCCGAATCCCATTTTACTTTTGAATAGGTAGTATTAAATAGCGGCGTTCCGTCAAGGTTTTTTAAACTGCTCTGATCGGTGTTACCATTAAATAACGGGCTGGCCGCGGTAACCAATACCTTTGCTTTTAAGGACAGTGCGATGGGCTGTGTAATGCGCCCTGCCTCGGTAGTCGGGCTGATGATTGTTAATGGTAGTCCCGGTGCTGCTTCGTCAAGCAGCTTCGCAATATAACTAAAACAAGAATCTGCAGGATTACGAACTACTTTTACCTGGTTCACATCTGCCGAAATAGGCAAATTTGTTTTGATGAGCGGAATAGGCCCATACATCCGCACCAGGATAAAATGGTAATAGGCTTTAAGAAATTTCACTTCCGAAATCCATCGTCTTCTTTCTGTTTCCTGCATATCGGGTACTTTTCCAATATTTTCAAGGAAAATATTGCAATCTCTGATGGCCTGGTACATTGGCTGAAACCTATCGCCCAGCGGGCCAACCTTACTCTGGAAGCCTTTGGCCATATCTAAATAGGCACCCCTCTCAGGAATTTCCCATAGCTCATCGCCCCCAACCATCGCCGGATCATCGCCTAACTGGCCATTTTTTGGCATAAAGGAGTAGCAGGTAAATAAAAACTTCATAGCCTGGGTACGCATGGTAAAGGCGTTATCTATGGTGGCCACGTTATCCGGAACTACATCTAAAAACTTTTTGCAGGAAGTTAATGCAGCTAAAAAGAGCAATGCATAAGTTCCGGTTACAATATATTTTCTCATAATATGTGTGTTTATGAATTTAACTGGTATAAATTAATTGTGCCTTAATGCAGCATTTACCTTATTGATACGTTTAAACCAATATTAAACACGCGCTGAATAGGATAGCCAAGGCCATCGCCACCCATTTCTACATCCCATAATTTAAACTTGCTGAAATTAAGCAGGTTAGTTGCGTTCACATAAATCCTGAAGTTGGAGAGGTGCAAACTCTTTTGCAAACTTTGAGGGAGCTTATACCCAAGTTCAACCTGCTTCAGGCGTAAAAACGAACCGTCGCGCATGAACCATGTGCTGGTTTGGTTGTTGTTATTGTTAATATCCGGGCTTAACCTTGGCCAAAGGGCGTAAACATTACGTGAATCTTCAGACCAGTGACTATCGGCGTAGGCTTTTAATAATTGTGTCTGGTTGTTAAAAGGCGACGTGCTGTTGGCATCAATCCAAAATGATTCATTGGCCAGCCCCTGGAAGAAAGCCGAAAAATCAAGGTTCTTATACCCCATAGAAAATCCAAACCCATAAACAATTTCAGGTAATCGTGGATTGCCGATAGGAACACGATCAGCATCCGTAATTTGACCATCGCGGTTTACATCGGTGTACTTTATGTCTCCGCCGCCGTAAGGACCAAAGTTTTGTTTCGGTGAATTCAGCGCTTCGGCATCGTCAACAAATAGCCGCTCTGCAATGTATCCGTACTCCTGAAAAATAGGATTTCCTATACGGCTGCGATATTTTTCGTCATAAACCGGCTCTTCGTAAACGGTATACTTGCTCCTGGCATAAGTAAAGTTACCGGTTGCCGAAAACCAAAAATCCTTTCCTATATTGTCCTGGTAATCTATCGAAATATCGGTTCCTTTTCCTGCAGCTTCGCCTACGTTTGAGCGTACATCGGCAGTTAAACCCATAGTAACAGGAATTGACGCGCGCGACATCAGGATGTTTTTACGTTTTTCGGAATATATCTCGGCGTTTATCTTCAGTTTGTTAAAAAGCCCTATTTCAAGCGCCAGGTTTGTTTTTGTCGATTTTTCCCAGGTGATGTCGTCATTGGCGTATCGCGATATGTTTACGCCGTTTAAATAAGTGCCTGCTCCCTGGCCGTTTCCAAAAGTGGCGCCCCGGTAGTTGGCGTTCATATCCACATTAGAAAGGTAAAAGAAACGGTCTGACGGCGACCCGATGGCGTCGTTTCCGATAAACCCGTAAGTGGCCCTCAACCTAAGGTTGTTAACAACGGGCTTAATATTCTCGAAGAATTTTTCATTGAATATACTCCAGGCAACACCGGCAGATGGGAAATAGCCAAACCTGTGTTTTTGAGAAAACCTTTCAGATCCGTTATAGCCAAAGTTATACTCCAGGTAATAGCGGCTGTCATAATTGTAAGTTGCCCTTCCTGATACCCCTACGTTTCTGAACGGAAGAGATTGCTGCAGATCGGGAGCGTTTGCGCTGATGTTATTTTGTATCATATATACCAGCAAACCACTAAAGCCGTGTTTTTTAAACTGATGGTTATAGCTTAACATGGATTGCGCGTAGAAGGTAGAATTCAGATCTTTCCCCCCCTGGTTGTAGTCAAGGTATTCTGTTGCGGTGGGTTCATTAATATTTGTTATTGAATAGGTATTGGCAACAGGGTCATACCCGGTAAGCGAATAAAAATAAGGATTGTATGATCGCCTTACATCAAAATATGACGTGCGGTTAATGTTCATCATGGCACTTAACGAAAGCCCGTCGATAAAGCCAGATAGATCCTGCTTGGCTTCTAACTGTGCCAGCATCAGTGATCTTGAATAGTTCATATACCCCTTGGTTAAATCTGCATAGGGATTGGTATAGCCGCCCTGGTCGTAATTTCCGTACATGATGTGCTTAACAAACGCGTGATCAGCGTCCACAGGGTAATATTGAGGGAATAGCACCGGATTGGAGCGCATAACTTTTCTGTACATTTCCGCTCCGCCATCCAAAGGGCCCGTATAATCGTCGAAATTGCCGCTTAAACGGACAATCATTTCGGTTGTTTTAGTAAGGTTTATGGTAATATTTGACCTAAGCGAATAGCTTGTTAAATCAATATTATTATTAAAATTGTTCCGGTGATCAACTTTCAACATACCGTTGTCCCTGTTTACAGATCCCGAAACAAAGTATTTTGCAACCTCGCCGCCACCGCTAACATTCAGGTTGGCGCGCTGGTTCATGGTATAATCTTTAAAAACCTGTTTTTTCCAATTGTTGGCCGGATAAATTATAGGATTTAACCCTGCGGCAGTGTTTGCTATTTTCTCATCGCTGTAAAGGGTTATGCCCAATGGGTTACGTGTTAATATCGCTTCATTGGATTGTTTCATATAGGTAACAGGATCGGCCATTTCGATATCCCGTACCGAAGTTGAAATGGAGTTTTCTAACCGGAACGCTATTTGTGCTTTACCTACTTTACCTTGTTTGGTGGTTACCAAAATTACACCGTTGGCCCCGCGTGCGCCGTATACTGCGGTGGATGTAGCATCTTTCAGGATAGAAAAACTGGCAATATCGTCTGGCTGTAAGCGGGCCAGATCTGTTGTGCTTAGTTCCATCCCATCAATAAGGATCAAGGGGTTATTTTTGTAACCAAAAGTGGTAACACCACGGATAAAAAAATCGGCGTTATCTTTGCCGGGTTCGCCACCGCGCTGAAAAGCAATAAGGCCTGCGGCGCGGCCCGCCAGCGCTGTTGTGAGGTTACTTGATGGAATTTTAAGCTCAGATAGTTTAATCGAAGTAACCGAGCCAACCAAATCGGTTTTCTTTTGTGTACCAAAGGCCACTACAACTACCTCGTTTAATGAATTTTTATTGGATTTTAGCAGCACATTGATAACCGTTTTCCCATCTACAGGCACTTCCTGCGTAACGTAGCTAACAAAAGAAAACACAAGGACCGCATTATCATTGGGTATATCCAGCACAAACTTTCCGTTTTCATCGGTTTTTGTTCCTAAACCGGTGCCCTTTATCTTAATGGTTACACCAGGCAAGGTACCAAGCGAATCTCTAACTGTTCCGGTTACCGTAATTTTTTGATTTTCGTCCTTTGCTTCGTCAACAACGGCCGCCGGGGGTTTCATTTTAACAATAATGGTTTTTCGCTCAATGAGATAGGTAACAGGCTGCCCGTCGAAACATTTTTGCAGCACATAATCAATAGATGCATTTTTCAGATCGAGGCTAATTGATTTGGTTTCTTTAAGAACATTGGGGTTGTAAAGCAGATTAAAGCCGGTTTGTGCCTTTATCTGTTTTAAAACATTTTCAAGCGATGCCTCCTTTACTGCCAGGTTTACTTTTTGCCCGTAACTGGCAGCACTAACCTGTAGCAGAGTGGCAATTATTAAAATAATGGTAAGCTTCATTATCTTGATGAATTGGAGCATTACGCGGGAATTTATGCCGCAACAAAATGCCGTATAAGTTTTATACATTTGGAATTAGGTTTATGAAATGAAAGTTGTTTCTATAACGGGAATGATTTCAATAGGCCAACGTTGACCAGGGTTGTCGCAAGCATCCCTGGTTTTGTTTTTACCTTGAGGCTTAGTAAGGTTAATTCATAGTCCTTCTCCTTTCGTTTTTTAGGCTGGTTATGTTTTCTTTTATGGAAAACCCATTTATAGCTTCCTGGCAACCGTGCTGTTTAACAAAACAGCAAGCCACGCAGCTCATTTAAGTATTGGTTATTGTAAAGACGGAAATGCCTGAGAAAAGGGGGGGGGATCAATTTTATTAATAAAGTATCACACGCAATATTAACCTTGGCTTTGTATAAAGCATTACCATAGTACTATAAGGTCATCGGAGTGATTCATTTTGACCTGGCAGATTGGTTAAAGAAAATTTTCTTTAAAATGGAGGTTAACAACTATAGCTGTTATAGTTAATATTTAGGGCCTGTAGTGCCATGTCAATGATAAATTGATGAATAGTCTTTAGCCCAAAATCTTGAGTTTTAACTTAAAAAATTAAACTTTAGACTTGACGGTTTAGTACTATTGACTTAACAGCGGCAAATGATTGGTAAAAAATATTACAACACGGTAATCTTACGCTCTTTGATGGTAAACGAAACACTGCCGGTTAACTGCAGCATCTTCAGCACTTCGGTTACGTTGCTATACTTTGATATCACGCCCGAAAAAACCTTGCCGCGCATGTCTCCACGGTAATCCACATCAATGTTATACCACCTGGCAATTTTTCGCATTACCACATAAATATCTTCATTGTCAAATTGAAAAAAGCCGTTTTTCCACGCAGTTGCCGAAGCGGTATCAGCCGCACTAACCTTTATGTTACCACGATCCAGGTCTGCCTGTTGCCCCGGCCTGAGCATTGCCGATAAGGGGGATGTTTGCTGGCCGTCGCCGTTAAGTGTATTCACTTTTACCGATCCTTCGAGTAAAGTTGTTTTCACACTATTCTCTTCCCGGTAATCATTTACATTAAACCTGGTACCTAATACTTCTATTCGTTGGCGGCCGCTCAAAACAATAAAGGGCATTTTTTCAAACTTATTCACCTTTTTTTGGGGAATAAAAACTTTCGTCACCTCAAAATAAGCCTCGCCGGTTAACTCAACCAAACGTTTATCTGCCGCAAACTGCGCCGGGAACTTTATGGACGATGCCGCGTTTAACCACACCTTTGATCCATCGGGAAGCACAACCTCGTATTGGCCGCCATCGGGTGTTGTAATCGTGTTATATAAAGGCGCTGCCGATGCGGCACTGCCACCTTCGCCGGAAGCATTGGCCTGGTAAACCACCAGCCCCGCCTTTGTTTTTGTGATAGTGAAATTAGATTGGGCGGCTATGGCGCCGTTAGCCGCATCCTCCAAATTAATTTTTTGACCGTTGCTTAAAGTTAAAACGGCTTTATTGCCGCCAAACGTAATTTTTTGCTGGTGGTTGTTTGCCACCAAATTTGCAGGCCTATTTTTTTTGAAAACATAGGCGCCAATAGCCAGAAACAACAGCATGGTAGCCGCAGCATACCATTTATATAAATGGCGGACATTTTTTTTGTTGATTTTTTTTGCTGGCAAACCCGAATTTAAAATCGCCTCCAATTTAAGGTTCAGCGATTCTTCAGACGCATCGTTTGGGCTTTCACCATGGGCTGTTTGCTGTAATTGCTTTTCTGCCAACTGGCGGAACATGCCGTCATAAGATCTGTCCGACAGCAACTTTAACAGCAAATCTGCTTCCTCTTCAGTGCATTCATTTTTTACCAGTTTTTCAAACAGAAGTGATAATTCCCTGTAGTTCATCTATCAGCAGTTATACTATTTTACTAAAGACGTAATTAAAATAAATATGGGGGGCTCAATCAATCGAATTAAAAAACTGTGCACCAATTAATAGCACAAAACTATGTAAAAACAACACATCAAAAAGGTAACAATTTCCATGTTTTTGACCATGTAAGATTTTACAACGTTTTTTGCTTTAGATAGATATTCTTTTACGGTATGGGGAGATATGCCAAGCTTTGTGGCGGTTTCTTTATAGCTAAATCCGTCGAGCTTACAAAGCTGATAAACCTGGCGCTGTTGTGGCGAAAGTTCTGCCAAAGCCTGCTGCAGCAGGTTTTCGCTTTCTTTAAAAAATATCTTTTCTTCTATGTGCGAATAATGATCGGTAATAGTCGATTTAAAGTGGGCCGTCATTTTCCGGTCGCTTTCCAGCTTTCTATAAAAATCACATACCAAATGCGAACCTGCCCTATATAAATAACCCGAAAAATCGCGCTCATAGGTAATTGTCTCCCGCTGATGCCAGATCCGTGAAAATAAAACCTGGATCATCTCTTCTACTACCTCCTTGTCCTTCACCATCTTAAACATGTTGACGTACATCTTAGGGCTGTATTTATGATACAACTGCGTAAACGCCAAAACACTCCCACTTTTGAGTAATGCGGTAAGCTCTTTATCCGTTTGGCCAAGAGAAGAACTCATAGTGTTTTTTTCATTTGAAGTTGCAAAGCAAGGTTTGGTTACACCCGTTATCCGTTTAAAATTTGGAATGGTTTTTATTGGTTACACAATAATGCATAACATAAATATTAAAACCATCCCTATCTGTCATTGTCACCTTTCACTCATTTATAGGCTTAAGTGACACTTTATTTATCGCGAATATCTATTAGCTTCAAACTTAAAAGCCACCAAATCTCCTTTCGACCGGATAGTTATCGTTGAAAATGATAATCGCCTCCCTTAACAGAAAACTTTTGATAGGTTTTACCCAACGCATCGGGCACAAAAATATCCGCAGTAGTATTTTGTGGAATGGTAACCGACATATCAAGCTTGCCACCTTCTATTTTCCATTTACTACTGATATGTCCGTACGGGCAATCGTAACCGCCCTCGGCCCAGGTTAGGCCGCCGCCTATAGCCGGCTTGATAATTATTTTTTTATAACCAGCCTCTCCCGCCTGTATGCCGGCTATGTTTTGATACATCCAGTCGCCAATGGCGCCATAAGCGTAATGGTTATAGGAGTTCATTGACGATTCCTCGAAGCTGCCATCGGTCCTGATGCCGTCCCATCTTTCCCAAATGGTTGTGGCCCCTGCCTTTATAGGATATAACCAGGATGGATAGGTATCCTGTAACAACAACCTGTAAGCCACATCGGCATGGCCAAACTTACTGAGGGCATCGCAAAGGTACGGAGTACCTAAAAAGCCGGTTGTAAGGTGATAATCATACTGCTTTATATTTTTAACCAGCCGTTCGGCAGCCTGTTGCCTTAGGGATACCGGCAGCATATCAAATTCAAGCGCCAGCACGTAGGCCGTTTGTGTATCAGATGATATCAGCCCATTTGGCGTAACGTATTCCTTTACAAAGGCATTTTTTATCCTTTGTAATAATTGCGTATAATACTGCTCGTCGGCCTTTTTGTTCAGGATTTTGGCGCTGTTAAGTAATATTTGTGTTGAGTGGGCATAAAAACATTGGGCTATTAAATATTTATTGGTGATGGCAGATGTACCGTCCCTGTCGTTGTTAACGCTGTAAAACAGCCAATCGCCAAAATGATTGCCGGTAACCCAAAGGTCGTTTTTGGTTTGCTTTTCAATGTACTTAACCCAGGCTTTCATACTTGTGTACTGGTTTTCCAGAACCTGTTTATCGCCATAAGCCGAATACACTGTCCACGGTACAATGGTTGATACATCGCCCCAGCCGGTGCTGCCGCCAACTTCATTGTTGCCGTTAGTAAAAACATCGGGGATGATGTAGGGGATACTTCCGCTGGGGTACTGGTCGGCAGCTACATCTTTAAGCCACTTGCTAAAAAAGTTGTGCACATTCATGTTGTACGATGCCGTGCGCGAAAAAACCTGTGCGTCACCCGTCCAGCCCAGCCTTTCATCGCGTTGCGGGCAATCAGTAGGTACATCTAAAAAATTGCCCCTTTGCCCCCATTGAATATTGTGTTGTAATTGGTTAAGCAATGGGTTTGAGCATGCAAAACTCCCCGTAACCTTCATATCTGAATACAAGGCTATCCCGGTAAAATCGGCCGGGTTTAATTCGCCTTTAATGCCCGTTACTTTAATATACCTGAAACCCTGCCAGGTAAACTGCGGCTCGAAAGTTTGTTTGCTGTTATCTTTTAAAATGTAAATATTTTGCGCTTTGGCGGCACGCAGGTTTTCGGTGTAAAAATTGCCGGCCTTATCCAATACCTCGGCATGCGATATCATAATGGAATCGCCGGTATGGCCCTGAACGGTAACTTTTACCCAACCTACCAGGTTTTGACCAAAGTCGATCACTTTTTCGCCCCGGGGGGTGGTGATGATTTTAACAGGCTTAAATGTTTCATGTTGCCTAACCGGTTCATTAATGGTGGCAACCAGGTTGTTTTTATCAAGCGACTGTACTTTTACATCCTGCCAATCCCGATCGTTAAAACCAGCCTCCGACCAACCCTGCCGGGCAAGCCGGGTATCCAGGATACAGCCATCGTAAATTTCGGCAAAGCGCAGGGCGCCGGTAGATGACTTCCAGCTTTCGTCGGATACGATCAGCTTTTCGGTGCCATCGGTGTAAACTATTTTAATTTGCAGTAAAAGCGCAAGGTTTTTCCCGTAAAAATCCGGCCTTGGATTGTACGGCCCCAGCGGGCTGCGGTACCAGCCACTACCAAGCGACAATCCAATAGCGTTATCGCCCGATTTTAAAAGACCCTTAACATCATAAGCCTGGTATTGCAACCTTTTGTTATAGCTTGTCCACCCGGGGGTTAAGTAGGCATCGCCCACCTTTTTGCCATTGATCTGAGCCTCATAAAACCCGTGAGATGTGATATAGGCGGTTGCCTTGCTAATCTGTTTGTTTAACAAAAACCCCGTCCTTAATAACGGAACCGGGCCATTCACTGCATCGGGAGTTGAAGGGCCTATCCATTTTGCCTGCCAGTCGGCCGGTGATAACAGCCCCATTGTCCACAAGGCAGGTTCGCTCCAGGCGGATTGTTTGCCGCTGATGTCCCAGGTCCTTACCTTCCAGGAATAACTATGTCCCGATTTCAACGTTTTGCCCCCATAAGGCACATACAACGTTTGGCCCGATAACACCTTACCGGTTGACCATAAACTAACGGGCTTGCCACTCTCCGCGTCAATAGCATCCACCTGAACCTCGTAAGCAGCCTGGTTATTGGCCTTACTGCCATTTGCAGCCAGCTGCCAGCTAAACCGGGGGTTTCGGGCATCAATACTGATAGGATTTTTCTGGTCTTCGGTTAAAAGGTTGGTGGCTATTACCTGTGCTGTACCAATGTTGCATACTAATAAAAAGCAGGCCGTGGCAAGGGTTATTCTCATATATAGGTTAATGTTTTTACGATCTAAGGTTATATAAAGTCGACCACCAAAACCGGATAGCCCGGTTAGCGGCCATGCCGGCATAGTTTGTTCTCCAACTTCATTTTATCCTTCAGAAACAAATGGTTTATAAAAGGCTTTGTTGGTTAACTCGCCACAAAGGCATAACCGTTGTTAAAAGCCAAAACAATTTCAATTATAATCACTCGAAACAACACGTATTCAACAATATTTTATCATTGGTTGCAACCCGGCAATTTGATAGATTATAAATGGTTAATCAAAATTAATTTAAGCAGATATGATAACCATCCCTTTCTGTCCTGCAAGACAGAGCGCCTTATAAAGCTATTCGCTGTTCAAAAGCGCTTCAGGAAAAGTGTGACTACCACTAACAAAGGGGCAAATTTCTGGTTGAAATTTGCCCCTTTGTTATTATTTTATATCGGATTGTATAGGTAACACAGATGCAGTTACTGATTAGTTTCTAAAGATATGTTTTGTCGACACACCCGGGCTTGTTCTACACGAATCAGAGGCGTAGCCTCGGCCAATCTTGTAGCCACGGGTTTTAACCCGTGGAAAGAAACGAAGAAAACGATAGAGAGCCGTAGGTTCGACCCATATGGGCAATGCGCAATCGCATGAACAAAATTCAAATACCTGGATTACCTAAAAATATGGACCGTGCCGATGGCACTCTGGCTGTCCTTTGGGCAATCGTCCACGGGTTGAAACCCGTGGCTACAATATGTGCCGGGCCTATGGCCCTTAGAAACGGCTATGTAAAAGACAATTAAAATAGAACAACCAATACAAAGCACCATAACGATATGGGGAGACATGCCAAGCTTTGATGTCCTTTTTATTGAAGAATAAAGTTGCTTTATAATTTGACTTGGTGGCATTAAGTCAAAGCTTATTTAAACTGCGCTTAAATTTTATGTACAAATAATTCTTACCTACCCCTTATTCGAGTTTTACCGGCCAGGCTGATATTGGGTTTGGGTTGCCCATTTAGCATCCGGTGTATCCTGCATAAAAAATTCCAGGCTGCCGCCGTTCATGATCTCCTGGTAGCTGATATAATTACGGAGGCTTAGCTTCCCGTTCCGCTTAACCTGGTAGATGTATGCTGAGCTTTTACTTTTCTTGTGGCAGGTTATGGTTGTGCTTTTCCCATTGGGCAGCTTCAATATTACTTTATCAAAAATTGGCGAACATAATACAAACTGACCCGATACCGGGTTTACCGGATAAAAACCCATGGATGCAAACATGTACCAGGCCGACATTTGCCCGGCATCGTCATTGCCGCCGAGCCCACCCGGCCCATCACTATACTCCGTTGCAAGTATATCCCGAACCTGCTGCTGGGTTTTCCAGGGCGCTGGGGTATAATTGTACATAAACGGAATCTGGTGCCCAGGCTCGTTGCCGTGCCAGTATTCTTTTTTCAAAAACAAACTATCCAAAGCCGATTCCAGTTTGCGAGGGCCACCCATTAGTTTTGCAAGGCCCGGAATATCCTGCGGAGCATAAAATGTGTATTGGCGGGGCGTGCCCTCGGTAATATAACTTTCTTTTTTGTCGGGGTTGTAATCCGGTATCCAATTGCCATTGGCGTAACGGCCACGTACCATGCCTGTTGCCGGGTCAAATACATTTTTGTAATAGCCCGCTCGTTGTATCAGCAATTTATAATCGGCTGTGTTACCTATTTGTTTCGCAAATTGCGATAAGGCATAATCATCATAAGCATATTCCATCGTACGGCTCACTTGTTCTTTTTTATGGAAGGCATCGGGCACGCTATCTTCCAGCGGGATATAATGATATTTTAAATAGCTATCCAAAGCCCGGCGGCCTTTACCTTCTACATAATCAGCTTTATTGGCCGGTATATCAAATGCGTTGTGCCGCAATAAGCCATAAGCTTCGTTTACATCATAATCGCGGATACCTTTAAGATAGGCGGAGCTGATTACCGAAGCCGTATGATCGCCTATCATTTCTGAAGTATAATTGTTCCAGCAGGGAAATATGGGCATCCAGCCTCCTTGCCTGCCTTTGATAATCAGCGAGCGTACCAGGTCGTTTACAAAAGCCGGTTTTAGTATTTCATACAAAGGAATTTCGGCCCGGTAAATATCCCACATCGAAAAATCATCATAATAATTACCCTTTGCCAGCTTTGCATTTTTATAAGCGGTTGCAAACATCGGATAGCTGCCATCCACATCGCTAAACAAGCGCGGTTGCTGCATAGTATGGTAATAGGCCGTGTAGAAAATGTTTTTATCCTTCAGGTTATCGGTAGCAACGCTAATTTGACCTAAGGCTTTTTGCCAAACCTGCTTACAACTTACAACCGCTTTATCAAAATCAGCGCCGGGCATTTCTGCCTGTAAATTTTTACGGGCGCCATCCAGGCTGGTAAATGATGTACCTATACGGATCACCTGCTTTTCGCCCTTGTTCATTTTAAAGCCGACAAAGGCACCTAAGCCTGGCATGTCTTTCAGGCTTGTGGCCGATAAAACCTTCCCTTCGGTAAAAGTTCCCGCGCAATCGGCCTGTTTTTCAAACCGGATTACAAAAAAGCCATTAAAACCGGCGCTTTTGCCCCATCCCTGGTAAATGCGATGCGCCGGGTTGTAACCGTATATTTCTCCGTGTTGGGCATCAACTTGTATGTAGCCTTCGTGCCTGTCGCTGTTGGGTGTAACCAGTAAATAAAGGCTATCGGCCTTATCCATGGTAAACTGCATTATCCCACAGCGTGGGGTAGCGGTTACGGCGGCATGTACGCTATATTCGGCTAAATTAACCTGGTATAAATAAGGGGTTAACAGTTCATCGGTGTGTTTAAATGAGGTTTGGTAATTGTTGGTTTTTAATTTGCCGGTTATGGGCATAATGGTAAAGCTGCCGTAATCCTGCGTACAGGAGCCACTTAGCCAATGTGAACCGCGCAGGCCGTAAAACAAGCTATCTTTATAAAGATATGGCGGTACACACTTGTTTTCAGTCGCCTGGGTTTCGGGCGTCCATTGCGTCATGGCGAATGGTGTGGTTACCGCAGGGATAGTATTGGCCTGCGATGCGGCATAGCCCGAACCGTGTTTTATTGCCGATGCCGTTGTGGCAACAGCGGTACCGGCCAATGGCTGTACATATTTAACAACATCCTGCGCAAATGCTGATGCCGAGATAGCCAGCAGCAATAAAGTAAAAAATAAGCGTAGCTCTTTATAAATTATCATACGATATCATGTTAATCGTGTAATAGTCTTTAGTCGAAAGTCTTTAGTCCTAAGTCAAAAAAAGATTAGATATGACTTTTGACTTAAGGCTTAGTACTATTAACTTAACACTAAGCTTCTGCAACGCACAAGGCTATATCTTCAAAAATATTTTGTTTCGATATAAAAAATAAAGCAATGCAAGCTGCACAACCACTATGCTTATGGCCTGCCATACCGCTTGCCATAGCGGCGATACGTACTGGATCAGCCCGCCAAAAAAGTAATGGGCGGTGTGCTGAAAATCAATCATGCCTTCGGATGCCAGGTAAATCAGGATTGAATTTACCCCGATAAGCACAAAAGGGAAAGCCCATTTGCGATAGCCGGCCACATCAATAATCAGATAAAACACCGACAGGAAAACAAGGCTCCATCCACCTACAAATAAAACAAAAGAACTTGTCCAAAGGCGTTTGTTGATAGGAAAGGTTAAATTCCATACGGAGCCGATGGCAATTAGTATTAGCCCAGCTACAAATAGCGCCACGCCCTTTTTCCACATGGGCCATTTTGCCGACTGGTATTTTAAAAACTGACCGGTAAAAATACCCAACATAGCTGTGCCAATTGCCGGGATGGTTGACAACACCCCTTCGGGATCATGCACTTTATCATGCAGCCTGCCCGGAAGCAACAGCCTGTCGATATATGATTCCAGGCTGCCATTCATGGTTAAAACTCCTGCGCCATAACCCGGCACCGGGATAAGCATCATAGCTGCCCAATACCCCAACAATAATACAGCAAACCAGATAAGCTGCTGCCGAAAATTAAAATTCAAATAAATGAGCCCGGCAAAAAACCAGGCAAGCCCAATACGCCCCAATACGCTTGCAAAGCGCGTTTGCTCGTACCCGTTCCACTTAAAAAGTCCGTTAACAACCAGCCCTAAAAAAAGCAGTATCAGGGTACGGCGGAGCATGGATAAATAGATGCTCCGCTTATCGGCTTTAGGTAAAAACTGTGCATCGTTTACTCCCGCCTTCAGCATTTTATTGTGCATAGAATATGGCATAGATACCCCGGCGATAAACAAAAACAGCGGAAAGATCATGTCATAAAATGTAATCCCATTCCAATCGGTATGGTGCAACTGGCCCGACATCCACAGTAAAACCGGCCAATTGGTTGCTTTGGCCAGGGCGTGTATCACCCCTTCGCCACTCATTATCCAAAACATATCAAACCCACGCAGCGCATCTAACGATAACAGGCGGGGTAACTTTACAGGTATATTTTTACCGTTGCCGGCATTTATAAAAGGATCAGATACAATTGGTGTATTGGTCATATGCCTTAAATATTAATGTTATTTTAAGTCTGCCCCCATTTTAGTGCGGTACTTTTTATACAGTTGTTGCGTCAGCAATATGCTGCTGCCTTTTATAGTTACCGGGTAAGGCTTTTGCGTATTTACCCAACTCCACTCCCAGGCGCTTATGTTTTTATCAAATGCGGCGGCATCCATCGGCTTTCCGGCTTTTAACGCGGCCTGCGCTTCTGTAAAAAACTTTTGCCACCGTACTTTATAAAAATCATTTAGCAAGCCGCTCCACTGCCGGCAGGAGTATTCATGAAGCGGGCTTTTTTCATCGCCCCAAAGCGTAACCAGGTTTCGGGCATTCCGTTCGTAAATTGCCTTTTCGGTTGGCGTGGTTCCACAATTACGGGCATCGGCAAGCCAAGGGCCTAATAAAAAGTCTTTCCGGGTTGCCAAAAGCGCATCCATATCGGTAATCAACTGAAGATACTGAGCGCTGTATTTATCAAAGTCGGCTATATTTTTATCCTCATAAGCCTTTACCCATTTTTGCTGCAATGGCCGGGCGTAGTTTGCCAATACCTGTCTGGATAAATCAACCAGGTCGTACTGAAAGCCATCGCTTTTGCTGCATGCGGGTACAGCCTTCATCAGTTCGTCCCAGGCGGGCAACAAGTCTTTACGGTTATAATTTAGCTTAGTCCTTGTCCATACCGCGGCCGAGTCAAAAGTTGGCCTGCCGGTTATAATCGATTCTGAGGCATCGCGGATGTCCTTACCGTTATAAACGGTTTTCTTCAATACCTGCCAGGCGTTAATAGTATGAGCATTTACATTACCATAGCGGTTTAAAATGTAAGTTTTAAGCCAGCTATCCAGTTCAATAGGCTCAGTACGCCAGGTATTATCGGTCATTAACTCATATAATACCGGGTTTTGTTCAATCCCCTCCATAGTAAGGCCAATGCCTTGCAGCTTGCCCGAGGCCGTATCTTTAAGGGCCAGCGCGGGGCCTTGTGCCACACCCTCTATCCTGCCAAACATGCCTATATTGCCGCCAAAATTATGCAGCATATTCCAGATCCATGGTTTACCGTAATAGGCTTCGGTGCGTTTCCAAACGGGTTCAATTTCGGTGGCCAAATCAAGCATAATCATGTGATCATTGGGCACGGCTTGAAGCAAAGCTTTTATCTGTGGAGTTTTCCAGAATTTGCGGTCGCTGTAAAAAAGCCAGCCCTGCATTACCCATATAGCTTTAGGGTCGGCGCTGCTCATGGCCTGGTAAACCCTGGCGCTTAATGCCGATAAGTAAGCCGGATCATCCGTTGGCGGTTCATTTTCATTGAAAGTATCGGCCGAGTACAGGTGATCGGTGCCATATAAACGGGTTTGGGTTTCTAAAAACTTACGGCCAATTAAGTCAAACATTGGGTCGTGGGTATCCAATATATAGGTGTCGCCAAAACCATTGTTCCAGTTGGTTTTTTTCAGCTTTGAATTAGGGAAGCGTGTTGTAAACGCGGCGGGTACATGGCCGGTAAATGATTGTAAAACGGGCTTCATGCCAAGCGCTCTTTCACGCTTTAATATTTTTTGCTGCAAATCGCGGTGGCTGGTCATCCAGCTGACGGGCAGCGGGCCGCCCCAGCCATCAAGGTTGCCCATCCAAAACCATGAAAAATAAGCCGGACCACAAAAAAACGATTTCAAATCGTTATCGGTAAAACCCATATCTTTATAAACTTCGTACCAGGTATACTCCTGGCCCGTTAGCGCAAGCGGCATATCAATACCATGCAGGGCCATCCAGTCAATTTCTTTTTCCCATCGTTTCCAGTCCCACCAGCTCATACTGTAGTTGTACGTGCAATAGTTTAAGTAGTACCGGTATTGGTACGGCGTGTTTTTGTGAATCTTCGCAGGCAATTTCGGCAGCTTTACGGGCAGGTTTAAATTGGTGCCATTCCAGGTTACCTGGCAGTGGCAGTATTCGGTTAGGTAATAGTATAATGCCGATGCTATCGCGACGCCATTATTGCCTCTTAATACAATTTTGTTGTTAATGCTTTCTATTTCAAACGCATCTTTGCCATTTATCGCCGGGATTTCCTCTACCTTAAAATGTGTTGCTGCGTTGGGTATTACCCGGCTAATTAACGCGTATGATGCCTGCTTGTTAACCTGGGCATCTGCTTCCCTTCCGATAAAAATTGAAACAATAAGCAGGGCAAAAAAACGTACTGAGAAAAATTTGCTTAACAACATACAGAGCCTGTTTAAATTTGATAAGATAGAAATATTGCAGAGGGTTTTAACTTTTAATTTACGTTATTGGCTTTTTAGCTGCTTACAAGGTATTGAAATTTATGTTATAAACATTTGTTTGAACGCCGGCTAAGACTCACCCGACGAGGCTACGCCCGCCACCCTCTCTTCGGCTTCGCCGGAAAGAGGGTTTCGTGTTAGCAGGCATTTATAATCAATAACTTATAAAATTTTTCAAAACTCTTTTTTGAAATTTATGTCATAAACATTTGCCCGAACGCTGGCTACAACTCACCCGGTCGAGGCTGCGCCCGACCACCCTCTCTCCGGCTACGCCGCATAGAGGGTTTAGTGTTAGTAGTTAATTTATAATCAATACTTTATTAAGTAAAAAATCCTAAAACCTTCTTTGCGGCTTTAGCCGGAGAGAGGGCCGGCCAGCGCAGCGTAGCCGGGGTGAGTCGTTACCGCCATACACCCTTCCCGTCTCAGCCTATCGCCAGGCATTAACACCTCATCATCATTTATTAAAAAAATCTTATAAAACAATTTAAAAAAAAAGCAAAAACCGATAAAAAACAAATACAGGCCGTTGCGCGGCCTGTATTTGTAAGGTAACATAAATTAATACCCAGGGTTTTGAACCAGTTTTGGATTTAACGCCATTTCGGGCCTTGGTATTGGAAAAATGCGTTTAGCAGGGTTTGCATCGGTTTTGATGCCCCATGCCTTCTCAAACTGGCCAAAACGGATAATGTCGTTTCTGCGCCACATTTCCATAGCCAGCTCGCGGCCGCGTTCGTCTAAAATATCCTGCAGGGTAACAGCCGCCATTGGCGAAGCTTTTGCACGTGCCCTTACCTGATTAACCAATGATAAAGGCGAATCGCCGTTGGTTGCAGTTGCACCTCTTAAAATGGCTTCGGCTTTTTCCAGCAACACATCGGCATACCTGAACATAGGCACATCATTACCCTGGTTACGATCTGTATTTAAGCTGTCCGGATAAAATTTGTTGTTCCTGTAGCCTTCTTCGTTGGCAAGCTCATCGTTACCAATATCAAAAGTGGCGGGGTTTTTCCAAACAATATCGGGCGTAAACTCCAGTTGGTGTACAACAGTTGCATTCGGATTAGGGCCGCTATAACTTGCATCAAGCCCTATGTTGGTTGTAGTAATGTTTATTGGCGTGCCATCATTGTTGTATTGCTTGCCAACCAGGTATTGTTTTTTACGGATATCATTATCATCGTTAAATAAAGCATAGTACTGTTTGTACGTATACACAGGCCCATCTGGCGTGTAAGGCATTTTATACTTGTTTTTCAGGTTAGGGTTAATTGTCCAGCGGGCATAATATTGTCCCTGCGCCTGAACGCCATCATAAGGTACAGCAAAAATAAAGTCCTTAATTTGCGGACCGTTATTGGGTTTAAACATGCCCAAATAATCGGCATCTAAAGAATATTGGCCCAGTTTTATAATATTATCGCACATGGTAACCGCATCCTGGTACCTTGCTGTGCCAATATAGTATTGGGCGTTAAGGTACATTTTTGCAAGTATGGCATAGGCTAAACCTTTGGTTGGCCTGCCGTAGGTTGTTACGCCCGATGTAGCGCTCAGGTCAGGAATTTGCGCCAGCAGTTCGCTTTCGATAAATGCAAACACTGTTGCCCTTGGCTGGGTTCCCAGGTTGGTAGTATCGCCAAATTTTTTGCTGATAGGCACGTTTCCGAAAAGGTCCATCAGGTAAAAATAAGACAATGCCCGCATGGTTTTAATTTCGGCAACGGTTTGCTTTTTAGCATCACTTGCCGGTGTAGCATCAAATAACGATAATACCTGGTTACATAAGCTTATGGTTCCGTACCCCCACTGCCAGCAGGTTTCTGTCATGCCGTTATCAGGGGTTACGGTATGCAGGTTCACAGTTGAATAGGTACCCCCATCCAGCCAGTTACCGCCACGCGCCACCAGCACATTTTCATCGGTACTTAAATTTTGTAATAACCAGTACTGCCTGCCCGGCGCCCCGCGGAACGAGGTATAAATAGGCCCGGTGGCAGCTACATACTGTGCAGGTGTAGTAGGGAAAATAGATGGGGTAAGTGCCGACTTGGGCGTGATATCTAATTTTGTACAGCCCGAAAGGTAAATAGCCCCCATAACCATGGCAATAAGGCCAGGCTTTATATATCTTTTTAAATTATTCATGTCTTGTTAGGTTAATGGTTATTATAAATCAACTTGTATACCTGCAAGGAAGCTCCTTGTTTTTGGATAGAAATTATTACTATCAACGCCAATAAACTGGCCGCTTTGCTGGTTATTGATGTTCAAATTCAATTCAGGATCAACCCCTTTGTATTTGGTGATAATAAATAAGTTGGTTCCGGTAACATAAAAGCGGATGCCATGCACATAATTACCGGTAACATTTAGTTTATAGGCAAGTGTGGCATTGCTTAACCGGATGAAGGCGCCGCTTTCGAGGTAACGGGTTGAATATAAGTTGGCATTAACATCGGTACCTGGCTCGCTTAATGTTAACGTGGGCACACCATGCGCCGAAGCCTGGGTTGGCTGGTTAAAGCTGGCTAACGAAGCGTTCATGATTTTGTTACCACCCTGGCCCCTGAAGAAGAAATTAAGGCTAAAGTTTTTATAAGTAAAATCGTTACCTAAACCAAATGTATAGGTAGGCTGCGCGTTACCAGCGTAAGTTTGATCGGCACTGGTAGGGGTTGTAGTTGGCTGGCCGTTGGCACCCATAAAGGTTGACACGCCATTGGGGCGGCCAAGGTATTTCAAGGTATAAAACTCGCCAAGCGGATAGCCGGCTTCAATTATTGATACGTTTATACCGCTTTGTCCTGGTCCTTCAGGATCACCCACATATATTTTAGAAAGATTTGGGGCCAGTGATGTGATCTTGTTTTTATTGAATGAAATGTTGCCGTAGCTGCTCCATGTAAAATCTTTTGATTTGATAGGCGTACCATTCAAGGCAATCTCGACACCTTTGTTAGACATGCTGCCTACGTTTTCAACCTTGTAACTTACAAAGTTATTGATCAATGATACCGGAACAGTAGTGATCATATCGGTTGTTTTTTTATTGTAGATATCAACCGAGCCACCTAAACGTCCTTTTAATATCGAGAAGTCGATACCGCCATTAAGCGTGCCCGTACTTTCCCACTTCAAATCAGGATTTGGGTTTTGGGTTACACCAATAGCGCCGATATAAGCACCGTTATAGTAAAAACTACCGGTAGTGCCATAAAGCGTTATCGGCGTATAAGGCGAGAAGCCTAACGAGTTACCTGTTTTACCATAGCCTACCCTTAACTTCAAATCATCAAACAGCGATTGCGATTTCATGAAATCCTCATCGATTAAACGCCATGCGGCAGACGCAGCAGGGAAATAGCCCCAGCGGTGATTGGTACCAAACGCGTTTGAACCATCGCGGCGTAAAGATGCCTCCAAAAGGTATTTGCCTTTATAGCTGTAATTTAGGCGCGAGTAAAATGATATCAGGCGTAACGTTTCTTCGTTAACGCTACCATAATCAACCCGGTAACCGGCAGCCGGCGTACCCAGGGCAAGGTTGCTGTATCCGGTGGCGTCAGAAATAAAGTTTTGATTGGTTGACTGAAAACCGTTGCCGGTAGTTGTCTGATCTATCGAGTAACCAAGCAACAGTTTAAAATTGTGCACATCATTCCAGTTATGCGCGTAGGTTAAATAGTTTTCAAATAACTTTTTAGTATCCTCATAAGTCGACCGGATAGCTTTACCATTAAGGCCAGGTGCAAGTTCAGATGCCGAATTGTAATAGGTATTGTTATCGGTATTTGTTTCCTGGTAAGCTAAGTTAAAGTTGTATAGTAAACCGGCCGGTAAAATCAATTCACCGCGCACATTGCCCAGCAACAGGCTAATTTTCCGTTTATAGGTATCGTTGGTGATCAGGCCCACCGGGTTGTAGCCCAGTTTTAAAGTAGGATCGTTATAAAAAGTGCCATCGGCGTTGTAAATAGTACGTGTAGGTAAATACTGAACGATTGATTTAAACAGGCCGGGGCTTTGTCCGTTTGCGCTCGACAATGGTATATCGTTAACCAAAAGGTTTGAGTTGGAAACAGAATTACTTAACGAAAAATCGAGTTTCAGTTTATCGTTCAGCGTTTTTTGAGTAATGTTCAACCTGCCTATTACACGTTTTAAACCACTGCTTTTAACAATACCCTGGTTATCAAGGTAATTTAAACTTCCGTTATAAGTAGTTTTATCGGTACCGCCGCCAAAAGACAGGTTGTGGTTTTGCGAAAAACCGGTGTTGCGTTCAACCGCTTTTTGCCAATCGGTATTGCCGCCGTTATCATTAGCAGGGGTAAAACTTTGCCCGTTTGCTTTTACATACGCCCGCAGCTGATCGGCACTGGCAACATCAAACTGGTTGGATACTTTTTCAAATGATCCGTAACCGTTATAGGTCATCCTTAACTGGCCCGATTTTGCTTTTTTGGTGGTAACAATAATTACACCGTTGGTAGCCCTTGTTCCGTAAATGGCCGCTGCAGAAGCATCTTTCAATACATCTATCGAAGCGATATCCGATGGCGCCAGTAAATTAAAGTCGGCACCGGGTACACCGTCAATCACATAAAACGGCACAGAGGCGGCACCTGCCCTTATAGACGAAGGCCCCCTTAGGGTAACCGATGCCGTACCATTGGGGTTACCATCATTGGTAATATTTAAACCGGCCACTTTACCTTCCAATAAATCTGCAGGGGTTGTTACCACGCCTGCGTTAAATTGCTCGGCCTTAACAGTAGCAATCGAACTGGTTAATGCCTTTTTTGTTGTGGTACCGTAACCCACAACTACTACTGTAGATAACGAATTGGCCGACGGCACCAATGTAACCTTTATAACAGTTTGTGAGCCAACGGTTATTCGTTGCGTATCAAAACCGATATAAGAGAATACCAGTACGGCATTCTCGTTGGCCACCTGCACCTTAAATTTACCATCTAAATCGGTTACCGCACCTGTTGCAAGCCCTGCTATTTTAACAGAAACACCTATCAGTGGTAAACCTCTATCGTCTACAACGGTACCGGTAATAATGGTAGGCGGAGGAAGCTCTACTTTTTTCTCAACCGGTGGCTTTGGTGCAGGCTTAACCAACAGGCTGCCTTCAATTTCGGTATAAGTAAATTGATTGTCAAGCAAAACCTTTTTCAAAACGGCTTCCAGTTTCTCGTTTCTGGCAGTCAAGGTTACTTTAACATCACTTTCAATGTTGTTCCCGGTGTACATTATCCGTACACCTGTATTTGCCGAAATGCGCTCGAGCGCATCAGAAAGCGGCATTTTTTTCAACTTAAGGGTAACTGGCTTTTCCAGCACGCTTTGTCCGTATGAGTTATCGGCCATAGCAATGGACGATAGCGAGCAGACAACTAATAAAATAATCGCATTAATTTTCATAACGAGTGTTATGGCTCGAAAGAATCTTTCGGGTATGGTTTTTTTCATATTTTTGCTATATTAAAGTGTTATAGGTCAAGCTGGAACGTGCTATGGTTCTTGAGGCCTCCTGCATGCTCCATTAATAAATCTTTGGCATTTTATTCCTCCAAAACTGGCCCGGCCATTTTGGAGGATCATTTTTCTCTTTCCCTGTTTTTTAATTCATAGCGTTTTAATTAGGTGTCAAACATCATTTGTTTTATATAATTGGTGTTTTAGTTGCATCCTTTACCTTTTAAGGTATAGATGCCGCCTTCTTTTTTAAAGTGGGCGTTTATAAGGGCTTCTATCAGCTTTAGCACTTTTTGCAATTGCATGTTGTTAAAATCGGCGTACAGCGTACAGTTGAGCAGGTTTTTATCAGCCTTGATCGTTACGTTATATTTGCGCTGAACATCGGCCAGCACATCAGACAATGGCGTATTGTGATATTGCAGCTTACCCTGCTGCCAGCTAATGACCGATAAGGCATCGTCAATTTTTTTTGCAACCAGTGTTTCGTCAGTTTTGGAATATACCAGCTGCATATTGGGTGTAAGCAAAACGGCAGGCTGTTTTACTTTTGTTTTTAATATCCCCACCTTACCCGTTACCACGGTTACTTTAATGGCTTTATCTTCGGTATAGGCTTTAACATTAAAACTGGTACCCAAAACTGTGGTTATAATTTTACCCGAATGGATGATAAATGGCTTAGCGCTATTATGCGCTACTTTAAAAAAAGCTTCGCCGGTAAGGGTAACTTCCCTTGTATTTTGTTTGAACTTATCGGGGTAGTTTAGCCTGCTGCCCGAGTTAAGGCATATGGTAGTACCGTCAGATAAGCTTATGAGTTTTATTTCGCCGTTTAGCGCTACTGTTTCCTGGTATTTAACAGGGTCTATCCAATTATCCAGCTGTTTTCTGAACAGGTAGGCTGTACAAAAAACAGTGGCTAAAGATGCGGCAATTGCCATTTTTACCCACAACCGTCTCGTGGGATGCTCCTGTTCAGCAGGCTTAATTATTCGTTGATGAATATTTTGAAGTATTTGATTGGATGCCTGGTCGGTAAGGGTAAGTTTCTTTTCCAGCACATCTTTACTAAAACCATCAAGCGCTATAAGGTATAACTCCGAGATATCTCCCTTTAGGTATTCGGCAAGCCAGCGCTTGTCGTCCTGGGTAAGGATATCAGTTTTATAAAGCCTTTCTAAACGTTGAACTATGGTTTCCACGAGCAATTTTTATATAAATACGCCGGGAGGTTTAAAACGGGGGGATGGTTTTTATAATTATTTTCAAATAAAATTCAAAAATTACAAACAGGTATTTTAAAGCGTAAGATACGCGGTTTTTCAGGCTGTTTTTTTTGAACTTTTGCGCAAAAAAAACTCTGTTTTATTTTTGTATCAATAAATGCGCATTTTGTGTCAATAAATAGCGCATTTGTTGCTAAAAAGTATAAATTAATTAACTTATTTTCACCTATTTGTGCATGAATAAATGGCTGTTTTGATATATAAAACGAAGCGTGTAAATTTGTATTGTTTACCGCAAAGAAAAGCAGTTTCTATATTATTTAGCACAGTATTGGAATTGCGCTATTCGCTTTCCGGGTAAATTAGGCTCTATTAATTTTAACGCCCACGCTATATAGCTCAGATCGAAATTATTGATCGATGCCAACCCAATAACAGGCCAGCAATACACCGGCGGTTTTCCATTCGGCCTGGTGTTCATGGATATGGTTTTTCACTGCTGCTACAGCATGCCCAAGATATTCTTTAACAGTATGTTTAGATATGTTTAGCGTTTCGGCGGCCTCTTCGTAAGTTTTCCCTTCTAACTTGCAAAGGGTAAATACTTTTTTACGCTGTGGCGATAGCTGGTTAATGGCCTGGTGCAATAAATAATACTGATCGTCAATTAAGTGAAGGCTGCTATCTTCCTGCTCAATTTCGGCAAAAGGCATAGCGTTAACAACCGCAGCCTCACGTAGTTTCTTACGTAAATGAGATATTGATTTGTTGAAGCTCAAAACAAAAAGCCAGCCGCTTACCGATTGATCGGCTTTAATTTCGGCACGCTTTTCCCATAGTGCGATGAAAATATCCTGTAAAATATCGCAGGAGATATCATCATCCTTAGTGAGTTTGTAAATATTACGATAAATAGCCTGGTGATACTTTTGATAAAGCAGATCAAATGCCCCGATGTCGTCATCGTGTAAGCGAAACACTAAATCTTTATCTGCATCCATATTCATAACAACCGGTAACTATTTAATCATTTAAATTAACAAGTAGGAATAATTGTGAAAAGTACAAATATTTATTTATCGATGAATGTGCCTTACAGCGTTTTTGCTGATAATTTACCTGATTTTTTTAATTGCTTTAAAAGATGGTAACCGGTCTTTCAAAGATGGCCTGTTTTAAGCTTAACCTGTAAAAGGTATTGTTTTTACAGATTAAGCGTGACAGGCTAAAATCAAATAAATCAAAAAAAATCGCTGTTATAGGGGTACATTAAAATTATAATTTAACAGTAGCCGGCAAATATTTAGCAATCAAATCCTCGTAGTAAGGCTTTAACTCCGATACTACGGGCGGTTTTGGACTTTTTGAGTACAAATCATACGGGTTAAATTTATCAACCCATTTAAACATCTCCTGGTCATGCGCATTCAGCAAATGATCGTAAGCCTTTTCGCGGTGTTGCGAGTAAAAGGAATGGTAACGGATCATATACAACGCTTCTTCGGGCAAATAATCTTTGGTAATGTGGTACAGGTATTCATCATGCCCCCATGACATGTGCACGTTATCCAACCCGCATTGGTGGGTGTAAACGCCATATTTGGTATTATAGCGCTCATCTGTGCTATCGGGGTTGGCGGCAAAAAACTCAGGGTAAACTATCTTATCCGAAAACTTGCATCCTACCGGGAACGAATCGCCTACAACGTTCCATTGGGGCTCGCCAAAAAGACAAAGCACCTTGCCTAAATCGTGAATAAAGCCGGTTAATACAAACCAATCAGGATGGCCATCGGCACGAATGGCTTCAGATGTTTGCAATAAATGCTGCAACTGATCGAGCGAGATATCAGGGTCCGATTCATCAACCAGTGTATTCAAATACTCCATTGCCGACCACCAGGGCATTTCCATTTTATCAAACTGTAAAAAATTAGCTTTTTTGGCTAATACGTTACCATAGGTTTGGTAGGTATGGTTAAGCCTGTAAAACTCCCTTACCGGGTTATCTTCGGCATCATTATAAACCCTGAACTCCTCTTTGGCCTTAGCTGTGCCGGGCTCGGGGTACCTGCTTAATACATCATCTTCCCAAACATCCAAACTTGGCAGCGGCGAAATTTCTTTTTCAGTTAACTTTTCCATATCGTAAACCATTCAAACAATTAATTATTAAACATTGGTAAAGCCCCCATTTGTCAAACTCTAAAATATACTTATCGCTACATCCAGAAACCTCGAAGTAAAAACTACAACAGGCTATTTATAAACCGGCAATCCAATAACTACGTTTTAAAATGAGCTGCGCTTAAAGGCACAGTTTAGCTTTATAATGTTTTAAAATTCACTAAAAAAAACATCGGTTTTACATAATCAGGGGTATTTATTTACGTAAACGATTACGTACATCAACCTTTACCTATTTTGTAAGTACCTTATTTTTAGCGCTTCCAGGCACTTGTACATTTTGCATTAACGATTTAGTAACGCCAAAAAGCGCTATTACGGGTAACGATTTTACCTGCGGTATTTTAAGTGAGTTAAGGGTTAATCCATTAATATCTTCAAACACGCAGGCTGCCCTAAAATCCTGCCCGGCGCAGCTGAGCGTTACATTTTTAAAGTTCACCCCTGCCGCGTGGCGGGCATAAAAACCCCAGGCAGGCAATTCGCCAAACATCGAAAACTCAGGATAATCACGCGGATTTTCGGGCACTTTACTCAATGAATCTAAACTTACATGGGCAACAGCTTTACTGGCATTGCCATGGTATACTATTTTGATATTCTGCAGGGTTACGTTTTGAACAGGATGCCCCGGCAAACCGGCAATTGACGATGGGAAGGGGTTATGTGAGCCTTTAACCTCCGGCCCTTCCATGGGGTATCCTTTATCGGGCTTGCCTTTGGGTACATCAACGGTTACATTTCTTATCCTGATACCGTTGATCTTGCTTACTACCGTATCTTTATTGCGATGGCCAAGGCGAATAAAAATAGCATTGCCTGTATTAACGGCATTAATGTTACTGATGTCAATATCTTCCATCACGCCCCCGTCAACGCATTCCAGGGCAATTGCTGAGCGGTAGGTATCATAAATTTTAATATCCTTCATGGTAATCTTTTTGAAGCCGCCCCATGAAGCTGTACCAAATTTAATACCGCTGGCGCTTGAGCGTATGGTACAATTGGCTACATATATATTTTCGCAGCAGCTGTTCCGGTTGCTCGATTTAAGGCAGATGCCATCATCGTCGGCATTAAAAAAACTGTTGGTGAGCTTTACATTTTTACAATCTACCAGGTCGATGCCGTCATTATTCCAGTAGGTATTGCTTATTACTTTAATGCTGTCAATAACCATATCGCGGCACTCCCGGTAATCCTGGATCCACACCAGGCCATTTTGAATAGTTATACCTTTTACCTGTATACCGGCGCAATTATAAAAGCCGATTAGCTTGGGGCGGTTGGGTTCTTCGGGTTGGACCTGCCCCCAGGGATTAGTTCTTTGCCACAACGAATCGCGCAATTTCCCGGCCTTCAGCATCGCGAAAAGATCTTTCAGCAATTCGTCGCCGTTGCCATCAATTGTTCCTTTACCAGTGATGCCAATGTGTTGCTGATCTTTTGCAAATATTAAGGGCGATGCATGGCCTTCGCCATAATCAATCCGCTTTGCACTCCCGAGCAATACGGCGTTAGCAGCCAGGTTTAGGGTAACGTTTGATTTTAGATTGATAACACCCGTTAAAAACTTCCCGGCCGGAACATGCACTATACCACCGCCTTGCGCGTTTGCATTGTCAATAGCCTTTTGAATGCTTGCCGTGTTATTGGTAATACCATCGGCCTTTGCACCATAATCGGTTATGTTAAAAACTTTTTGCTGCGCATAACCTACAAAGGGCATTGCAAGCAAAGCCAAAAAAGAAAATATTTTCATGATAAACTATCGATAAAGAAAAATTAAGCAGGATTACTATCCCGGTACACGCTACATACAAGGATTTCAATTTTTAATCAGGCACCTAAGTTGTTAAACTTTTAGTTTAGTTTGCGGCAACAGCATTCATTTATTTACGTAAACGTTTGCATAAACCTCTTTATATTAGTAAAATTATACCGTTATAAAAAGGTATCCGCAATGGGTAACATCAATTTAAAAGAACTTGCTTTAGCGCTAAATTTATCAACCGCCACCGTATCAAGGGCGCTACGGGACAGTCATGAAATAAGCCCCGAAACCAAAAAGAAGGTTTTGGAACTGGCTAAACAACTAAACTACGAGCCCAATCCGGCTGCCAGTAATTTAAGAAGCCATAAAACAAAAACCATTGCCGTAATTATTCCCGAAGTAACCAATAACTTTTTTTCGCAAGCCATTAACGGCATCGAAGAAATAGCGCGCAGGCACGATTACCATGTTTTGATTTACCAAACGCACGAAAACAGCGATTTGGAAATGGCCTTTATGCGCCGTTTATTGAGTGGAAGGGTTGATGGGATCCTGATTTCGGTAGCCAGTGAAACCAACAACGATCAAAATTTCAAGGACATTATTAACCAGTTGCCCGTTGTTTTTTTCGACAGGGTAAATGAAGATATAGATGCCGTAAAGGTAACTACAGATGACTACGAAAGCACTTACAATGCAACCTGTCATTTAATTGAAGGTGGATGCAAAAAAATCGCCTACCTGATGGCATTAAACAACCTATCGACAGGAAAAAAACGGTTTGCCGGATATTGTGCAGCACTAAACGACAACGGCATTATCAAAAACGACGCATTAGTAGTAAACGACGCCAACAATGAAGATGAAAATTACGCGCTGATAAAAAAATTGCTGATTGATAAAAAACCCGATGGCATTATAACGTCTATTGAGAACCTGGCCCTGCCTTTTTACTATGTATGCAAAGACCTTAATTTGAATATCCCTCGCGACATTAAGATAATCAGTTTTTCGAACCTCAAAACCGCGCCGCTTTTAAATCCCTCACTCAGCACAATTACACAGCCAGCCTTTGAAATGGGCAAAGAAGCCGCAGGCATTCTTTTTAAAATATTGAATAAAAAATATTTTGAACCAAACGAAACGCTGGTACTAAAATCAACTATCATAAAAAGAGAATCCACAGGATTTTAAGGGTTATTTAATCCGCGGTTCCCGGTTATTTCCCACACTATATTACCTTTCTGTTAAATAATACCCCGGCGGTAAAAATCCCGTTTGGGTGGTTTAACTTTGCAGTGGTTACCAGGTGAGCAAAGGTATACCGCTGCGTAGGGCGCCGGACGGCGGCATATGAAAGGTTCGAGCCCTTTCCCTACATCTCGTTTAAGAATTAAGTGCCGGAAATCGAGAGTTACTTTTGGTGATGAGGCATTTACGCTGTTTGCAGTAAAGCTTGTTGAAATTAAGACCTGCCCGCTGGCTACATCCGTTTGTAAAACCTGATTTATGAACAATATAAATTATTTTGAAGTAAGTTTAGCGGTGCTAATAGCAATCGCGCTGGTGGTTTGGCTGGTGCGCCGCAACATCAAAGACGAGAAGAAGTTTGAAAAGGATATGATCCAATCGGAAATGAAGCCCGACAGGGAGGAACAGGATGAGCGGGGCGATCCGTTGGTTTAATTTTAAGTTGAAAGTTCTAAGTCTTAAGCTCCAAGTCGAACTTGTTTTTTAATTAGAGCTTAAGACTTTCGGCTAAAGACAAACAGTAGCATCAGATTATATTTTACGTTTAACAATGCAGAGAAGAGCAGCATTAAAAAACATTGGCGGCCTGTTGCTGGTACCGTCAATTGGGTTTAGCCAGGGTATTGATCCTAAAAGGCGCGCACTGAGGGTGGCACATGTTACCGATATTCACCTGAAAGACAAGTTTGGTGCACCTGCTAAATTTGTGAAATGCCTGCACCACGTACAACAGCAAAAGCCCGACCTTATGCTGAACGGCGGCGATATTGTTTTTGATATGAATAAGGAAAACCTGGGTACCATTAACACGCAATGGCAGCTGATGAAGGGCATCCTGAAAACCGAAACAAGCATACCTACCCATTTTTGCCTGGGCAACCACGACATCTGGTGGAACGAAAACAATAAAACCGAAGCTGTTTATGGCAAACAATACAGCATGGACCAGCTACAGCTGGCCAGGCCTTACAATAGCTTTATACAGGGTGGCTGGAAATTTATTTTGCTTGATAGCGTTCACCTGGATGTTGATGGCACCTGGTACATTGGCAAACTGGGCGACGAGCAATTTGCCTGGCTGGAAAACGAACTAAAAACTACAGATGCGGCAATGCCGGTGCTCATCATGTCGCACATACCTATTCTGAGCGCTACAGTGCTCATAGCCGATAACATTATTAACAAATGGGAAATATTGGGCGGCGACATGCATACCGATAGTACCCGCATCATTAACCTGTTTGCCCAATACCCCAACGTAAAGTTATGCCTGGCAGGCCACATCCACCTGCGCGACAAGGTAGTGTACAACAACGTTACCTACATTTGCAACGGCGCAGTAAGCGGCGCATGGTGGGAAGGCAACCTGCGCCAAACCGCCCCCGGCTATGGCCTTATCGATCTGTACAGCGATGGAACCTTTGATGAGCAATATGTGAATTACCTGGGGTAATATCCTACTTGACCTTTTAAAAAAATATTACACAAAACATCAATACCCAATTATATAAAACATTCCCATCAAGTCTTATTTATCAATTTACCAGAGCAATAAAACACTGCTCTTCAATATATTATCAGCTGCCTTTTAATAAGGAAAATATAATCAATGGGCAGTTTCTGTTGGTTGTTCATTTTTTACTATCTGCAATACTTCATCTGCGCTTAGGGCCGCCTGGTAAACTTTTACCTTATCCATATATCCATGAAAAATCCTTTCTGACGGAAACTCCTCATTCCTGCCCAGGGTCCATTTGTTGGTTACCGATAGGTTTACAGTGGTTTCCATTACGGTGGTACCCGCCAATGCACCATCAATATATAGGTAGAGTGTGTTACCCGTGCATACCCCGGCAATGTGGTGCCATTGGTTATTCCAGTTGGCGGGCAGGTTAACGGTACAATCGCCCCGGCCCCAGCCGCCGGCAAAAAAAGTAAGCGTTTGATGATCAGATACCTGTAAAACGTGGCTATCGCCCTTGGTTATCATATCAACTAATCCTTTTTCGTTTCCGGTGGGGTATACCCAGCCCATCATGGTGATGGTTTCGCCCATATTATCAAGGGCGGGAGTGTTGGGTACCTCTACAAAGGTGTGTTCATTAAACCCGAGCCTGCCAGCAGTTTTTGACTTTTTGGCAATTACTATTTGCCCGTCATGCCGAAATCCGGAGTTGTCTTTTACCACATTGTCGACCGAATAATCTATAGGAGAAAGATCAAGCAAAAGCGATTCTGTGTTGTCCTGGTACACTTTATAAAGCACCTTTTGATCACCTGCGGTTATCCTTTTAAAACCTTTTGAAGCACCTGCCAATAAGTGGTCTATCACCTTTTTTTCGCCTGGTTCCAACACAACCGTATCGGTAAAAATTAAGGAGTCGTTTTTAGTTATCGGGATGTTAAAAGTATGCTTTACACCGCCAATATTTTGGACGATATAAGCGAGGCGCTGCGGCTCATTTACTTTAAGCATTGCAGTAGCGGTAAGGCCTGTAATTTTAAAGGGATGCGCCGCGGGATTTGGCGGCAGTTTTACATCAACCATCACCGGGGGCAGCCCCTCTAATTTAATTTCCGTTTTCCCGATGGGGTAAAGCCGGCAGACCAGCGAATCTTTTTGAGTACTACCCGAAGCTACCATACAATTTTTGTAAGCGTACGGTTTGCCATTAACCAATAGCGTAACAATTTTAACGCCGGTAACGCCTGCGTTGCCGATTGAAAAATGAATGGTAAAAGGCTCATCGGGCGCAACATTTTTTTTTGAAACGGAGCAACTCAATATTTTAAAGGCAGGATTTTGTTTTGTTTCGGATAGCTCAACAGGGTTGTTATCCTTTGGCCAATTCCCTGCCTTATCCGTCAAATCAAAAACCATTGAGCCGCCGGCTATTAATACCGAATGCGGCAGAGTGAGCTGCTGCCAGGGTTTACCATTAACGGTTAAAGCCTTTACGTAACCTTTTGTATCTGAAACATTACTACCTACCGTAACCTGTTTTCTGTTTGGCAGGTGCAGTGTAACAGATTTAAACAAGGGCGTGCCGATAGCATAGTAAGGCCTGCCTGGGCAAACCGGGTAAATACCCATGGCGCTAAAAACATACCAGCTGGAGGTTGAGCCCAGGTCATCATTACCTGGCAAACCGCCGGGGCTGTTGCTGAAACGATGAAGCATAATTTGCCTTAACCATTTTTGGGTTAAAGCCGATTTGCCTGCCTGGTTAAACAGGTAGGGCAAATGAAAAACAGTCTCGTTATCAAACAGGATCACATTATTGCTAAGCGCCGAATCGAGCCGGCGGGCAAATTGGTCGTTGCCGCCCGTGAGGTTAATAAGATCTTTAATGTTTTGGGGCACGAAATAGGAATACACCCACTTATCCCCTTCTTTGTAACCCGACATGCCCGGCTGTAGTTTAAACTCAGCATCGTTGCGGGACAATAGCAACAATTGGTCGTTATTTAAAAGGTTGCGGTAGCTGTAGCCGCGGTTTGCCAAAAGCAGGTAATCTTTATCATTATGAACAACGTTTTTGGCAAATTGCGATAAAGCCCAATCATCATAAGCATATTCAACCGTGCGGGTAACCGACTCGGACCGGGTAAAGGGGATGTAACCTTTTTGATTAAAGATCTCCATGTCCGGCTGTATGAACGGCGGTTCCAATACGCTTTTCTTCATGGCGGTATAGGCCAGCTGTTTATCAAAACCGGTTATCCCTTTCAGGTAGCTATCAACAATGATGGGGATGGCATGGTTGCCTGTCATAGATTCAGTTGGTAGGTGGCCGGTTTGCTTGTAAATATCCAGCATAGATAAAATTACATCCTGCTGCTTATCCGGGTAAAGCAGCGTAAGCAAGGGGTGCAGCGAGCGGAAAGTATCCCAGGGCGAGAAGGCCCCATATTGGTGATTGCCTGTTTTTTGGTGAATTTTATCATCCGCCCCCCGGTATCGGCCATCCACATCGTCGATAACCCAGGGGATTAAAAGCGAATGATACAGGGCGGTATAAAAAACGGTTTTATTTGCATCGTTACTGTCTGTTACATCAACAACAGCCAGTTTTTTTTGCCATTCGTTAACGGTACGTTTACGCAGTTGGTCAAAAGACAATGCTCCTATTTCCTGATCTATATTGCGCTGGGCACTTGCATAGCCGACGTTGGAAGCACTTAGCTTAAGCCCGATAACTTTATTATCCTTTTTAGCCGGTTCAAAACTAAAAATCCAGCCGCCTTTTACCTCTCTTTTTGAGGCATAGGCTTCTGTAAAGTTGATGACCATATTGCCGTTGGAGGCATGGAGTATTTTGGGCGATATAACACTAATATTCCCCGCATCGCCGATAAATACCTGCGGTGATGAACCTTCGGTAAACGTAAAGCGGAATATCCCCGCCCTGGTTGTCGCTGTAGATTCAACGGTGCTGTGGTCGTCATCAAACATCACCTTATAGTAGCCTGGGCTTGCGGTTTCATTGGTATGCGAAAACTTCCGGCTGTATTTCTGCGGCTCAAACTCACCTGCCGGGTTAATTGTCATCACATAAAACCCGCCGGTTGAACCCTGAGGGAAGCCGCTCATATGCCTGAAACAGCTGAAATAACAAATGGCGCTGTCACCGTAATTATAACCCTTTCCAAACCTGGTTTCGGGGCTTAACTGTATAAAACCCGATGGCGCCACCGCGCCTGGATAGGTACCGCCATCGCTGCCCCATTTGGTTAGCACTTTACTTTGGGCTGTGCCGATGAAAGGGTTTACGTATGGCAGGTGGTTGGTGTATTGGGCGGAGGCGGTGCGAGTGAGGAAGAGGGTTAATATGAATGTTAACGGAAAAAGGGCAAAAGTTACGCGGCGACTATCGTATGGCGACGAAGACTCACCCGGCGAGGCTGCGCCCGCCCCCCTCTCTTCACCTACGGTGTAAAGAGGGGCTTGAACGCTTAATACCGATATATTAGATAAAAAAAATAAATAGTAAATTTCCAAGCCCCTCTTTCCGGCGAAGCCGAAGAGAGGGTGGCGGGCGCAGCCTCGCCGGGTGAGTCTTAGCCAGCGTTCAAAACCAATTTTTGTGTAAATATTAAATATGCCATCCTGAGCCTGTCGAAGGATAGCGGACAAAGGCCTCTCCCCGCGACCCTTCGACAGGCTCAGGGTGCCGTGTTGGGGTTTAGATGGATATTGACTTGAACGTTGGTGACTACTCACCCCGGCTACGCTGCGCTGGCCGACCCTCTCTCCGGCTGTGCCGCAAAGAGGGTTGAAAAGATAAGAACGTTTTTTTCGCCCCTCTATGCACGAAGTGGAGAGAGGGGCAGACGGGCGCAGCCTCGTCGGGGTGAGTCGTTTCCGCCATGCGATGTAACTCATTCCCCTTTCTGCGTTTGGCGGAATTTTACCACTTATGATAAAATGCTTGCCCTGAACAGTTCGGGATTGCTTCGTACCTCGCAATGACGGTTGAAAATGTGATTTGTGGGGATATAATAACATGATCAGATAAGATCTCAACTTTTTCACCCTCGTTATATTTTAATATATATCTTCCTCTTATCCAACACATAAGTTACCAGCCAGCACAACATCATGTAGCAAATGGCAAATACCAGTGTGCCCAGCGCACCGGGGAATACCCGCTGGTAAAATACCTGGTTTATCCAATCGTAAAAACTCAGTTTGGGGGCTACCCATATGGTTTGGAAAACGGTAAGCAGCAATTCTGACAGCAGGTAGATGGCCAGTGAATTACGCCCAAGGATGAGGAAAAAGTTGGTGCCGCGTTTTACTTTTTCTATTTCGATAATAAATATCAGCAGGCCCAATATGGCAAGGTCGATACCGATGGTGAGCAGTGAGAAAGTGCTTGTCCACAATTTTTTGGCTATCGGGAAAAACTGGCCCAGGAACAAGGCAGCTACAATGAGCAAGCCGCCAAATATCATGAGCTTGGCCACAGTTTCGTAAGTTTTACCTTTACGTTGTATGAACGCGCCGGCTAAAAAGCCGCCTATCACATTTACTATCCCGGTTAGTGTGCTCAGCAATCCTTCGGGGTCAAAAGCTACGGGGCCGCCTTTGTCGTGGTATAAATGATCGTTACCTAATAACACAATGTCAAGTTTGGTACCGGCATTGCCCAGCATAGTAAACTCTTTTCCCGGTTCGCCAAATAATACCAGGAAAAGCCAGTAGCCAATCAGCAATAAACCCGATATGATAACTGCTGTTTTTTGAGAGCAATAATGCACAATCAAAGCGCCAAAAAAGTAACACAGGGCTATACGCTGCAACACGCCCATTATGCGGGTATGGCTTAGCGGGTTAAAAGCCCAGCCATCGGCAACGCGGTGAAAAAACGGGAACCAGTACATGAGGTAGCCCAATAAAAAGATGATAACGGTACGCTTAAATATTTTGCTGATAAAGGCGGCGTCCGATTCAAATTTCTTTTTAGAGAAGCTTAAGGCATTGCCTACCGCAAACAGGAACGACGGGAACACCAGGTCGGTTGGTGTAAAACCTATCCATGGGGCGTGGTCAAGCGGTGTCCACACGTCCGCGCCAGAACCGGGGGCGTTTACGATGATCATGAAACAGATGGTCATCCCCCTAAAAATATCTAATGCGGTAAACCTTTCAGTAGTTAGTGCCATGTTTTATTGATTATTTATTGACTATATGCATTTTGGTTCAAAAAGGCCGGTGCAGTGGGTTCCCCTCTCGAGAGGGGCAGGGGTGTGTTATCGCGCGTTCAAACACACCCCTGCCATTACACCATTCCTGCCCGCCCCCTCTCAAGAGGGGAATTTAAAACCAAATAACGAATACTCATTGATTATTTAATATCTGTAATTGTTTGTGTCGTGGCTCTGCCTGCTTCCTGCTCAGCCACAATGAGCGTATGATCGGGCTGTTTGCCATCCTCATCATAAATCACCAATTGATTCGGGCCTGTTTTCAGCCAGCATTCGGGAATGTATAAACTGGTAATCGATATCTTCTCCGGATACCGCCCAATGTTATGCCCGTTAACCCATACCGAGCCATGCCCCAGCCCCTTAGGCTCAAACCGCCAGATAAAGGTTTTTCCTTTTGCCTGTGGTATAGTAAACGTAGACCGGTAAAATGTGGGGGCATTGGTTTTAACCTTGCCGGTAAATTTTTGCCAGCCCTTTACTGCCAAGGCATCGCCCGGGCCGCCTTTCATTTTCCAGCCGGTTACGGCAGGCGCATCGCCAATGGCATTAATTTTTACGGGCTGATCGATCCCTCCTTCGTTGGAGTAATTTTCTATAAATACAGCAAGCCGTATAGGCGCTTTTAAAGCAGTGGCATCGGTTATATTCACTTCAAAAGGTTGGTTCCAGCCGTCGTGTTTAAATACCTGTTTACCATTAATAAATACGGTAGCATTTTCATCCACACTTTTAAACTGCAGGGTTATTTTTGACGTGCCTGCGGGCTCTTGTGGTATAGTTGTAGTAAACCAGCCGTATCCTTCCTTTAAATTAAAAACATCGGTGTTTATTTTATACGGTTTAAACATGGTAGTATCAAACGTCGGTGGCCCTTGCTTAACATCGCTTATTTTATTGGCCCTGGCAAAATACCAGTTGCTTAACTCGCTGATAAACGGACCTCCTTTTTTGATGAGCGCCGGACCAAACACCCCTTTACTATCTACCTCGTCAATCGGCCCAAGGTAAGCAGCCAGTTTATCCCTGCCATCATGTGCTGCAAAAATGGCGAGGGTATGTTTGCCTTTTTTCAGATCAAGGGTTAGCTCCCCATCGTTCAGTTTCCATTTAGCAGCAGGTTTGCCATCAACAAAAGCCTGCCCCCTGCCGCCGCCTTTTACCTGTAAGGTGTATTTACCTGCAACCGGGGTTGTGAGTGTAGTACGGTACCAGGCATCGGCTGTTACATCACCATCCGCGCCCATCGGTACAGGATTATTTGATGGTAGCCATTTGCCTGCGTTATAATTTATAGCCGCCTGCTCCGATGCATTTTTAAATTCCCAATTGCTAAGCGCAATAGTTTTGGGCTGATTGACTGTTACTGATGGAATCTGGTTTAACAACACTGCTGTTTTATCCGTGTAAACATAAACCTGCTCTTTTTGATGTGCCAATAATGGCTGTTCTATATCGGCCGTAAACTGGCTGCCGATAACAGAGGCTTCTGCCAAATAGGCGGCACCTGTAACTATATAGTTTTTCCTGTTGATGGTTTCGATATAAGTTTTATCTGTCAGTGCCCTGTTCATGGCCAAAACACGAATGGTTTGTGTACCCGCTTTAAAAGTATATTCCAGCGGCTTATTTGCGTCCGGCATCACCTGTTTAATACTCACCTCATCGCCATTAACTTTTACATTTGGGTTTTCTGTTGATGCCTTATCACTCGTTTTAAAATATAACGCCAGTACCGAACCCGCTTCGGCATCGGTAATAATGGTAGTGGCATTATCCTGCCTTACTATGGCGAATACCCGTGTTAAGGCCCATTTTAGCGTAACCTGCGGGTTAAGCTGATAATTATGCACCAACGGATATATCTCGCCCGGCAAAATGGTGATCTTGCTGCCTGCAATGTTATCATCAATATGCAGTTGGGTTGTTGTTGCTTCTTTACTTGTATTATCCAGGAAAACAATTTCGCCAGCGGGGCTTTTGCGGGCACTTACCCTCAAGGCCGTATCCAGTACTATCTTGCGGTAAGCGGCATTATTGTCTACACTATTTTCCAGCACATCCTGAAAGCTTCGCGCAAACGAGGCTGCCCGTTTAAAGGCATAGTAAATAGGCCTTAAGTCGCCTGTCTGGCCAATGGCCGCGCCGTAATCATATGATGCCGCGTCCTCGTCATTATTGGTGTACCCAAAGTTCGATCCGCCGTGCGCCATGTAATAATTGTAACCATTGCCGCCGTTGGCAATGATTTTCCAGGTGCGCCTGTCGTAAAGCTGGTCGTCGCCAGGTTTTGCGCCGTATTGCGAGTACCATACACTCCAAAACTCGGTAGAAAACCAAGGGTTTGGCCGTGCAGCATCATCCAGTTTGCCATCACCTGCCGGGTCGCTGGCGTGGTGCAGGCCGCTAAAAAAGTATGGCACCTGCAGGCCCATACTCAGCGCCTTGGTTTGCAAATGTTTAAAATAGCCATCGGGCATTATGGTGCCCCAGCCTTTCGGGTGCTCGTTTTCCAGCTGCACCAGTATTACCGGTCCTCCTTTGTTTACCTGGTTGTTCATCACGATAGGTAAAAGGCGATCAAAAAACCTGTCGACATATTTTTCAAACAATGGATTATCTTCCCGAACACTCAATCCCTTTTTAAACTTAAGCCAGATCGGGTAGCCGCCGTTATCCCATTCGGCACAATAATACGGGCCAACGCGTACAATGGCGTACATGCCTAAGTCGTTCACTTGTTTTAAAAACAGGTTCAGATCACGGTCGCCGGTGAAATCAAATTTACCTTCCTGTGCTTCGTGAAAGTTCCAGATGGTATAAATTTCGATACAATTAAATCCCGCACGCTTGATGCGCAGCAACCTATCGTGCCAAAGCTGGTGGGGTATGCGGGCGTATTCCAGCCCCGCAGATACAATGAACGTACGTTTACCTTCTATTAAAAATCCTTTGCTATCAAAATCGATATAGGGTTTAGCAGCTGCAGATGGCGGAAAAATGTGGTCGTTACTATCCTGGGCCTTTATGGTTGTCCTTAACGCCAGGCAAATCAGAATTGTTAAAAACAGGTATGTGCTTTTGATCATGTGTTTATGATTCAATGTGTTTTGTTTGTGACTACAATTTTCCTTTCTGTCATCCTGAGGCACGAAGGATCTATTTACCGCCCTGCATGACTGATAGAACAGTTCGCGAATAGATCCTTCGTTCCTCAGGATGACAATCTCTATTTCTTTCCCGATGACAGCGTTCCCACAGATACCTTCATCGATATGCCCGGCTTTGAACGCTGGCGACAACTCACCCCGGCTACGCTACGCTGGCCGACCCTCTCTCCGGCTAAAGCCGCAAAGAGGGTGTCCCCAATTTTTTTTCTCGCCCCTATGCGACGAAGTCGGAGAGAGGGGCACGGGCGGAGCCTCGTCGGGGTGAGTCGTCTACGCTATGCCCGGCATGCCTCCCAATACATCGTAGGGTCGCCCCTAACCGAAAACATTCGGAACAGCGGTCTGTGAGGACACAGACCGCGGGAAAGTATTGCCTTTTCAATGTAGAGACGCATAATTGCGTCTCCCGCGTGCAAATTACACATGCAAATTGACGACCTTACAAATTCGGAATGTCCTGCGGGAGACGCAATTATGCGTCTCTACAAAAAACCGGATAACTGCTAATACGCCGCCTGCAACACCAAACTATTATATTTTGCAAACAGTGCCTTCGCTTTCTCTACTCCATCGCCTTTGGCAATATCAGTATAGGCGTTATCGTGTTTGTTTACCCATTGCCACTCCCAGTTTTTTACCTGGGCGTCAAATGCTTTGGCATCAAAGGGTGCGCCTGTGGCCATGGCTTTGTTTAGCTGGCTAAAGTATAGTTCCCAGCGCTGTTTGTAATATCCCTTTATTAAGCCGGCCCATTGCCTGTTGGAGTACTCGCTCAGGCCGCTTTCTTTATCGCCCCAAAGGGTTACCAGGTCGCGGGCGTTTAGTTCATACAAATTCTTTTCTTTATCGGTAATACCGTTGGCCCTGGCTTCGTTAATCCATTTGCCTAATAAAAAATCTTTGCGGGTGCTTAGCAAATCGTCCATATCATCCATTAGCTGTAAAAAGGCGGCGCTGTTTTGTTTGAATGCTTCCTGATCACCACTTTTATAGGCCGATGCCATTTTTTGCTGCAATGGCGAAGCATAATTGGCCAGCACCTGCCGGGTTACATCTATCAAATCGTATTGATACCCGTCGCTTTGCTTCAGGCTATCGGCGGCGTTTACTAATAGCTGCCAGGCTTTGGCCAGCTTTAGGGGATCATAACTTAGTTTGGTTAAAACCCTGTCGATAGTTTTCTGCATGGTTGGCCTGGCCACGATGATTGATTCGGGGCCGCCCTCGCTCAAGCCGCTGCTGTAAACCGTATTCAGTAATATGTGCCAGGCTTCGGATGCGTTGGCATTGATTTGCCCATAGCGCCTGTGGGCATAGTTATTTACCCAGGCATCGGCATCAATAGGGCTATCGCGCCAAACATTCTCCAGCATCAGGGCAAACAGGGCCGGGTTTTGTTCAATACCTTCGGGAGTTATGCCTATGCCTACCAGGTTTTTTGATTCAGGATCATGCAGGGCGATGGCCGGATCGGCAGCTACGTGGCGCATGCGGCCAAACAGGCTGATGTTGCCGCCAAAGTTTTGCAGCATACTCCAAATCCAGGGCTTGCCATAGTAGGCTTCGGTACGGTTCCATACCGGGTGCGAATCGCTGTACAAATCAAGTACGATCATCTGGTCGTTAGGTACCGCGTTCAGCAAGGCTTTGATCTGTTGCGGCTGCCAGAATTTATTGTTGTAATGGAACATCCATCCCTGCATTACCCAAACCGCTTTTGGGTCGGCGGCGGTCATGGAGCGGAATACTTTTTTGCTCATACCATCCAGGTAAGTTGAATCATTGGTAGGTGGCACATTCTCGTTAAAAGTATCGGCCGAGTACAAATGATCGGTACCAAACTCCTTGTTTTGAGCCTCGATATATTTTTTGCCGATGGTTTCAAAAAGTTCATCGTCGGGGTCAAGAATGAATACATCAGGAAAGCCTGCATCCCAGTTGGTTCTTTTTACCTTAGCTTTCGGGAACCTGTCTTTAAACGATGGCGGCACGTGGCCGGTAAATGACGACAATACGGGTTTCATCCCGAATGAACGTTCGCGTTCCAGTACCTTTTTTTGCAAAGCGCGGTGGCTATCCATCCAGTGCTGCGGCAGCGGGCCACCCCAGGCATCAATGTTGCCCATCCAAAACCAGGAGAAGTAGGCTGGTCCGCAAAAAAAAGCGTCCAGTTCTTTATCTGTAAAGCCCATGCTTTTGTATACATCCTGCCAAATGGCTTCTTCGCCGGTAATGGCCAGCGGCATGTTGATACCGTTGAGCGCCATCCAGTCAATTTCCTTTTGCCAGCGTGCCCAGTCCCACCAGGCCATGGTATAGTTAAATGTGCAATAGTTAAGGTAATAGCGGTATTGATACGGCGTGGTTTTATGTATTTTGGCTGTAACCGCAGGCAAATTTGCAGGCAGGTTTAAATTGGTACCATTCCAGCCTATATCGCAAAAACAATAGGTTTTAAGGTAATAATTTAAAGCTGCAGCTACAGATAGCCCGTTGTTACCACGCAATACTATTTTACCATCGCGGCTATCCAGCTCAAACGCGTCTTTCCCGTTATCCTGGCTAACAGTTTCGACAAGGAATGCGCCCGACCTGCCCGGAATTGTCCGTTCGATAAACTCGTACGAAGCTTTTTGATCCACCTGGGCATAGGTATTTAAACTAAATGCGGTAACAATAAGTATCAATAAACCTTTTTTCATTATTTAAAGCTGGTTCTGTTTGTATAGGGTGTTATATAAATAAAAATACCGGCAGCCAAACAAATCGACTTAACAAATCAGTTCGGCTACCGGCATTTAATTAATCATTTTTACTTAAAGTTTGGATTTTGTACCAAAACGCCTTTACTCTTATCAATTTCTACCTGTGGTAACGGGAAATAGTAATTTTTAGGGCGAACAAACGTAACTGTTTTAGATTGGTCAATAGGTGCTTTTGAAACTGCCTTGTTGTATATGGCTGCAATATCAACAATGTTTTTCTTGTCCCAGCGCATTAAATCCTGGTGGCGCTCGCCTTCACCGGCAAGTTCAACACGGCGCTCATGTATTAACTGTGTCATACCTGCACCTACAACGGGTGGCAACAATGGCGAAGCCCGGTGCCTTATCTGGTTTATCAGCACATCGCCCGCGCCGGCACCCTGTGTACGTATAAGAGCTTCGGCTACCAGCAGGTAAATATCGGCTGACCGCATTAAAGGTACCACAAAGCTATGATCAACACCGCCACCATCGGCGAATGTGTTAAATACTGCGTATTTTTTAAATGCGAACCCGGTTGCCGACAGATCAGCGGTAAAGGTAGTTAAGCCTTTGTTGTCACCAAGATCAACTTTGTCTCCAACACTTAATACAGTTGCAGCTTTACGTGGATCATTAGCTTCAAACTCATTTACCAATCCCTGTAATGGCTGGCTAAAGCCGTAACCGCCCCATGGCCTTGGGATATAGTAAACCGTAAAATCATTTGGTAACACGTTTTGTACCGCCTGGATAGAAAAAAGCATTTCGGTGCTGGTTTCATTTGCACGGGTGAAGTTATCGGTGTAATTGGGAGCCAATGCGTAATGCGAATTGGATATTACCTTTTGCCCAGTTGCAATAGCCTCGGGAAGTTTTTCCCAGTTCATGTAAAGCTTGGTTAAAAGCCCCAATGCTGTACCTTTACTTACCCGGCCGAGATTTGAAGCATCGTAACTTTCCGGCAGCAGGTCAACAGCTTTCAGCAAATCGCTTTCTATTTGTTTACGAACTTCTTCAATCGGCGATTTGGGAACGTTAAATAATTGTTTCGAGTAATCATCCTCTGTGATAATTGGTACATCGCCATGAATTAACATTCCGCGCCAGTAGCCAAACGCTCTTAAAAAATAAGCCTCGCCCATGCTGCGATTTTTAATATCGGCAGATATAGCGGTGATTTTAGGGATATTGATAATGCAATTGGTAGCGCGGTTGATTTCTTCGTAGCGCCATTTCCAGGGGTACCTGATAGCCGCGTTTGAAGCATCGTAAGTTAAATTTTCAATGCCTTCATCTTCGCCGTGGTCGCCTGAGCGCCAGTAATCGTCAGATGGTACATCAAATGTACATTCGGCATGGCCAATATAATCTTCTTCAGGTAAAATGCTGTATATCCCATTAACGGCGGTAACGGCATCTGTTTCATTTCTGAAATAATTATCAGAGGTATAAACCCCCTGCTGCTTTAAATCGAGCGCTTTTTTACAGCTGCTGTTAAATAAAGCCAGTGCTATTGCTATATATAATATTTTGTTCGATTTCATGATTTTATAATTTAACTGTTACACCGAATGTAATTGTACGTACCGATGGGTACTGAGCCACATCAACGCCGCGCTGCAGGTTGCCGTTGGTATAACCTAACTCGGGTGTATAGCCTTTGTATTTGGTTATCATAAAGACATTTTGCCCGGAAGCGTACAATTTTACACTTTTAAGGGCGGCTTTTTTAGACCATGTTAAAGGTAAAGTATAGCCCAACGTGACGTTTTTAAGGCTGAAATAGTTACCGCTTTCTACAAACAGATCGGATGTGCGGTAGTTATCATTAGCACGGTCAAGCGATAAACGGGGAATGGTATTGCTTGTACCAGCGCCTGTCCAGCGGCCTAAATCTTCGGCATACAGGTTAAACGGATAAGTTGGATCGATACCCTGCATCCTGTCGGCGTTGTATAAGCTTACGCCAAATACACCGGTAAAATTGGCCGATAAATCAAACCCTTTGTACGATATACTGCCCTGGATACCTGCTGTAACATTCGGGTTAGGATTGCCCAGGTTAGTGCGGTCGTTACCATCAATTAAACCATCACTGTTTAAATCCAGAAATTTAACGTCGCCAGGCCTGATCGAGCTTTTGCGCGAATCATTTTTAAGCGCGGGATCATTGTCTATCTCGGCCTGGGTTTGATATAATCCATCTGTTTTCCAGCCATAGAACGATGCTATCGACTGGCCCTGGTAAGTACGTGAAATTTCCTGACTTGAGCGGCCGTAAACAGTAGAACCTATAAACGTGCCTTCGCCGTTTAACTGTGTTACCTTGTTTTTAATGAAAGATGCATTTGCGCCAAACGAGTATTTTAATTTATCATCGCCGCCCTGGTAATTAACCTCAACCTCAACACCTTTGTTATTCATGGTACCAATGTTTTGGTTAGGGATTGCTACCGAACCCGACGTGCCTACTACCGGAGGTGATATCAGCATATCTTTGGTGTTTTTATTAAACCACGTTACAGTAGTATTTAACTGGTTATTTAAAAAACCGGCATCAAGTGCAATGTTGGTCATGGCAGCCCTTTCCCAGGTAATATCGGGGTTGGCAATGCTGGTAACTGCGGCACCACTTACTCCCGAGCCACCAAATGCGTAGCCATTGTTTTCGTAGGTGCTGCCTATTTTTAATAAACTTAAGTACTGGTAAGGGCTAACATTCTGATTTCCGAGTTCGCCATAACCACCGGTTAATTTAAGGTTGCTTATCCAGGTTATGTTTTTGATAAATTGTTCGTTAGACAACCTCCAGCCCAATGAAAAGGCCGGGAAATAACCCCACTGGTTACCAGGGGCAAATTTTGAAGATCCATCCGCACGGAATGTTACCGTTGCCAGAAACCTGCTGTCGTAATCATAAAACAGCCTTGCAAAACCCGACTGAAGGGATGTTGGTTGTGGTATTATATTTGAGTTAAGCTGAAGGGCACCCTGATTAAGTACTCTTTGATCCGGGTCGGTATCATCATAGCCAACTCTTTGCGCTGTAAAGCCGTAGTCTTTAAAGTTTTGATAAGAATAGCCACCGGTAAAGGTTACGTGGCTTTTACCAAATACCTTATCGTAGGTTAAGAACGATTCGAGCAACTGAGACGATACTTCTTCCTCGCTTTGTGTGAGGGTAGATGTTTGGTTTGGCCTTGTCTGGTTAACATCGGCAACATTAAAGTTGTAATTGCGTATCAACGAGCCGTCAAACGCATAGTTAACACGCAGTTTCAGTTCCTTCAAAAATGAAATTTCGGCAAACGCGTTAGCCAGTACACGATATTTTTTTGTGTACTTATCGGCCTCCTGAATGGTGGCATAAGGGCTGTTAATATCACCTAACTGGTTGGCATAAGCTTTTGATGTTCCGTATGTACCATCGGGATTAACCAGGGGGATTGCCGGGTTAAATCGCAATGCCGAGAAAATCAATCCCGTTTGCGAGTTATTGTTATCAAAGCCATTTTGATTGCCGTAAGATAACTGCACATTCTCGCCCAGCTTAAACCATGGGGTTATTTTATGTTCAGAATTGATACGGGTAACGTAGCGTTTAAAGTTGGTTTTGTCGATGATACCGTCTTCGTTATAAATTGATTGTGAAAGATAATAATTAGATACGTCGTTACCACCTTGCAAACTTACATCGCCATTGGTTACATGCCCTGTACCCATAATGGCATGCTGCCAATCAGTACGCTGAGTTGCATAATAGGTATCGGTCCATGGCGCATCTATAGTAGCACCATCATTGGTATACCGCTCTCTTTTCAATTTGTACAAATCAGGAGCGGTAAGCAGCTTAATGTATTTGGTTGTATTTTGGAAACCGTTGTAAAAATTAACCGATGTTGATAGTTTCTGATTGTAAGTACCCTTTTTAGTAGTCACCAAAACTACACCATTTGCGGCCCTTGTACCATAAATAGCACTTGAAGAGGCGTCCTTTAAAATTTCGACAGATGCAATATCATTAGGGTTAATATCACTTAGCGCATCGGCGTTGCTGGTTGGTACGCCATCAATAACAATAAGGGGGTTAGCATCATTAATAGTACCGGTACCACGAATACGGATGCTTGGCGCTGCACCAGGCGAACCATCGTTACGTACAATGCTTACGCCACTTGCGCGGCCATCCAGGGCCTGTGCAGCTGATGCCACAGGTAAATTTTGAATATCGGCACCTTTAACGCTGGCAACAGAACCCGTTACATCTATTTTTTTAGTGGTACCATAACCTACTACAACAACTTCTGTTAAAGCAGATGGCAAGGCAACAAGCGTGATTGACAGGGTCTGATCGCCATTGATAGTCACTATTTTTTTCTCGAAGCCTATATAACTAAACTCCAGTACGCCGTTAACCGGGGCGTTAATTACGAAGTTACCGTTAACATCTGTTGTTACCCCGAGGTTGGTACCCTGCAGCCTGATGTTTACACCAATGAGCGGTTCGCCTTTGGCGTCAACCACTTTTCCTTTTACAAGCAAAAGGGCATTGGTAGTTTCGGCTGCCGATATGATCACTACGTGGTCATCGGCCATTTTGTAGGGCAGCTTATTATCCATAAGCGAGCTCAACACCTGTTCGATAGAAGCGTTTTTAACGTCCAGATCAACCTTGCCCAGTTTTTTTATGGCGGCGTAGTTGTAAAAGAAACGGTAATCGCTTTGTTTTTGAATTTTGGCAAGTATAGTACTTACCTCAGTTTGCTTAATGCTGAGTGTAAATTTCTGTTGTGAATAAACACTGGCCGAAACCTGCATGCAGGTAACCAGGATTAGCAAGAAAACTGCTTTCATTAGCAAAATAACTTTAAGGCATACGGGGGCACCCGGAATGGCAAATGCCCTTCTTGTTTTTTTCATTACATTTGTTTTGAAAATTAATGGATAGAGTAAGCTCGGTTCCAACTCGCTTACTCACAATGATAAATCCCAGATTTTTGCGGGGAAGAGTTGCACCTCTTCCCTTGTTTATTTATGGGCTTCAGGAGTCTGTTAGGTAATTGTTTTTCTTCATGTGCTGCTGTTAAGTTAATATTAGTTGGTTGTTGTTATTTTTTTACTCTTGTAGGATAGGTAAACCGTACTACCATCAATTTTTGATTGCAACGGTACAATTTGCCTCAGGAAATTCAGGGCAGTATCCAGGCTTTCATTTTCAAGCACACCACTTATCTGCTCTTTTTTGAGGGCTTCATCTGCAAACACTATCCTCACATCGTATTTGCGTTCCATTTGCCGGGCAACGTCTTCAAAATCATTATTGGCAAACATTATTTTGTGGTCTATCCAGGCATTTTCTGCATACACATCGTTGCTTACAACCGGCAATGTGGCTACCTCATATTTAATTTTGGCAACTGTCGTTTTAACGGCCTGGTTAGGTACACCTTGCGCCGGGTTATTAATGGTCAGTTTTTCGTGGGGCGATAAAATGATCTTTTTTTCGGGGTCATCGGCCAGCTCAACCTGCACCTTTCCTTTTAATAAAGTAGTTTCGGTTGTTTTGTCGTTGCGGTAAGCCTTTACGTTAAATACAGTACCTAAAACTTTTACTGTGAAGCCGGCGGTATGTACCAAAAATGGTCTCTTCGGATTTTTGGTTACTTCAAAAAAGCCCTCACCTTCTAAACTTACCTCCCTTTGCCCGGCCTGGAAAACCGAAGGGTACGAAAAATGACTGCCTGCATTCAACTTCACTTTGGTACCATCTGATAAAGTAACCTGCATCATTTTGCCAAAAGGCACATCAATTTTTTTTGTTACTGCCACATCAAGTTGCTGTTTGGCCTGCCTGTTATAAAACAAAAAGCCAAACAAAGCAAGTACGGCAACTGCAGCAGCCGCGCCAATCCACCTCCAGTTAAATGGCCGTACATTGGTAGTAGAAACTTCGGTTTCTGTTTCTTCAGAATCTTTTATTTTAACCCATAACTCATCCAGCTTACTGTTTATAGTAGTAGGCAAAACCTCGCTGTCGTTATTAAGTGTACCTGTTAAGGCGTCTGTTACCTGCTGAATTTTTTTGTATCCGGGGTGCTGATTTAAAAACAGTTCGAGTTCATCCAACTCTTCCTTATTGGCCGATCCGTCCATACTTTTAGCCATCAGCTCAATAAACCTTGATTTTCCCATAATTTAGTCGATCTGATGTAAGGACACCAGTCAATCGCGATTTTCCTAAAAGAATTTAAAATAAATTTTAAGGCTGTAAAACAGTGCCGCTATCAAGCTTTTGATGAGTCTCATTTGGGCGCGATTGAGGTGCCTGTAGCACTTTCCCGGCCATACCAAAAACGTACGCAAATCGTCCGGTTTCGATACAGTGGAAAGTACCTGATTGGTTATTATATATCTAACAATCAAATAGTTAAAACAGAGGCATAATATTTACGCTGATTTGGGCGATAACGTCTGTTTGTTAACTCCTAAAACCCGGTGCCATGCTTAAAAACTACATCAAGATTGCTTTCCGCAATCTAAAAAAGGATAAACAGTTTACTTTTTTAAATGTGCTTGGCCTTTCGGCCGGGCTGGCCTGTACGCTGTTAATTTATTTGTGGGTACATGATGAGCTGAGTTACGATAAATTTTTTGATAACGATAACCAAGTTTATCAAATTATGGAACACCGCACCGGCGGCGGCAGTCAGCAAATTAGCGACGAATCATCGGGCCTGGTGAGCGATGTGCTAAAAACCCAGGTATCCGAGGATGTGCAATATGCCGCGGCCGTGGCCCCCGCCGATTGGTGGCAAAAATTTACTTTAACGGTTGGTGATAAAAACATTAAAGCCAGCGGGCAGTACGTGGGTAAAGATTATTTCAACATCTTCTCTTTTAAAATGCTGCACGGCGAGCGCGGCAATGTGCTTGCAGCCAAAGCCGATATTGTAATATCCGACGAACTGGCCAAAAAGCTGTTTACTACTGTTGATAATGCCATAGGCAAGTCCGTCCGCTTTCAGCACGACAAGGAGTTTGCGGTTACCGGCGTATTTGAAAAATTGCCCGTACACTCATCCCAGCAGTTTGATTTTGTGTTATCATTTGATTACCTGGCCGACGTGCAGGGCTGGGTAAAAACCTGGAACAATGGCGGCCCGCATAACTTTGTGATGCTAAAAAAAGGGGTTAACCTGGCTGTATTTAACAAAAAGATACTCAATCTTGTAAAAAAGAATAGTGGTGATACCACGCGGAGTGCTGTAGCCATGCGCTTTTCTGATAATTACCTTAAAAATACGTTTAACCATGGTGCCCGCGTTGGCGGCCGCGAGGAGTATGTGAAACTATTTTCGGTTATTGCCGTGTTTATTCTGCTTATTGCCTGTATCAATTTTATGAACCTAAGTACGGCCAAAGCATCGGGCCGAATGAAAGAGGTAGGCATTAAAAAAGTAGTTGGTGCAAAACGCGGCCAGCTGATTGCCCAGTTCTTGTCCGAATCATTACTGATGGCCATATTTACCATGGTATTGGCTATAGGTATAGCCTGGGCATTGCTACCCCAGTTTAACCAGCTTACCGGTAAACAAATACGGCTTGAATTTACCCCGCAGCTTATTATAATGCTTGCAGGCATTACGCTGTTTACCGGTTTGGTATCGGGCAGTTACCCGGCCTTGTATTTGTCTAAATTTAATCCGCTGGCTATTTTAAAGGGCAAGCTCAGTTCATCATTTACCGAGCTGCTGGCCCGTAAGGGTTTAGTGGTGTTTCAATTCACGTTATCGGTGGCCCTTATTGTTGCTGTACTGGTGGTTTACAGGCAAATTCAATACATCCAGCATACCAAACCCGGTTATAACAAAGATAACCTGATCCGCATTGACTCGGAAGGCAAGCTTGCCGGAAACGAAGAGAACTTTGCCGCCGAACTGAAAAATATCCCGGGTGTTTTAAATGCCAGCTTTACGCAGCACAACATGGTTGGGCGCAATTTTGGCACCGCCGGCCTTAGTTGGGATGGTAAACAATCAAACGGCGATGTGTACTTTGAAGGTTTTTTTGGTGGTTTCAACTTTATCGAAACCATGGATATGCAAATGGCCGCCGGCCGTTCGTTTAACAAAAACTACGGCGCCGAGGGCAGCAAGGTAATACTTAACCAAACCGCCGTTAAGGCCATGCAGCTTCAAAACCCGGTAGGCCGCACCATTAAAGTTTTGGGTAATACCTGCCAGGTTATTGGTGTGGTAAAAGATTATCATTTCGAATCGTTACACGAGGTGGTAAGGCCATCGTTTATCCTGCTGGCACAAGGCAGCAGCCCTTATTTTAAAATGATGATCAGGCTCAAAGGCGATCATCAAAAAGAAACCATTGCAAAAATTCAACAACTGTATGAATCCTTTAATCCGGGCTTCCCATTCGCGTACAGCTTTCTGGATGAAGCTTACCAGAAACAATATGAAACCGAAGTAAGGGTATCTGCACTGGCGCAATATTTTTCGTTCCTGGCTATTTTGATATCCTGCCTGGGGTTGTTTGGCCTTGTGGCCTTTACTGCTCAAAAAAGGCAAAAAGAAATTGGCATCCGCAAGGTAATTGGTGCATCGGTAAACAGCATCATGATTATGCTTACGCAGGATTTTTTGAAGTTGGTGGCCATCGCGGTAATCATCGCCTTCCCCATATCCTGGTACGCCATGAGCCGGTGGCTGCAGGGCTTTGTTTATCGTATTGATATTGGCCCGGTAGTTTTTGTTATTGCAGCTATGTCGGTTATGGTTATTACCCTATTTACCGTAGGCTTCCAGGCTATCAAAGCCGCATTGGCCAACCCGGTAAAAAGTCTGAGATCGGAGTAGATAGTATTGAAGCGGGAGTGGTAGTTTCTCTATCCCTGTTTATGAACACAGGTATACTTTGCCCTATCATTTATAAATGGAGCTTAAGTCGGCTGGTGTTGTTAAGAAGAATGTACAGATGTAATTGGAGCAAATATCGCATAGCGCGTTTAAACCATTAGCTAACAGCTTCCATATCAGCAAACATCAAATCGGTCATTAACAGGCCTTTGTTGCCGTTAGCGGTTTCAATGGTATGTATGTATTTATAAGTGTTGCTAAATTGATCAAAACACTGGTCAATTACCTGGATATTTAAATCGGCAAGCGAAAAATTTTCACTGTTTTGAAGGCAAAAAAATTCATTTTTTACGGGCAAAAAGTCGTCAGTATAACCTTGGTTATGCAGATCTATTACCCGGCTGGTGAGTGCATTATTAAGTTTGATTTTATTGTTTTTCATGATCAAGCGATTTAATAGTTAGTAGACGTAAAAAGTGAATGTTTTGTTACGTTAAATGCAACAAAAATCAAACCATCTTCATGAAAAACACATTATTAATCAATTAGTTATATTTTTTAATTTGAAATATGGATAGATGGGTACCAATTGTTTGGCTTTCAGTACATCAGTAAAAGAAACTGCGTCTTTTTTATACAGAATGACAAGCATGCTTATATCGCCGATGGTGAGCCGAAAACAAGTTTTAATAATTGGTCCTTGATTGATAAACGTTGCCCCTGGGGTAGGATATTTTCCACCCTTAAAAGCTCATAAGTAAAGCATCTAACCTTCCAGCTTGGGTCGTTTAATTTGGAAATGAAGACGGCCTTAACTAAGTCTTTATTCCCGATAGAAGGGTTTAAAATATAGTTTGCCAAAGTATTTATAGCAGCAATTTTTATTTCCACTATATCAGTTTCAGCCTCCCGCATCAATATGTCTACAATTTTTTGATTAAAGGGCAACAGATCTTTTTCAATAAAGGCAAACTCCATTAAATAACCCAATATTTCCTTCGGCTTTTTAACTTCGCGGGCCTTTTCAAATATCTCCTTTAAAACATCTACGTAAAATTCGCCCCAAGTCGCTGTATCAACGGCAAGGGCCTCCAAAACAACGGGTAATGGTGATGATAGCACGGAGCCAAATTGCAGTTCTTTTATCTCTTTTTTAAAACGGTGAGGATCGGCATTGGCATAGTCAAGCACGTCGGTTAAAAGCCCGGTATTTTGCCTGGCAGATGTTGCTGAATCAAAAAAAGTTTCTATCCTGTCCTGAAATTTAATCTTAAACTGATTCATGTAAGCGGCGTGCCTTTTAATTTTCGATAAAGATATGTTTATTGCCAATAACTACATTTACACCAATGGAACACCCACTTGATAATCCCGCCTGGAATGCATCTGTAACCGGCAATCATAACCTTGCAGAAGGCACAGATACAGTTAAATGTTTTTTGCCTGATGTATCCCCTTTTGCAGGAATGATACAAAACACACCCGAAAACTTTGCCGCCCTTTATGATATTGTACAACCCAAACGCACTATAGCGGTTTTTAGTCCCGGAGACTACGAAATACCCCAGCCCTGGAAAGTAGTAAACCCCATGAAATGCCTGCAGATGATATATGAAAACCCCATACCTGCAGCCATTGACGACATTGCCTTTACGCCGTTAACTGATGAGCATATACCAGCTATGCTGGCACTTACCAAGCTTACAAATCCCGGCCCCTTCTTTAACCGCACTATCGATTTTGGCAACTATTTTGGTATTTTTATTGGCGATGAATTGGTGGCCATGGCGGGGCGCAGGTTACAGCCTTTGCCCTACATGGAGGTAAGCGCCGTTTGCAATCATCCCGATCACCTGGGGAAGGGTTACGCCAGCCGCCTTATTATGCACCAGGTACGGCTGATTAAAGAAACAGGCGGAATCCCGTTTTTACATGTGCTGCAAAGTAATATAAACGCGATTAAAGTATATCAAAAACTGGGCTTTGAAACACGTAAAGCCATGAATATCTGTGCGATAGCTAAAATTTAACTAATGTAAAAGTTTTGTTAATTAAGTGTATAATCCACAAGTAATGTACTATGTTTGTTATTCCCGCTAACAAAAACCTATACATTCCGGATATGAATATCAAAACAGGATTTGCGCTTTTAAGCCTACTTACATTGCTGCTAAAAAGCCAGTGCATTTGCGCACAGCAGCAAACCGCCACTATTAATATAGATTTAAACGCCGAAACCGGCAACATGAGCCCAATTTGGGCATGGTTTGGGCACGATGAGCCCAACTATACCTACATGAAAGATGGCCGTAAACTGCTTGCCCACCTGGCCGCGTTAAGCCCCACGCCGGTACACATGCGGGTACACAACCTGCTTACCACCGGCGATGGCGAAGCCGCCCTCAAATGGGGATCGACCAATGCGTATACTGAAGATGCCAACGGGAAGCCTGTTTACAACTGGCACCTGGTTGACAGCATATTTGATACCTATATTAAACTGGGCATGAAACCTTACGCCCAGATAGGCTTTATGCCCCAGGCCCTATCTACCCACCCCGAACCTTACCGCCATCACTGGAAACCGGGCGACGACTATAACGACATTTACACCGGCTGGGCCTATCCGCCTAAAGATTATAACAAATGGGAAGAGCTGGTTTACCAATGGGTAAAACACTCGGTTGCCCGTTATGGCAAAAAAGAAGTAGAAAGCTGGTACTGGGAAGTATGGAACGAGCCCAACATTAGCTATTGGAAAGGCACCATGCCCGAGTTTTTTAAAATGTATGATTATGCCGCCCAGGGCCTGCGCAGGGCCTTACCTACCGCCAAAATTGGCGGCCCCGAAATAGCAGGTGGATCAAGCCAGGGCGGGATGAGGTTTTTGAGGGCATTTATTGAACATTGCCTCACCGGCACCAACTATGCTACCGGCAAAACAGGCTCGCCGTTGGATGTTATTTCCTTTCATGCCAAGGGGCAGCCTACCTTGGTTAACGGCCATGTACGCATGAATATGGCCCCGCAAATGCGCGATATCCGCGAAGGCTTTAAAATAGTGGCGTCCTACCCGCAAACCAAAAACATCCCCATCGTTATCGGCGAATCTGACCCGGAGGGCTGCGCGGCCTGTGGTATGGCCACCAATCCATCCAACGCTTACCGCAACGGCACCATGTATTCCAGTTACACGGCTGCGTCATTTGCACGCAAGTACCTGCTGGCCGACTCGTTGGGGGTAAACTTTATGGGGGCGGTATCCTGGTCGTTTGAGTTTGAAAACCAGCCCTGGTTTTATGGGTTCAGGGATTTGGCTACCCACGGGGTCGATAAGCCGGTGCTTAACGTATTCCGGATGTTTGGGATGATGCAGGGCAAACGGCTTAAGGTTAACGCCAGCCAGATGTACCCGCTTACCGCCGTTACCGACTCGGGCATGCGGGGCAGCCACACCGATATTGGCGCGCTGGCCGCCAAAGACAAAAAACAGGCAACCGTAATGGTATGGAATTACCACGACGATGATGTACAGGCCACAGGTCAGCCGGTAAACATAACGCTCAGCAACCTGCCCACGGGCACCGCAACCCTTGTGCAATACCAAATTGATAACCAGCACAGTAACTCCTACGAGGTATGGAAAAAAATGGGATCGCCGCAAAGCCCTACGCCCGAACAGGTGAAACAACTGGAGCAGGCCGGGCAACTGCAAACCCTTGGCAAACCCATAAAACTGCAGGTTAAAGCCGGCATTTTAAACACCACTATCACCCTGCCCCGGCAAGGTGTAGCATTGTTGAAATTAACTTGGTAGTAAGTTCTGAGTCTGAAGTCTTGAGTCCGAAGTTCTAAGACTGAAGTCAAAAAAAAGCTTTCTGACTTAAAACTTTTGACTTTGTGCTTAAGACTTAGGACTTTAGACTTAGAACATTAATTAACCGCCCCGTATATAAACCAGCCATTCAGCAGCAGGTAAACCGCCAGCAGCACTTGTGCGCATATAAAATCAAAGCGTTTGGCTTTGGCCTCCTGTTCTTTTTTAATCAGCCGTAACGAGTACGCGGTGCATATGATAATGCAGAGTATAAAAAACAGCGTTGTACCATGCAGGGTATCCACCAGCGTAAAGGTGGTCGACTCGGGCAGGGCCGAATCGATGATATACTTGTTACCAATCACCGCAAACAGAGCGCCCACACTTAGCCCAAAGCGCGAATCGATGCTATCTGTATGGATGTAAAAACACATGTACGCTATCAGGAAAGCCACATACATACCCAGGAACATCTTCCAAAACAGGCCCATGGCGTCGCGGGCTATCTTCATGGTAACCTTAAAGTTGCTGTACTCGGTATGTGGTTTGGCCAGTGTGCTATCGCCAAAGCCGGTTTCATATTTCTTGATGCCGGCGGCTATGCCCAGGCTGTCAACACGCCAGCCGCGCAGGGTAAAGCGGGGGTCGAAGTGTTTGCCCAGGGTATCGGGCACAAACACCAATGCGTGCGAATCAAACTGCGAATTCTCTATCGAAAAGCGTAATTTCTGCTTATCAAAAGGGAAATTATTAATAGCCCAGGAGTCCATCATTACACATTGCAGCTTCATGAGCAGGTAGGTAGTAGCCCCGGTAGAATCGATGGTAGAAAACGATTTAGTAACCGTTTTGGCTTGTGGAACCTCCAGGTTTTGCACAAAATCAAACTTGCGGTTTTTGTACTTCAGCCATAGCCAAAGGTCAATAGTGTACTCCTTATCCTTAAAATTAATATCGTGGATGCTGGTAATATACACCCCCGTTTTCACCGTATCGGCATGGGGTTGCGCCGCCCGGGTAGCAGCCGACGCCAGCAGGAGCATCAGCGCCAAAATAAGCTTGTTTTTCAATGGCTATAGTTAAAATGGTTGTTGTGCTAATATAACAAAATCGCCGGGCAATACCGGCGAGGCCCTCAAAAACGCAAAAATTGTCATGAATTTAAGCTATAGCAAAACATTTTCAAAAAGAGGATACAAATCATATACTAATGATGCAAAAAAGCACACAAATACATCAAAAATTCACACAAACATTATACAAATAGCATACAAATTCACACAGGTAATTTCCTTAAAAAAAGGCTGTTTTTTGATCGGTTTTTAATTGTTATTTTCACACTTAAACAATAAAAAAAGCACAAAATAGCGATACTTTTTACCCCATCGTCGACGCGCCCGGATGACACCAAATTTGAACTGTTACAACACCTTTTTTTACCATAGAAAAAAATCACATGGGCGTTTCCCCGTTGGTAGAAACGGGGCCGGGCTGTACGCTCATACTGCACCGGCATTAGGCTCGGGCCGGTATCCTCTGCCATCCCTAACGCGGACTGCGGAATACCTAATTTCATGTGATTATAAGTTGTATAATCCGGGGACACGGAGTGAAGAATGGGTTTCAAAATAAGAGAATTTCATCCTGAAAGTACTTATACGTTTTTATGTTTCGGGCACGTTTTTCTCGTACAATAACGACCACTCGGCAACTTCATCGGTGGTGATAGTGCTCATTTTGTCATACTCACTAAGTAAATCCATAAATATAGCCCCCTCGCTTAACCGTTCCGGCTTTTGTAAGTCATTCCGTTTTTGGTCAAGGTCAGTTATCGCTCCATTAATTTCATTTATCAATCTTTCAGACCGAACAGACAACCGATTGGCTTCTGTTTGAAAATTAAGACTGATAAGGGTGATTACAAGAGAAGGCAGCAATGTAGTAAGCGCTAATAAAACCGGCGAAATATGGCCTACTTTTTCAACAATGTGTTCTATATTTCCGGGTATTTCAATATGGTGCGATTTTAAAAACAGCAATAACAATTCAACAGACATCAGTCCTAACTCAAAATAAACAATACGCAACACCCATGCGCCCATTTTTTCAGCAACATGCTCCAGCCGGCTGTGCATGGCATGCTTGGCCTCCGTTTCCTTTTTATGATAATTTATTTGTGTTTGATACCAGTCTTTCTCAATCGCCTCGGTTCCTGCTAACAAATCGTTACTGTTTAGCGTAATCTCGAATTCTGTTTCAAATATATTATTCAAAATATGCTGATACACTACCTCGCCGGGATAGGCGGCCAAATAATTTTTATTGTGGTTGCCAAGCGAGGGTTTGATGGCTTTAAAAATACCGGCAAACGCTAAATGAAGGTTTGCCCTAAGCCTTTCGGATACGTAACGGTACTCGATGGCCATTTTATTGAAATTGTTATTGTTGATGGTTTTGGTATTGCTAATGATGATCAGGATCAAGACCACTTTAACAATGCCCAGCATTATCAGTATGATATAACGCCAATAGCAGCTTTCGGGAAAATAAATGTAAAAGCAGGTTGCCATTACCGCTATAAATACCGCAACGGAGGCCAGCAAATAGTTTAACATATACCCGCCCCGGTATTGCGATTGATACCTGGCGTTTATGTTACTCAATTCGGCCCGCTTGTTGGTTATGGCATCGGCCAGCGATTTTACTGCTACCGGCTCCCTGGTCAATCCTGAACCATAAAACCAGGCCATTTTTCGCAGCCTAAACATCAGGCTTGTTGGTTTGCTTAGCTTTTCAATCTCGGTATGGTATGATTGTATTGCGCCGGCAGCATCATCTTGCTTCAGGCTGTAAAATTCCTTTTTAAATGCCTTTACTATATCCGCTACGCTACTTGCCTGTTCGGTATCCAGTGTCCAGGATATGGCATCGCGGTAGTAGTAAAACAGGCTGTCGGCCAGATTGTAAAGTATTACGGGTTTGCCCGATTGCAGGGCGCACAGGGTAGACTCCAATGTGCCACCGGCAAGCGATTCGCTATTTTTTGCAGCAACAGCCACAAATACATCGGCCATGCGGGTAAGGAACCTGCCTTGCTGCCTGTGCGCCCTTGACCTTAGGGGCTTACCGGTGACGCCGGGCGCATACACACCATCGAGGTGCAATTTATGGGTGCATTTATCATAAAGCGAGGTAAACAAATCAACCTCTTCGGTCGATTCGGGATTTTTAAGGGTTTCCAGGTAATCGTCTTTTCCAAAGGCTATCACTGCCCCCATCGATTTGGTGTTGGTGGTACCTTCCGCCAGCCAGTTGCCGGTATCAAATACCCCGGCCACAACCTGGTCGGCACCTTTGGCCAGGCCGGTTGCCAGGTGCAAATTGGTGTGGCCAAATTCGGCATCAAGGGCTGCAAACAGGGTTGCAATGGCCTCGGGTACCTGGTTTGCAACGGGCAGGTCGCGTTTGCCGGCAAAGGCTATAGTGATAAATTTATGCGTCATAAATATGTTATTGGGTATTGGCTATTTGGGTGGCGGTTACCAGGTGAATATTATCCCTATACCCGGCAGCATCCGGCTTTTTCAATAAAAACTCCAGGGTGGCTTTAAAATTGGCAATCTCTTTTAATTCCAATTCCTCAATCTCGTCCTCATCTGTATTGGCCGGCATTACCAATTGTATGGCGTCGCTTGATGCGCGCAACGTGGTAGGGTAATCATATAACTGCAGCCTGCCGTTTTTTAAATCCGACTGGATAAAAAATGGGTAAGGCCTTGCATCGGGATTCGAAGGCTTTATTTGTATGTGGTTAAGCTTAGTATCGCGCACAAATTTTTCATAGGCAGCATGCGATGCGCTCTGGCCTTTATCGGGAATAACGATGTAGAAATCAAAGGCATCGCGGGTAAGGTCATGTTGTTTGCCGGCTACTTCAAAATCAGCCTTTAGGGATAGTTCTTTACATGCCTGTAATATAAAATTGCGGTAATAACCAATAGCCAGGGATGTAGACGGCAGCAAGTTTAACGTCAAGCCCTTTTTAACTTTCAATAATTTCCCTATCGCATCGGCGGCGGTATGCATGGCCTGGCTGTTATTGTCGTTATTTAAAATCACCCCATCGGCATCAGCATCCAGCTTTATCTTCGTTTTCTTAATGCCATCCAGGTCGCTTGGTATCGTAGGGCTTATTTTAACTCCATCCTGCACAATTTCGGCTACTATAAAGTAAGCCTTTTTAAGGCCAAGCGCGCCCACAAACATACCCAGTTCAAAAATTACATTATCGCGGGTAATAAAGCCATCGGCACCCCGCTTATTAATCTTATCATCCGGCGCTATAATAAACAAAGCATAATCGGTAATAAAAAGCTCCTTTTGTAAACGCTCCAAAAAAAACTCCCCGGCAATAAAAGCGGCATCCCATACCTTTACATCAAAGTCACTTGTTAACAAGGCCTGCAGCCCCCTGGCAATACTAAGCGCCTCTGCCGAGGAACCGATAAATAGTTTTGGTTTCATATAGTTTAGGTTATTGGTTTTCTATTTTTTTAAGTTCGTCGTCCACCCAACGGAGGTTATTTGAAAACTTCTCGTATTGTGGAGCTTCAATCACCAGTTCATCCCATACCTTTTTGGCGTTACGAAAATATTGCTGGGCGTTTAAAATATCCCCTTTTAAGAGTATCGCACCAATTTGTGTGTAGGATATAGCCAGGCCATCTTTAAAAGATACATCGGATGGAAAATCATGATGCAATTCTTCCAAGAGTTTTAAATAATCACGGTAAAATTGCAGGGCATCAGCCAGCCTGCCATTGGCTTGGTGTATCGCGCCCACTCTTGAATAAGAAATAGCCAGGCCATTTTTAAAAGATACGACGGATGGGAATTCATGATACAATTCTTTCAAAAGCTCTAAACTATCGTTGTAAAATTGCAGCGCATCAGCCAGCCTGTCATTGGCCTGGTGTATCTCTCCCACCTTTAAATAAGAAATAGCCAGGCCCCTTTTAAAAGATACGTCGGATGGGAATTCATGATACAATTCTTCCGAAAGCTTTAAATAATCGTTATAAAATTGCAGGGCACCAGCCAGCCTGCCATTGGCCTGGTGTATCTCTCCCACCTTTGAATAAGAAATAGCAAGCCCCCTTTTAAAAGATGCATCGGATGGGAATTCATGATACAATTCTTCGGAAAGCTTTAAATAATCTTTATAAAATTGCAAGGCATCAGCCAGCCTGCCATTGGCCTGGTGTATATCGCCAACCTTTGAATAAGAAATAGCCAGGTTCTTTTTAAAAGATACATTGGATGGGAATTCATGATACAATTCTTCCGAAAGTTTTAAATAATCGTTATAAAATTGCAAGGCATCAGCCTGCCTGCCATTGGCCTGGTGTATCTCGCCCAACCTTGAATAAGAAATCGCCAGGCCATTTTTAAAAGATACAACGGATGGCAATTCGTGATACAATTCTTCCGAAAGCTTTAAACTATCGTTATAAAATTGCAGGGCATCAGCCAGCCTGCCATTGGCCTGGTGTATATCGCCCACCTTTAAATAAGAAATAGCCAGGCTATCTTTAAAAGATACATCGGAAGGAAATTCAGCATGCAATTCTTCCGAGAGTTTTAAATAATCGTGGTAAAATTGCAGGGCATCAGCCAGCCTGCCGGTAGCCTCGTGTACCTCGCCCACCTTTGAGTAAAAAACAGCCAACCACCCTTTATTATTCAATTGCAGGCTTATTTTTTGCCCAATTTGGGCTACAGATAGCGCTTCGCTTAAATTGCCAGTGCTTATATAATAGACTACGGCATTAAAATTGAGCGTAATTAAGCCTTGAGATGGCTTGTTTATCAAGTTTTTTGTAATCGTTTCGGCTAATGACACAAAGGGCCCCGCCGAATTAAAATGCTCTAAATAAGTGCCATCATTCTCCAGTTGTTCGTTCAAATTATCCAACAATGCTTCGCTATCCTTTTGCACGGTTTCCTTATTTTTTGCAAGCGTTACTTTTTGCACTACCGGGCTTATGCGGTAATTTACGTCATCATCAATTAGCCAGCCCTTTTTTGCCAGTACATCTAAAACCTTAAATTCAAATTTATCCTGCTTAAAAAGCTCGCATAAAAACATAAAGTGGTGTGGCACGGCGGGTAGCAAGGCCATATTTACCAGCCAGTAGCGTTCGGCATGGTCCAGTTTCGAAAAATCGTAAAGGATATCCAGGATCTGGTCTGTAGTCGCAGCTTTTTTATGCAGGTTACCGGCGTAGACATTGTTTACTTCAAAGCTTCGTTTGCCCAGGAACAGGCCGTAGTTTTCCAGCTCGCAAAGCAGCTCGGCCAAAGTTTCGCCGCGCTTTTTTAGCTCCAGCATGTTTTTGCTAAAAATGTCTATCAGCAGGGTGTGGTAGTTAATGGCTAATAATAACTTATCAAGCAGGGTTTCAAATTCCGGGCCTTCCTCTGTATAATTACTCATAAACAAGGCCCTGGCCAAAGGCGGGGGCAGGTGGGTTATCTGGTATTCCTGCCCGGGTTCCAAAATGCCATGGCAGCGGCTGGTCATGAGTACGTGCCAGTGAAAGCCGCGAAAGTTTTGTTTAAAGGCCTCGATATGTTCGGGGGTATTGGCATTATCAAGCACCAGTAAAAAATTGTGCGATACATTTTGGAGGCCTGCCTTTAACCGTTCCAACTGCTCTTCCTCAGTCAAATTGCTCAGGTCGATATTAAAGCGGGGGGCCAGTTTCTTTAATTCGCTTACAATGCCATTTTCGCAAAACAGCCAGGCGTTGAATTTATAATGATAGGTGCTTTCCTGCCAGTACCTGGCAGCCAGGGTTGTTTTGCCAATGCCACCCTCGGCATTAATGAGCATCAGTTTGCCTCCGGCATCCAGCTTTTGGCGGATGGCCTTTAATTCCTCCTCGCGCCCCACAAAATTACCGGGCACGCTTTGGCCATCGTTGCAAATGGTTTCGGCAGGTAAACCGGGCTGCAAAATCCCGGTTGCAAAATACTTGTCTATTTCCGAAAATAGCTTTACCCGCAGGTCATCTGCATCGGTATAGCGGGGTTTAAACTGGCCGTCCCTTTGGGCTATTTTAGCTTCAAAGGCTTTTAAGCTGCTATCGGTTGTTTTGGCGGTTTGCTTTTTAAAAACCAGTACCTGCGGCTCCCCGGTTTCCTTAAAGCGTTTGTAAGCAAATTCGTATTCTTCGTCGGTATACTCGCCTACCTTGCTTTCATACAGCATTACAAAAATATGGCAGGTTTCAATTTCCTGGATATAGGTAGCCTGCTTGCGCATTTGGGCAAATGACATGGTGCCGTGTCCCCATTTGTACAAATCAAAGTACACCTGTTTGCCTTCGCGCTGCACCTTGCCGTTTAGCTCCTGCACCATATCGCCAAAAGCCTGCCTGTCGCCGGCAAGTTCTGAAGAGGAAGCCAGGAAAATTTTGTAATGGATATGCATGCGGCGGATACAGCTTGGGTTTAGGGTAAATTTAATGAATATTATTTTACGGGATGTGGACGCATCAAAAAATATCTACCCGAAAATTAAATTATTTAACAAAGTAAATTGGCAGGCTTAAACAATTCACCATTAGCCATTTTGTTAAATATTGGTCAACAAAATATTTATGAGAAATTATGAGATAACAAGTAGCCTTTTTAAATTAATAATGTATTTTTATTATCTGAATAAGCTTAACCTTATTATTTTTTAAACCCCAAAATGGATAAAGCTGTATTTATAAGTCATTCCAGCAAGGATCTCAAACTTGCAAAGTCGTTATGCGAATACCTGGAAGAAAGAAAAATTACCTGCTGGATAGCGCCAAGAGATTTGGACATAGCTGCCGGGAAACCTTATGGTGCCGGCATAATGCAAGGTATAAAAGCAACAAGAATTATGGTTGTTGTGCTAACTCAAAATGCAAATGCATCGGACCGTGTACAAGATGAAATCAGCGTAGCTTCGGGGAAAAAGAAATTAATAATTCCTTTTAATACCGAACCAATAGTTTTAGATGAATCATTAGAGTTGATATTGAGAAGGCGTCATTGGATAAAAGTAAATGGCGGCGAAGTAGAAGATTATTTTGATAAAATATATAACGCCTGTTTGGCTGCATTAGCAACAGCCCCGCTACCCGAAATTGAAGATGTTAACAATACTTCGGGTGTGCAACAAGAAGGTTTACAAGACGACACCTTAACGGGCCCTGAGATTACCCGCTGGCCATTTCACTGGACTAAAATTGCAGCTTTACTTGCGGCAGTAATATTAGTCGCGGGCATTTTGGGTTGGCGCCTGTTGTATAACCCTCCGCAGACAACTGCGTTAAAACCTGCTAAAACATCCGGCGATGATAAATACATTACTTCTGATATTAAAACCATCAGGACGGTTTTGCTGCGTATCAACAGTTTGAAAGATACCACGGAAAAGGTTCAAAAAGAGGCGTTAGACAATGCAATGAGCACCTATTTTAATCCTCATTTTATCGTGAATGTAAAATACGACAAAAGCGCATCAGCAGCCGTCCCCGAGCCGGGCCGAGAATATTTATCGGGATTGTATGTTAAAAACCAGGTAGCCGATATACGGGTAACCAGGCTTGTAAGTACAAATCACAAAATAGATAGTATAGAGGTCACCGAAATCCATAAAAAACCACACGATATAAAAATCATCAAATGAAAAGATGTTTACTTGTTGCTATGCTGATCTTGTTAAACGGTGTAGCGAAAGCGCAGCATAAAATTCCGGTAATCTCACCCCAGGACAAAGATCAGATTGAAGCCCAGGCTAATATCGATGTACAGAATTTTTGTTTCTATCTCAGTGATTTAGCTGATAAGCAAACAAAAACGCGACAAAGGGACACCCTAAAGGCTAAACTCCTCAGGCTATTTGCCGATAGCGCCACAATTACGGTTAAACCAAAACCTAACGATCCTGGCATTGAGCACCCTGTTTTAGAGTACCTAACACAAGTTGCAAATTATAATTATCGTAACAAATTAAATGTGGTTGCCATAACGTTTGACCAGATTATTGTAGATGTAAGCCCCACGAATTTGGTAGAGACCACCATTAACGGGCAGCGCGCTTACGTAGGCAAATTCTCTTTTCTGCAACACTTCAGGGTGCAAAAGGAAGAAACTGCGTTTGTTTTAGCGCAGGCCGAAGTTCCGGTAATGGAAAAGTTAACCTACTTAACCGAATGGGGCGATGACACCCGCAAGTATGGAAAAATTATTATCATACCCAAAAAAGCATCTGCACGAGGGGCCAAATACAAGGTATTATTAGGTGATATAACAGCCGGTGAGGTAATTATGATAAAAAAGAAACGTATAGAATAATGAGATGGTTAATCCAGATTTTTATGATGCTATGCTGTGCAACACTTTTACAAGCGCAGGTACTTTCCGCAAATCAGCGCAAACAGGTAATAACTCGTGTCGAAGCATTTAAAAATTACCTGGTTAAATATTCTGGCGGCAATTTTACCAATAGTTCTGTAATATTTAGGGATAGTTTGTCGGCCATGTTCAGCCCCGATGCCAATCACGCTATAGATTTGGGCGGGCAATATAAAGGTGGTGTAAGGGAAGAACCTATTGACAATTATTTGGTAAAAGTTGCTACCGGGTATAATTTTAAGGTCGACATCAGGTTTACACAGGGGCAATTGATAGACTGTATTGACACACTGGACGGAAAATCGGCCATATACGTTACAGAGAAATGTATCGCTCAAAAAGGCAGGGTGAATGTATTTTCGGAAGTGGTACAAGTTAGTTTACCTGATGATGAAAATAATTATAATGGTTACAAGATACGGGAGGTAGCCTTTGCCGCAGATTTTAAATATGACCAAGAAACACATTACCAATGCGCTAACCTTATTGATGTAAGAACAGAGGATAAGGAGAAAGTAGAAAAACAGAATACTGCCGATGTACTTTTTTACAGCCATAGATATACGGATGCCATTGAAGCTTACTTGTTTATGGCAGATAGATATCCAAAGGATAGTTACCCTCTGTTGATGCTGACCAGGTGTAAAGATGGCCTGCGTAATGATAGTATTTTTTTGCAGCAAGGAAAAAAGTACATGGGCGAAAAACAATCTGCCCGCGCCATTAACTGGTATACCGGGCATATGTTGGTTTTTCCAAAGGATATTAACAACGTATGGATTGCCGATACCATACGCCATATCCGGGTAGTTTCGGTCGATGAGAACTATACTGCGAGTATGGCAAATGCCCGGCAACAACAAAAATTAAACAATTTTGGCGATGCCTGCTACTATTACACTAATGCCTTAAAATTTAAGCCAGATAACAGGGTTGCATTAGATAGCTTAACCCATACGCGTGTTAAGGATGTTGATTATGCCAACAATAAAATTGACAGCGCTATACGCCTTTATAAAGAAAACAAAACAGACAATGCCGGGGCGTATTTTAAAATACTGGACGAGTACGGACGCTATGGCACCCATATTGGCACCGAGCAATATTTATATATGGCATACCTGGCATATGATCATAATAGGCAGGTGTTAAATGCAATGAACGTTCAAACAAATAAGGATTTTAAAGCATTCCGAAAAAGATGTTACGATAACCTTATAAACGCCTATAACCAGGAAACAAATAAAGAGATCAGAAAAAAGGTAAAATATTTTATTGAAGAAATTGTTAACTAACCAAACCACTTATCATGTTGAAAATGTATAAATACGTAGTAATTTTAGTTTTAACAGCTGCTCCGCTTTTTAGCCGGGCTCAAACAGACACATCGAAAAACATAAACGGGCAAGACAGAGATACCCCGGTACCGTCGTCAAGGTTTATTTCATTCCGTAATGCAAAATTCTCCGTAGGTGCAGGTATCGAAGGCGCATTCCCGGCAATGATGAAAAGTACGGTTAATCCGTCCGAACTTAGCATCACTTATAAAGATACCCGGCCCGATCATTCCAAATATCCTTATGTATCAGGTGGTGTAGCCCTTGATATTTATTCAAATAATTCGCTTGCCGGCCTTTTGGTTGGGGTTAATTATTCAGTGAGTACAACCACCTATCAGCAGGACAAAGTAGCTACCGACTATTTTAGCATTAACCGCTTAGAGGTACCCATATATTTAAAATTCAGGCCCGGCCGGGTTGATGCCACAAACCACCTTTGGTTATTATTTGGCGGCATATTTAGCTTACCCGTTAGCGTTAACCGGCAGTATATAACCGCATCATCTGCCACGCCGGATGGTGCAACTTTTACCGACACCAATATTTCGCAGGTATCAAACCTGTTTTTAGTATCAGGTTCAGTAGGGTACGAAGGCTACGTTATGAAAAGAACGCGGGCCGCTGTCTTTTTATCAGCCGCTTACTCGGTAAACAGCCAGTTTAACAGGGATTATATTGAATATAATCCCGCAGTGGCACAAGGACCTAACGGAATTACTACAGGTGGACAAAGCGTACTCGCAAACTTCCCAAACTATTCAGCGCACGAGCTCAGGTTTACCCTCGGCTTAAAAATATTTATAAAACTTAAAAAACATATACTTAAAGATGCTGAAGACATATGAGATGATAAATCTTTTGTACACCTGCTACCGTAAGCACTTCCCGCTGCCGCAATAAGAAGAGTCAAGAGGCAAGAATCAAGAATTAAGAATTTTTTGGCTTCCTTACAGGCACCGGGTGGCTTTTCTTCGTCGGGGGCGTTTCGAAAAAGGATCCGAGGTGGCATGGGCGGCGATAATTAGCTGTTTTCACGTCTTGATCCTGACAACTACCCTGCAATTTTTGTAACAATTACGCAACAAGCAATTCGCTTCATAATATTCACAAAATACGGGCGTTTTTAGGCCATTAGCATTTAAATACCCCAAATTAATAATGAATATACAAGTTAACCTTGCCCAAATACGCTTTAATACCGAAAGTGACGGCCAAAATAAATGCTGGCGGCTGGTGCTGGATGGCGAAGAGGTGCTGGTAGAGTCGGTAAACATCCTGGCCCCTGTTTTTACCTCGCGCGATTGGATTGAGCCTATCAACAAATTTAAACACCATATTTCGGTTGCCGATTGCCTGGTGCACATTGACGCCACCGGCGCAGCGCTGATAACTGCTGTTTGATTGGCTATATAGCGCCCTTATCTTTTGCACCTGGTTCATTAATAAAACTGCTTACCGTTTTTTCTGATGTCCGCTCGGGTGTGTTCAATGCTATTAAATTAAGAGAAGCAGAAAGTGAGCAATAATATCGAACATTGAATTTCGAATTACCAACACCGAAGTTTTTCCTTCATTATTCGAAATTGGGCATTGGGTGTTCGATATTAAATTGACCATTCATTCCTTAGCTTAATAGCATTAGGGGTGTGTTTGAGAGAACCTTTGCGTACAGAAAATTTCAAACCAAGCACCTCCTGATACTAATTGCTTAATTATAACGTTTCACCTCATCACAATATTTATTAATCGCCGGTGAAACCTTGTGTTAAATTGTTTGCACTATTGCAGTTGCTGCTGTTAACCGTAGCTGCTAATGCTGCAACCCCGCATATTGATATTAACCGCACCCGGCTAAAGGCCAAACAAAGCCTTGCTTTTTGCAAACAAAAAGGCTACAATACCCGCTATTGTATTTTGATAGATATGAGCCTGCACTCGGGCGTTAAGCGCTTTATGGTTTGGGATTTTAGTAAAAACGATACCATGATTACCGGCCTGGTAAGCCATGGCTGTGCCAGCGCCCCGTGGTCGGGCGTGTGGACAAAGGATAAACCCGTTTTCAGCAATAGCGACGGCAGCCATTGTACCGCCCTGGGTAAATACCAGGTTGATGGCCGGGCCTATAGCGCCTGGGGCATCCACGTAAAATATTTTTTAACCGGTTTGGAGCGTACCAACAACAATGCCCTGGCGAGGCAAATTGTATTCCACTCCTGGGACCAGGTTGCCGAAACCAATGTGTACCCCAACGGCACGCCCGAAGGATGGGGCTGCCCGGCGATATCAAACAATACGCTAAAAATTGTGGATGCGCTGATCAGGAAACAAAAAAGGCGGATGCTGATGTGGATTTATAGTTAGTATAAGTTTAGCTGGACCCTTGCTGTTTTTTAAGGTTTTTGCAATGCTTTAGGTTAAGCATTTTCAGCCCCGTCGGGGTACAACATTTGTAGAAGAAATAGAAAATAATGCTTCGTGCCGTAGGTAGGTAACCTATGAAGCGTACCTACGGCACGCAAAAACTAAAGACAAAGTGCTACAAATGTTTTGCTCCTCTGGAGCAACCTGTCAACTTTTGTCCCCTCAGGGTCTCTTTGAAAAAGGACCCTGAGGCCGCATGCAAGGCGATGAACAGTTTTAATACGACGGACATCCATACACAGGTTCCTCTACGAAAAATCAGAAAAGAATAAAGGCCCTTATGTTTCTTTTTCCACCGGGCTAAATTCTATGATCAATGCAGCATCTAACACATGGTCATCTAATCGCCTTGATGATAAAACAAGATACCAGCCTGCCGGCGCTAAAAATAAACAAAGCAAAAAGCTGGTGACGCCACCAATAACCCTTTTCGAGCCAATTTTGGCAAAAATAAAAGCAACAATGATCATCATATGCTAATCTGTAAAAAGGTTTTTCTCAAAATAAACAGTAAAAACAAAAAAGCAACCTACCACCAAACCAACTACTGGTTATACGTCCACACATCGCCCGAACGCATGGTAACCTGCGGGCTGGTGTACAGCAGGGTGGTACCGTCGGTATCGTACACATAAAAGTGGCCGGTTTTCATATCGGTATTCATGTAAAGTATCACCTGGTTTGGCCCGTGTGCTTTTTCAATATCGCCCCAGCGCATGTTTGTTCTGTCGCTTATAAAAATCACTTTTTTTGTTAGCCACCTGGCGTGTAACGAATTGTGGCTCAAATCGCCGATAGGGCCGGCGCCATAAATTACGCCGTACAACCTGTTGGCATTGGTTACAAACCCCATCGACGTGATATATAAATCGCCCGCATTGTGATTGCCAAACAAAAAGCTGCTGGCCGCGAAACTGGTGAGGCTGTTGCCCAGGCTGTACCTTAATTCCTGCCCGTTATGGTGCATACCCATTAAATAATAAGTGGTATTGTTGTAAGTAAACGCTTTTACATCCTGCGCAACAAGGTCTTCGGCAAGCGCATCGCCGGTGTAGCTAAAATTTATCCCGTCCGTACTTACCGCATGATGGACCGCCCTGCGCTTTGTTGCAAAATCGTTAAAATACAAATGATAGGTACCATTTTCAAAGTAGCCAACATTTGAGCCATTTACATCGGCAGTGGCCCAGCCAGGATAATTGGCCATAGTCAACATGGAGTTGCCGGAGCCAACATTGGGGGTCCAGGCAATGCCATCAGGCGAAGTTGCAAAGCTGGGCTTGTTGGTAACCGAGTTTTGGGGTAACGATGTATAATACATCAGCCAGCTGCCATCGGGCTTTTTAAGTACGGTTTCGTTATTTACATGGCGCCTGTCGCCATTGCCAATCATTAACGTGTGCGGGCCAAAAGTTAAAAAATCATCGTGGGTTACGGTTGCAAATATGCGGTCGTTTTTTTGCGATGTATTATCCCAGCCGCCGTAATAAATATTCCAGGCGCTCCCGTCATATACTATGTTTGGCGCGTATATGTTAGGACTAACAGCATTGGTTGTGCCGCGTATAATGGGGTCTCGGTCGTCTTGCGTCCAGTTAAAAATGCGGTCTGGGTTAAACGTGCCCGAGCCGGCGTTATTAACCCGGTTTTGCCTAACGGCGTTATCGTTGCCGGCCCATTTAAAATGATTGAACCCATCATCGTATCCTGCGGCAACTTCGGCAAGTTGTAAATAAAAGTTAGGCCCATCAGCACGCAGGCGGGTGGCTTCTATTTTTATACCGCCGGCATGCACGGCAACCGGCAGTGGTATTATTACAGGCAAATTGTAGTTGTCGTTTTTTTGAGGATTGGCAAAATTAGTGAACGATTTTGCGGCTACCCATGATGTGCCTGTATAATAATAAATTGTAAAATTTTGAGGGAAGCATAAGCCTGCATTATTGGCGCCATACCTTGGGGTTAGCTTCACATAATTTACGTCAGTTGTGCCGCTAAAATAAAACTGGATAAACTCCGCGCCATCGGGGCCCGCGTGCCGTACCGAACTCCAGCTGGTAGCAGTATTACTGTCAATAGCGTTTGATGCACTCCAGGAAGGATAGGTTGATGATGCCGCAATACTAACAATGGGTATGCTGGTATTTACCAACGGTGCTTTTAAACTTTGGTTATCAAGCGTAATGGCCTGCTTTGTATTTTTTTCGGGCAAATCCTTGTTGCAACCCGCCAAAACAACAATGGTTAGTATAAGCAATATGCGCAAAATTTTACTCATGATAAAGGTTGGCAGGTTATTAATACGAGGTAGCGCGACTGCTATTGGGCGTAAAAATAGCTGAATATTTAATTCCCGTCAAATGCGCATAAATAATTTTATTTGGCAGCCCATGGTATCCACTCAAAAAAGCAACCACCGATACCAATGCTACTCACCCAAAAAAACTATCTTTGCCCCCATGAATATCCTGATCCTCGGTTCGGGCGGAAGGGAAAGCGCCTTCGCCTGGAAAATTGCGCAAAGCCCTAAATGTGAAAAGCTTTTTATCGCCCCCGGCAATGCCGGCACTCACCAGTACGGCACCAACGTTAACATTAAGGTTACCGATTTTGAGGGGATTAAGGCTTTGGTATTGGAACAAGGCATCAACCTGGTACTGGTAGGCCCCGAGGAGCCGCTGGTAAAAGGCATTCACGATTTCTTTTTGGCCGATGAGCAATTAAAAAATGTACCCGTAGTAGGCCCGCAGCAGCAAGCCGCCCAGTTAGAGGGCAGTAAGGATTTCAGCAAGCAGTTTATGCAAAGGCATAACATACCTACGGCTGCCTATAAAACTTTTACTAAAGATACCTTGCAGGAGGGCCTTACGTACCTGGCCACAGCCGGCCTTCCGGTTGTGCTTAAGGCCGATGGCCTGGCCGCAGGCAAAGGGGTGCTTATTTGTACTTCGCTTGAAGAAGCCCAGCTGGAACTTACCCAAATGCTTGCCGAAGCTAAATTTGGCGATGCCAGCTCGAGTGTGGTTATTGAGCAGTTTTTACAAGGCATCGAGCTATCTGTTTTTGTGATGACCGATGGCAGCAACTACAAAATACTTCCCGAAGCTAAAGACTATAAACGTATAGGCGAGGGTGATACGGGCTTAAATACAGGCGGTATGGGCTCCATTTCGCCGGTACCGTTTGCCGATGCCGCTTATATTAAAAAGGTAGAAGATTTAGTTATCATCCCAACGGTAGAGGGTTTGAAAAAAGATGGCATCCCATACAAAGGCTTCATTTTTATAGGCCTGATGAATAAAGATGGCGAACCCTGGGTGATAGAATACAACTGCCGCATGGGCGACCCGGAGACCGAAAGCGTAATGCGCCGTATTGACAGCGATTTTGTTGACCTGCTGCAAGGCGTAGCCGAAGGTAACCTTAACGAAAAAGAGCTAATTATTTCGCCAAAAACTGCCGCCACCGTGGTTATGGTAGCTGGCGGCTATCCCGGCGAATACCTGAAAAACAAAGTAATAACCGGCACCGAAAACGTGCGCGACAGTATCGTATTCCACGCAGGCACCAGCCTTGACGGCGAAAACGTGATAACCACAGGCGGTCGCGTTTTGGCAATAACTACCCTGCAGGATAACATGTTTAACGCCCTGCAACAAGCCACAGCCGATGCAAGCCGTATTTATTACGATGGCATGTACTTCAGGAAAGATATTGGGTTTGACTTGCTTTAGTTCATTGGTTCACTGGTTCATTAGTTCATTGGTGGCATAGTAGTTTAACTGTAATGCCTATTTAAAACCGAACCAAAGCATAAAAAAAGCCATGCTGATATTTAAACAGCATGGCTTTTTTATAAGTTCAGCCCGATAGACTAATAAACTATTTTCAAACTATTCACCAATGAACTAATGAACCAGTGAACCAATGAACCAACTATATTTTCCCGAAAATCTCGGCAAGTTTATCTTCCAGGTCGTCGCCGCGCAGGTTTTTGGCAATTATTTTTCCGTTGGGATCTAACAGAAAGTTTTGGGGGATACCGCGAACAGCGTATAAACCTGCCGCTTTGCTATCCCAGAATTTAAGGTCAGAAACGTGGGTCCAGGTTAGGCCATCTTTGTGGATAGCAGCCAACCATTTGTCTTTAGCATTTGGTTTATCAAGCGATACGCCCAGGATGGTAAATTTTTGACCTTTGTAATGGTTATAAGCTTTTACCACGTTGGGGTTTTCCCTGCGGCAGGGGCCGCACCATGATGCCCAAAAATCAATCAAAACATATTGACCGCGAAATGAAGACAGGTTGATAACCTTCCCGCTGGTGTCAGCCTCGGCAAATTCCGGTGCTACAGCGCCCAGGGCCACAGCCTTAAGTTTAGGCATCCTTTCGCCCAATGCCTTGCCCGCGTCGGTACTTTTTACAGCCGGTGTTAAAACGTCATATAAGGGTTTAAGATCGGCATAATCGGTACTGTAGGCCAATGATTCAAGGGCGTTCAGGCTGATGATTGAGTTAGGGTTTTCCCTGATAAATTTTTTATCTGTAGCCGCGCTTAACTCGTCTATAGCTTTTTCGTCGGCTTTTTCTTTTTTAAGATATTCCGGCGATGCTTTTTGCTCGGCTGTAGCAGCTTTCTGTCTTTCTTCCAAAGCATTGTAGGCATCATTTACAGGCTTTTGTGCCAGTTGATATTTTTCGTTTTCCTGGTTGGTTTTAGGGCCGTCAACTGTGGCGTTTTCTATTTTATCAGCAGCGTTTACATTAATTAAACCAGGTTCAAGATAAATAGCCCGGTAACCATCGGCCTTGCCCGTGCCGGTACCTTTTGAGTTAAACAACAAATAGGCGTTAAGCGGCGCCGCACCAACCGAGCCGGCAAAATGGAATTTACCATTTACCACGGTACATGAATCATAAATAGGTTTCCCTTTAGGGAACCTATACTCCAGGTACACTTTGGCAGGCGCATTAAAATCGCCTATTTTACCTTGTATGTCATATTTGTTATCCTGCGCAAAAACAACCACAGGCAGCGCGGCCAATGCTAACAATATTATTTTTTTCATATGCGATAAAGTTCAACCCGCAATGTAATATGTAAAAACTACATATTACATATAGTCAATAAAAAGTTACAATATTCGGTCATTAGTCATTAGTCATAAGTCATAAGTCATAAATCGTCCCGGCGGTATTTGTTTTAACTATTTAACATAACCACACTCACAACTCACAACTCACAACTCACAACCCTATATCTTCCCAAAAAGCTCGGCCAGCTTGGCGTCAAGGTCTTCGCCACGAAGGTTTTTGGCGATAATTTTTCCATCCGGACCGATCAGGTAATTTTGAGGGATTGAAGTTACCGAATAAAGAGCTGCGGCAGCGTTGTTCCAATACTTAAGGTCAGATACCTGTGTCCAGTCCAATCCATCACTTTTTATAGCCGCAAGCCATGCCGATTTGCTGTCGGCCCTGTCTAACGATACACCCACAATGGTGAAGTTTTTGGTTTTATACTTGTTATAATTTCGTACTACGTTAGGGTTTTCCTGGCGGCAGGGGCCACACCATGATGCCCAAAAATCAAGCAAAACATATTTGCCCCTGAATGACGAAAGTTTAACCGGCGTACCGTTCACGTCATTTTGCACAAAATCGGGCGCCAGGGCACCTATTGCCGTAACCCTTAGGGCATCAAGCTGCGCTTTCATCACTTTACCGGCTTCGGTATTCCTTACATCGGCCGAAAGCGAGTTGTACAAAGGCTCTATTTCACCCGGATCGGGCGCCGGGCCACCTACCGAGCTTAGCGCCAGTAGGCTTAGGTAGCTGTTGGGGTTATCGGTTATAAAGCTTTTTAAAGTATAACTTTGCAGCGTTTGCAATGCTTTATACTTGCTTTGTATGGCGCTTTGGAATGCAGGCGATTTCTGTTGTTCGGGTGTGGCAGCCTTAACTTCGGCCATCAGGTGCTCGCCGCGCATGTTGATGCTTTTTAGCTGGGCCTGCAATTTAATATTATCAAGGTTAAGCTGCGAACCGGTGATTTGCGCTTTTGAAACAGAATCTTTACTGGTAATAGTCAGCGTGCCTTTATCAATAAAAAAGTTAAGGTTATCGGCATTTTTTGATAATGCCCGGCCATCGCTATATTGCTGGGTAAATTTTTCTATCCCCAGGCCTTTGTAATCAACCACCAGCGTGGCATTAACCGGGTTAAGCATCGAACCTTTGAAACTAAAAACACCATTTACAATATCGGCCGAATCAATAACGCTGTTGGCGCCCAGCTGATACGATAAATAAACTTTTGCCGGCGCGCCTACATTGCCCAATTTACCATTTATAGTAAAGGTATCGGTACTTTGGGCATATACTATGGCCGGTAATAAGGTTATAATTAAAAAAAATATTTTTTTCATCAGAGTTAAAAACTATAAGGATTGATAACGTTAAAATGCTGCTATAATTGCTATTATCAGTTTAATTTTTGATAGGTGCGCCACCAAAGGTCGGGCAACTCGCCGGATGTGGCCGTTTTATAGTCGGCATAGCTACAGGGCACCAGGTGAAAGCGTTCGTTTTTTGAGCCCCCCGTTGGGTAAGGTACCTGCATCCACCAGCGGTCGGATTTTTTGCTTTTTACAAATACAACCTCCTGGTCTTCATGCTTCAGGCTGGTTTTATAAATAAGGTATTGCGATTTTGGATTGAGCGGAAAATCGCGCTTACGGCCATAAAAACCATCAATAAAATACCAGATCATCTGCGCCAGCAACATAGCCGTTTGGCCGTTATTATCATAGGCCGGGTTAAACTCGTAAAAACCTATCGAGCTTAGCTTATCATTAAAACCCGCGTACCGGCATAGCTGGCAGGCCTCCTGCCCGTTAAAGCCATTGGGGGTAGCATTGGCGTTGCCTGCAGCATCGGCAGACCGGATGGAGCCCACATCAAAGCTTACCATACTGGCGTTGCGAATGGCGGGCTCGGTTACGGCAATGTTGCCGGTCAGTTCGCCAAGGCGGTGTACATCAAAGTAAAGCTTATCCATTACCCGCAAACTTTCCTGGCTGGCAAAATAAGTTTGGTACCCCAGGTTACTAAAATTGAACAGGTAGTTGGGCTCGTGTAAAAATATTTTGTTGAGGTATGATTGCGAAGTGGTTTCCAATCCCGCCGGGGTTTCGTCCTCATCAAGGTCAAAACGGGCATCTACTACCACCAGGTCAACCTTCTGTTCCAAATCCTCGTAACCCAGGTATTGGGCGTAGGTTAAATCCTGTCCACCACCTAAAATAATGGGGATAATGTCTTTTTTAACCAGTTCGGATACTACAGTTTTAAGGGCAAAGTAGGTATCGGTAACCGATGCGCCTGCTGTGATATTGCCCAGGTCGGCAATTTTTAAGTTGTAGCCCCCTTCATTAAGCTGGTAAAGTTTCTCGCGGATATAGTCGGGCCCAAGGGCACAGCCCTGGTTATCGGTAGCATTACGATCGTCCATAACACCGATGATAGCCAGGTCGGTTTTCTCCTCCAGGTCGGGAAAATCGACAGAATAATGCACAATTTTATCGCCAAGCTGACTGGTATAGTAGCCCTTTTTAGGAGTGATCTTTTTCAGATCGATGGGTTTAAAAAAATCAGCTAAGGACATAATGCAAATTTCAGATGTGCAAATGTGCAGATTTCAGATGAACATTTTTTGTCTGAACTGAATTTTCGGAATTAATGGATTAACTGAATAGGATAAGTAAAGTATGTAAACATTGTAAATCAAAATTCTTCATCTGCATACCTGCACATCTGAAATCTGCACATTTATGAACATATTTGCACATCTGAAATCCGCATATATGATTCTAATTACTGGCGCAACAGGTTTTCTCGGGGCCGAACTGGCGAAACTGCTGGTTACATCTGGCTCAAACATTCGTTGCACCAAACGGGCTACTTCAGGCATACCTGCCTTACTTGCTCCTTTTCAATCGCAAATTGAATGGGTTGAGGCCGACATGCTGGACATTTTCGCGCTGGAAAATGCCTTGGTTGGCGTAACCCAGGTTTATCATTGCGCGGCGTGGGTATCGTTAAAGTCGGCCGATAAAAAGCCGATGATCAATACTAACGTGACCGGCACGGCCAACCTGGTTAATTTATGTGCCGAAAAGGGCATCAGAATGGTGCACGTAAGTTCGATAGCCGCCATAGGCCTGGCCAAACCCGGCGACCTTACTACCGAAAACCATCACCTGGAGCAATCAACAGAAAACGATGGTTATGCCATATCAAAGCTGGAGAGCGAGATGGAAGTATGGCGCGGTATTGCCGAAGGTTTGGATGCCGTAATTGTGAATCCATCGCTTATTATCGGCGCAAGCGCTGGTAAAGTGGGCAGCGGCGCGTTATTTGAAACCATCCGTAAGGGCCTTAAATTTTATACCGCCGGCACTATTGGCTTTGTTGATGTACACGATGTAGCCAAATGTATGGTTGGCCTTATGAACAGCGATATCACCGCCGAACGCTACATTATCAGCGCCGAAAATCGCACCTATCAATCTATAACCACCGAGGCAGCAAACGGATTTGGGATTAAACCGCCTGCCATTTTAGCCAAACCCTGGCTGATGGAAATTGGCTGGCGCGGTGCCGCAGTAATAGCCGCGTTAACAGGTGGCAACCCGGCTATCGACAAAACATCGGCACAGGCGGCATCGGTAACACGGGAATTTGACAACTCAAAAATCAGGAATGCTATTGGCATTGAATTTAAGCCGATAAATAAAACCATTAAGGAGATTTGCGAGGCATTGCACTAATTGAAGGCGATTTATGGATACGGAAAAACGCTATACATTTAATCCCCGGCGCTTAATTTTTGAGTCCGTTTTTACTTTAGCATTAGTCGGATTTGCTGTTTGGTTTACCATAAAAGCAGTATTATTATTTCCCGCAACAGGACCTCTATTGTTGTTTTTGCTATTTTTTTTTACTGGTTTGATATCAATATTATACCAGCAAATAAAAACATGGCTTGTACTGAGGCAGTATTATCAATTTGATAAGGATAAAACAATAATACTAAGCGCCGACAGACTAACACTCAACATGGGTAAAGACAACCTTGATATACACATTAATAGTGATGAAGTTGTAACAGTCGAAATTTATGAAGGTAAACCCTGGGGCAGATTCCAGAATTTTGATTATATAATACTATACACAATAGATAACCAAAAGGTAATCATTACCCAGTTTACCGTACCCTTGCTTGTTCATGATAAGGTATTTAAAAAGTTTTTAAGAAGGAAACCACGAAAATATTTTAAAAAGAGATTCAATTTTATCGATGTGAATTAAAGTGCAAGTAGCAACAGTCTCCTGGGCATATTGAAGCTAACCAGCATATTTATTTATATCAATATCATTACCTTGCCCATTCATTTTTTACATGCAACCCGATAAAAGAAACCACCTGATAGATTTGCTGAGGATACTGGCAGCTTCATGGGTAGTTTTTTTCCATCTTAACCAGCCTATAAAACCGATTGACAACTGGTACCGCGATTTTTGTAAATACGGGCACCTGGGGGTACCCATATTTTTTATCATAAGCGGTTACTGCATACTTATAGCCTTGCACCACGCCAAAAAACCAACCGAATTTATGGTAAGGCGTTTCTTCCGCATTTTCCCGCCCTATTGGTTTAGCCTGGTTACTACCGCAGTTATAGTTTTATTACTCAAGGTGATAACCCATGTAAATTCCGTAGCAGTGCTTCCTAAAAGTATTGCGGGCATATTAGCCACAATTACGCTTACCACAACGCCCATAACCGATATAAAAACGATCAACTGGGTGTATTGGACGCTATCGTACGAGGTGTTTTTTTACCTGGCGGTATTTGCCTGCGCCTTTTTTAAAAAACAATATTTTGTAATTGCTTTAACAGGGGTTACGCTGTTGAGTATTGTTTTACCCCGGTTTGAATCGGGACCATTGTTCTTTTTAAACCTGTGGCCATTGTTTAGCCTTGGTGTAGCCATATACCAGTTACTGCATCAGCCTGCCTATAAATGGTTTAATATTGCCTTATTGGCCTTTTCAGCGGTTGATTTTTACGCAACCCATCAATCCTATATTTACATTGTACTTTGCTTAATTACCGGGGGGCTTATTGTTATCAACCACTTTAAACCGCTAAAAAGCAATTTGCTTAGCCGCTATGGCGATATTTCCTATTCGCTTTACCTGGTACACGTGCCCATCGGCATCTATTTGTTAGGGCATTTAAAAACCACCGCGATACAAACCAATGTTACTTTAAATATTCTTTTTGATGTGGTGATATTGATATTCCTGGTGTTTCTTTCCAGGCTAATGCACCGGTATATTGAATTGCCTGCTATTAAATATGGCAAGCGGTTTGGGAAGTGAGTTGTGGTGAGTGGTTGATGGGTTAGATTAAGTTGACCCGGTTATATTTTTTTGATACTGTGTTTTTTTCCATAAGCCTTGATCAGCCTTAAAACCACCCATACAATCAGGATGAAAATCGCTACATTGATGATACTCCATACTGTCAGTCCCATTGATGGGGATAATAATTCCATATAATCTAATTTAATAATGCCACAATATATGACTAATGAACTAATAAACCAATGAACTAATGAACCAAAAAAATTTGCACATTTGCACCCAAGATGGAGCAGTACTTTATTATTGATTTCGACAGCACGTTTACACAGGTTGAGGCCCTTGACGAACTGGCCCGCATATCCCTCAAAAATCATCCCGACCGCGAGGGTATTTACAAACAGATAGAAGATTTAACCAATGCCTCGATGGAAGGCAGGCTGTCCTTTACCCAAAGTTTAGAAGCAAGGGTTAAATTATTATGTGCCAATCGCGATCATTTAAAGCAACTCATCAGCCATCTTAAAAAAAAGGTATCTACCTCATTCTCGCGCAACACCATCTTTTTTAAAAATCACCAGGACGAGGTTTTGATCGTATCCGGCGGTTTTAAAGAGTTTATTACGCCAGTAGTTACCGAGTATCATATTAAAAAAGAAAACATCTACGCCAATACTTTCGAGTTTGACGACGAAGGTAATATTATAGGTTATGACCGCACCAACCCCCTGTCGCAAGAAGGGGGTAAAGTTAAGTTGCTTAAAGAACTGCAGCTGCCCGGCGATATTTATGGCATAGGCGATGGTTACTCCGATTTTCAGCTGAAGGAATCGGGCATGATCAAGAAATTCTATGCTTTTACCGAAAACATTGAGCGTAAATCTGTAACCGAAAAGGCCGACCACGTTACCCCAAGCTTTGACGAATTCCTGTACCTGAACAAATTACCCCGCGCCATATCATATCCCAAAAACCGCATCAAATGCCTGGTAGTTGGCGCAATTGATGAAGAGGCACAGGCTCAAATGAAAAAAGAAGGGTACAACATTCGCAACCGGGATGAGATTGAAGATAAATATTTAGAAGAAGCAGGTGTTTTATTTTGTGATGAAGACCACCAGCCAACGCCCGAGCAGGTACAAAATTCAGGCCGGTTAAAAGTGATAGGTATTTTTGGCAAGTGCAATAACAAACTTGCCGAAACAGCCACCGAAAACGGCATTATTATATTTGACGATCCGAGGCATAACCCGCATAACAGCGATTTTTTGCCAAAAAGGGTATTGGCTTTCATGAACGAGGGCAAAACGCATACCAGCTGCAATTTTCCAGATTTACAGCCGCCAAGGGTTAACAATGCACACCGCTTAATTCACATTCACAAAAATGTGCCCGGCATCCTGGCCAAAATAAACGATGTATTTGCCCGCCACAACATCAATATTGTTGGCGAGTTCCTGGTTACCAACCCACAAATAGGTTATGTTATTACCGACGTAAATACGGGCTACGATACCCAGGTACTCAACGAGTTGAAGGCGATTGAGCATACTATTAAATTCAGGCTACTATACTAATCGGTTGCCCGGTTCCTGTTGCCTGGTTCGTGTTTTTGAAGTCTTAGAATCTGCCTAAAAACGGAAATTATTCATTGCCGTTGACTAAAGTCAACGGTAAAAAATTATAATTGCTGGCTTTAGCCAAATTATTCAAGCGGACTTTGGCTAAAGCCACTCGCCTTTCAATTATTCCGTTGACTAAAGTCAACGGCAATGATTTTAAGTGATACATAAATAATCTAAATCAAATTTAGAGAGCCTCTTAAAATACCGGGCGGTGCTTACCCGCCCCTCGCAACACGAACCCCGAACCTGCTTAAGCAATAAAAGGGACAACCAATACCGGGATAGTTGAATGCCTTACTACGTTTTCGGCTACGCTGCCCATCAGGAAACGATCAAGCCCGGTGCGGCTATGCGTGCCTAATACAATCAGGTCGGCGTTAAATTCTTTAGCGCAGCTAAGTATACCATCGGCAGTAATATTAAAATCGGTAAACGAGGTAACCTCAAGCTCACCCGCATATTCTTTTTTAATACTTTCAATTACTGATAAAGATTGCTTTGATTGTATATCAATTAACTCAACCTGATCTATCCCCATAGTTTCCGGCATACCAATTAAACTATCATTAGGCGTTTGCGGAAAAACAGTCGGCTCGATAATATGTACCAGGCCCACCGCGGCATTATAAGTATGTGCAATATCAAACCCATACGCCGCAGCATTATGCGCGTAAGTGCTATCATCAATACCTATTAATATTTTACTGATTTTCATGATGTTTAAGGTTATTGTCTGAATCAGAATTTAAGAATGAACAGAATAAATTTACACGTTTTCATTTTTTAAATTCTGAAAATCCATTAATTCTGTCAATTCTGATTCAGACATAAGACAGCCCGCATCAAAAAATGTTTTAATTTTTGATGCGGGCTGCCTTGTTTAACCTCATCCCATTTTTGCTACCTTTGATTATGCAATTCTCTCCAGAAATTGAAGGGCGCCTGGCGCAGTTACAGGAAAAATACGAAGCCATGGGCCAGGATATGAACTCCTATCTTGACGGGCTGCTATACGCCGATTTTTTAACCTACTGGGATTACATACATCTGGATACGTTATTGAGCCTGCAAAGCCCTAAAACGCCCTTTCCCGACGAAGAGATCTTTATCATCTATCACCAGATAACCGAATTATATTTTAAGCTGGCATTGCATGAGTGCCAACAGATAGCTGCGGCCCAACCCTTAACTGTTGATTTTTTTACTGCACGTTTAAAGCGCATTAACAGGTATTTTGGCGCGCTAACCCAATCGTTTGAGATTATGGTTGATGGGATGGAAAAAGAGCAGTTCCTGAAGTTCAGGATGTCGTTACTTCCCGCCAGCGGTTTTCAATCGGGCCAGTACAGGATGATCGAGATATACGCTACCGATTTTATTAACCTGGTAGCCAAGGATAAACGCGAGGAATTACGTACGGCCACAATTGACGAGCAATTTGAATACCTGTACTGGAAGTTTGGCGCTACCGAGCTATCAACCGGTAAAAAAACATTAACGCTTAAACAGTTCGAAAAAAAGTACGCCAAAACATTTATTGAGCTGGGAAAGGCAAATGTTGGCTATAATTTTAACACACTGGCTTTAAAATTTGAGGCCGAAGGCCGGCTTACACCTGAGTTAAAAGCCGAATTGCGCCAGCTGGATGTAAATGTAAACGTAAACTGGCCGCTATCGCACTACAAATCGGCTGTGCGTTACCTTAACCGCGAACCCGAGGAAATAAAAGCCACCGGCGGTACCAACTGGCAAAAATACCTGCCTCCGCGCTTTCAGAAACGTATTTTTTATCCATCACTCTGGAGTGCCGATGAAGTGGAAAACTGGGGTAAAGCCTGGGTGGATAGCGTGCTGGGGTAAGCCCCTCTAAATCTCCCCTGAATGCTATTAGGTTAAAGAGTTGACAGGTTGCTCCATCGGAGCAAAATATTTGTAGTAACTTGTAATTTAACATTTTGCGTGCCGTAGGTACGCTACATAAGTTCCGTACCTACGGCACGGAGCATTATTTTTCTATTTTCTCTACAAATGTTATACCCCTACGGGGTTGAATGCGCTTCACTTAATAGCATCGAGCCTTCCCTGAAAGGGAGACTTATTTGGCGATGATTTCTTCTTCAGCCACCTCCGGCGGTTGAATTTGGCTTAGTGACAGCGGCACAAGCCTTTTGGTTTTCAGGTAGGTTATCCCAACAATAAGCATCGTCATACTACCGCCAAAAAGCACAGAGGGCACAGTACCCATTAACCTGGCTGCCGTACCTGATTCAAAAGCGCCAATTTCGTTTGATGAACCTATAAACATCTGGTTTACCGCCGATACCCGGCCACGCATATGATCGGGCGTTAACAACTGCATAATTGTACCGCGGATAATTACGCTAACGCTGTCAAACGCGCCTTCGGTAAATATAAAAAACAGCGATAAGTAGAAGCTTTTAGACAAGCCAAAGCATATAATTGATAACCCAAAACCGGTTACCGCTATCAATAAATTGCGCCATGGCTTACCCATAGGCGAAAACCGGGTCATTACCAACATGGTTAAAACCGCGCCTAATGACGATGTTGCCCGCATAATGCCCAATCCCTCGGCCCCTACTTTCAAAATTTCGTTGGCAAAAACCGGCAGCAAAGCCACAGCACCACCAAAAAATACCGAGAACAGATCAAGACTCATGGCGCCGATCATCATTTTATTCCCAAATACAAATTCAATTCCTGCCGAAAGGCTTTTCCAGATATTTTCCTTCGGCACAAATACAGGCGGATATTTTCGCAACAGCGCAACCAACACCAACGATACAACTAGGAAAAAAATAATGCAGCCAAATGTTGCAGTGATGCCGCTTATACCAAAAAACTTATCCGAATAGCCATAGATTAACCCACCGGCGGCCGGGCCAATGATTGACGCTACCTGCCAGCTGGAGCTGCTCCAGGTGCTGCCATTAGGGTACACTTCCTTAGGGATGCTATGCGCGTAAATAGTAAAAGTAGCCGGGCCGTAAAATGCACGGGCAATGCCATTACAAAATATCATCACATAAATTATCGGAATAATCCATCCTACATGGATAATGCCGCTCATACTTTTAAGCGTAACCGTAAACATCACCAATGATGTAAGTATAACGCCGCTGAATATCAGCAAAAGCATTTTACGCTTTTCAGATTTATCGGCAATATAGCCCCCGTACAGCGCAATGCTTATAGCCGGGATGGCCTCGCATAAACCTATTAAACCTAATGCAAACGCACTATGGGTAATCTGGTACATGTAAAAGCCGATAACCACGGCCTGCATTGAATATGCAAAGGTGAAACAAAAGCGCATGCCGATGTATGACCTGAAGTCTTTATATCGCAATGCAGCAAACGAATCTATTTTCTGGGGTGTACTATCGCCTTCTTCAGTCACAGGGTTGTTTTAGATGAAGTGCAAATTTACGACACGATTTTCAGGATTTAACAGGATTTTCAGGATTTTTTTGATGCGCAAATAGTAGATGTGCACACTATTTACCTAAAAACCGCATGATTGCCCGCAGACCATACCAGAAAACATCTCCTTATTTTCAAAATTTATATATGGGCATTACCCTCGTTCCTCGGGTCAGGCTATACGCTTATACTGCGCAGGCCTTAATCACATTTGGCCGGTATCCGCTCCTATCCTTAATGCAAAAAGCCGCCAGCGAAGACACCGGCGGTTGCAAATCAAAAAAAATCCTGTCAATCCTGTAAAATCCTGAAAATCGTGTTAAAATCCGTGCTGATCAATCAGGTAAATAAGTGCTGCCATGCCGGCATCACCTAATTCAAGTTCGCGTTTGTTTACGTTTTCAAAAACATCGTTAGGTGTGTGATGCACATCAAAATAGCGCTGTGAATCGGGCCTGAAGCCAATTAACACTACACCGGGCACCGTTTTTTTCATTGGTTCAATGTCTGCACCGGCACCGCCGATAGTTAACTGATCAACTTCATATGGCTCAAGCAGGGCCTTCCAGTTGCTGTTCACTTTGGCTATAAAATCCTTAGATACATCCGAAAAGCTGAAACCGCGCGGCGTAAATCCGCCCTCGTCAGTTTCTATGGCAGCAATATGTTCTTCCTTATTTTGGGCAGCAAGTTCGGCGTATTTAATACCACCTTTATCCCCATTTTCTTCGTTCATGAAAAATACGGCGCGAATTGAATTTTTAGGGTGATAGCCTACCGCCTTAAGCACCCGCAGCACCTCGGCCGATTGCATTACACCGGTACCGTCGTCATGCGCACCTTCGGCCAAATCCCATGAATCAAGGTGGCCGCCTACGGTGATGAACTTATTAGGATGCGCTGTACCAGTCAGTTCACCAACTACGTTGTAGGATAATACATCTGGCAACAACTGGCAGCTTTGTTTAAAATAAAATTTAGCTGCCGGAAATTTGCGCATTTTAAGCATGGCACTCAGCTTGTTAGCCGCTTTGGTAGAGATTGCCGCGGCCGGGATATTTTTACCATCCTTATCAACCAACGTTGCGCCGGTATGTGGATAATCATCCAGTGACTCGGTCAGTGAGCGGACTATAACACCTACCGCGCCATATTTGGCAGCGGCGGCAGGCCCCATAAAGCGCTGATCGCCAGCGGTTCCGTAGGCACGGCCTGTTTCAATAAACCGGGGATCGAAAGGGCGGTTGAAGAATACAATTTTACCTTTAATAGCCGCCTCGCCAAGAGTTTCCAGTTCTTTAAGGCTCTGTACTTCAATAACATTGGCAGTAATTCCTTCTTTGGGGGTAGCAACTGTCATGCCCAGGGCGGCAATAGGCACCGGGATACGGTTTTTACCATCAATAATAAAAGCGGTTTCTTTGGCTCCGCGCACCCAGTGCGGCACCATAACCTCCTGTAAATAAACCTTATCGAAGCCGTAGCTTTCCATCAATTTCTTGCTCCACTCCACCGCTTTTTGGGCGTTGGCCGAGCCGCTGATACGCTGGCCTATGTTTTTGCACAGGTAACGCAGGCTTTCATAACTTTTGCCGTTTACAAGGGCTTCGTCGTAAATTTTGCGGATCATGAGGGAGTCCTGCTGGGCGTGGACAAAGGTGGCCGACAGCATGGCGGCGCATAATAGGGTAAATGTTTTTTTCATTAAAAATGTTCAAAGAATGGATAATAATGTGCGATAAACTTCAAATTTTGAGTAAAAAATTTCAACTTTTTCACAAGTTTATTTTATAGCAAAGTCAGTCGGAAACAAATTTAATATTTTGCGGCAATAATGAAAGCCTCAGGAAATTTTATCCCAGCTTAAACCGGCATTTTTTGTTTCGAAGGCATGGTGCAGCACCTGGTTTTCGGGCAGGGCCAACTGGGGGTCTTTGGTGAAGATCTGCTCCACCGTTTTGCGGGCCTTAAACAACAACTCCTGGTCGGTAGCCAGGTTGGCAACCTTCAGGTCGAGCACGCCGCTTTGTTGGGTACCATCCAGGTTGCCGGGGCCGCGCAGCTGCAGGTCGATCTCCGAGATCTCGAAACCGTTATTGGTTTTCACCATGGTATTCAGCCGGATTTTGCCATCGTGGCTTAGCTTGTGGCTGCTCATTAAAATACAGTACGATTGCTCGGCCCCGCGCCCTACCCTACCGCGCAGCTGGTGCAGTTGCGACAGGCCAAAACGTTCGGCATTTTCAATAATCATTACCGAGGCATTGGGTACGTTAACCCCAACCTCTATCACGGTGGTGGCCACCATAATTTGAGTTTGCCCTTTGATGAAGCGCTGCATCTCAAATTCTTTATCGGCAGGTTTTAATTTGCCATGTACAATGCTGATCTTATACTCAGGCAATGGAAACTCGCGCGAGATAATTTCGATGCCCTCCTCCAGGTTTTTAAGGTCGAGTTTTTCGCTTTCTTTAATCAGCGGGTACACAATATAAATTTGCCGGCCAAGGGCAATTTCTTTTTTCATAAAACCAAATACCCGCAGGCGCTGGTTATCAAAAAAATGCAGTGTTTGGATGGGCTTACGGCCGGCGGGCAGCTCGTCTATTACCGATACATCCAGGTCGCCGTACAGGGTCATGGCCAGGGTGCGGGGGATGGGGGTTGCCGTCATCACCAGGATATGGGGCGGCACGACGTTTTTACGCCAAAGTCTCGCCCTTTGCTCAACCCCAAAACGGTGCTGCTCATCAATTATCACAAAACCCAGGTTTTTAAATTGCACTTTGTCTTCTATCAGCGCGTGGGTACCAATCAGTATCTTCATTTCGCCGCTCTCCAGTTTCTGGTGCAGCACCCTGCGGTCTTTTTGTTTGGTCGATCCGGTGAGCAGGGCCACCTCGATAAAACCATCGCCAACCAAAGTGCTGATGGTTTGGTAGTGCTGACTGGCCAATATTTCGGTTGGCGCCATAATACAGGTCTGGAAGCCGTTATCAACAGCTATCAGCATGGCCATCAGGGCCACAACGGTTTTGCCGCTGCCTACATCGCCTTGCAGCAGGCGGTTCATTTGTACGCCGCGCTGGGTATCCTGCCTTATTTCCTTTAACACCCGCTTTTGCGGCGTGGTTAGCTGGAAAGGTAGTTTATGGTGATAAAAATCGTTAAAGTAATGACCTACAGTGCCGAATATATTCCCCTTAAACTTTTGGGTATGCAGCATTTTATTGCGCAGGAGTTTAAGCTGCAGCAAAAACAATTCTTCAAACTTAAGCCGGTGCAAAGCCTCGTTCAGCAAATTGGCATCGGCCGGGAAATGGATATTGCGATAAGCATCGGCCCGGCCCAGGAGTTTAAAATGCTGGATAATATATAGCGGCAAATTCTCCTTAATATCCTTAGCATGCAAACCCAGTAAAGTAGCGGTAAGTTTTTGAATGCCCTTGCTATCCAACTGAAACTGTTTAAGTTTTTCGGTAGAGTTGTAAACCGGCTGCAGGGTGGCGTTGCCCTGCCGCTGCATATTAGCAGGCGAGTAGATTTCCATTTCGGGATGCGCCATTTGCGCCTGCCCGTTAAAGGAGCCTGCTTTACCAAACACAATGTATACGGTGCCGGGCACAATGGTTTTATCTATCCAGTTGATGCCTTTAAACCAAACCAGTTCCAGCGTGCCGGTATCATCACGGGTTTGCACTACCAGTCGCTTAGTGTGCTTTTCGCCAACAATTTGCTTGCTGATAACGCGGGCCAAAACCTGCACATAAGGCAAATCGGGGTTAATATCTTTTACCTTGTAAAATTTTGTCCGGTCGATATACCGAAAAGGGAAATGGCGCAGCAAATCCTCAAAAGTGGCAATAGCCAATTCTTTTTTCAACACCTCGGCCCGGGTTTGGCCCGCGCCTTTTAAGTATGTAAGTGGTGTTTGAAAAGGATCCATAGGAAAGCTGCAGCCCCTCTAAATCTCCCCTGAAGGGGAGACTTTTTATTAGCGTGTTTTTTAAACCGTTAGTTGATTTTGTTATAAGGCGCGAAGCAATCCCCGATTTGCTAAGTTCCACCTATACTATCAATATCGAATATCCGTCATTGCGAGGTACGAAGCAATCCTCGATTTGCTAAGTCCCACATAGTTCGGGATTGCTTCGTACCTCGCAATGACGGGTTTTATAAATGCTATTTCACAAACGTCATTACTGTTTTTCCAGATCACCCGGTAGTCACTCGCAATGACGCGTATTTTTATTCAAAAGCCCTCCCCTTCAGGGGAGGGTTGGGTGGGGCTTGAGGCTTTATTTTACCGCAATAACCGATATCTCTACATTAACGCCTTTTGGCAAGGCCGATACCTGTACCGTTTCGCGGGCAGGGAAGCTTGATGTAAAATAGGTGCCGTATACTTCGTTTACCTGGCCAAAATTACCCAGGTCGGTTAAAAATATGCTGGTTTTTACCACGTTGGCAAAGCCGATGCCTGCTTCGGTTAAAATGGCTTTAATGTTTTCCATTACTAAAACGGCTTCATCTTTAATACCGCTGGTAACCAGTTCGCCGGTGGCGGGGTTAAGAGGTATCTGGCCAGATACAAATACAAAATTACCGGCAACGGTTGCCTGGCTGTACGGCCCGATAGGTGCAGGCGCGTTATTGGTGTTTATTATTTCCATCATTTTTTAAGTATGAACACTTGTATAAGCTTGTAGATGATGCCCGCTAAAAACATAGTTATGGCAATTGCATTGATAATATGCATGGCCCGCAGGTTAAAACTGGTAGGCCTGTTGGGATCTTTTTTTCTAAAGAAATACATAATACAAACTTAGTAAAAAAAAGAGCCTCACCCAACCCTCTCCAAAGGAGAGGGCTTTTGATTTGCCCCACCGCTCCCGCGAGCTTTCAGCTCGTGGGTATCATGTTTGCAGCTTTCAGCTGCCCCCGCGCTAAGCGGATATGGATACGTAAGCTGGAAGCTTACACCCGATTACTCACGAGTTACGCTATGCTAACCTCGCGAGAGCGAAGTAGTCCACTCAATACATTTAAAAAAAGTGCTCCAAAAATGAGTATCCCACTCCTCTTTTAATGTCTTTACCATACTAATTACCTGCCCGGGGGCACTAAATAAACCAATAATTAAACAACTGAAATCCAATACAAATTAAAATTATGAACATTAAAACCAACACTTTATGAATGTTTTTTACCAAACAAAACACCGGATACTACGGCTGTTTGCTGTACTTCTGTTAATTGCCTGCGCAGCAACAGCATCGGCCCAAAACAAGGCCGTTACCGGTAAAATTATTGACGCCAGCACCGGCGAGGCCGTTATAGGGGCTACCGTGCTGGCTGTAGGCACATCAAACGGGGTAGCAGCCGATTTAAACGGCACTTTCAAAATTACCGTTGCAGCAAATACATCGCTGCAGTTTAAGAGCATTGGCTATACATCGGTTACTGTAGCCGCCGATTTTGATAAGCCGATGATCATCAAACTTACGCCATCAAACAAGGGGCTGGAAGAGGTGGTTGTAGTAGGCTATGGCCAGCAAAAACGGGCTACTGTTTCCGGAGCGGTTGCCACCGTATCATCAAAGGTTTTCCAGGACAGGGGGCCTATCAATAACCCGCTCGAATCCTTACAGGGCCAGGTTCCGGGTGTGGTGGTTACCCGCACATCGGCCCAGCCCGGCCGCGAAAACTGGAACTTCCAGATCCGCGGGGCCACATCAACCAACACCCAGGATCCGCTTATTGTGCTGGATGGTGTAGCACTGGTTAACAATGCCGAGCTAAACTCCATAAACCCGAATGATATTGACAATATATCTTTCCTGAAAGATGCCGCCGCATCTATTTACGGTGCGCGCGCTGCCTTTGGTGTAGTGCTTATCACTACCAAAAAAGCCAAATCGGGTAAAATGGATGTACAGTACCTTTCTACTATTTCCCAAAAAAGACTTGGCCTTCAGCCTATTTTGATTAATGACCGGCAGTGGGGCCAAAGCTTAAAAGAGGCCTTAACAAACGATAACTATGGCGTGGCTCCTACCAACTATCTTTGGTACCAACTGGCCGACCTGGCCACCCATCCGCCTGATTCACTTTATATCGATATCACCAGGTTACCGGGCTATGCCGGTTCGGCCAATGGTGTTTTATATAATGGCACCCCGCTGCCATCATTTGGCGATGTTAAGGACTTTACCTTTTTTGATACCAACATGCAAAAAATGTTGTGGGGCAACGCTACATCAACCCAGCAGGACCTAAGCTTTTCGGGCTCGGGCGACCGTAGCGGCTACCGGGTATCATTAGGTTACCTTAACGACGGCAGCCAGCTAAAATGGGGCCTCAACGGAAACCAGCGTTACAACCTCCGCTTAAATCACAGCTATAAATTTAGCGACAGGGTAAACCTGGAAACCAATATATCCCTCGAAAGGAATAATATACAGCAGCCTACATTATATAGCTACGGCGGTTACAGCGCGCTAAGTAACTACGCCCAGCCCGGCCTGCCCGCTTTTACTTCAAAAGGGCAGCCTTATGCCTGGGGAACGGTTTACAGCGCGCCTGCACTGCTTAAATATGGCGGCGATAACAAGGAATCGAACAGCAGGGCTTTGCTCAATTCAACCTTTACCTACAATTTTGCCAAACACCTTACATTTACTGCGGTAACAGGCTACCACGTATGGTACCAGGATAGCAGGATACAGCAAAAGCAGGTTCAGTTTTACAACTATGCCGGTAACCTGTTAATACAAACCAACCCGATAAACGGCGGCAACGGCGGCAGCAATACGTTTTATAACCGCAGCAACATTACCGAGCCTTATTATAACCTGGCGGGCAGGGTATCGTACGATAACGTGTTTAACAAGATACACGCCGTTGGGGTAATGCTTGGAAGCTCATACGAGCGCGATGAGTACAATTATTTTACCACACGTACCTACAACCTGGGCAGCGACGATATCCCATCATTAGGAACCGGTGTTACCAGCGGCACCGCCGGCTTTGTAACCAATGGCGAAACCCAGAATCATTATGCGCTGGGGTCATACTTCGGCCGGGCTACATATACCTACAACAGTAAATATAACCTGGAGGTGCAGGGCCGCTATGATGGCTCGTCAAAGTTTATTGCCGATAAAAGATGGAAAATATTTGGCTCGGTGTTGGGTTCATGGCTTATATCCGAAGAGTCATTTGTAAAAAACCTCAACATCTTCTCAACCCTTAAGCTGCGGGCAAGTTACGGAACCACCGGCAGCCAAAGCGGCATCGGCTTGTATGATTACTTACAATCGCTTAACGTAAATACGGGCGGCGCGTTATTGGGCAATAACCTGGCAACCTCGGTAACTACCACCGGCAGCCTGGTTTCGCTTAACCGGACCTGGGAAACCGTAGTTAAAAAGAACCTGGCATTGGATTTCGCCATTTTAAACGACCACCTTTCGGGCTCATTTGACATCTACCGGAATGAAAATAATAATATGCTGCTTAACCAGCTGTATCCGGGTGTACTTGGCGCCAGCGCACCAACACAAAACATTGGTACATTGCATACCTGGGGGTATGAGGGTAGCCTTACCTGGCGGTCAAACATTGGCAAGCTAACCTACTCGGTTAGCGGTACAATTACCGATAACCAAAACAAGCTGGTTCATTTTGGCGGGGCAAATGTTATTGCACCAGGTTATAACGCAACCGTTGAGGGGTATCCTCTTGGATCGTACTTCGGCTTAAAATATGGAGGCAAGCTGCAAACACAGGCCGAAGTTGATGCTTATAACGCACAATACGCGCCTGCCGGGAGCACCAACAACATAGGCTTACCCATACCATCGGCGCTTGCTAACCCTGCCGGCCAGATGAGCGGCCTGCGCCCCGGCGATAATAAGTTTGTGGATGTTAATGGCGATGGTAAACTGAGTATAGGAGGCACCACTGCCGATAAGGGCGACCTTGTTTACCTGGGATCGGATAACCCAAGGTACAGTTATGGGCTTAACCTTGGTTTGCAGTGGAATGGGTTTGATTTTTACTCCATTTTCCAGGGAGTAGGCAAACGGGCCGTGTTGCGTACCGGGTCATCAGCAAACTTCAGCGTTCCTTTCCTGTCTATTTTCCAGGGTCAAACAACATCTTACCTGGGTAATGTGTGGTCGCCAGAAAATCCGGATGCTTATTATCCCAACCTGCATTCGGCACAAAACAACGGTATTAACAACTATAACTACCAGCCATCAACCTGGCGTGTGCAAAACGGCGCCTATGTACGCCTTAAAAACGTAGTGCTTGGTTATACCATACCTAAAAGCCTGCTGGCACACACGCATGCCATAAAAGGCCTGCGGATTTACTTTTCGGGCAGCGACCTGTGGGAAAAAACCTATATACATGACGGCTGGGACCCGGAAGTTACCAGGACAGTATCAGGCAACGAAAGGTACCCTTTTTACCGCTACCTCACCCTTGGCGCAAACGTGACTTTTTAATTTAAAAAAAGATATCAAATGAAGACGAAATATATCAAGTTCATGTCGGTTATAGGGTTTGCCTTTGGCTTTACTATAATGTCATGTAATAAAGCACTCAACTTAAAGCCGCTTGACCAATTATCAGATGCGGCCTACTTTAAATCACCAACAGATTTTAAAACTTTTGCCAACCAGTATTACGGCTATCTTAAAAACTTTACCACCATTAACGGCTTGTCTGATAATCCGCATTCCGATGGCCGGTCAGACCTGTTTGGCGGCGGTGGTGCCTACGGCTCGGGTACCAACATTGTACCCGTTACCGAGCCCGGCTTTGGTAACGCCGGAAACTGGACTGTTGATTATGGCAGGATAAGGGCTGCCAATTACCTGCTGGATAAAGCGGCATCTTACCCAAGGCCTGCCGAAATAGCCCAATATGTGGCCGAGGCCAAATTTTTCCGCGCGTATACCTATTTTGATCTTTTACAGCAATACGGTGGCGTGCCCCTGATTACCAAGCCGCTTGACCTTACCTCGCCGGAGTTGTTTGGCGCCAGGGCCACCCGCGACCAGGTAGCCGATTTGATTATAGCCGACCTGCAGGCAGCCATACCAGCCCTGCCGGTTTCCCTATCAACCAACTCAGCAGATTTTGGCCGTGTAACCCAGATGGCAGCGCAGGCATTTTTGAGCCGCGTGGCACTTTATGAAGGTACCTGGCAAAAATTCAGATCGGGCGATGCAGCGCGGTATAATGCCTTGTTGGATAAATCGATAGCGGCAAGTGCCGCAGTTATGGCCAGTAACCAGTATGCACTGTTTGGCACGGCGGCTTCAAACGCTCTTGGCGGCAACAGCACTGTACTGGGCGACTCCTGCCTGAAATATTTATTCATACTTGAAAACATCAAATCAAATCCTGCGGGTATCACCAAAACTGCCAACCATGAATACATACTATCTACCCGATATGATGACGTGCTGAAGCCGGCTAACGTATTTGTGAGCCGCAGCACCATGGCAACCGGCGTAGCGCAAAAATTTGTAAATATGTTTTTGTGTACCGATGGGCTGCCGGTTGAAAAATCGCCGCAGTTTGGCGGCTTTCAAACCTATCTGTCAGAATTCCAGAACCGCGATAACCGTTTAAAATACACCATTAAAATTACTTACCAGTATTACTGGTACAGCATAAATGGCCGTGTTAACTGGACCGGCGATGCGGCCGACAGGGCAAATTCGCTGGGGCCGGCAAAACCTTACGGCTACGGCAATCAGAAATGGATATCAGAAAGGCAATTGGTTGATGGTAAAGAATCGGAAGATTACCCGGTAATTCGCTATGCGGAAGTACTGCTTAACTATGCCGAAGCGGTATATGAACGAAACGGAATAATTTCAGATGCCGACCTTAACAAATCTGTAAACCTTGTGCGCCTGCGCTGCAATTCAACCAATGGCATGCCGGGGCTTAGCAATGCACTGGTGAATACCAATAATATGGATATGCGTACCGAGATAAGAAGAGAGCGTACGATAGAGCTTTATGACGAAGATTTCAGGTTTGACGACATTAAACGCTGGCACAGCGGCACAACCGACCTTGTAACTAACGTAGGTGGTACTGCTTATGGCAATGCTGCCGCTTTTGTAAGCCCATGGCCGGTGTTGTATAAATACACCGGAACTCAGGCGGAGTTGGGCCCAGACCCTGTAAAGCCCGTACCAACAAACGCCAAAGATGCCAATGGCAACCTGATCCTGGATCAAACCGCCAGGTTATTTGGCGAAAAAAATTATTTATACCCCCTTCCATCCCAACAAATTACATTAAACCCCCAACTAACCCAAAATCCGGGTTGGTAATCCGGGTTTAGGTGCAATGAAAGGCTGTCTCGAAAGGGACGGCCTTTTTTAATTTATATGTGCCGAACCTACGGTTCTCTGTTTTAATTGTCGGGGTTCCACCCGTGGCTACAATATGTTGCGGAGCTACACCCCTGGAGGAAGGTAAACGTAAAAAACTCATCGGGTGCGGAGTTGAGAGTCTTAAGTCAAAAAAATAAATCTCTCAATTGACCATAAGTGTCTCGATCCCGCATCAAAGTCCGCGTAGCGGGCGGATCATCTATTAGCCACGGGTTTTAACCTGTGGACAAGATAGCCACGCCTATTCAAAGTTCCGCAGGAACGGCCCATATATCCTGGCATTTGCCTAACGCTTCACTGTTGCTCCAATATCCGGATTACAGCCATTTGGGAGCCGACGGTTAAACGTCGGGGGCTATTTTACCTATATTTTCGCGGTTACCAATTGTTGCCCCTACACTTGCGATTACCACCAGCACAACCGCGGCGTATTCCTGTACCGAAAGATACTCTTTCAGAAAAATCAACCCGCAAATAGCACCTACAGCGGGCTCCATGCTCATAAGGATACTGAAGGTTTTGGTGGGAATGTATTTGAGGCCATACATCTCTAACGAAAACGGGACAGCGCTGCAAAATAATGCCAACCCTACAGCAGGGATAATCATGCTGCTGTTGAAATTCAGCATGCCGCCACTTGCGAAGGCGAATGGCAATGTAATAATTAATGCAAACAGCATACCTATGGTAACAGCCTCCCCACCGTTTAACACTGCCGATACCCTGCGGCCCAAAACAATATACCCGGCCCAAAAAGCGCCTGCCAGCAGGGCCATGCCCGCGCCAAATAAATCAATGTTGGTGTTGTTCCAGGGTGTCATCAATGCTATTCCGGCAGCAGCAAGCAATACCCATAAAAATTCGATGAGCCGTTTTGAGCTGAATACTACCAGCAGCAGCGGCCCCATAAACTCAAGCGTGACCGCTATCCCCAACGGGATGCGTGATAATGCCAGGTAATAAATCAAGTTCATGGCCCCAAGGCACAATCCGTAAGGGATAACCGCCCGCCATTGTACTTTTGTCAGGGTTTTTAATCCGGGCCTGTTCACCGCAAGCAACATCAGTGCGGATAAGCCAATCCGCAAGGTGGCGGTTACCGAAGCACCAAGAGCCGGAAACAATCCCTTAGCTATAGCTGCCCCAATTTGAACGCTTAGTATCGAACCTAAAACCGCTAATAATGGGCGTATGGGTATTTTGTTTTTTTGCATTTGGTGGTAGCTGCCCTTCTAATTTTTAAAGGTAAATTGTTAGTTTGAAACAAAAGTAACCATGCTTAAACAGATACAGCCTGACTTAACTTTTTTCGTTTCAAATTAAAATAGAATACTGTTAAAATTACGATATAAATTAAGAGATCATGCCAGGAATAGCTTAAGCGGTAAGCAATTCCGATGCTGATACTTTTAAATAACACAAGCGACGATAAAAACATTATTAATAACGGGACAACCTTCAAAAATATCATGATGCAAAAAATGCAGATTAAAGCACTCATAGACTTCCGAAATTTTTTAATCCAAAACAATTGAGGCAACAATAACTTACTAATTATCTCTACAGCCCCTACATACCATAATGGCCCCGTGTAACGATTGAGAAAAACATACTGCTGATAATCAGCCTGTGAATAATACGCCCTAAATATCTCTGCAATTAATGATATCAAAAAAATGGTAGAACCAAAAAGCAAGCAGGTATTAACAGCCTGTATCAATACCTGTTTATCTATCTTATACAACCGGATTTTTAAAAGATGAACAATTATAAGCAAGGGAACTATTACAAAGGTTCCGCCAAAGAGAGCAGCGGTAACTAAATTTATGATATTACTAATTTCCATATACCCTGGCAATTAACGTATCGGCTTCGGAAACACCGGCAAACTCTCGTGCCCATCAGCATCTACCGATTGCACTGCAAAAAAGTAATTATCCTTTGAGTAGGCCAGCGTAGCCGTTGTATCAGCTACGTAAAATTTACGTTCCCAAAAGGCGCTGGTGGTTTCGCGCATCAGTACGTAGTAGCCTGCCGGTTTTTTGCCTGCGGATGGTGCTTCCCAGGTTAGTTTGGTTTTGTTGGTAAGGTCGCTGGTTACAATGCCTACGTTTTGTGGCCGGGCAGGCGCCAGGGCCAGGTTGGCCAGCACCGACAGGTTCATGCGGGCTACTTTTTGTACGTAGTTAAAATCTACAAAGTCGGGCAGGTCGCCGTAGTCTACGCCGTTTTCGGTGCGGATATTCTGGTGCTGGCGGTTAAAATCTTCGTTCATTTCGGTAAACCTTACAGCCGTAAAGCCCTGCTCCAAAAACGGCAGGTGATCGCCGCCGCGCAGGTAGCGGTCGCGGCGGTAAATGAGTTTTACATCCAGTTGGTCAACATAGCGTTCGCCGGTTTCCTTGGCATAGCGGGCCAGCTCGCGCGATGGACTGTCATTTTCGCCGCCCAATGATTTTAGCGCTGCCACCTGCTTATCGGTAGCATTGGTGGGGATGCCATCGCTAAAAACCCGCACGCTGCGGTTATCCTTCAGGTCGGTTTCCATGCCATGGGTGTTGCCTACAATATCATTGTTCAGCATGGCATCTACATTCCAGTTTTCGGCTTTGGCGCGTTTGGCCACATTGGTCGAACCGTAAAGCCCCTGCTCCTCGCCCACCACTGTCATAAAAATTATGGTTGCCGGGAACGAACGTTTGGCCATTACCCTGGCCAATTCCATAGAAAGCGCCGTACCCGATGCATCATCGTTGGCGCCCGGTTCTACCCCATTAGCATCCATCACATCATTAATCCGCGAATCGTAATGACCCGATACCAGGTAAACGCGGGTATCTGTTGGGTCGGTGCCCTTAAGTATGGCCAATACGTTTTTCAGTTTTACCGGCTTATCAATCCGTGTACCTTTTGGCTGGGTAAATGTATCGAAGGCAACCGTCATTCTCCCACCCGATTCCGAGGCGTATTTTTCCATTTCGCCCTTGATCCAGTTTCGTGCAGCACCACTACCGGTGGTTTTGCCGGTGGTATCGCTTAAAGTATGCCTGCTTTTAAAGCTAACCAGTTTGCGGATGGTAGCCTCGATGTTTTTGGACGATACCTCATCAACCATTTGCTTAATCTGCGCATCCTGTTTAATGATGGTTTGGGCAGAGGTGATGGTGGTGACGAAGAGAAGGAGGATGGTGATGTATTTCATAGGTGGGTGCGTTTTTTATTTTTTTCTGTAGAGACGCATAATTGCGTCTCCCGCGTTCAGATACAACGTTTAATCCCGTGGTATCTTCAGAATTGCGTTTTCTCTTAATTGGTGTATTAATGTGATATTTTAAACTATTGTATGGTTTGAATGTCCTGCGGGAGAAGCAATTATGCGTCTCTACAAAAATGACACTTCTCTAAAAATAAAGATTCTCAAACCCGTCATTATCTGCCAGCCAATTTCTCGGATTATTATAAATATACTCACGAATGTTATTATATTCTTTATCATCTCTGATAACCCTGTCATAGTACCGGGGTTGCCAGGCAAAATCTATCTCGTTATCATTGGCAAATGTTGTTACCGATGACTTATACCCGCGTAAAACTGCCGCCAAATTTCCTTTTTGTGCGCCACAATTTATTTACTTCCCATGATGTTTTATCAGGCTTATCAATAAAAAGGATCGCATGCATATGGTCTGGCATTATGCAGAAATCATCGAGCTTAACGAATGGATGAAATTCCGTTATTTTTAACCAATTATCATGGGCGATCTTGCCTATATCCGTGTATTCGACAAAAGCGTCGCTCCGGTTTTCGGGTTGAATAACCTCGCCCAAATAATGAATACGATGTTTAGTACAAATAGTCACAAAATATAAACCATGCGAACCGTAGTCCCATCCTGCAAGACGGGGCGATGAGATCCTGTATTTCTTTTGGTACTTATCTTCCATTTGTTGCACGTTAGTCCGGCGTTCTATGTTGCTTTATTTGAGCTTCCGGCCTTGCAAATATCCTAAAGGAGACGCAATTATGCGTCTCTACAAGTAATAGAATTTTCTTCCCAACGTAGAGACGCATAATTGCGTCTCCCGCGTTCAGGCACAGTGTTTAATTCCGCAATGCACGTCGTAATAATATTGATTTTTCATTTGACAAACAGACATTGCTGCCTTGTAAATTTTGAATGTCCTGCGGGAGACGCAATTATGCGTCTCTACAAAAAATGCATTTGCCAGCAAAAAACTATCCCTCTTCCTCCTCGCTTACCGCGTTCAAAACCACCTCTGCCTGTTTAAAATTCGTTTTTACAAAATGGCACCAGTCGCACTCTTTTTTGCCGCAACCGGTACTGAATTCGTGGGCCATAATTTTGGCGTAGGTATCGGTGATCTGCTCGGTTACCAGCTCAATATCTGCGGGGCTGATCACGTATTTCTCTTTGTAATATTCGCCTTCGCTTACAGGTTCAACAAAATCAAAAATGGTGTCAATAACCTCCCAGTCGTTGGTGCGGTCATGGTCAACCAATATTTTGTAAAACACGCCCTGGCGCCAGTAGTCGCCGCCCATGGGCGCATCAAATGTGGGGCGCAGCAGTTTGTCTTTGGCATTACGTACTTTACCTGTTTTATAATCAACTACGGTAACGTTTTTACCGTCGAACTCCATTTTATCCAGATTACCTTTAATAGGTACGCCGTTTATCTCGATATTTTTAATCGATTTTTCGGTTACGGCAATCTTGTTCCAGCCGCCAACATTTTGCTCGTAATAAGGCGGCAATATCTTCTCGCCGTAAGCCAGGCGCAGCTTATATTCATCTTTGGTGAACGAATCGCGGTTGCGGGCCATGTACCATTTAAACTCATTCATGAACTGCTCGGTCGACAAGAACTCGTCCTGGTTTTCCTTCAACAGGCGATATGTTTTATTCAAAGCCCAGTGCACCGCCTGACCAAACGTGGCCGACGGACTTTTGCCCGATGGCACCCTGATTAAACACTGAAAATAAAACCGCAGCGGGCAATCCAGGTAGTTGTTCAGGTGCGTTACCGAAAGCGTGTAGCTTTGCAGCAGCTGGTTAATGTAGTTTTTATCCAATAGTTCAACCTTTGGTTTTTCAACCTCGCTAAACTGGGTAGCAATAAAATCAACCATGGTATCGGCGGGCACTTTGGGGTATTGCAGCTGTGTATCGGTACTGGCTAAAATCTCGCCTATAAACTGGCTTGCTTCCTGGTCTTTTCCTTTTTTATCCTTGCCGGCGTATGATATCATGAGGCATTGTTTGGCGCGGGTAACGGCCACATAAAATAAGCGGCGGGCCTCCTCTTTTTGCGCAATATCGTCGGCTGCCGAGCGGGTAAGGGTATCCGGCAAGCTAAAACCACTGTTGCGGCCCTTACTATCCCAGGTACGTTTATCGCAGCCAATAAAAAACACATGCTCAAACTCCAGCCCTTTGGAGCCATGAGCAGTTAAAAAGTTTACCCCGTTATCGCTGAAGATCACTTTGTTCAAATCAAGCCGGATGCCGTTCTTTTTCATCAGTTCGATGGTGGCTATCAGGTCGGACAGTTTAATATCCGGGTTCTTACGGCTCTCGTCCTTTAAAAAATCGAAGAAACTGGTAAGCATCTGCATATAGCCGCCTTTATCGGGCTGCTGCATAATGTATTTCAGGATGCCCATTTTGGCAATCACATCCTGGAAAAACGCTTGCAGCGTTGAATTTACGGCCGATTTTAGCAAATCATCAATATTGTTCATGAGATACCTCATCTCCATATACTTATCCGGCGCAAACAGATCTGGCTGGGCAGGTGGCCGCAGCTCGCTGATGTACCGGCGGATGGATGTTTTTACCTTATCGCGGCTGTTGGCTGCAAAGTTTTCCTGCGATACCGCTATACTGGCTTTGGCAATCTCGATGGGTGCTATATTAAAGAAATCGTAATGCAGTATCTCAAACAGCAGTTCATCGCCGCTGTAGGGCGAATCGAGTTCCTGCATCAGGTAGCGCATAATGTTGATGATCTTTTCGCCAAAGGGTTGGGTTAAAATATCTATTTTACGCCTGGTGTTTACGGCTATCTTTTTTACCTCCAGGTATTGGATCATTTCTTCTACCTGGCTGTGGTTACGGTAAATTACGGCTATCTCTCCGGGCTCGGCACCCTTATCAATCAGTTTTTTTATTTGTGCTGATACATCTACCAGTTCCTGGTCGGGGTTCTCGTACTCACGAATCACAGGCTCAACGGCCATCTCCGTGAAGCGCGCGTGCGAAGCCTGTAAATCCTTATCGAGCTTTAGCTGTTTGGTTAAGCGCTCCTGGTTGTTATCAATCAGTGCTTTGGAAATATCCAATATGTGCTGGTTCGACCGGTAGTTGTGCTTCAGCACCACCGTTTTAAGGGTGCTCACATAATCGCTGGCAAAATCAAGAATATTGCTCATGTTGGCACCCTGGAACTTGAATATCGACTGGTCATCATCGCCCACCACAAACACGTTGGGTACATCCCAGTAGTTAAGCAAAAAGCGTAGCAGCTCGTTTTGCGACCCGCTTGTATCCTGGAACTCATCTACCAAAATATACTGGTAGCGCTCCTGGTATTTGCGCAGTATCTCATCGTTATCGCGGAAAGCACGCAGCACCCAAATGATCATGTCGTCATAATCATAGCGGCCCTTGGCTTTCATTTTAACATCGTAGTTCTGGTATTCGCGTACGGCGGCTACCAGTTTTTTCATCAGGTCATGCGCGGCATCAATGTCCTTTTGTTTGGGATCGCCGACTTTGATGCCGGTTTTAGAGTTGGCGCGTTTGTACACAAACTCCTCGCGGTTGGGGATATCGTCCAGGTATTCCTGCACGGCCTTTTCAATCATAGCCGCATCCCAGTTCTCGCGCTTCATGGTGCTAAACAGGTCTTTCAGGCGTTTGGTATCGTAATACACGTCGCCTGTAAAACGTTTCAGCAGGTGGTCATTAGCAAACTCGTCCACCAACTCGCGAAACAGCATGGCCGATTCCAGGTCGGACAGTGATTCCAGGTTCAGCTTGCCAAAATACTCCAGGTTTTCCTGGATAATCTCGTTACAAAAGGCATGGAACGTATATATATTAATCCGGTAAGCATCGGGGCCAATAAACTCAAACAGGCGCTTGCGCATGGCCACCGCCCCGGCATCAGTATAGGTTAGGCAAAGGATTTCGCTGGGCAGGGCATCAGTATCAGTTAATATTTTGCCAATTCGCGCCGCCAGTATTTGCGTTTTACCGGTACCCGGCCCGGCAACTACCAGTACCGGGCCGTCCATTTTATTTACGGCAGCCAATTGCTCGGGGTTTAGCCCGGCTAATGCTGATTGAAATTTATCGTTGTATTTGTTGAAGTTGGATTGCATAATTGTTGAGTAAAGATAGGAAAGGCCGGGCGGGATGGCAACTTGGGGATGGTAATGTTGTTCTAAATAAATTATTTGCTAGCGTCTACATTGCATAGAACTTCACCGAAATATTTTAAATTTGTGAAAAGGTAAAATATATGCGTACATCACAAATAAGAAAACAATTGCATGAATATATTGAAACGGCAGAAGATGATAAATTAAAAGCTATTTATACCTTGTTACAAAATGAAATCTCTGACGGTTACGAACTCACCAAAGCCCAAAGAGAGGAATTGGACAAAAGATTTAGTGACCATCAAAACGGATTAGGCCAATCATTTACCTGGGATGAAACCTTGACTATGGCAAAACAATCATTGATAAAATAATTATCGATGAGTTATGATTTAAAAATCCGGCAGGAAGCAACTAAGGAATTCTCAAATGCATTTTTGTGGTACGAAGAGCAACAATCGGGACTTGGCGACGTGTTTGAAACAGCCATCCGCAGAAAGCTAAATCAAATTAGCAGGAGCCCTTATCACTACAAGGCCGACTATAATCAATTTCACCAGGCATTAACGGAAAAATTTCCTTTCCTGATTGTTTATGTAATCGATGAAAATTTGAAACAGATTACCGTGATGGCCATATTTCATACCAGTCGTAATCCAAACAAAAAAATTCGAAAATAGTCTTTTGGGCGTTACCTACGGCCCGGGCTGTATGCTCATACGCCTGCAGGCACTACGCTCGGGCCGGTATCCGCGCCCATCCCTAACGCAAATAATTCTCCCCCCACTACAACCCTATCCCCGTCCCCGTAGGGAAAAACACATTAACACTTACCGGCAATTTACCAGTTGGCTTCAAAGTACCCATTAGCACTTTCACTACTGATTTTTGCAGCTCGGGGCTGTTTTGATAGCATACCATCAGGGCTTTGCTTTTTTCGATACCGGGCAGGCCGGCTATGGTGTAGGCATTGGCAAAAACGCTGATCACCGTATTAGGCCGACCGGCCAAATCGGCTATCATCAATTTCACGTCGCTGTTGTAGTCCAGCTTGCTTTGGGGGCGAAGGCGGGTATCATGCACGCCCACTATTACCTGCTGGTACTGACTTAACAACGAAAGTATATTTTTAAGGCCGATAGCCGGGGTGTTTTTATCAACCATAAACAGCTTGCAGTTGGGGAAGCTTTTGGCAGCTTCCTGCTGAAACGCCGTTGGCGAGGATACGCCAATACTCACAATAGCGGTTTTTAAAAACGGGTTCAGCTTAATGGTTGATGCATCGCCTTTCAATATGGTTACCGCGGCATCACTTAGTTGCTGCACCAGGTCTTTTTGCGCAGGGCTGTTAATATCTGCGTTAAGATTTAAGGGGGATGCTTCCCGGTACTGGTTAAGCCCGGCCCAATATTTGGCTGCAAGTACTTTTTTTACCTTGATTTCAAACTCGGCTTTACTGATGGCACCGTGACGCAATGCTTTGCGGATAAGATTAATTGCACGATCGGAATTTTCAGATAGCTCGATAACATCCATACCGGCAACAAAAGCTTTCACATCAGCGTCGCCATTAGGGAAATATTTTACAACGCCTTTCATCTCCATGGCATCTGATACCACCAGGCCTTTAAACTTCAGCGAATCTTTTAAAATACCGGTAATGATGGGGCGCGATAATGTAGACGGCAAATGAGTAGTGGTATCCAATGCCGGGATGCTCATGTGGGCTATCATCACCCCGCTGATGCCGGCCGCAATAGCCTCCCGAAAGGGGTATTCTTCCAACGAATCAAGCCGGGCCCGGCTATAAGGCAGCAGGGGCAAATCAAAATGCGAATCAACATTGGTATCGCCATGGCCGGGGAAGTGTTTGGCGGCGGTTAGCAAACCGGCATCCTGCATACCTGTAAAATAGGCTATACCCTTTTTGGCCACGTTATATTTATTATCGCCAAATGAGCGATAATTGATCACAGGGTTATTAGGGTTATTATTCACATCCATATCGGGCGCCAAATTAAAATGAGCGCCTATACGTTTAAAATCGGCGGCCACCTGGCGCCCCATTTTGTATATCAGTGTATTATCCTGTATAGCGCCAAGCGTCATCTGGTATGGGTATGATACGGTCGAATCCAGGCGCATACCCAGGCCCCATTCACCGTCCATGGCTATCAGCAAAGGGACTTTTGCCAGTTTTTGATACTGGTTAACCAGGTTTAACTGCCTGCCGGGGCCGCCCTGGAAAAACACCAGGCCGCCAATTTGCTGATCCTTAATCACTTTACCAACCGAATCGGCATAGGCCTGCCCCTTGTTGGTATGTGCCCGCACAAATAATAATTGCGCTATACGGTGTTTACGGCTCAGTTTATGATAAACAGAATCCACCCAATGGTTTTGCGTGTTGAGGCTTTGGATGTAGCTTTCCTTTTGCGCGAAAGCGTTTATAACGATAAAATTAAGGGAGATTATGAATGCGAAACAATAGCTGGTTTTCAATTTTGGCATGTTCAAATGTAAACACGAAACACGAATTGATGCAACACGAATTGCCACCAATTAAAGCGGATTGCACGAATTGATAGTGATACAGACAAAACCTACGCGCAGATTAGTGTAATTAGAAAAAAATTCGTGCCATTAGTGTCCAATTAAACCTTTGCGATATTTTTTATTCTATGGCTATATAAAAACACACTAACATGAAGAAGATTATTTTTTTTGCTATCTGCCTGTTTGCAGTATATGACGCCAGCGCACAAGGATATTACGGCCCGCCACGCCGCAGGCCCCGTTACCGCGAAGAACGCCGCGAACGTCCGCGCCAAAGCCAGGACGATTTTTATCGCATAAAAGTTGGCCTAACCGGCGGCTTAAACATTTCAAACACTATTGATGCCGATAACTCCAACTTCAGCACCAACTCTATCGCCGGTTTTAACGGTGGTTTAACTTTGGATATCCCTATTGCTTATCCAATATCATTTGCCCCCGAAGTTTTGTATTCGGGCAAGGGTTATACAGCCAATACCGATTACGGGAAGTTTACGCAACGTACCAATTACATTGATGTACCCTTGCTGTTAAAGGTTAAGCTGGCACCGCAATTCAACTTTTTGGTAGGCCCATCCATCAACTTTTTGGCATCAACCAAAAATACTTATGAAACCGGTTTTATTACCGAGCAGGAGCAATACTATAACAACCGCGGCGACCATACCGACGTAAGCGGTGTTATTGGGCTTAGCGTTGATTTGAGCCGAAACATCGAGCTTAGGGGCCGCTATAATATCGACCTGACCACCAGCCGTCCGGATGATAACTCCTACCTGCCTAACTACCGCAACCAGGTTTGGCAAATTGGTTTAGGGTTTAAATTTCAATAAAAGCTCTTTAAGCTAAAAGCCGAAGGCCTAAGCTTAAAGTTATTGAACAAGAGCCATGCGGGATTGCCGGGTGGCTCTTGTTATTTATCCTTTACAAATACCTTTTGAATATCTTGTTCAAACTGCTCTTCTTCCTTGTAAAGTATTTGCCGGTAAGGCGCAAAATCTTTTATCAATTCATGGTAGTTAGTTAAACATTCATTTATCCGGCCGATAATTTCTGGGATTTGACCATCCTCTTTTTCAAACCTATATTGTTCAGGAATAGGCATATCCTGCTGATAAGCTGCCGAACCGATTTTGCCAATAATCATACAGCAGCGCATCAAACAAGCCTCGCGCGGCATACGCTCCTTGCCAGGGTGGAAACCAAAATCTACATATAGTTTGGCCCTGTTCATCAAGGCTGCTACTTCGGCAGGCGCCATGCCCTTGATAGGTACCCATTTCATGGTGGGTGTAGCGGCAATGATCTTATCTAAAAAGGAGTCGTTTTTAACCGGGTTGTATATTATGAGGTTTTCTTTGGGCGTACCTTCGGCTACCATATCAAAAAAAGCGCTGTTCATGTAATCCGATATCCGGCCAACTGGCTTTATACTATTTTCGAGCAGGTGCACCTGCGAGTAGTAAGAATGGCTGATGTGCTGCACATCCTTGCGGCCTTTAAGCCTGCCGAATGATGCTGTAGGATATTTACCCAGGTAATTTTTCAGTTTAAAATACTTTTTGTGCTGTAAACTTTGGGTTAGGTTGTTTTGGGTAATGTAATAGTTAACCACGCTAAGCCACCAGATAACTTTGCGCAGCTTTTTATAGCTATCATCAAAAATAGGCAGCAGGTGCGTTTCGGGCAGTATGATGATATTTTGGGCGTAGTTCTCGATATTTTCAGCAACAGGCACGCTATACTTTTCATAGTTTTTATGCACTATATCCACGCTATCGGGGGTAGCGTAGTAATGCATAAATACATTAAAATCCATTTGCCTTAGCTTGGTGCCCAACTGGTGCAAAGCCTCGGGGCCGCCGGTGGCGTACCCTGCCGGGCAAAAAATATAAATCCTGGTTGCGGGCAGGCACTTTATTTCGGTCAAATTCTTTGTCAAAACTGGTTTGTTGTTTTTAGCAATTTAAAACACCTTGTAATCATTATTATCATTTTCCATTTATTGCAATACGGCATAATTTATATATCTGCTACAAATGCACAAATACTATGCTGTATTTGCTGGTAAGCTATTAATAAAATAAAAAACTTTTTTGGGCAAAAGCTGTATCACATTAACAAAAACGCACGTAATTGATTTAAACACGATAAAAATTGCATTAAATACGTTTTTTATCCGTTAGGTTATTAACATCTACTTTTTTACCGGAAAAACATATTACTGAATGATATCAATTATTATTTCATCCGTTAATAAAGCTAATCTGCAACAGGTAAGTGAAAATATCGATGCCACAATCGGCATTCCGTTTGAAATTGTTGCCACTGATAACAGCAAGGGGCAAATGGGCATCTGCGAGGTTTACAATAAAGCCATGCTGCGTGCTCAATATGATTTTTTATGTTTTGTGCATGAAGACGTGTTGATAAAAACCAATAACTGGGGCCAAAAACTATTAGCTTTATTTGAGCAAGACCCCAAATTAGGTTTAGTAGGCATAGCAGGCAGCAGCTATAAACCGCTGGCGCCTTCGGGTGTGGGGGGTGTGGGCGCTTATACACACTATCATAATCTTATACAATCATTCAAATACAAAAAAGAGAAAGCGCGACATGCCTACCATAACCCCGGTAAGCAACGCCTTGCCGAAGTAGTATGTATCGACGGTGTATTTATGGCTACTACCCGGGAAATAGCCGAGGAATTTATGTTTGATGAAATCACCCTTAAAGGCTTTCATGGGTACGATATCGATTTCTCCTTATCAGTAAGTCAGAAATATAAAGTGGCTGTTACTTTCGATATATTGCTCAACCACTTTTCTGAAGGGTTGTTTAACGATGTATGGATGGAAGAAAATTTGAAATTACACAATAAGTGGAACAAATTTTTGCCTATAAAAGCCTGTAAGCTAACAGCCGAACAGATCTTTTTTATCGAAAAAAACACCTTTAAAAATTTTATTGATGAGTTAATCAAGTTCAACTACCCTATAACTACCGCCATTAAAATGCTTTGGAAAAACAGGCGTTTTTTTCAGCTCAACTCAAAGCTGTTTTTTAAACTGAAGTTCCATATTTTTAAAAAATACATTAAATCCAAACCCTCTTTAGCAAGTTATATCTGGTAGCCGCAGGTTTTAAAAATTGGGCGCCAAAAGTCAGGGTACAAATCCCACGCATGGCATCCAAAAGGCAGCTGGTTATTATTTAACTCGATACACCTTGCGGGGGGCTGCTCAATTGAAAACTTCAGCGCAGCTTTCCAGGATGGAATTTTTAATAATTTGCGCTTACGGTTTACCTCGATGCTCCAAAAAATATCCTCGTTAAACTCGTGCTCATGACGGGTTAAATAAATATCCATTTTGTGACGCATACTAATACTAAGTTCATGAAATTTATTAACCCGGCGCAGCGATAAGCCACCGTTACCAACCTTGTACTCGTACTGCATTGGCGATGGCACCCCATTTTTTTGCACATTATAACGGGCGTGGTAATAAAATTGAATTTTTGATTTAATAGCTTTAACTATGTCAGGATACTTACCTGGCGGTATCCATGGCGCTCCAATGTAGTCATATGGCTGATTGCACCATAAAGCAAGCTCATCGGTAAATACAAAAGCGTCCAGCTGATGGATAAGCATAAATTCGTACCCCAAAAAACGTCCGTAAAAGATATCCGACAGCATCAGCGCATTATAGCCTTCAATGCCTTTAAAAAAATGATCTTCAAAACTTTCCTCGCCGGTAAAATTAAAAGAAGCTATTTCATCAGATAAAACAAGGGATTCCGGTTTAACAACTATACGCGGATAAGCAGCTAAAACACGTTGCATTTGTGCAAGGGCCACCTTTTCTAAAGCCGAAAGTTCATTTTTATAGATGGGAACTATTACAACAACTTTTTGGGTCGCAATCATACCTATGTTGTTTTGGTGTAAAGTTCTGCAACTAAAGATTCAAAATGATCCTGAAAAAGAAAATCGTGCCCGCCGGGCCCTTCTGGTACCACGTTAATCACATCATAACAAACCTCCAGTATCCGGGGCACTTTAAGGGCTTCGGCAATTGAGAATGGGAACGACTGGTTGCCGATAAAAAATTTACAACCGGCTATTATCCGCGCCATTTGTAAAAAATCGCTTACCTGCACCCATTCAATATTGGGGATTTGTTTTTTGATATCCTCGTACTCCGATTCAACCCCTATAAATTTCAATTTATCATACTTACTCAAAAATGAATAATCGGTGGTTATGTTCCGGTACCTTTCGCTGCGGGCAATAACGATGTAACCCGCAAAGGCCGTATCCGGCTCAACATGAAGCCAGCTTTTCCAAAGATCGGGTGTTACCCCGGTAACGTAGGCGCACCAATGGGCAATGTTGCACCTATCCATAGGGATATGCCCGGCTCTGAAAAAATCAAGATCGATGTCAATCACTTCGTCCTTTAATTCGCCCAGGCTATTGATGTACGGCTGCGAGTTTATTAAGGGCGCCAGCATATCTATCATTTTGGCATTGAGCATTACACCGCCTAAGGGGTGCTTTGCTGGGTTGGCTATCATTAAAGGCTGACCGGCGCGTAAATACAAGTTGATGGGCACCTTAACCGTTTCGGCCAGCTTTTTTATAGTGGCCATAGCGTATATGATATCGCCGGCATTGCCACTGTGATTTAAGTTGATCTGATGATTGGTTTTGGCAGCAGCCTGAATTTTAGCCGGCGTGGTTAAGCGGTCATTACCGGTTAAAAACTGTATAAATTCTACTTTCTTATAATTGCTTAACTCCCACTTATAAGTTTTATAGCCTTCCCTATTGGTGTATTTAAGCCAGTAAGTACCTATAAAACTCTTTTTTTGTATCATTTTGCTTAATCAAAAATTTATTGAGAATGCTATTTTATTTAATCGGCCGTAAATGTTTGCATGTCAATCAGCCTGCGGTATACCCCGTTATGGTTCATCAGCTCCAGGTGGGTTCCCTGCTCGGCAACCCGGCCGTTATCCAATACAATAATTAAATCGGCGTTTTGAATAGTACTCAGGCGGTGAGCAATAATCAGCGAAGTACGGTTTTGCATCAGGTTATTCAATGCTTCCTGCACCAGTTTTTCCGATTCGGTATCCAATGCCGATGTAGCCTCGTCTAATAACATGATAGGCGGATTATTCAAAACTGCACGGGCTATACAAATACGCTGACGCTGCCCCCCCGATAATTTAGTCCCCCTATCGCCGGTATTAGTTTGATAGCCATTTGAAGTTTCTGTTATAAAGTTATGTGCGTTGGCTATCCGGGCAGCGGCCTCAACTTCTTCTTGAGTTACATTGGTTTTACCAAACGCAATGTTATTAAATATCGTGTCATTAAATAAGATAGATTCCTGGTTCACAATTCCCATTAAAGCACGCAGCGATTCCATCGTAACATTCCTGATGTCTATTCCATCAACACTAATTAACCCTGCCTGTGGTTCAATAAAACGAGGCAGCAAATCCATTGTCGTTGTTTTTCCACCTCCGGATGGCCCAACCAGGGCAACTGTTTTTCCTTTAGGAATGGTGAGATTCAGACCCTTTAAAACCGATTTGTCAATATCTACCGGCTCAATTCCCATTGTAGCGGGAACCTTTAAAGCCGACTTATCATTATATGAAAAAAACACATTTTCAAACGTGATTTTATCATTGAAATCTTCTAATTCAACAGCATTTGGCATATTGACAATTTGCGGCTTTTCATCAATCAAAGCTAACACCCGCTCACCAGCGGCAATGCCGGAATGAATGTTGCTAAATGAGTCAGAGATGGCTTTTGCAGGTCGCATGATTTGCGAAAACATTGCAATATAAACAATAAAGTTATCTGCAGTAAGTGATCCTTCGTGGTTGATTATCAATGATCCCCCGTATAATACAATACCCGCTACCATTAAAACCCCTAAAAACTCTGATACCGGTGAAGCCATTTGTTGCCTTTTGGCCATTGAACGGGTTATTCGGGAATATTCCTTATTTTCACGATCAAACCTATTTTTTATAAACTGCGTTGCGTTAAAGGCTTTGATGATCTTGATGCCTGACAGTGCCTCGTCGAGGTTGCTTATCATATTACCATAGGTTTCCTGCGATGCCTTGGCCTGTTCTTTCAATCGTTTTACTATTCTTGAAATAACAAAAGCAGATATTGGAATAACTAACATCGAAAACAACGTTAATTTAACAGAGATAACAAATAAAGTTATTAGGTAAAATAAAAGCTGAAAAGGCTCTTTAAAGGCTACCTGCAACGTACCTGTAACTGAAAATTGGACAACTTGAACGTCGGCGGAGATTTTTGAAAGAATGTCTCCCTTTCGTTCGTTGTTAAAATAGCCAAGATGTAGATTCATTACGTTATTGAAAACTGTACGGCGCAGATTGAGCAATGTATAAATACGCAGGTTCTCCATAATCCTTTGCGAAAAATACCTGAACACGTTACTCAATAAAACCGATACAACTATAGCCACACAAATAAATTTGAGCGCTCCCAAAGTTCCATAATGCAGGTTTGCTACTTGGGCAAAATAATTTAAATCTTTTAATGGGTTCCACCAGTTTTCGGGTCGTATAAGTAACTTCTTTGCGGCAGGGTCAAAAATTGCTTTTAAGAGGGGTGCCAGCAATGCGTAATTTAATGTATTAAATATGATGGATAAAAGAGTTAAAACAAAGTATGGAAATGCGAATTTTCCGATAGGACGGGCAAACGATAGTAATCTGAAATAAGTTTTCATTCAAAAAGTTGAACCGCAAAATTAACTAAATAGCGGCATAATAAATACTTAGTTTTTGGGGTGCAATTTAAACGATGATAAGGCTTTAATTATTGCTATCTACTTAACCCAGTCGCTTATCCTGTCAAAAACCATCTCGACAGAAATACTGTCCAGGGTATCCGAGTCGCTTTCAATATGTTCGGCTTTGATGCCCAGGGGGGCCCACCGGGTGGCATTTATTGATCTGGAAATTGGGAATAAGCCCAGGGTATGGATGCCCGAAGCGGCTGCAACATGCAGAGGTCCCGTGCCGGATGCAAGCAACCCATCTGCGTTGTATATAAAGGCAATCAATTCGTTAAGCGACATTTTACCGCTTAAATCAATTACATGTGCCGGCAGTTGCGGTATCCATGTTTTAAACAATTCATGTTCTTTTTCAGACCCTGTGATAAAAATACGGAACTTATCTGCTGGTAAAAGCTTAATAAGGGCGGTAAACCTATCCATATCCCACTCCCTGCCATTACCGTTTGATTTGGAGTGGATAATTAAATTAAACTTATCGTTAGTTAACTGATCTTTAAACCGGGCAGGTAATTCAATAGATGGTTTAAAATTATCTTTATAATAGTATGCTATAGTGCCCAGCGTTGGTACGTGGGTAACGCCAAGCGGTTTGCATAAATAAATATTTTGCTGCGCTTCGTGCAGGTCCGATTTGCCCCTGCTTAGTCGGATCAACCGGTTACAGGTAAAAAAATGATAATTACGGCTTGTGGTACCTATCCTTAAGTTTACACCTGCCTTTTTTGCCGCTTCGGCAATATGCCTTTTCGGAAACTCATGTACTATGGCATCGATGCCTTTTTCCTTAAAAATAGCAGCTATCTCATTTGTTGATAAAGGGCCTATCTCATCATAATTAATAAAATGGTCAATTGCCTTGCAGGCATCAACCACTGGCTTAGTGTAGCTACGGCCCAACATGCTAATGGTAACATCCGGATATAGCTGTTTTAAATAAATACAGGTGGGCAGCTGCAATACCACATCGCCCATGGCATCAATCCTGTTTATTAAAATATGCTTTATCTGTTTGTTATCTATCAGGGCCATTAACTTTTAATTTTTATACGTTATGAATTTGGCAAAAGTACAATAATTGGCTTTAAAGGCCGCCGTTTATCTGCTATAGCAGCCAGCTGGTTATTTTTTCTGCTACCAGGTTTACTGACAATGGCAACAGATTATCTGTCCCGCTTTCCATAAATCCGGCCTTTTTACCCAATGGCGCCCAGCGCCCGGGATGAATAGGCCTTACCGAGGGGAACAAACCAAGGGTGTTTATCCCCGCCATAGCCGCTATATGCAGGGGCCCGGTACCCGAGGCTATCAGCCCATCTGCCTGGCTGATTAAACTAATAAGTTGTGGTAAACTCATTTTACCGGTCATATCCACTACTGTAGCGGGCAGGGTTGCAATCCAATCAGCCAGCAATATTTTTTCTTTATCAGACCCGGTTATAATAATATTAAATATATCCGATGGCAGTTTATCAATAAGTTTCCCATAATTATCAAGCCCCCATTCCATCCCGCTGCCGTGCGATTTGGGGTGTATGATGAGGTTAAATTTATCGCCGGATAGCTTACCGGCTAATTCCGGAGGGAAAAGTGCCCTGCTTTCAAAACCGATATGCTCAATGATGTCCTGTAACGAAGGGACAGCTGCCAGGCCCAAAGGTTTTAATAATATAAGGTTGAGTTGTGCTTCGTGCAGATCGGATTTTTTACGGCTTAGTTTTACCAGTTTGTTACAGGTAAACCAATGAAAAACGCGATTGGTGGTGCCTATACGCAATTTAATGCCGGCGGCCCTGGCTATTTGAGCTACATGCTTATTGGGGAACACATGAATAATGGCGTCTATTTTTTTATCTTTCAAATAGCTAACCTGCTCCGCTTGGGACAGCTTTTTTATTTCGTCGTAGTTAATAAAAATATCAACCGCTGCACAGGTATTTATAACGGGTTGGGTATAAGTGCGCCCTAAAAACGAAACCACTACTCCTGGCAGCAGCTCTTTAATATAAGCAGCCATGGGCAGGGTAAGCACAACATCACCAATGGCATCTGTGCGGCTTATTAATATATGCTGTATTTTTGATTTGAGGGGCTGGGGCATTGTTGCAAACGTTGAATATGCTGTTGGGCCGAACGCCTTATTCATTCTTTTTTACTCAGAACTTAAAACTCAATACAGGCCGTACAGGTGCAATAATAAAGATTATATTGCCTTTTATTATGATAATTTTCGTCATTTGCATTTACAAACATGAATGTGGCAGCTGTTTTTAACAACACCGAAATGACAAATAGCATTAACTTTAAACAAGTTGCCCGTGCCCTAACCATTGTTGAAAACGACCTGCCCGGAAGCCAGGAAGTATTAAAGGGCCTTGTGTTTAATAAACCAACACCAGTAATTGGCATAACCGGCCCGCCGGGCGCCGGCAAAAGCACCCTGGTAAATGCTTTGATAGATTTGCTTTTAAAAGATGGCAGCAGAATAGCCGTTTTGGCCATCGACCCCACATCACCATTTAACTTCGGCTCCTTGTTGGGCGATAGGATCAGGATGTCTTCGCACTTTAACCATCCTGATGTTTTTATCCGCTCGCTGGCTACCCGCGGTTCGTTGGGCGGTTTATCGGCCAAAACCATCGAAATGACGGATGTGCTGCGTGCAGCCGGGTTTGATTATGTGCTGATAGAAACCGTTGGTGTTGGCCAATCGGAAATTGAAATAAGCGGGCTGGCCGATGTTACCCTTGTGGTATTGGTACCCGAAGGTGGCGACGAAGTGCAGCACATTAAATCGGGCCTGATGGAAATTGCCGATGCTTTCATTGTTAACAAAGCCGAGAGGGCCGATGCCGATGTATTTGCCAATAATCTGAAGAAGATCATAGGGCAAAAAAAAGACGGGCAGCCACCAGTATTCAAAACAACAGCATCGCAGGGTACAGGGCTTGCCGAAGTTGCCGGGTTTATAAAAACACCGGCACAAATAAAAAATCCGCGCCGCCAGTTATTACTTACCGAGAAGGCTTACAAGCTGTTAACATACAAATTAACACAGCATATAGATAAAAAAAAGCTTCAGCAAGATGTTACCGAAGCTTTAAAACATCAAGACTTTAACCTTTATAGTTTTGTTGATTCGTTTGATAAGTCCTAAGCCGAAAGTCTTAAGTTTTAAGCCTGTTTCGACTTAGAACTGAGGGCTTTCGACTAAAAACTATTCATAATCTCTTCAATATGCTCCGCCTCTACCGGGATACCGGCCATCAGGTCGCGGTTACCGTTCGCAGTAATCAGTATATTGTTTTCAATCCTGATTCCCAGGCCTTCCTCCGGAATATAAATACCAGGTTCGCAGGTTAGTATATTGCCAACCTCGAATTTTTTATAGCGGCTTGCAAAATCATGCACATCCAAACCAAGATGGTGCGATGTGCCATGCATAAAGTATTTTTTATATAACGGGGCATTGGCATCCTGCTTTTCAACATCGTGTTTATCAAGCAGGCCAAGGCCTATCAGTTCGCTGGTCATTATCTTACCAACCTCATCCTGGTATTCGCCTAAAACAGTGCCGGCTATAATCATACTGCTTGCCTGGCGCATTACACGTAATACAGCATCGTAAACTGCCCGCTGGCGTGGGGTAAACCTCCCGTTAACCGGCACCGACCGGCTCATATCGGCATTGTAATTGGCGTATTGGGCGCCAAAATCAAACAGGATAACGTCGCCATCATTACAAACCTGGTTATTATCAATATAATGCAGCACGTTGGCATTTTTGCCAGAAGCAATTATGGGGCTATAGGCATGGCCTGTAGCCCGTTGCCGCAAAAACTCGTGTATAATTTCGGCTTCTATCTCATACTCGGCAACACCGGGTTTTACAAATTTTAAAACGCGTACAAACGCATCGTTGGTGATGTTGCAGGCCTTTTGGATCAGTTCAATTTCCAGCTCAGATTTTACAACCCTTAAATCCCTTAATATCAATGCCGAGCGTTCATATTTATGCAGCGGGTATTTTTGGCGCAAGGCTTCATACATCCGCATATCCCTGTATGGTACGGTATGTGTATACCTGTCATTTTCGTTGGTGTTGATGTAGATATTTTCGGCATAATTAATAACGCTATGCAAAATTGAGTCGTACTCATGCAGCCAGTAAACACTCTCGATACCAGAAACATGCCTGGCTTCTTCCTTTGTATACTTGTGCCCTTCCCAAACGGCAATATGTTCATTTGTTTGTCTTAAAAAGAGTACTTCTCTGTATGCTTTATTAGGACAATCGGGGAACAGTAATAGTATGCTTTGCTCCTGGTCTATGCCGGTAAGGTAAAAAAAGTCAGGATTTTGTTTAAAGGCAAAAACCTGGTCGCCACTCACCGGAAACTCATCATTGGAGTGAAAAATGGCCAACGAGTTCGGTTTTGTTCTCGAAACGAAACTTTTTCTATTATTTGTAAATAACGAATTAAAAATTTCCGAATATTTCATATTTAAGCCTTGATTATTTTAATAAATCAATTTTTTTTACTTATTTGTGTAACTATTACATTTTTTGGAACAATGTTTGGTCATCGTTTCAAACATAATTACTAAATTTGAAAAAAATCACAATTAAAATCGTTTAATCTTAAAAACTATGAATTATTCTACATTAAAGAAAACAGCAGCACTGTCGTTTGCTTCTTTGCTGGTTGCGGGTATGGTCAGTGCCCAAACCGACTCGACAAAAACCGGATCTGCCAAATTGTTTGGCGGGATCGGACAGTACAACACATTAAGTATCGGCGTGAGCGTTGGTATTACCGATGGTCTTGTTCCATTTACAAACAACACAACAAATAAGTTTGCAGTTGATTTGGGATATGGCGTTTCATTAAGGCAGCAACTATCGCACACTTTTAGCTTACAACTTGATTATTTGGGTGGTAAAGTTACTGGTAAAGATGATGCAGCCAATTCTGCAGCTGGCCAGTCAGTAACAACTACTTCTAAATTTGGTATCTCAGGGTACAAAACCAGTTTTAATTCTGGTGCATTAAGCGCTGTATTTAACATTGCAAGTGTTAGCTTTTTACACCGCAAAAACAGCGTTAACTTTTACGGATCTGCAGGTTTAGGTTTAGACGTGTATAAGATTAAAGAAAACACCGGCCCAACTGGCACAGTTGTTACATTGCCATTCGGTGATAAAACAGTTAAAGAATTGTTTGCTCCAGTTGGCTTAGGTGTAAAATTCAAACTTAGCGACGCGTTAGCCTTAAACTTAGGTTACACTGTTAGCTTTATACAAGGTTACAACTTTGCAGGTACCCACACTTACCCTACATTTAGCCACTACTCTTACACTTATGGTGGTTTAGAGTACACTTTCGGTCCAAAAACAAAACAGAACTTAGAGTGGGTAAACCCGGTTGCTCAGATGTATGACGAATTGTACGATGCAGCTTTACGTCAGGAAGTTGAAGCTTTAAAAGGCCGTGTAACAAACGTAGAAACTGCTGTTAACGACCTGAAAAAAGATTCAGACGGTGACGGTGTTGCTGATCAGTTTGACAAATGCCCAGGCACCGCTGCAGGCAGCGTAGTTGATGGTTCTGGTTGCGTTATCGTGTTCCCTAAAGACACTACCAAAATGGAAGGTATGGCCCCTAAAGGTACTGCTTACTCAAACATCCAGTTTGAATTTGATAGCTCAGTATTACGTACTTCATCTTATCCAGTGTTAGATGCTACATCTGCTGACCTGCGTGCTTCTGGTAAAGGTGTTGAGGTTGATGGCTTTGCTTCATCTGAAGGTACTGCTGCTCACAACCTTTCTTTATCAAAAGATCGTGCTAACTCTGTAAAAACTTACTTAGTTAACTCAGGTGTTGATGCTAAAAAAGTAAAAATCAAAGGCTACGGCGAAACTATGCCAATTGCTGATAACTCAACAGAAGATGGTCGTGTATTAAACCGTCGTGTTCAGTTCAAACAAAAATAATCGTTAACAAAACAACACATTATTTGCGAAAGCCCCGGATAACCCGGGGCTTTCTTTGTTTCTGACACGATTTAAGGATTTTGCAGGGTTAACAAGATTCCGAACGCATTGCACGGGTAATTTCCTTTATTCTTTTGATTGCCGTGTTTAACTGGAACTGGTATCTTTAAACAAATCATGAACATCATTTTAAAAGTAACACTTTGGCTTATAGGCATTTTTATGGGCATTTACCTGGCCATTTGCTGTTTCTTTTACTTTTCACAGGATAATTTGATCTTCCAGGGGACGGGGTATCCTGCCGGATACCAGTATAATTTTAGCTCGGCTTATAAAGAATACAATATAAAAACTGCCGATGGCAATACATTAAACGGCGTTCTATTTATTACCCCAAAATCAAAAGGGCTTGTTTTTTACCTGCATGGCAATGGTGGTACAATTGATAGCTGGCATACAGTTGCAGGTAATTACAATAACGTAGGGTATGATGTATTTATGCCTGATTATCCGGGATACGGAAAAAGCACCGGTCATATCAAATCGCAACAGCAACTTCTTGACGCTGTAAAAATGGCATACCAACATGCCAAAACATTATACCCCGAAAATCAAATTGTCATACTCGGCTATTCTATTGGCACTGGCCCGGCGGCCTGGCTGGCATCACAAAATCATCCGCAAAAGCTCATCCTGCTTGCTCCTTATTATAGCCTGGCTGATGAGGCGAAAACCCTGTATCCATTTTTGCCCTCTTTTATTTTAAAATACCCACTCCAAACTTATGAGTATCTTCAGCATACATCTTCTCCTATTGTCATTTTTCACGGTGATGCAGATGAGTTGATCAACCTCTCTTCGTCCCGGCGACTCCAGAAACACTTTAAGCCCGGTGACAAACTCATCATCCTGAAAGGCCAGCATCATAATGGTTTAGATGATAATACCGACTACCAGGCCTGGTTAAAAAAGATGCTTTAAATAAAAAAGACGTGTGCTACACGTCTATATAAATATTCAAAGTCTTCTTATTCTTATCCGGCAAAAAAAACAAAATCCTGTAAATCGTGCCCTACTTAACGCTTTTCTTCTGCACAATAAAGTATCCTGCAATAAATACAACTGCGGCTATTGCCATACTTACAAAAACATCTTTTGTAAACACATCTATTTCAATACCTTTTGGCGCCCCCTCTCCACGATGCATCATGGTAGTTATGGCTTCCATGGGGTGCGAATAAGGAAAAAGATAACAATACTCCCAGTTTTTTGAGGCCAGGATAACCCCCGTTATAGTACATACAAAGCCGATACCCATTGGTTTTAAAAAATCGGCCCAAAGTAAACTGAGCAGGAACTGGATGGACAAGATACCCAGCGATGATAAAAATAATTTAAAATATATCTGCGCCAGCTCTTTTTCCATGTGGTAATTATCAAACCTAAGCTCGGGCTTTACAATGCTTAGTAAATTACCAAACCCTATGGTAAACAGTACAAACAGCGCAAGCGTTAAAAACACCAGGAATATCGCATATGTATATTTGGCCCCATATACTGCCCAGCGCGAAATTGGCAGGCTAAACAGGCTTTTCCAGGTATCAGCCTTGTGCTCGATACTATTTACCGAGTAAGCTATAAAAATAATAAACATGGGCAGCAGTAATGACCCCATTACGCCTAATATGGCGCCGGCAAATTGCAGCCACAGCATTATGGGTGGTGTACCCGTAAGCTTTTCGGCCTTAAGGTAAAAGCCCACAAAAAGGAGGGTACAAATAAACAGCGGTAGTATGATGGCTGCCCAAAAACCCAGCGTTTTACGGCTTTTGTAAAATTCCGACCGGAACGATAGTATAAATCCTTTCATGGGGCTCAGGCTTTTTGGGTAATATCTAAAAACAGGCGTTCCAAATCTTTTTGCTGTTTGCCTATACTGAATATGGCATGGCCGCTACCGTGCAACAGCGCGTTAATATCGGCAGTTTTTTGTTTGCTGATGTAGGGTACATACAGGTAATTATCGGTAACATCGCTAACAGAATAACCGTTACGGGTAAGCAGGTTAGCGGCATCAACCGTATTATCTGTTTCGATGCATACCAGGGGCTGGCTCAGGGCCTGTAACTCGCCGATGCTACCCTGAAACAGCAACTCGCCATGGTTAATGATACCCACGTGCGTGGCCATACGTTCAACCTCGGCAAGTAAGTGGCTTGATATAAATACTGTTTTTTTATACTGGCTAACAAGCTTAATCAGCAATTCCCGAACTTCGATGATGCCGTTAGGATCAAGACCATTGGTAGGTTCGTCCAAAATTAAAAGTTTGGGATCGGCAAGCAGGGCAAGCGCAATGCCCAGGCGCTGTTTCATCCCCAGTGAGTATTGTCCGGCTTTTTTATGGGCTGCATTGGTAAGCTGCACAAGCGCCAGCATTTCGTCAACGCGTTTTACAGGTACCTGTAGTAACAAGGCCCTGTTTAATAAATTCTCTTTACCGGTAAGGTGCTGGTATATGGCAGGCTGCTCAATAAGCGAACCTATTTGCGATAATATTTGAGTGCGATGATGTTGAATGTCCTGTTCAAATATCCGGATGCTGCCGATTTGAATTTTGAGCAGGTTTAACAGGAGTTTGATAGTAGTGGTTTTCCCGGCGCCGTTTGGGCCAAGAAAACCATATATGCTTCCTTCGGGTACCTGCAGCGCAAGTGATTTAACCACTTGCTGGTTACCGAAGTTGAAGGATAACCCTTCGGTACTAATTACCATACATTGTTGCTTTTGGCAACTGAGCAAACAGTTTTAACAAGGGTAATACCTTTGTAAAACAACGAAGTAGCGTGTACAGCTGATGTACCCATTACTGCTGATTCCTTTTTTTGCTCAAACTGGTAGCTTACACCTAAAATAAGGGCAAACATTACCGGTATCAACAACATGATAAAAGGATTAGAATTTTTGATAAGCGTTTTCATTGCGAGTGATTTGATAGAACAAAGAAATACTTAATTTACCACCTGCTAAAAAGTATTAGACCAACACACGGAGTTTATAGATGAACGCCTTTTTAAACATTTTTACCAGTTCATCGATTATAAAAGCCAGTTCATCGACAAATTGAATTATTATATATAAATAAACACCCGTATAACAATCAAAATACTAAATTACATCAGATTAAACCTTTTTATTAAGGGATAAAACGGTACATGCAAAACACTATTTCTCCGGATAATCAAACACGCGGTTTAAAAACAGCCTGGCATATTTTCTGGCATTTACTTTTTTGGCTGGGGATGATCTCGCTGTTCATTTTCCTGGCCCGGATGAACGATCACATTACGCCAAGGCAATTGGTTATCATATTCCTGGTATTCCCGGTAATCAATATCGGCTTGTTTTACATTAATTTCCTGGTATATATTCCGCGCTTCCTCGATAAAAAACGGTACTGGGCTTATGCCTGTGTGGCTTTAATTACCATTATAGTTTTTGGCGTTATTAAATATGGCGTAGGTTTGCTGTTTAAAGATGTGATACTGATACACAACAAGGGGCAGCAAATAAGCTTTGCCGCTTACTTTTTCAACACCGTTTTTACCAGCCTGATTTTTATTTTTTTAAGTACCGTGCTTAAATTCACTACCGATTGGTTCCTGAACGAACGCATTCAGCACGATCTTGAAAACCAACGCCTGACTGCCGAACTGGCTTTTTTAAAATCGCAGATAAACCCACATTTTTTATTCAACTCGCTTAACAGTATTTACTCCCTGGCCTATCAAAAGTCAGATACCACGCCCGAGGCTATCCTCAAGCTATCTGAAATTATGCGTTACATGCTTTATGAGTGTAACGACAACCGGGTTGATTTAAGCAAAGAGCTTCAATACCTGCATAACTACATCGATTTGCAAAAAATCCGCTTCGGCAATAAGGCATTTATTGATTTTAAGGTAATGGGTAATGTAACCAATCAGCAAATTGTCCCCTTATTATTAATAGCCTTTATAGAAAATGCTTTTAAGCATGGCGTGGCCAATGATGTGATGACGCCAATTAAATTGCTCATTAATGTTGATGAATGCAAGCTGCACTTTTACATCCAAAATAAAAAACATACCCACAACCGCGATGCCATTGGCGGCATAGGGTTAACCAATGTGCAACGGCGGCTTAATCTTTTATACCCCGGTAAGTATACTTTAAATATCAGGGATACAGAAGATACCTATACTTGTGAATTATCGATAATTTTATAACACACGAATTATCACTAATTGAGGTGAATTTCACAAATCGGGGTGGAGAGAAATTAAAAAACACATTCCGAAAGTGCGTGTGACTTGGTGTTTTTTCAAAAATCCGTGTTATTAGATTTAATTCGTGATAATTAGTGTGCAATAAATACACAAACCATGAACCAGTTAAAAACCACTTTATTAATGCTGTTATTGGCCGTATGCGGGTACAGCGCCTCGGCACAAAACGATCCAAAACTCACCGAAGTTTGGGACCCGGAACCAGCCGTAGTACAACCGGGTGCGGGCAATAAAGCGCCATCAGACGCTATTATTTTGTTTGATGGAAAAAACCTGGACGAATGGACAGATCAAAAAGGAATGCCCCCGGGCTGGACAATTAAAAACGGTATCCTCACCATAAAACCCGGCAGCGGCTCCATTATCACCAAAAGAAACTTTGCCGATTGCCAGCTGCACATTGAATGGCGCACACCGGCTATTGTAAAAGGCGAAGGCCAGGAGCGCGGCAACAGTGGTGTAATAATGCAAAGCCGTTACGAGCTGCAGATACTGGATAGTTATAAAAACCGAACCTACTCCAACGGGCAGGCGGGCTCTGTTTACAAACAGCACGTGCCTTTGGTAAACGCTTCCCTTAAACCCGGCGAGTGGCAAAAGTATGACATCATATACACAGCCCCGCGTTTTAATTTAGATAGCTCGCTTAAAACACCTGCGTACATCACGGCTTTACACAATGGCGTGCTGGTGCAAAACCATGTAGCCATAAAAGGCACGGTGGCACATGTTGGCCAGCCTAAATACACCAGGCACAACTTTGCACAGCCTTTATTACTGCAGGAACACGAGTTCCCGGTATCGTTCCGCAATATCTGGATCAGGGAAATCAACGTTCAAAAGCTTTTTAACGGCAAGGATAAAACGGGTTGGTATACATTTTTAGATACGCTGGGCAAAAACAACGATATATATAACAATTTCATTGTAGAAAATGGCGCGGTGCATGTAATGGGTAAATACTTTGGCTATATGAGTACGCTTAAATCATACTCCAATTATTACCTTAAAGTGGTATTTAAATGGGGCAGCAAACAATATTTTCCGCGCCAAACAGGTAAAAGGGATGCGGGCATTTTGTATCATTTTGGGTTGATGGAAAAGGATACTGTTTGGCCAAAATCAATAGAGTTTCAGATACAGGAGCAGGATTGCGGCGATTTTTGGTGCGTAAAACATACCAATGTAGATTCGCCCAATAAATGGGAGTTTGCCTGGGACCAAAAGCACATTTTCCGTACGGCGAATTTTGAAAAGCCGCGGGGCGAGTGGAATACGCTGGAGATTATTTGCAACGGCAACCAAATTGAACATTATGTAAACGGGCACCTGGTAAACTGGGGTACAGGTTCGGTAGCCGAAGGCAGGATATTACTGCAATCGGAAGGCGCCGAGCTATTTTACAAATCGGTAGAGTTAACGCCGCTATGATGAATATGAAAAGCATTACCGATCCTCACTTAATATACGCCGTGGCAGACTCCAAAAAAAACAAAATCACCTGGACTAAATATACAGCAGATAGCGAATGGCTTTATTTGGGAGAGTTTGCCAATATTAATAGAAATCTTGTTATTGACGCTATTAACGCTCACTTCAGTGAAGAAACACTTTATGTTGTCACTACGCGCAATGGATCGAGGCCAGTAACAAAGTATACTATTGAGGAAGATATTTTAAGCCTGTTATTTATTCACAACTTTACAATATGGGACGCAGCGTTTATACAAGTAATTGAGTTTAACAAAATTGGAACAATGCGTTGTGGACAATCATTAGCATAAAATTTAATTAATAAACCATTTAACTCTTATTTTTACAGCATGATCAGATGCCTGGTAGTTGATGATGAGCCTTTAGCGCTGCATATTTTGGAAGATTATATATCCAAAATGCCTTTTTTGCAATTGGTGAAAGCCACAACCAATCCCATTGAAGCCCTAACACTGGTACAGGCAGGCAATGTCGACCTGGTATTTTTAGATGTACAAATGCCCGAACTTACCGGCATCCAGTTTTTAAAAATAGCCAATGGCAAAGCCAAAGTAATCCTCACCACAGCCTACCCCCAGTACGCGCTGGAAGGTTATGAGCTGGATGTGGTTGATTACCTGCTTAAGCCGATAGCTTTTGACAGGTTTTTTAAATCGGTACAAAAAGCGCAAAGTATCATACAGCCCGTTACCAAAACGGTTATCCAGGCCGAGCCCGCGCAGCAGGATGATTTTTCGACAGATTTTATCTTTGTAAAAACCGAGCATAAAATTCAAAAGGTTTACCTGCACGATATTTTGTTTATCGAGGGGTTAAAAGATTACATCTCCATTTTTACCCCTGCCGAGCGTATTATTACCCTGCAGGGCATGAAAAAAATGGAAGATGCCCTGCCCGAAAGGCATTTTGTAAGGGTACATAAATCATACATTGTAGCGCTTAACAAAATTGACAGCATTGAGCGCAGCCGTATCCAGATAGGTGACAAAATTATCCCGGTGGGCGATACTTACCGTGATGAGTTTTTTAAAATCATCGACGATAAAAACGTTTAAGCATCCTGGCTATCCGGAAAAAACAGCACGCACTGAGCGCTACAGGCTTCGAAACTTAATTACTTATCTAATTAATTAATTTCCTTCAACTATATTTTTTCGTATTTTAACCCGATCTACTATTATCATTTATCTAAGTTAAATATGAATTTTCAGGTTGATTTAACCAATTGCGACAGAGAACCCATACATATCCCCGGAAAAATACAGTCGCATGGTTTTTTGGTAGCTGTTAACGCCAGTACATATGTTATCAGCTACATCAGCACAAATATTGAACAATACGCCGATGTTGTACCGCAGCACATGTTAGGGAAGCACATTACTGAGCTGGAACCTTACCTGGAATTATCGGCAGATAACGCCCAGCTTACCCAAATTTTAAACCTGGCTAAAAACAGTAAATCCGACGAGATCATCAACCCCCTAACCATCCATACAAAAGGTAAGGGGTATAACGTCATTATCGGCCGCTCTAAAACAGAGTTGATTATGGAGTTTGAAACTACAGATTCGGACCTCGACCTGGACGTTCAAAAAACCATCGGCCGTTCGGTTGCCGAAATATTGAGCGGCAAAACCCTGATTGTACTTTTACAAAAGGCAGCTTTTGAAGTTAAAAAGATCATTAACTACGATAGGGTGATGATTTATAAATTTAATGATGATGGCCATGGCGAGGTAGTTGCCGAAGTGAAGAACGACGATCTTGAACCTTTTTTAGGCTTGCATTACCCTGCCTCAGACATTCCAAAACAGGCGCGTGAACTTTACAAACTAAACCTTACCCGCATTATTGCAGATGTAAATGCCGAAAGCTCGCCCATTATTACCTACCAGGAGGCCGATGTACCGCTTGATTTAACACATTCGGTACTACGGGCCGTATCGCCAATACACATTCAGTACTTAAAAAATATGGGCGTGGGCTCCAGCTTCAGTATTTCGCTGATTGCACATGGCGAACTTTGGGGCCTGATAGCCTGCCACAATTACTCGCCGCGATTTATTGACTATAAGGCGCGCGATGCTTCGAAATTGATTGGCCAAATCCTTTCTTCGGCCCTGGAATACCGGCAGGACGAAGAAAATAACGAGCAGGTAGCTGCCATTAATGAAGCGGCCAGCACCATTGCCGATTATATTAAAAAAGATATCGATATTGTTTTTGCGCTTACTAAAAATAAAACCACCATCCGGGATGTTACAATGGCTGCCGGTGTAGCACTTATTTTTGACGGCGGGATTACCACCTTAGGCAACACGCCCGATGATGACCAGATAAAGGAGATTGCAGGCTGGCTAAAGGTGAATATGGTTGATAATATTTATTATACACATCGTTTCCCCGAAATTTTTGCGGCAGCCAAAAAATACAGCAATGTTGCCAGCGGCATACTTGCCTGTGTATTATCAAAAGAACTGGCCGAGATGATTATATGGTTTAAGCCCGAGCAAATTACCTCCATTAACTGGGCCGGCAACCCCGAAAAGCCCGTTGAGCAAACCGAAGACGGATTATTACAGCTGTCGCCCCGCAAATCATTCGAGATCTGGAATCAGATAGTTCAGAACACATCCGCAAAGTGGAAAAACGACGAATTGGCCACTGTGCTCAAAGTGAGAGAAGATATTATATACGCTATTAACCGCAAAGCCAATGAGATAAGGTTGCTGAACGAAAAGCTACAGGTAGCGTATGATGAACTGGATACATTTAGCTACACCATATCACATGATTTGCGAACGCCGTTGTCATCCATCAAAAACTATTCAGAACTTTTACTGGCCACCAACAAGAGCCTGGATGAAAGCGCAAAAAAAATGCTTGAACGGATCATTAAGGGCACCGATAAAATGCATATGCTGATTAAAGAGATACTGCATTATTCAAGAGTTGGCCGTACCGACCTTGAAATTAACCCTATTGATATGAGCTTGCTGCTAAACGAAATTAAGCGCGAGGTGCTATCGGCCATAAACTCCCCTAACCTCGAATTTATTATGGGTGATACTCCCCCTATAAATGGCGATGTAGTGATGATAAGCCAGGTGTTTACCAATTTAATAAGCAATGCGGTAAAGTACTCATCAAAATCACAACCTGCAATAGTGAAGATAGAGGGCAAAGTTGGCAGCAATGAAGTTACCTATTCCGTATCAGACAATGGCGTTGGCATTGATGTAAATTATTATAACCGGGTGTTTGAACTGTTTAAACGAATGGATAACGCGCTTGACTTTGAAGGGACCGGAGTTGGCCTTGCCATAGTTAAAAGAATAATTGAAAAACACCACGCGCGTATTTGGTTTGAAAGTAAATTAGAAGTTGGCACAATATTTTATGTATCCTTTAAAAATTAATCAACTGTGAGCTCACCAGACATATTTTACGTGGAAGATGATGAAGACTTTGCCTTCATTATGGAACACGCGGTAAAGGAGGTTAAGGACGACCTGTCTGTTAAGATCATAGGCAACGGTAAAGACGCACTTGAATTGTTACGCCTGCTTACCGAAGCTAAAGCCAAGCCGAAACTTATTTTATTAGATTTAAATTTACCAGGCCTGTCTGGCCTGGATTTAGTTAAACGCATCAGGGAGATAGCATTTTTAAAATATGTACCGGTTGTATTTTTCTCTACATCCGATAACCCAAAAGATGTAAAAGCATCGCTTGAATTTGGTGCAAACGCGTTTTTGAGCAAACCATCAGGCTATAACAACCTGGTAACCTGCGTGGAGTCACTTTACAATTTCTGGTTCACCCAAAATTTAAATATCAATTAAGACACAAAAAAAAATACTCGTTATAGAGGATGATCCGGATATTGGGATCATCATGGACCTGGCATTGTCTGACAGGTACGAGGTAGAAGTAAAAACGAATGGGTACAATGTGCTGGAAAACGTTATCCGTTTTTCGCCTGATTTGATCATGTTAGATAACTACATTGGGCAAAAAAACGCCGGGGATATCATTAATGAGATAAAACCGGAAATTGAATACAGAAATATACCATATGTATTATTTTCAGGTCATGACGATATCAGGCGGATAGCCGAAAAAATTAACGCAACCGCGTATTTACCAAAACCTTTTGCCCTTAATGAACTTTATGATTGCGTCGACGGAATTTTTGCCGCCTGATAAAAATCTATCTTTTTTATGCTGCACGAAACATTAAAACAAGCAACCCGGCAACAGCATAACCAGCTTGAGCAGCTGATGTTTGTTGACCAGATAATGAATGGCACCCTGACTTTTGACGAATATCAAAAAATACTGACTACCAATTATCTCACGCACGCCCATATCGAGGAAGCTTTATATACCCATTTAAGCGTTCACCTGCGCCAGAGGCTAAATTTTGAAGAGCGGATAAAATTGCCCGCTTTACTACAGGATTTGGAAGAAGCACACATTACCATCCCGCAAACCGAACCTGATACCAGTTTTATAGATACCAGCAGCGATGCCGCGATACTGGGCAGCATGTACGTGATGGAAGGCGCAACATTGGGCGGCAACGTGATAGTAAAACGTTTAAAAAATAATCCCCAGCTTGCCCCTTATCAGTTAAACTACCATTATTACCAGGTTTATGGCGATAAGCTGGTTGAAAACTGGAAACATTTTATACAGGTTTTGGATACAATTATACCTGCAAATGAATACCCGGCGGCTGTAAAAAGCGCTATCGGCATGTTTGAGTATATTGCATCGTTGCAGGGCTGGCCGGCATAACTTTTTATCCGCCGGTGCCCGGTTGTTTAAGACACCCGTTTAACTATACCAGTTGCGTGGCATCTCCATTTTTTTAGGCGTTGCCAAACATCTGCACATTTAGCACTACTCCACTTCTGCCGTTATTTTTTCGCCTATTTGCTGCCTCCACATGGCATAGTATAAACCTTTTTGGCTTATCAGATCAAGGTGACGGCCAGACTCAATGATGCGGCCTTTTTCGAGCACATAAATACAATCGGCGTGCATGATTGTTGATAAACGGTGGGCTATCAGTATGGTGATATGATTTTCGTTTTCAGATACGTTACGTATAGTTTCGGTAATCTCCTCTTCGGTGATAGAATCCAAAGATGAAGTAGCCTCATCAAACACCAGGATATCGGGTTTGCGTAACAGCGCACGAGCTATCGAGAGGCGTTGTTTTTCGCCGCCGGATACTTTTACCCCACCCTCGCCAATAACCGTGCTCAGGCCTTTATCGGCCCTCGCCAGCAGGGTTTGGCAGGCGGCACGCTGCAATACGTTCATACACTCTTCATCGGTAGCATCCGGGCGAACAAACAATAAGTTCTCGCGGATGGTGCCCGAAAACAACTGGGTATCCTGCGTTACAAAACCAATTTTTTCGCGTAGCTGATCAAGATCAATCTCCTTGCTTAAAATGTTATTGTATAAAACATCGCCCTCCAGCGGCTGGTACAAACCAACCAACAGTTTTACCAGTGTGGTTTTACCCGAGCCCGATGGACCAACAAATGCGATGGTTTCGCCTGTATTGGTTTCAAAATTAATATGATTAAGCGCGTTGCGGTTGGCGGTTAAATGTTTAAAAGTAACATTGCTGAAGGTTAGCGTATTTACTTTATCTACCATTACAGGTTTCTCGGGTTTTTTGTCAATAGGGGTGCTCAAAATGCCTTTGAAATTCCCTAACGAAACCTCGGCCTCGCGCCATGACAAAATCACGTTGCCAAGCTCCTGTAGCGGGTTAAACAAAAAGAACGAGTAAAACAGGAAGCTAAAGTATTGTCCCGGCGATAACGACCCTTTAAATATCAGCATCAATAGTACAACCACCATTACACTCCGCACAAAATTTACAGTAGTACCCTGTACAAAGCTCATGCTGCGTACATATTTTACTTTCTTTAGTTCCAGGTCGAGTATTTTGTAGGTGGTGTTGTTTAGCCTTTCTATTTCCTGCTTAGCCAAACCAAGACTTTTTACCAATTCAATATTTCTTAGTGATTCGGTAGTGGATCCGGCCAGTGCGGTAGTTTCAGATACTATTTTCTTCTGGATGGTTTTTATCTTACGGCTCATGGCCATGCTCACAAAAGTAATAATGGGTATAGCAGCAAAATAAACCAATGTTACCTGGTAATTTACACTTACCGAGTATACAATTACAAACACCATCCCGATAAGGGACACAAATAATATGCTGATAAACGAAGTAATAAACTTTTCGCAATCTAACCGTACCTTTTGTAAAATACCCAGCGTTTCGCCGCTACGCTGATCTTCAAAAACCTGGTAAGGCAGCTCTAACGAGTGTTTCAGGCCATCGGCATACATTGCTGCACCAACCTTTTGGGTAATAATATTGGTAAAGTAATCCTGGAAATTTTTTGCAATACGCGATACCATGGCTACGCCAATGGCTGCACCAACCAGCATTAACACCTGCCGCAGGTACTCCTCATAATGCAGCGTGCCTCGTTTTTCAATAACGCGGTCAACTATCCGGCCTGTTATCCACGGGTCAAGCAATGAAAAACCAATATTCATAGCCGCCAGAAACAGCGCCATCACCACTATCCAGCGGTGTTTTTTCAAGTAAGAAAGTAATATATTCATGTTTCGGCAGTAAAAATAAAAAAAGGGAATGGCTAAGTAGCTCATTCCCTTTTAATTTGACATAAGGTTAATATTAAACCGTCATGATATCTTTTTCTTTGGCTTCAGAAAGCTGGTCAACTTTGATGATATAAGCATCGGTAAGTTTTTGAACTTCGGCCTCGCCTACTTTTATTTCATCTTCAGATACGCCTTCCGATTTTAATTTTTTGATCTTCTCGTTGGCATCTTTACGAATGTTGCGGATAGCTATTTTACCGGTTTCTGCTTCGCCTTTTGCTTTTTTAACTAAATCGCGGCGGCGCTCTTCGGTTAACGGCGGTACGTTTATGCGGATGATGATACCATCGTTTTGCGGGTTAACACCAAGGTTAGCCGCTATAATTGCTTTTTCTATAGGGGCAAGCAATGATTTTTCCCAGGGTTGTATAATAATTGTGCGGGCATCGGGGGTATTTACGCTACCAACCTGGCTTAAAGGAGTTGCCGTACCGTAATAATCAACCGTAACGTCATCCAGCATTGATGGGCTTGCTTTACCGGCACGTATTTTATTTAATTCGTTATCGGCATGCTCAATGGCCCTTTCCATGGATGCCTTTGCATCAGTAACTTGTTTTTTAATGAGTTCGCTCATCGGTTTAAATTTTTCACAAAAATAATAAAATCTACCATTTAACAGCAGGCCAACTGTTTTATCATTTGATGCATGCAATGGTTTGCCAACTAACGTAATTTTTGCAACTATGTTTTTTGCTATAAATGTTAAATAACTTTTTTTAACATTTATAATGGTCATTTGTATTTATCTTAGTGTAAACCTATTACAGCTATGAAAAAAACACTGTTAATTATCATTTTGGCCACATGTATAAGTCAGTTAAAAGCGCAGATATCACTTAACCCTTTTTTCAATAATAAAATTACCTGGAGCCCCACTTTAAAGCCCAAAACAGCAACCACTTTTTTTGCAACCCAACCAGTAACACCGCAGTTAAAAGATTTACTATCAGGCAACGTACAGCGGGTGCCGGATGCCCAGCCTATGCGCTATTTAATGCCGGTTGTTAAAGTATCCGGTACCGACCGGATGCCCATAGTAAAAACCGACGAGCCGGGTATGCATTATACAATGCTGATAAAAGGATATGGATCGCCTAAATTGGACAGCCTGGCAAATTCAACACCGTAATATTTATGGCGGAAGGGCTTTACAAGGTAAAAACAGTGTTATGTGGGTTGCAAAATTTCACGAAATTTCGGGGATTAATGCTATCTGGGGTTGTCCAATTTTCCTGTCATCCTGAGTGGTAAAATTTCGCGAAATTCTGAAGGCAGAATGACATCGTTAAAGGGGCTCTCATGGTGAGCCTGTCGAATCATAGCGGGCAAAGGCCTCTCCGCGCGCGACCCTTCGACAGGCTGCCATTGACACATTTGTAACTATTTGATTATCAATTGAAAAAAAAGTGTCATTTGCAATGCGATCATTTGTGCGCAAATAAAGGTTACTCAGGGTGACAGGCCTGCGCACCTCGAAAGTATAACCTGTCATCCTGAGGTACGAAGGATCTATCAATTGTGCATAACCGATAGAAAAGTTCGCGAATAGATCCTTCGTACCTCAGGATGACAGTCTTTTATATGTCATTTCCCCCCTTCAGAAGTCGAGGATTTTACAACTCAGGATGCCAGGCCTTCGCGCCTTGAAAGTAAAGTATGCGCGGTTTTCCAAGTATAAAACTACCTCACCTGCTCTTCAGCTACCAACACGCCGTTATTAGCTTCGGCCACAACAGATGCTCCGCGCTTTTCTACCACTTCATCAAAACTTTTTTCGTAGTCGGGATGGTTGGTACCCATCAGCCTGTCCCATATATTAAAATACAGGCCGTAGTTGCATTTAACCAGCCGATGATGCATATTATGATGTGTTGAGGTATTGTGCCATTTAAACACCTTATTACTGGCAAAGCCCTTAGGAAAAAGCTCGAAACCCAGGTGGCCGGTTACATTAAGCAATAAGGAATATAACGAGAACACCGTTAAAGCTGTACCATGGTACGGGATGGTAAAAGCTATCAGGGGCACAATGCCAACTTCAATAACCGCCTCCAGCGGGTGAAAAGCGTATGCTGCAAATGGGGTTGGGTTGGTAGATAGGTGATGTGTTTTATGCACCGCCTTAAATAAAGGCTTCCAGTGCATGGCGCGGTGTGTCCAATAAAAGTAGGTATCATGCATCAGTATCATCAGCACAATACTAAAAATGTAATAGCCCCATCCCTTATCGCTTATATTGGGATAAATACGGGTTAACCCGGCTTTACTTGCGAAAATAACGCTCATGATAACCAGGCCAAAAATAATGATGGTAACAAAGGAGTTCACCACCTCGCGAATCACGTGCTTATTTTCGGGATAGCGCTGCTGTATTTTGGCGCGCCAGATGGCTTTATTCTTCCACACATAAAACACCAGGTAAAATGAGCCGGCAAACAACAGGTAACGCACAGCCAGCCGAAGTAAAACGTTGGATATGGTGATCAAATCATCTATGCGGAAACCTTTAAACATTGTTTATTAAACGTTTAACAATGATAAGTTTATATAGTTAAAACTAAAAATCCTTATTCAGCAGTTTTTCCAGCTCGGCAAAGCTGATGTTCATTTTTACGCGGCCTTGTTTGGCGTAGGATAATTCGCCGGTTTCTTCGGATATAATGATGGCTGTTGCTTCGTTGGCTTCGGTTACACCAATGCCGGCACGGTGGCGCAGGCCAAACTGCGCAGGCAGGTCGGTCTTCTCGGTAAGCGGTAAAATACAGCTGGCCGATTTAATCTTGTTTTCGGCAATAACCACGGCCCCGTCATGCAGGGGGCTTGTTTTTTGAAAAATACTTTCCAGCAATCGTTTAGATATCCGGGCTTCCATTACCTCGCAACTATTCTGGTAAAACTGCTCGTCGTAATATTTGGCAAACACAATAAGGGCGCCGGTTTTAGTTTGCTTGAGGCTTTTACAGGCATCAATAATAGGTTTAATGCGGGCGTAGTTGTTTTTCTCCACCTCTTTTTTACCAAAAAAATACTGCCACCATGCCTTGTTGCGCTGCAAGGATGCGTTTTTGCCTACCAGCAGCAAAAACTTCCGGATTTCCTGCTGAAACACAATGATCACCACGATAATCCCCACATCAACCACCTTTTTCAGGATGCCCGCCAACAGCGGCATTTTGGTTTCGGGCACAATAAAATACAGCAGGTATATAAATGCAAGCCCTATAAAAATATTAGCGGCTATAGTACCACGCAACAGGTTGTAAAGCTGGTATATAATGGTTGCCAGCAACAGGATATCCAGTATGGCAAAAGGCGTAATTTTAAGGCTGCTTAAAAAGGAATGCATTTACGAAGTTAACAAGTTTCGGCAAGTTAGAAAATGAGTAGTAAGTAGTTAGTATCAAGTAGTAAGATTTGGGGGCTGCATTCCTGTATTACCATCAATTGCGGGAGGGGGGGGGGCAAAAAGAGGTTATTTATTCAACTTAGCAATTCATACCGCATAAAGTCACAATTAAAGTTGTTTTTTTGACTTAGACCTTAAGGCTCCCAACTAAAAACTTTAATCTAATCCCCCGGCATATACGGCCCACCTGGCACACCCCAGCCCCAGGCCGGCATTGGTGCATCGGTAGCCTCGGTCGTTTCGCTTTGTTTTGAGTTAATAACCGCAATGCGTGTGCCCCACTCCAGGTAAGCCAAAAATGCCGACCGGAATTCGGGATCGTCGGGCAGTTGTAATTCGTCGGCAGTTTGCAGCAGCAGTTCCATCCAGCGTTTGCGGTGGGCCTCGGTCAGGTATTTTTGCAGGTGCTTGCTTATCATCATAAAATGACTTCCCTCCTCCTCGCTGTAAGTTTTAGGCCCGCCCAAAACCTCGGCAACAAAATGGGCAACATGCTGGCGGTGCTGTGCCGACATGTGTTTAAATACCGGCTCCAGCAGTTCGTCGGCCAAAACCTTATCGTAAAACTTATCAAACAAAGTTTCAAAGGCCTGCATACCACCGGCCCACTCAAAAAGCGAAGGGATTTTATTAGTTTCCATATCATTATGCCATTAACGCAGAATAAAGATAGCAGAGAGCAACCTAAAATGTAGAATTAAATCGGGAATCTTTACTTGTTCCGCTCGGTAGTAAAACGTACCAGCTGCTCCAGCGCACTATGCGAATCACTCGGCGGGAAGGTGTTTAGAATTTCAAAAGCCTCGTCCTGGTATTTTTTCATCTGGGTTTCGGCATATTGTAAACCGCCTGTTTCGTTCACAAATTTGATGATCTGGGCAATTTTGGCCGGGTCATCGTTATGGTTTTTAACCAGGTTAATAATCCTTTTCTTTTCAACCGCCGTGGTATTAGCCAGCGAATAAATGAGCGGCAGCGTAACTTTTTTTTCTTTGATATCGATGCCCAGTGGCTTGCCCACATCGTCGGTACCAAAATCAAACATATCATCCTTAATCTGGAAGGCGATGCCTATTTTTTCGCCAAAAAGACGCATTTTTTCAACCACCTCATCGCTTGCCCCGGCCGATGAGGCCCCGCAGGCACAGCAGGAAGCAATAAGCGAAGCGGTTTTCTGGCGAATAACCTCGTAATAAACAGGTTCGCCAATATCCATGCGGCGTACTTTTTCTATCTGCATCAGCTCGCCTTCGCTCATTTGCCTAACAGCCTCTGAAACAATGCGCAGCAATTGAAAATCATTATTTTCGATAGAAAGCAACAACCCTTTGGATAGCAGGTAATCGCCAACCAAAACGGCAATTTTGTTTTTCCATAAAGCGTTAATGGAGAAGAAACCACGGCGCTGGTAGGAGTTATCAACCACATCATCATGCACCAGCGACGCAGTGTGCAGCAACTCGACCAAAGCCGCTCCCCTGTGGGTAGATTCGTTGATGCCGCCGCAAATTTTGGCAGCAAAAAAAACAAACATTGGCCTTATTTGCTTGCCCTTACGTTTAACAATATAATGGGTAATACGATCCAGTAACGGCACCGAGCTATGCATAGAAGACTTAAACTTCTCTTCGAACGCATCAATATCGGCAGCGATAGGTTTCTTAATGTCGTTGATGCTCAGCATTTAAACTAAACAAGCTTTTATGGTGTAAAACTGCCATGTGGCAATATGAGGCAAACATAAGCTAAAATTATTTATCTGCATTGATGCAGAATATTTTTTACCCAAATTAAACTATCTGATCGGCAAACAGTCAATACCAATGATTGCCATATTTATAAGTTGAGTTAAAGTTTTGTGTGTGCGGGTTACCTTAAAAAAGGTGCCCGCTTTTTTATTAGCGGCAAATGCAATAATATTTTACCTTTGCAATCCATTTAGCAAATACGGAGAGGTGTCTGAGTGGTCGAAAGAGCACGCCTGGAAAGTGTGTATACTTCAAAAGGGTATCGAGGGTTCGAATCCCTCCCTCTCCGCCAAAAAAGTTCGGTAGTACCCAATTTTATTGTAAAAATTAAAAACCTTGCTACAATGATGTGGCAAGGTTTTTTTGCTTTTCTGCACTCCTCTAAACCAACTAACGGTTTCTGTACTTTAATTATATCCACAAAAGAGAATTAGTATACAACTACCCAGTATTTGTATTAACACGAGCCCTTTCATTCGCCAGACATTTGTGCTATTAATTTGAAATAGCACAAAAATGAAAAAGATAATCTTAATTACAGGTGCAAGTTCAGGGATGGGTAAAGAAACTGCGAAGAAGCTCATCCGGGAAGGTCATACTGTCTATACAGTTGCAAGAAGAATTGACCAGATGCAGGATCTGAAGTCATTGGGTGGTCATCCGTTGCAAATGGATGTAACCAATGAAGAGGATATTCAAAATGTTGTTGATACGATTCTTAAAAAAGAAGGTAAGATTGACGTACTATGGAATAACGCGGGTTATGGCCTGTACGGTGCAGTGGAAGACGTTCCCTTAGCTGAAGCCAGGAAAGAAATGGAGGTCAACGTATTTGGTATGGCTGCCATGACGCAAAAGGTTGTTCCTTTTATGCGCAAGGCCAAATCGGGTTTAATCATCAACACTTCTTCAATGGGTGGTAAAATGTACTTCCCAATGGGTGCATGGTATCATGCCAGCAAACATGCCGTTGAAGGCATGAGCGATTGCTTGCGATTGGAACTAAAGCAATTCAATATTAAAGTGGTTGTGTTGGAGCCAGGATTTATAGCGACAGAATTTGGTTCTGTGCTGATCGACAACTTTTCAAAAATTTCCAAACAAAGTGCTTATTCGAAGATGATGACTACCATCATTGAGGGCACAAAAAAAGCTGCGGAAGGAAATGGCTCTTCAAAACCTTCTGTTATTGCCGATGCCGTGAGCAAAATCGTAAGAAGCAACAACCCTAAAACACGCTACAGGGTTGGAAAATTCGCCAAGCCTATGGTTTGGATGAGAACTTATCTGGGCGACAGGTTATTCGACAAGATCGTTATGAGTCAAATGTAATTCAATCATCAATCATTTATATTAATCATTAAAGTAAAACAATATGAAAATTTTCAATATCGCTGTTGCGTTGATCATTTCCTTTACATCGGTTGTTAAGGCACAAACCGTAGAAAGTGCCATCGTAGGCAAATGGGAATCGGACAAGAAAGATGTCCGGTTAGAGTTCTTTAAATCAGCTAATGAATACCAGGCCAAATTGCTATGGGGCAATAAAATAGTTGAAAGTGATGGCAAAACATCAAAAAGGGATGAAAAAAACCCGGATGAAAAATTACGTTCAAGAAACATCATCGGGATTATCAGTGTAAACGGCTTAAAATGGAATGGTGAAGAATTTACAGGCGGTAAGATCTATAATCCTCCCACTGGAGACACCTACAAATGCAAGGTATGGGTTAAAGATGGTAAGCTAAATCTGCGCGGGTATATGGGCTTTTCAATGCTTGGCCAAACCGCCACATTTCATCCGTATAATCAATAATTAAATTTAAACAGTTAATCTTTTTAAAATGAATTTCTTTAACAGTACATCGGCATGGATTAAAGGTGAAATTTTAGAAGGTATATTAATTTTCGCCTTTGGTGCCACAACGATTCTTTCCGGATGGCTTTTCTGGAAATTCGGAACCACCCCAAATGCAAAAGCACTTATTATCCCGTTAATTATCGCAGGCTTTGTGTATGCTGCATTAGGCGGCTCAATGTATGTTTCAAATCAAAATAGGTTGCCGGTTTTTCGGCAATCCTTTACTCAGAACAAATCGGAGTTCATCCAAACTGAAAAAAAGCGAGTGGAAGATTTTCAATATATGTACACCATTTCAAAAGTGGTAGCCGCGGTGTGTTTTTTACTTACCCTGCTCATATTTTGGTTCTCAAAAAGTTCGTCACTGCAAGGCTGGGGTATCGGCCTCACATTATTTGCTATTGCCGGTTTGGTCGTTGACTATTTTTCTCAGGAAAGGGCTGAAATTTATTACAAAGCAATTTTAGAAGCATTGAAATAGCAGGCAATAAGAACTATTTTCTAAATTTAAGTAAATGAACAACGTTGTACATATAGAAACCATTTCGGAAATGCACAAAATGCTTCCCAACTCCAAGGTAAAGCATCCGTTAGTTGCTGTTGTGGACTTCTCCAAATATCAAGAGCAATTCTACTCAGGATTGAAATTGACTTTAGGATTTTATTCTATTATGTTTAAGAATTTTTGCATCAATCAAATGAAATACGGACAGCAATCCTATGACTTCCAGGAGGGCAGCTTAATTTGTATGGCACCAAGGCAGGTCATAGCATTGGACGAACCCCTACAAAAAAAAGTGGACGTTTCAGGATGGGGATTATTCTTTCACCCGGATTTGATCAGGGGCACATCATTAAGCAGATCAATAAAGGATTATTCCTTTTTCTCTTATGAAGCCAATGAAGCGCTTCATCTTTCAGAAAAAGAAAAGACAGTGTTGTATGATATCGTAGAAAATATAGATGTTGAATTATTTGAAAATATAGACAAGCATAGCCAGACGCTAATTGTTTCCAATATCGAGTTATTGCTTAACTATTGTACACGATATTACGACCGTCAATTTATTACCAGAAAGCATGCCAATAAAGATCTGCTGTCAAAGGTCGAGAAGGAGTTACTTGAATATATACAATCACCTTTACTTAACGAGAAAGGTTTGCCAACAGTAAAATATCTGGCGGATAAAATGCACTTATCTTCTAACTATCTCAGCGATTTACTTAAAAGAGAAACAGGGATGAATGCACAGGACCGCATTCATTATTATTTGATTGAAGAAGCAAAAAATCTTTTATTGAGTTCCAACAAATCTATTAGTGAATTGGCTTTTTCACTTGGTTTTGAATATCCGCAATATTTCTCCCGGCTGTTTAAGCAGCGGGTCGGACAAACACCGAATGAATATCGTTCTTTGAATTGATTATATGTAATAAACCCGTTGATTAATTGAGACCGGATAAATACCAGCTTGAACCTTATTGAGCTCTAACCAATAAAGTTTCGACTTAAAGTTTAATCACTTATTTATACCGTCCTTAAATCAAATGGCATTTTCCGGTAACGCGTTCCTGTAGCTGCAAAAATGGCATTTGCCAATGCAGGTGCGAAAGGAGGTATTCCCGGCTCCCCTACGCCTTTCATTCTGCCGCCATCCGCAAGAATATGCACTTCCACTGGCGGGGCCTCACTTATACGGGGTACTGGGTTATCGTAAAAATTGTTTTGTTCTACAATGCCGTTCTTGAAGGTGATTCCCGGCTTGGTGGCTGCGGAAAGTGCCATAATAACCGCGCCCTCAATCTGATTCTTAACATTGTCGGGATTAACAACTACGCCAAGATCTATAACCGCAGTAACCCTGTCAATCTTAATCAATTTAGTTACAGGATCATGGGTAACTTCAACCACGTAACCAAGTTGACAACCAAAAAATTTCCATTGCGCAACTCCACGACCTTTGCGCTTTGGCAGCGGGTGGTTCCAATTTGACAATTCTTTCAATTTCTGAAGTAACTTCCAGGTGTCTGAAGTTTGTGCACACATACTTAATCGAAACTCCATTGGGTCTTTTTTTGCTTTGTGAGCCATTTCATCAATAAAAGATTCATGTGGAAAACAAATTGTAGAACTAACTACCGACCGAAATGCAGCCCCCGGGATATGCGACTCCGTGTTGACATACGACGTTTTCAAGTTTGGTATCTGGTAATCCTGGGAACCTATTCCTTCAACCATACTTCCGTCAAGCCGGTTGGTGTTAAAGGTTTTGAATAGCGACTGATGAAAATTAGGCCCGATCACTTTGTGCCTGAAGGCTAATAATTTTCCATCCTTATCAAGCGTTCCGCTCATTTTGGAAAACGTCATCATTCGCCATGGCCCTTTTTTGGTAGCATCTTCACGCGACCAAAGTACTTTAACCGGTTTGTCGGTCAACCTGGCAACATTAACTGCCTCTACAATATAATCGTAGTATAAACGTCGCCCGAAACCACCGCCGATAAACATATTATGATAGGTTACATTTTCAGGCTTAAAGCCCGTCAGGGCCGGAATGCTATTGCCATCCGCGGCGGTCATCAAATTAGGAACCTGAGTAGATGACCATATTTCTACCTTGTCGCCTTTAACTTGTGCCACACATACCATAGGTTCAAGCGTGTGATGTGCAATCACAGGGGTTTCGTAATTTGCATCCACAGTGTTGTCAGGCGTGGTTTTTATAGTATCTATCGCACCTACATTTTTGTCGATCAACCCTTCGTCATCCGCATGTTTCCATAAAAACTGATCATATTCTGTGGAGTTATAGGTTTCATATCCTTTAGTATCCCATTCTATTTTCAGCTTTTTGCGGGCTTGAGTGGCGTTCCAATAGGAGTTTGCTATGATTGCTACGCCCATAAAGCTATAAATGCCTACAATCCGCTCCACTTTATCCACCTTAATCACACCCGGCATTTTCAGCGCTTCGCCGGCGTCAAAGCTTTTTAGTGTTCCACCAATAACCGGACACCTTTCCACAGTTGCATAAACCATTTCCGGCAATTGCACATCAATCCCAAAGATTGCAGTACCATTGGTTTTCATAGGCACATCAGGCCTCTTGTACTGAATACCTATAATTTTGAAATCTTTCGGGTCTTTTAACTTCGGGTTCTTTGGCAGCTCTATTTGGGAGGCTTCCTCCAGTAACTCGCCATATGAAGCAGATTTTTGCGAGGGCCGATGGATGATTTTTCCATTTTCGGCATAGCAATCCGCTTCATTTACCTGCCATTTTGTACTTGCAGCAGTTATGAAAACAGCTTTTGCAGCAGCACCTACTTTCCGCATCTCATCGTAGCTGCCCCGTACCGAAGTGCTCCCCCCGGCACGCTGGCCATTTCCGAATTCCTTCTCGCCCCCGGTATTCTTTATGATAACTTGGTCAAGCGATACTTCAAACTCCTCAGCAATGAGCGCGGGAATCGATTGAAAAGTACCTTGTCCCATTTCAGGTTTTATGTTGAAAAGGGTAATATTCCCATTGGATTCGATTAATATATACGGGGTGAATTTTTGGGCGGCAACAGCATCTACGGCTTTACGCGTACTGCCTTTGGCTGATAATCCTAACCAAAGGGCGATACCTGCAGTTCCCGCGCTTTTGATAAAATGACGCCTTGATATTTGGTCGATTGCTTCCATAATTATTTACTTTAACTTGGCACTTGGTGCAAAGGCACCTTTAGCTAACCATATTTTGACTTGTGCAACAAAAGCCTGTCTGCTCATTGGCGGTAATGTTCGTCCATCGCCGGGATGCCAACCCCATGCAACCAGGTTGTCATTGGCCATGTGGTCTATTAACTGCGCTTTAGTCCTGCCACCATTTTGTTTAGGGTCGAGCAGTTGCAACGCAAGTTGGCGCGGTGAACGGCCCTGGAAAACCATTCGCATGTTAGCAGGTGGCAAGCCCCATTTAGGGTTTCCGGGTGGCATGTGCAGGCCGGGTACATTTTCGGCCTGATGGCAATTACTGCAACGCATCGAATAAATACCATGCCCGTCAACACCTCTTTTTACGTTCATCGCGTGAATATGATTATCGTCTCCCTGTAGCGGAGCGTCACCTGCTGGGTGGCAATTCATGCAACGGGAACTTTTTAATACTTTATAAACCGACATAAAAGCTTTTACAGATCCGACACTATCTTTCGGGACAGGTATAGAACCCCTGATATGATTTTTTTCTGCGCGAAAAGACACAATGATTGTACTTACCATAAACAAAAAGGCGCTTACAACAACCAGCTTTCTCATGATTTAGCTTCTTTTTGTTGTAGTTCAGCTGCTTTATAAATGGCGGCGCGGATACGCTGATAGGTTCCGCAGCGGCATATATTACCCGACATGGCGTCGTCAATATCCTGCTCAGTAGGTTTGGGGTTTTCCCGTAAAAGTACTGCCGCAGACATGATTTGACCTGATTGGCAATAGCCACATTGCGGTACACTTAATTCGTTCCAGGCAAGTTGTAAGGGGTGGCTGTTATTAACCGACAGCCCCTCAATAGTAACCACCTGTTGCCCAACCGCCCTGCCTACTTTAGTAACGCACGAACGCACAGCTTCACCGTTCAGATGTACGGTACAAGCACCGCATTGCGCCACTCCGCAGCCGAACTTTGTTCCAGTTAAACCGATAAAATCTCTTATCGCCCACAATAGTGGCATGTCGGGATCGGCATCTACCTGGTAAACCTTTTGATTTACATTTAACGAGACCATAAGCATTTATTAAAATTTAGTTAAAAACTGATAAACCAATCAATTCGTTTGCTTTCGCAAGGCAACAACTTTTGATAATACTTCCCGCCCGGCATCCGCTTCCTTTTTACCAATGCTGTTTTCAATGATCAATAGCATTTGCCGAAGTTCGGCTTCGGTAAAACCTAAACGCATACTGATTGACAAATGCCCCTGTAATTGTGATTCAACACCACCGAGGCTGGCAAGAGCCGAAATGGTGGTCAGCTCCCTTTCCTGGTTCGTTAACACACCCCGGCTAAAAATGTCTGCAAAAAGATGCTCTTTTAAAAATGTATCAATCACCGGGACAAATGCTGCATATCCGGTTTTAATTTCGTTTTCAGCTCGCCCGGTTAGCTTTTCCAGGTTGTTTTTTCCGATCTCATACTTGTTGCTCGTATTGCCAGGCGGTGTCGGTTCTGTTCCTAAAAAATCGCTTATACCTTTTGCTTTTCTTTCAGCAGTAACTGCACTAAAAGTATTTATCGCGTTCAGACTTCGCGGAAAGCCGCAGTATGCCGCGAGTTGTATTAGTATTTCTTTGATCTCATTAATACTCAAGCCAGCATCGAGCCCCGTATTCAACGAAAGTTTAAGTGCCGGCAAATCGCCTTTGGCGGTAAGCGCTGCAATGTTCACGATGCTTCTTTGCTTCCCGTTTAATACCTGGGCGTCCACTTCGGTAAATGTCATAAATAATGTAAAAATTGGTATAAAAGTTAACCTGGCAATATTCTTCATGATTATTATAACTTACTTACTATCCGGCCTGACTTGTGGGCCGAAATAAAATCTCATTGACATCCATATCTTCCGGCTGGCTCATGGCGAAGATCACGCATCGCGCAAATGAATCCGCAGAGATCGCTGCCTGTTCATAAAACTTTTTGATCCCCTCGGCTACGTCAGGTTCGCTGACGCTATTCGGCAATTCTGTTGCAACAGCACCTGGAGAAATAACTGTAGTCCGGATGTTATAAGGTTTCACCTCCTGCCGCAAGCCTTCAGACAGGGCAAGTACTGCATGCTTGGTTGCAGCATATACTGCACCGCCTGGGTTCACCTTATGCCCGGCAACAGAGGAAACATTGATGATATGGCCGCTTTTTTGATTAGTCATGTATGGCAAAAACGCTGCAATACCATATAAAACGCCCTTAATATTCACATCGATCGTTTGGTTCCAGTCATCAATTTTCAAACGTTCCAAAGGCGAATGCGGCATAACTCCGGCATTGTTAATGACCACATCAACACGGCCATAAGCACTTACCGCCGTGGCCACCAGTTTTTTCACATGTTCGGCGTTCGTTACGTTTGTTGGCACCGCCAATGCCTTGCCTCCTTTTTTGGTAAGTTCATTCGCTATCGACACGATCCGGTCTGCACGTCGTGCACCAAGGATAACAACCGCGCCTTCTGCTGAAAGCATACGTGCAGTGGCTTCGCCAAGCCCGCTGCTTGCGCCGGTAATTACCACCACCTTTCCTTTTATATTTTTCATAAGTAGAATAAATACTGTTTTTATATAACATCAAAATTGGTGATGATATGTTAGTAATTTGGTATACATTTTACAGGAATATCTACCAAATTCACCGATTAAACGCAAATGAATAGGTAATCCATTACCGATCAGGTAAATTTGATATGCTGACCTAATAAATTGTCAAATGGAAAATGTACTCAAGTTTGATACGATAAGGGATTACAACAACTTTAACAACCAGGCTACTTTACATCCGCTGGTAAGTATTGTTGATCTTTCAAAGGCAGATCCGAGGCCTGCCCGAAGATTGTGCTATAATTTTTATACGGTTTTTCTGAAACAAATAAGGTGCGGCGACCTCCGATACGGTCTGAAAAATTACGATTATGAAGAAGGCACGCTGATATTCCTGGCTCCCGGCCAGGCTATCGGTGAAAATCATGAAGAAATATATTATCAACCCCAAGGCCTTGCCTTAGTGTTTCACCCCGACATGCTACCGGGTACTCATCTTGGTCGCCATATAAGCGATTATACTTTTTTCTCCTACGAAGTTCATGAAGCACTACATATGTCCGAGGAGGAGCGACAGATTGTAATGGATTGTTTTTCGAAAATTGAGTTTGAACTTAAACGCGGTTTAGATAAACACAGCAAGAAGCTTGTTGTTGCTAACATTGAACTATTCCTGGATTATTGTATTCGTTTTTATGACCGTCAGTTTCTAACCCGCGAGGTAGCCCACAAAGGCATTATTGAGAGGTTTGAGACCCTGCTAAATGACTATTTCCGGTCTGAGAATCCACAGAAACTTGGACTTCCTAATGTTGCTTATTGCGCCGGAAAACTGAACCTATCTGCAAACTATTTTGGTGATATGGTGAAAAAGGAAACCGGAAAAACTGCCTTGGAATTTATTCAATTAAAAGTGATGGATTTGGCCAAAGAAAAGATCTCAGATCGTGATAAAACAGTCAACGAAATTGCTTACGAGCTGGGCTTTAAATATCCTCAGCATTTCAGCCGTTTATTTAAACAACGCCTTGGATATACACCAAATGAATTTCGGATTTTGAATAATTAAAACTTTATAAAATCTACTCCATTCATAAATACTTCCTTCATCAATCAATCGAATTTAAAATAGCCATGTTGTTAATTAGATAACATCAGATGTTTATTTCAGGTAGTAATCATTTGTTATCAATAATTTCTCTTACAATCTCTAAAATTCCTATTCTCCCCGCAAAGCACAAATAAGCCAAATAACGCTATTTAATTCTGAGTTGTTAAAATAATTTTTTATTAAGCTATTAAATCTATCGATTTAATATACTATTATTGCCTTGACAGTTATTTCTGTAGATAAATAGCATTAAAACAACTTTTTTATACCCGATATCTTAATTCTAATATGCCAGATCAAAAACCAAAACAAACCGCTCTTGGTGATGTAGCCGCCAGGCAGTTAGCCGTTGCAACCCGTACCGTACCGCAACTATCAACCATTACGCCCCGTTGGCTTACACACCTGTTAAACTGGATTCCGGTTGAATCGGGCGTATACCGCTTAAACAAGGTTGTAGATGCTAATAATGTAGAAGTAGACTGCTCTAACCGCGATGAGCGCGAATTACCTTCAACATTTGTTGATTATGAGGAAAATCCTCGTGAGTATAATTTAAGTGCTGTAAATACGGTGTTAGATGTACACACCCGTGTATCTGACCTGTACAGCAAGCCTTATAACCAGATAAGCGAACAATTGCGGCTCACTATCGAAATTGTTAAAGAACGACAAGAAAGCGAACTGATCAACAATACCGAATACGGATTATTAAGCAGCGTAGCCGCATCGCAAAAAATTAAAACAAGGTTGGGGCCACCTACGCCAGACGACCTGGACGAACTGATTACCAAGGTTTGGAAAGAGCCGGGTTTCTTTCTGCTGCACCCTTTGGCCATTGCCGCTTTCGGTCGCGAGTGTACCCGCCGTGGCGTACCGCCACCAACTGTTTCTTTATTTGGTTCGCAATTTATTACATGGAGGGGCATACCGCTTATTCCATCGGATAAATTACCTATCGTTAATAACAAATCAAAGATCATTCTTTTACGCACGGGCGAAAGCCGCCAGGGTGTGGTGGGCTTGTTTCAGCCTGGTTTGCCGGGCGAGCAATCTCCGGGTTTATCCGTACGGTTCATGGGCATCAATAACAAGGCCATAGCCTCTTACCTGGTTTCGCTTTATTGCTCATTGGCGGTTTTGGTTGATGACGCTATAGCTGTTTTAGAGGATGTTGATTTAGGTAACTACCATGAGTACAAATATTAATACGGATAACTTGCCCAACCTGCAAGAGTTAGAGCAACTGGCCAATCAGTTCTTTAAATCGGCACCGGGTGGTGTTGTAAACCAATTACCCGTTCAGCAAGCACCCGAAGCTTTGCCTTTGCCGGGTGCTGTTACTGACACAGGGCTATTTACTTCGCCGCAACAGCCTGCGGCATCTGTTCCTTCAAGTACAATTGGGGGCGGTGGCATTTCGCCATCTGCCATCAATCAAAATAATGCCGTTAATCTTAAAGATCCACAAACCAGTTTTGCCGATCCTAATTTGAATACCCATCCCGCGCCGTCAACGCCTGTACAAAACAGCGCGTCCGCAGCGTTTGGCGGACAGTTGCCTACGCAACCAGGGGTTGGTTACGACTCTTACCTGGTTAAAACAGCCCTTATACCTGAGGTACCGTTAAAACAAAACTTCCAGGTTGAGCAACTTTCACCAGCGCCTGAAAGCTTATTTCAACTGCCGTACCAACAGGAGCAGGCCTTTGACATCGATCTGAAAAAAATATTGGGCGAAATCCGTACTTCAGGCCCTTCAAATGGTTCGCCGTTTACCGGAGCACCTGCCGCTGCTGAAGTTCCATTCTATTTTTTATCAGGTAATTATGGATTACCCTCGGTGAAACCGGAACCGGAAAAAGTTAAGCAGGTTGGTCTGAGCCATATTATCGCCCCCCCTTTTGATGTCAACATTGTAAGGCGCGATTTCCCGATACTACATGAGCAGGTGAACGGTAAGCAATTGGTATGGCTGGATAATGCCGCCACAACGCAAAAACCCAGGCAGGTAATTGATCGCATCAGCTATTTTTACGAGCACGAAAATTCAAATATTCACCGCGCAGCACATGAACTGGCAGCAAGGGCTACCGATGCTTATGAGGGTGCACGAAAAAAAGTGCAGAAATTTTTAAATGCGCGCTCCCTCAACGAAATCATATTTGTTCGCGGAGCCACGGAGGCCATTAACCTTGTAGCCAAAAGCTGGGGCGAACAGTACCTGAACGCCGGTGATGAGATTATTGTAAGCCAACTGGAACACCATGCCAATATTGTTCCGTGGCAGCAACTGGCGGCCAAAAAAGGGCTAAAAATCAGGATCATACCTGTTGATGACGATGGGCAAATACTCGTTGATGAATATGTAAAACTTCTTGGGCCTAAAACCAAACTGGTTTCTTTTACACAGGTATCAAACGCCTTGGGTACAGTAACACCGGCCGCGCAAATTGTGCACCTGGCACATTTGGCAGGCGCCAAAGTTTTGGTTGATGGCGCACAGTCGGTATCGCACATGCCGGTTGACGTACAGGCCTTAAATGCCGATTGGTTTGTATTTTCGGGACATAAGGTATTCGGACCAACCGGAATTGGGGTGCTTTATGGGAAGGAAGATCTGTTAAACGAAACCCAGCCATGGCAAGGTGGTGGCAATATGATTAAGAATGTAACTTTTGAGTATACCCAATACCATGATGCCCCCGGCCGCTTTGAAGCCGGAACCGGTAATATTGCCGATGCCGTGGGCCTTGGTGCTGCAATTGATTATGTTACCCGTTTGGGTATGCCCCTGATAGCACAGTATGAGCACTATTTGTTGGTTTATGCCACCCAATTATTAAAAGATGTAAAAGGAATACGGCTGATAGGCACCGCGCCCGATAAAGCCAGTGTTTTATCGTTTGTATTGGATGGCTACAAAACCGAAGAAGTGGGCGCGGCTTTAAACCAGCAGGGTATAGCCGTTCGTTCCGGTCATCATTGCGCGCAGCCCATATTGCGGCGGTTTGGCGTAGAAGCAACGGTTAGGCCCTCACTGGCCTTTTATAACACCTGTGCCGAAATTGATTTGCTGGTAAATACGCTTCACAGTCTTAAAAGATAACCCAGCCCATGAAAGACGATAAATTTGACGGCTTTATAAAAACGCTTTATGAAACCCATAAAGCCGAATGGGAGGCTACGCCAAAGATCAGGCAATGCGTAGGCTGGCTGTCTGATCTTTTTGAGTTTCTGTTTCCAAATAATCATGCCAACAAGCTATCGATATATGGTGGTCATTTAAAAAAGAACCAGATAGACCTGGAGAATATCCTGTTAAGCTACCTTGACCCGAAGGATATTGATATTGAAGAGGCCGTTATTTTATTTTATGATTCGCTGAACGAAGTTTACCAGGACCTGAGAAAGGATGCATCCATGATCTATGAAAAAGATCCCGCCGCCACCAGCGTGCATGAGGTAATTGTATCTTATCCCGGTTTTTACGCAATAGCGGTTTACCGCATAGCACACCAGCTTACCCGGTTGGGCATACCCATTTTACCCCGGATATTATCTGAGCATGCACATGGCAAAACGGGAGTTGATATTCATCCCAAAGCGCAGATTGATACGCCTTTTTGTATAGATCATGGCACGGGGATAGTTATTGGAGCAACCAGCACTATTGGCAAAAATGTAACCATATATCAAGGGGTAACATTAGGCGCCGCGCAGGTTAGTAAAGAACTATCCGAAACAAAACGGCATCCTACAGTTGAGGATAACGTGGTTATTTACGCCCGCAGCACTATTTTAGGCGGCCGCACGGTAATTGGCCATAACAGCGTAATTGGAGGCAGCGTGTTCCTGACAAAAAGCGTCCAGCCCTTTTCGCATGTTTTTAATACCCATCAATTACGAATTGAGGTAAAAGAAAACCTGCAATAATTTTTTTTAACATGGTTTCTAAACTTAACTCATCAGAGATAATTCATTTCCTGCTTATTCTGTTGATAATCCTGATACCTGCAAGGCTTTTAGGCGAATTGTGCCGCAGGTATAAATTACCAGCCATAATAGGCGAGATTTTCGCGGGCATTATTGTTGGCCCTACGCTTCTGGGGTTGTTATTTCCATCTGTGTTTAAAGATATTTTTCTTGCAACACCGCATGCTTTCGAAGCATTTGATGGCATTGCCAATATTGGCATTATCTTACTGATGTTTATTGCAGGCTTTGAAGTAGATCTGAAGCAGATAAGGCAGAATGGAAAACAGGCCATCAGTATTAGTCTTACGGGTATTATATTCCCTTTTGCCATTGGTTTTGCTTCGGTATGGTATCTGTACCAGAGTCATTTTGCCAATGGCTTTAATAACCAGCTGGTCACGTCCCTGTTTTTCGGAACGGCATTGTCTATCACCGCGCTGTCGGTAATTACCAAAATACTGCTCGACCTGGATATCCTGAACACCCGCATAGGCAACATCGTATTAACTGCTGCCATGGTTGATGATTTCCTGGGTTGGATCTTATTCTCTGTAATTATCCAGCTAATGAATGTGGGCAAAGGCGAAGCATCATTCTGGTCGGTAAGTATTGTGGTGCTTTATGCCGTTTTCATGTTAACAGCTGGCCGGTGGCTCATCCACAAACTATTGGCTTTTGCGGGTAAAGGCGAAAAGCCCGGCCGTGTGCTTACTATGGCCGTTTGCCTTTGTTTAATCAGCGCCTGTATTACCGAAGGCCTTGGGGTGCGCGGTATATTTGGCGCCTTCCTGGTTGGTGTGGGCATCAATGATTCGGTGTACTTTACAGAGAAACATAAGCATGTATTACACCAGTTTACCATCAATGTACTGGCTCCTCTCTTTTTTGCCTCGGTTGGCTTAAGGCTTAATTTTATAGCCAATTTTAACCTTGAGGTGGTGGTAATTATATTGATTATTGCCTGCCTGGCCAAATTACTTGGCGCGGGCATTGGCAGCGCCATGAGCGGCATGAGCAAGAATGAATCTATAGCGGTAGCATTTGGCATGAATGCCAGGGGATCGCAGGAAATTGTGCTGGGCTTATTGGCCTTACAGGCAAAAATTATAAGCGAACCGGTATTTGAAGGCCTGGTTGTGATGACGGTGGTTACCATGATCATCTCCGGGCCGATCATGAAACATTACTTTTTGAAGGAGCAAAAACTGCAGTTAGTTGAACCAACCTGATCATCCCCCAAACTTCACAACATCTCCATAAAAGCCCGCAAATCGATGTGATGTGCAGGCTTTTATATTTAGTCAATTGGCTGTATTAAGCCATGATGTATTCCCCGGTCAGTCAGCGCAAACACAGCTGATTGGGTTAACATAACTTAACATAGTTCAGGTAAAATATTTGCAAATACTTAATAGTCAATAATTTATAATTAACCATGGTTAACACTAAACTGAGCGCGCAGTTTGGGCGCATACAAATACTTGTGCCTGTTATTGGCCGATACAAGTCGCTTCGGTAGGTGGATCATTTAACCAGGATCAGCCAATAAAAACAATTCTTGTTTGATGCTTATATCGCTCATTGCATTAGCTATTTAGATGCGTTTGCCCGTCCCGGCCGGCAAGAAGCCTGGCTACGCCACTAAAGATTTGCTATTTTACTCCAGTCAACAACACCCACTTTTACTGCCCATTGACCATACTCGTCCTTAAGCTGATTGACTAACGCAGGAAACTTATCTGCTAAATTGTTTATTTCAGATCTATCTGCATTAAGGTTATATAACTCCCAGGGCTGTCCCGATTCGGCAACCAGTTTCCATTTGCCTTTCCTTATGGCCCGGCTGCCTTCATGCTCCCAAAACAGTGTTTTATTACCGGTGTAAGGTTTGCGTTTAAATGCGTCAACCAAACTAACACCAGCCAGCGGTGTAAGCTGCCTGTTTTTAAATTGAGTTGGATATTTTACACCTGCCAGATCAAGACAAGTGGGCATCAGATCTATCAGGTGACCGGGACTATCATTGGTGCTACCTGCTTTGATGTGCCCCGGATACCACGCTATGAGTGGTGTTGCTATGCCGCCCTCATGCGTATTGCGTTTAAACAATTTAAACGGTGTATTACTTACATTGGCCCAGGGTATCTCGTAACTATCTATAGAATTTACCGAGCCCGGCACGCCGGATTTTTGAATGACTGTAGATAAACTTTTTACTTCATCGGCACTGCCGCCATTGTCGGATGCAAAAAGGATGATGGTATTCTTATCTTTTCCAAGTTGCTTTAATTTAGTTATAATTTCGCCTATACAGGCATCCATCCTGTAAACCATGGCCGCGTAGATGGCCATGCGGGTGTCCCATTTATCTTTTTCTTCAGGAGATAGTGAATCCCAGGCCGGTGCACGCTTATCGCGGGCAGATAATTGCCATTGCTTTTTGATGATATCTGCAGCAAGCTGTTTTTCGTAGCGTTGTTTTCGCAACACGTCCCAGCCTTTAAGGTATTGGCCCTTATATTTTGCAATATCCTGTGGCAAGGCCTGGATAGGCCAGTGCGGGGCATTGTAGGCCACATACATAAAGAAAGGTTTTTGCTGCGCTTTGATCTCGTCTAAAGATTTGACGGCAAAATCTGTAATGGCCTGCGTTAGATATTTTGAAGTATCGTTCCGGGTTACTTCTTTATCATTAAGCATAAAAGTGATCTTGCTGCCATCATTATACAGCGGTGCCGAATTAAAGTAGCTGCTGCCATTGTTCAACATCGTAAACGATCTGTCGAACCCACGATTATACGCCAGTGCCGATTGCTGTAAACCTACATGCCATTTTCCCGATACTATGGTATTATAACCAGCTTCATCTTTTAGCAACTCGGCAATGGTGGCGCTGTTTTCATTTAAAAATCCCTGGTATGCGGGCGAGCCCTTATATTTTATCATATCGCCAACGCCTGCCTGGTGCGGGTACAAACCAGTTAACAGCGCCGCGCGCGAGGGGCAACACCGGCCTGCATTATAAAACTGGGTCATTTTAAGGCCTTCATGCGCCAGTCGGTCAATATTGGGCGTGCTGATTTCTGACCCAAAACAGCCTATATCAGAAAAGCCCATATCGTCGGCCAGGATGATGACGATATTGGGCTTTTGTTTAGGGGCCTGCCCAAATGCAGGCCCCATATACAATATAGGGAGAAGTAAGCAACAGATTCGTTTTAGCATAGCTTTGCTTTATTTACCATTGGCGGCCAGCCCAGTTTTTACCTGTTCGACGACGGTCTCAATTTGAGTAGTTGACGAAAAGCCCTGCTTTTTCCAAACTTCCCTGCCGTTTTTATACAGTACCAGTGTTGGCAGCACGTTTACTTTTAACTCTTTGGCAAGTGCGGTATTGTCATAAACTTCAATACTGATCACCTTTGGTGTAAAGGCGGAATTGGCTTTCAATGAATCGAGCACAGGCACCAGTTTTTTGCAGGCGCCACAATACCTCGATCCAAAATCGACCAACACCAATGGCGATGAAGCGGCCAATTCGGTAAACTGGGCACTTGAAAGCGACACGCCTTTTTTTGTTGTTGAAATAATGGGATAACCCGAGCCAATCCAGTTGGCCAAACCGCCGGGAAGCTCTTCTACATCTTTAAAGCCTTTGGCCCGCAATTCGCGCGATAACACCGCGCTACGACCATTGGCTATCGAATAAACAAACGTTGGTTTATTCTTATCCAGCCCATCAAGTTTTTGCTGATAGTCGGCAGCTTTGGCATCAACATTTGTAGCCCCTTTAATGTGGTTTTGCGCAAACTCCTCGGCAGCGCGGGCATCAAGTATCTGCGGGTCTTTAGCCTGTTTTAATTTAGCCGCAAAGGCCTCCAGCGATAACAAGGCAGGCGCTTGCGCTTTTACCTCGCCGGTAAAAATTACCAGCAGGGCCAGTAAAATAGTTTTTAAGTTTTTCATGATGTTAATTTTTAAATACTATCATTTTAATTGTTGTTCTCAAGGTGATGGATCTTTTTGTTGTTAATATCATCCCTATCGATAAATGGATACACGTGGTTCTTTTTAGCTTCGGCGTCAAATAAATCCTTAAGCTCCTTTAGCTTCTCAGGGTATTTTTTAGCCAGGTCAACACGTTCGTTAAAATCTTCGTTCAGGTTATACAGTTTCCAAACGTCTTTATCATAATTACGCTCGGGGATTGTTTTCTCCTTCGGAAAGTTTATCAGGTCTACGTTATCCGGGCGGTGCGCTGCCTCGGCCTTCCAGCCATCTTTATAGATAGACCTCGAAGTAAAAATGTAATAGTACTGTTGGGTATGCAACGATTTTGCCTGGGCATTATTAAACGAACTGAACAGCGATTTACCTTGCAGCGTATCCTGTTTAATACCTTTGATATAGCCGGGAAGTTTTAAACCGGCAGCTTCGATGGTTGTAGGGAAAATATCCGAAACGTGGCCATATTGCGTGCGGATGCCGCCTTTTTCGGTGATCCCCTTTGGATAATAAACAATCAACGGGTTATGGGTACCACCCTCGGCATCAGCATCCGATTTCCAGTATTTAAACGGCGTGTTAGCCGCCTGTGCCCAACCTAAAGGGTAGTTGGTTGAAGCTTCGGGCGTGCCGATGGTTTCGTAATCGCTCTCGTTCTTTTTAATATAATCAGCCTCAAGCGTAGTAAGGGCGGAGTTTTTAGGGTTGATAACACCGTGAACGGTTCCTTCCTTGCTTGCACCGTTATCCCCTATCATCACAAAAACCAAGGTATTATCAAACTGGTCCGATGCTTTCAGGTAGCTGATAACCCGGCCCACCTGGTTGTCGATATAGGTAAGGTAGCCGGCATAAACTTCCATAAAACGGGCATACAGTTTCTTTTGATCGGCAGGCAAGCTATTCCAGGCCTGGATACGTTCATTGCGTTCGGGCAGTTTGGCATAAGCGGGAATGTAGCCTGCTTTTTTCTGGTTGTCAAAAACCCGTTGGCGGTATACATCCCAACCCTCATCAAATTTGCCTTTGTAAAGGTCGCTCCATTCATGGCTTACCTGGTGCGGTGCATGTGTGGCGCCAGGGGCGTAATACAAAAAGAAAGGCTGATCGGGTGCTGCTTTATGCGCAGCATCGATATAAGCGATGGCTTTGTCGGTGATCTGCTCGTTCAGGTTACGGCCATCTGGTTTAATGTGGAAGTTATCCTCCACCAAATGCGGCGGGTTATATTGGTCGGTTGCCGATTCCAGGAAACCGAAGTGATGGTCAAAACCTTTACCAGTAGGCCAGCGGTCAAATGGGCCAACAGCCGTGGTATCCTCATCGGGTGTTACCCCCCATTTGCCCACCGCGAAAGTACTGTACCCGTTGGCGCGAAGCGCTTCGGCAATGGTGCCTTTGTCCGCCGGTATACGGCCATCATAACCGGGAAAACCGGCCGCAGTTGAGGCATGGGCAAAATTACCCATGTGCACGTAATGATGGTTACGCCCGGTAAGTAATGACGAGCGTGTTGGCGCGCAGATACCAGCCGTATGGAAGTTGGTATAACGCAATCCGTTGTTAGCCAACGTATCAAAGTTAGGTGTGCTGATAAGCCCGCCGAAAGTACCGGATGCGCCAAAGCCTACGTCATCCAACAGTATCCAAACAATATTGGGGGCACCTTTGGGCGCTTTGAGTGGTTTGTTCCACCACTCTTTTGATTCGGCAAGTGTTTTTCCTTCCACGCCTTTGTAAGTGGAGAGGTCAATAGGCGCTATGTTTTGCGGCGTTACCGGCACCTGTGGCAACTGCGCAAAAGCAGGCGCACTAAACGCAACGGCTATGGCCGATAGGGCAATAATTCGATGATAGGCGTATTTCATAATCGTACTATTTAGTTTTACTTTTTATAGTTTTTGTGGATGCGCTGGTGGTAAACATCGTACCAGTCGATAAACGGATACAGGTTGTTCTTTTTAGCCTGCTGGTCAAAAACCGCTTTAAGCTCTTTTAGCTTTTCAGGGTATTTTTTTGCCAGGTCAATACGCTCATTAAAATCCTGGTTAAGGTTGTATAGTTCCCATACATCTTCGTCAAAGCTTTTATCGGGCACGTTCTGGCCCACTTTAAAATCGCCCAGCTCTACATTGTCCGGGTGATGCGCCGCCTCTGCTTTCCAGCCATCGCTGTAAACCGAGCGTGAGCCAAAAATGTAGTAATGCTGCAAAACATGTCGTGCTGGCGCTTCAGGATGATCGAAGGAGTATACCAGCGATGTGCCCTGTATGGTGTCCTGCTTAATACCCCTGATATACTCCGGTAGTTTAATACCTGTAAACTCCAGCGTGGTAGGCAGCACATCAATTACATGGCCATATTGGGTACGGATAGTCCCTTTATCTTTAATACCCTTTGGATAATACACAATAAGCGGATTGCGTGTTCCGCCTTCTGAATTGGCATCCTGTTTCCAGTATTTAAATGGTGTATTAGCGGCCTGTGCCCAGCCCAGCGGGTAATTGGTAGTTGCCTGCGGCGTGCCTATATCGGTAATATCTTCAATGTTGGTTTTTAGGTAGGTATCTTCGGCTACCAGTTTTGGCGAATTCTTTTTTGGGTTGATAACACCGTGAACCGTACCCTCCTTACTGGCCCCGTTATCGCCAATGATTACAAATACCAATGTATTATCCAGCTGGCCGCTTTGTTTTAAATGACTGATAAGCCTGCCAACTTCATGATCGGTATAGGTTAAATATCCGGCGTAAACTTCCATGAAACGGGCATAAAGCTTTTTCTCTGCCGCTGGTAATGAGTTCCAGGCCGGGATACGTGGGTTGCGCTCGGGCAGTTTGGCATAGGCGGGAATAATGCCCAGTTGTTTTTGCCGGGCTATAACTTTTTCCCTGAAATCATCCCAGCCGCTGTCAAACTGGCCCTTGTAGAGGTCGCTCCACTCGGTGGCTACCTGGTGCGGCGAGTGGGTAGCTCCCGGCGCGTAGTATAAAAAGAATGGCTTATCGGGCGCTGCTTTATGCTGGCGGGTTAAGTAAAATATGGCCTTATCGGTTATCTGTTCGTTAAGGTGGCGGCCATCCGGTGTTGCATGGGCGTTGTCCTCAACCAAATCCGGCTTGTACTGATCGGTAGCCGATCCTAAAAATCCGAAGAAATGATCAAAACCTTTGCCTGTAGGCCAGCGATCAAACGGGCCCGCATCGGTAGCATCCTCATCAGGTGTAAGCCCGTATTTGCCTACAGCAAAAGTATTGTAGCCATTCTCGCGCAATATTTCGGCAATGGTTCCCTTGTCAGATGGAATACGACCATCATAACCGGGGAAACCGGCTGACATGGTTATGTGCGAAAAACCGCCCTCATGAACATAGTGGTGATTACGCCCGGTAAGCAGCGCCGAACGTGTTGGCGCGCAAATACCGGCCGTATGAAAGTTGGTATAACGCAGCCCATTACTGGCCAGCGTATCAAAATTGGGGGTTTTAATAATGCCGCCAAAAGTGCTTGATGCACCAAAGCCAACATCATCTAAAATTATCCATAATACGTTTGGCGCACCGGCGGGTGCTTTATGAGGCTCGGGCCACCACTCCTTTGAATCATCAAGCGTTTTACCCACTACGCCGCCATAAGGCTGATTATTTTGGGCCTTTGCACTTTGCAGCCCTATTAAACCAATGGCCATTATAACAGGCCATATCTTTTTATGGTAACCGGTTTCGGAATTTCCCGGCAGTTTTTTATTCAACTTGTTTAATATCTTCATGATATGTGTATGTTATGGTTTAAATTGAGCCTGTTGAACAGGAAAGCCAGCCTTTGTTAAGCTATCAATGGCGCCAATATTGTAGCCCAAACTATACCCCAGCGTTGCCAGCGAATCTGCAGCTCTGCCGCTGCGGTTACCAGAATGGCAATACAGGTATATGTGCTTGGTTTTGTCTAACTTTTTTACCTGATCGGCAAAATCAGCACCTTTGATATTGATATTGGCCGCATACTTTAAATGCTCCTTGTTATATTCATCCGGGGTGCGTACATCTACCAGGTAGGCTTTACCCTGCTCTACCTCGGCAAGCAGTTTTTTACTTACTTCGGGTGTTACTATAATTTTAGCCGATTTTTTTTGTACATAAGTTTGAGCCTGTATGCCTGTAACCGCCAGGAGCAGCAGGATAATGATGTTTAGTTTTTTCATAGTATTAATTTAATCCTGATATTATTCGGCATAGCTGGAGCGGAATTTTACGCCCCAGCGGCCGTTTTCTTTAGTTAATATGTACAATGATTCATAATGCCCTATCAGGCTGCCATCGGCCCGGAAGCGAGAAAACCGGGTATCCACATGCACTTTATCTGCCGATGCCTGCACAATGTTGCGGTGGTCCCACTGGCTATGGTCCCACCCCGCCTTCTGCAGCTCGCCAAAAACTTTGGCCGAGTCGCGCAAGCCGGCGTTCTCTAACACCGACATTTTTCCGCCGGCCAGCCGGTAATGCGGAAACTGGTAGGTGGCCTCCCAGCCCTTCAAATCTTTGGCATTAAAGGTGGCCATATACTCGTCGAGCACCTGCAACACGGCAGCGCTTACTCTTGGGTCGATGCCATGCGAGCCGCTTTCTATAGGGGCCGCCTGGGCAAATACCCCGCCGGCAAAGCCTGTCAGCATCAAAAGGATAACAATTACTTTTTTCATCGCTATGGTTTTATTGCCAGCCAGGGTTTTGGGTGAGTTTGCCGTTGCTATTATCTATTTCCTGCTGCGGTATCGGGAACAGGTAAAATTTACCTGCCGCGCCCTTAGTTACATTGGTTTTGCCAACCTTAAGCAAACTTGCTTCAAGTATGCCCTTGCCCGATGCATCCCTTTCCCTGATCAAATCAAACCAGCGCTGGTACTCAAAAACAAATTCCAGTCTTCGTTCTAAATAAACCGCATTGCGGAAAGATGCCTGGTCGAGCCCCGAAAGGTCATCAAGGCCGGCACGTTTCCTTACCCGGTTAACAGATGCATAAGCTTTAGCAGTTGGCCCGTTCAGTTCATTCTCTGCTTCGGCGTGGATCAACAGCACATCCGAAAAACGAATAATTGGCACATTAGCGCCCGATTCGGCTTCGTTGGCAGCAACGCCCGGGTCAAAGTATTTATTAAAGAAGGGGATGGAATCGTTTGCGATAGTAGCATCATTCAGCTTACCATAGTACAGGTTGGTTGTGGGGCTTTGAAAACGTGTTACAAAGCTTACCCGCTTGCGTTTATCATTGGCCGGATATAGTTTATAGATACTAAAAAACTTATCTACACCATTCGGTTTGGTGGCATCGGGTACTGAGTAAAACACCACCTGGTCGGCATAGCTGCCTACCATGCCGGGTATGCCGTTCAGCACCGACCGCGGCGCCTGGTTATTGCCCTGTCCCTGCGAATTTGATTTAAACTGGGCCGAAAAAATGTGTTCTTTACCATTTTCAGTTGCCGGTAAAAACACATCGGCATAATTGGTAAATAAATCGTACCCGTACGGGCCGCTTATCACGGCTTCGGCCTGGGTTACGGCTTTATCCCATTTACGCTCGGTGAGGTAAACTTTGGCCAGTAATGAATAGGCCGCACCGGCAGTGGCCCTGCCAACGTCGGCACCGGTATAGTTATTTGGCAAATCGGTTGCAGCAGCGGCTAAATCGGTTTCTATCTGGGTGTAAACCGTAGCGGCCGCCGTTCTGGGCACCTGCAGATCGGACAAGTTGATAGAAGTCTGATCGTGAAGTACCAAAGGCACATCGCCATACAAGCGCACCAGGTTAAAATAATACAAAGCCCTTAAAAACTTAGCTTCGGCAACAAGCCTTTTGTTCAGCGTAGCATCAAATTTGATATCGGGGATGGTATCAATAGCGATGTTGGCTTTTTTAATAGCCGCATAATGCTGTTGCCATATCTGCAAAATACGCAGGCCCGATGCCGAATGCCCGAGCACGGCCTGTGAACGCACATCGGCATTTGTAGCGCCAGGACCGGGTCCTTCGTCATCACCCATAAAATCCATCCCTGTATTAAAAAGGGTGTTGTATGGTGTTTGAACACTGTTTGCGCCTGCATTTAACAACGAGTAAGCAGCTGTAACTGCCGCCACGGCATCGGCCTGGGTTTTATAAAACTGGCTTGCCGGTATAAATGATCGCGGATCCTCATTGAGTTTGGCGCAGGATGCAGCGCCAAGAGCGATCAGTAAGATCAGGTATTTAATATTTTTAGTTTTCATGTTTTAAAAATCAAAAGTTAACCGCTACAGGGTGATCCCTATACCTACAATAAACGACTTGTTGTTAGGATACGCCCCATTATCGACACCCGAGGTAATGGCCGACTGCTCATTACTGCTCACTTCCGGGTCGTACCCGGTATACTTGGTCCAGGTAGCCAGGTTCTGCGCGTTTGCATAGATCCTGATCTTCTTGATTGGCGAGGTGGAAAGTACCGATTGCGGAAAAGTATAGCCTATACTAAGGCTTTTAAGACGCAGGTACGAGCCATTCTCTACAAACCTGTCGGATATGGTTGGCGCCGGATCCTGGAAAGCGCTGTGAACATCGGTATTGGTGTTTGTGGGCGTCCAACGGTTAAGTAAAGTGGTGGTGGCGTTGGTGTAGCCTGTACCCAGTTCCAATACATTACGTTGTTGGTTATAGATTTTGTTACCGTAGGAACCTTGCAGGAATACGCTTAAGTCGATGCCTTTATAAGAAAAAGTGTTGGTAATACCCCCTGTAAATTTAGGTTGGGCGTTACCAAGAATTACCCTATCGGCTACTTGTGTAATTTTACCATCGCCATTGATATCCTTATAATTTTGCCCGCCGGGCGATGTATTGGCCGCGGGTGTAAGCACCGTACCGCCTGCCTGGATTAAGCCATTGGTTTTGTAACCGATAAATGAACCAATGGGCTCACCAACTTTAAGGATAGAAGGCAGGGAAGAATCCGGAATGAACTGGGTAACACCGTTACCGCCAAGGCTTAATACTTTGTTCCGGTTAACGGCGAATACGAGGTTGGTATTCCATACAAAACCACCGGTGAGGTTATGCGAGTTGATGCCGATCTCGAAACCTTTATTTTGCACCGAGCCCACATTTTCATATTGTTGTGGATTGGTGATGGCCGTATTGGTAATAATGGTAAGGCCGCTTGTTGCAGGCAAGGGCAGGTAAAGCAGCAGGTTGGTTGTTTTTTTGTAATATACATCTGCCGTTATACTAATGCGGTCTTTAAATAAACCCAGGTCGAAACCAAGATCATACTGAGCGGTTTTTTCCCAGGTTAGGTTGGGGTTGTACAAACTGTTTGGTGCAAAACCCGCAACAGTGGTATTGCCAAAGTTATAGCGGTAATAACCTAATTGCGAGTATGACTGGTATGCCGGGATATCGCTGTTACCAGTTTGGCCGGCGCTCAGGCGCAGCTTTAGCTGGCTAATAGCGGTTACGTTTCTAAGGAAATCTTCGCTCGAGGCATTCCAGGCCACCGCTGCCGATGGGAAGGACGCCCACTGGTGCCCCGGTGCAAATTTTGATGAACCATCGGCACGCAAAGTAAGCGTTAGCAGGTATTTGCTGTTAAAACCATAATTTACCCTGCCCAGGTATGATTTCAGCGCCCAGGTATTTGACGATGTAGACGGAGCTATGGCGAAGCCGCTTCCTGATATAGAGGTAATACTGCCCGAACCAAGGTTGTTATAAGTATCATAATCGCTAACAAAGCCCGATGCGCCATTGATAGAGCCTTCGGCTTTAAATTGTTGCTGCGTAAAACCGGCCAGTACGTTTAGCGAGTGCTTACCGAATTTTTTATTGTAGGTAAGCGTATTTTCGTTAAGCCAGTTAAAGGAGTTCAGCGTACCTACTTCACCAAGGCCAGAGTAACCAGATCCCTCGTATACCGATGCAGGCAGGTAACGGTTTTGTTTATTGTCGATGATATCGATACCTGCTAATACCCTTGCAGTAAGATTTTCGGTAATCCTATAATCGCCGGCTATATTGCCCAAAATACGGCTTGTGGTAGTGGTGTTAATTTGGTTATACAGTGTATTGATAGGGTTACCGTAGGTGCCTTCAAATATATTTTTGATAAAGAACGATCCATCGGCATTATAAATGGGCGTAGTAGGCGTCATCAACAAAATAGCCGGTACTACACCTGCGGGCGCTATCTGGGCTGTGGTGCGGCTGCCGGTTATAAACGACGATATTTTGAACTTATCATTATAATCGTGCTCAACATTTACGCGGCCCGCAAAACGCGCAAAGTTGGTATTTTGCAATATACCGTCCTGTTTAAAATAGTTGCCGGAAAAAGCCACCCGTGTTCTTTCGGTACCCGAAAATATTGACAGGCTGTGGTTTTGCGTGTTACCTTTGCGGAAAGCCGCGTCCTGCCAGTCGGTATTGGCATTATAAGGGTTTAATTGAGCTTCCGTTTGTGTTGCCTTGCCGCTGTTTGTCAAAGCATCGTTTCGCAGTGCTTCCCATTGTGTTGTATTCAACAACGGTATGGTTTTAATTACTTGCTGCCTGCCGTAACTGCCATCATAATTAATGGATGATACACCGGCCTTACCTTTTTTTGTTGTGATGATAATAACACCATTGGCACCCCGTGTACCATAAATGGCCGTAGCCGAAGCATCCTTTAAAACCTCGATGCTTTCGATGTCAGAGGTGTTAATAGATGCCAACGGGTTGATTTTAGGGCCATTGGTTACCCCCGCATCCGTTAACGAGTTACTGTTTGACGTTGGAAAACCATCTATTACATACAAAGGTTCGGCAACGGCATTTATGGAGTTAACACCACGCACCTGCACGGTTACGCCGGCACCGGGTTGCCCGGTAGCTTGTGTAACCTGGATGCCCGAAACGGCACCCTGCAAAGCCCTATCGAGCGAGGGAACGGGTTGCTTTAAAGCCAGGGCCGGTACCGAGGCAACCGAACCGGTGATATCCTTACGCTTTTGCGATCCGTAACCTACTACCACAACCTGGTTTAACTGGTTTTGGGCATCTTTCAGTTGTATTTCTACAGGGCTGCCATCGGCAATAAACTCTTGTTTTTCGTAACCGGTAAAAGTAATAATGAGTTTGTAAGGGAATTTTTGCCCGGTTACGAAGCTGAATTTACCTTCAATATCGGTTGCTACCGCGTGTGTGGTACCCTCGATGCGTACTACTGCACCGGGCAGCGGTTCTTTGGTAGCACCATCAATAACGCGGCCAACCAGCCTTGAGTTTATTATTGGCTCCGTTTGCTGCGCGAAGGTTACCAACGGGGCCACAATTAGTACTAAGAGGGCGATTATTAAAGTTTTTTTCATGTCGACAGGTTTTTAAGAGATGAAAAACCGGACGACTGGGTGACCGCGTAAAACGAGGTGTATGAGTGCTGTTGACGAAAAATGTGGTCAACTACTTGCAGCATAAAAGATGCCGCGGGCCGGGAAAAAGGCAACGCATAGCCTTTCCCAGCTTTCGCAATATTTTGCATAAATTTGGATAGTTAAAATGACACAATTGAAACAGGCTCAACGCCAATCGATCCCTGTTTCGTTGTTTTAATGACTGGGGAAAGGCTTTGCTTTTCCCCTTTTTGTAGTAAGTAATAGTTCTATTTTTTCATGTTCCTTTCTCATTATGCCCGTTAAACAGGCAGATTATTTATTTAAGGGGTATTATTTTTCTTAAGAGCGCCCGCCCCATCTCACTAATTAGCACTGTATTTTGGGGTCATGCTCCTAAGGCCGGCAACAGCAAGTAACTTGCCGATACTTACACCCATACCAACTCCGCATAGCTGGCATGGATGTAGCCTTTACCGGCACTAATATTATTCCATTTTTAAGCTTTTACCGGCTGCAGCCTGAATGAAGCTTCGGCCTGTTCTGTTTCCGGCTCAGCCAGGGGTTCGGGCCGGTACAACTGGTGTGGCTGTAGCGGAACATCTGCTTTAATCATAGGACCATCTGCAGCAAGCTCGCTTCCGGGTACTTTTGATTTAAATATAGGCCAAGCCAGCTGTGCGTACCATTGATCGCCCTCATAATGTGATATGCCGTAAGCTTTAGGGTACTGGCGCGAAATATGGGCTGTACCAAAAATGATATCCCACAAAAAGAACATGTTACCAAAATTACCTTTGTAGTAGCCCACCCCATCATCGGTAGTAGCCGCGTGGTGTGCGTGGTGCGTTGCCGGTGTTGATATGGTGCGTTCAAGTATCCAGGCCAATGGATGTAATATTTTGTATTGATAAAACGGCTTATCCCAGGGAATACTTGAGTGTGCCAGTGTGGTAATGGTACCTTTAATACCTTTAACAACCACAGCCGGGATGCCTAAGCCGAGGTAAACCAAAGCGGTTGTTAAATAAGTTTGCGAAAAGAAAATAGTATAAATGATATTTTGCCTGCTGGCCATAGCCATACCCATGTATGACGCAGAGTGGTGCGTACGATGAAAACGCCATAACCATGGCACTTCATGATGCAGGCGGTGGTACCAGTACTGGGTAAGATCATCGGCCACCGCTATGATAGCGCAGCCCCAGAAAAAAGGCACCCAGCTAAAAGTATCTTTAAAACCCGGTAGTATAGCAGGCAATACCTTTAGCCCATAATACGCTACCAGCGGCTTTACCACCAGCTTTGGGATGGTAAAACAGGCAATATCCACCCATTTTTCATTCTTGTTCCAGCGTTTTTTGTAAAGGCCGAATGAAAATTCGAGCACACCGAGTACCAGTACCAAAACGGAAAAACCGTAGCCGTTAAGGTTTTCTATTACTTGTTTTATCTGTTCAATCATTGCTTTGTGGTTGAGTATTTACAGGTTTGTTCTTAATAGTATTTTGTTCTTTATGCTGTTGCTTTTTCTCCCACGGGCGTTGGCCGGTGATATAAAAAGTTGCAAACATGAGCACAATGGGCAGCGCGTAAAGCAGCAGGCTGAGCAACGCGTTTTTTGCTATCCGTATTTTAGTGGCTTGTTCCAGTTTCATAATCGGTTACTTTTGGGTAAGTGGTGAATGCTATTTTAGTTTTTGAGCTTCGCTCCAATAGTTTGCGGGTAAGCCACAGGCCGCCGAAAATGATAATGAAAGGTATCAGGGTTACAATGATGCCAACCAATACCTTTTTCCCGAGCAGGGAAACGTCGTTAATGGTCATAATGAAAATATTTAATGGTAAAGTAGCACCTGATACCGCACAACGATACTTACGCCGGCACAGGCACCTGTTAGTTAAAAAATGAATTCTGTAGTCAGCGAACCGCGCGTAAAATAACGGGAGCTGGAGGAAGGATTAAATCCTTAGGATGCTATATCAACAGCTACAACAAGAAATACAACAGCAGGTAAAAGCAATAGCAGCTGATGGGTAATTAGCAAGGCCGTATTTGGGTAAAAGATCGGGTTGCATGGTGGTTGCTTTTAATGATTTAATTGTTTGTGATTTAATTACAGGGGCAAATATAAAAAAGGATTTGATATATACTACTATTTCTATAGAAATTATATAACATAATTTATTTATTTGCGTTTAAGCCATCAAAACCAAGGATATGCCTAAAAATGGCACTACCTTTGGCTAACCGGCATTTGCTGCTATCAGCCAACTTTTGATGCTGTAATAGCAGCGCGGCCATCCCTCATAATTAATCTTGATTTATAAATTACCAGATAACAGCCATCGTGCATAACAGGGACTTTTGACATCCAAAATAGCCTTAAACAAAATTGTTTTTTTTTGGTTATTTTGGTTCACGATATAAAAATAGCCGGCCCCCCTCATGCAATTAACTGACGAAGAAGATTTACATAATGCTGTGCTCCATGCGCCTATAGGAATTTGCATATTAAATGCCAATTCCCTTGTTGCCGAAATTGTAAACCAGAAATTCCTGGAGGTAGCCGGAAAGCCTTATGAAACTATTTTCGGTCAGTTTTACTGGGATGCCTTTGCCGAGGCCCGGCCCTATTACGAAGATGCCCTGGCCAACGTAGTTAAAACAGGCGAGGCCTATTATGCAAACGAGGTGGAGTTGATGCTGATCAGGCATGGCAGGGAGGAAAGAATCTTCGTTACTTTTGTTTATGCGCCCATAAAAGATGAGGCGGGTAAAGTAAAAAAAGTAGCGGTCTGGGTGCTTGAAAATACCAGCCAGGTAAATGAACGGCAAAATATTGAAGCTGCGCGGGTAGCCTTTAAACGGGAACGCGACCGGCTTAAGAACTTTTTCATGCAGGCCCCGGCAGGTATTTGTATCCTTGACGGCCCGGACTTGGTTTACGAGTTGGTTAACCCGGCATACCAGGAATTATTACCCGGCCGAAGATTATTAAACAGGCCACTGTTTGAAGCGTTACCGGAGTTGGCAGGTACTCCATTGCAGGAGGTATTATTGAATGTTTACCGTACCGGAGAGCCTTATCAAATGAACGAGCTTTTGATACCAATAGCCGAATATGAAGGCGGACCTACAACCAACCGTTATTTTAGTTTTACCTATCAGGCACGCCGCGATGAAAATGACCAGATAGATGGCATCATGGCGTTTGTATTCGAGGTTACCGGGATGATAGAAGTACAGCAGGATTTACGACGGGCCAGGGAACGATCAGACCAGCAAACAAGGGTATATGAAACTATCACTTCTGGTACACCCGACCTGATTTATGTATTTGATTTAAATTATCGCTTTATATATGCCAACCAGGCGTTGCTTTCCATGTGGGGCAAAACCTGGGAAAATGCAGTTGGCAAAGGCTTGCTCGACAATGGCTACGAACCCTGGCATGCAGAAATGCATGAACGGGAGATAGACCAGGTTAAAGCAACCAAACAACCTATACGCGGAGAGGTGTCTTTTCCGCATGCTATTTTAGGCCGCCGGGTATATGATTATATTTTTACACCGGTAGTGAATGAACATGGCGAAGTAGAGGCAGTTGCCGGCACTACCAGGGATATTACCGAACGCAAACTTGCAGAGCAACAACAGGTTGAATACACCAAGGCACTGCAAGCGGTTAATGAAGAAATAGCGGCATCGAACGAGGAACTTGTTACTACCAACGAGGAGTTAATGGCTATGCAGCAGCGACTGGAAGATACCAACCAGGAATTGGCAGCCAGCGCCTCGCGCCTGGGTATGGCTATTGAATCAACCAGCCTGGGCACCTGGGATTATAATCCGCAAACGGGGGAGCTTTACTGGTCAAAAGAATGCCGCGACATTTATGGTGTGCCGCCAGATATACCGGTTACTTTTGCTTTATTTTCGGAACACATTCACCCAAGCGACCGTGATTGGGTACAAAAGGAGATAGAAAAAGCCATCGATCCTGAAAAGGGCGGCCGGTATGATATTAGCTTCCGGATCATTCGTTTTAATAGTGATGAAACCCGCTGGGTGAAAGTACACGGCTCGGTTTATTTTGAATTGGCCCTGGCAACCCGCTTTATTGGCACCGTGCTGGACATTACAGATATGAAAGAGGCCGAAAAGCAAAGTGCCAGGTTGGCCGCAATCATTCAATCGTCAGATGATGCCATTATAAGTAAAACGCTTGACAGTGTAATTACCAGCTGGAACGCGGCTGCAGAACGCATTTTTGGCTATCCTGCTGAAGAAATGGTTGGAGAAAGTATTTATAAACTGATTCCGGAAGACCGCCTTGATGAAGAGCCTCAGATATTGGCTCGTTTAAAATCAGGTGAGCGTGTGCAGCATTTTGAAACAAAAAGACAAACCAAAGATGGCCGCCTGATTGATGTATCACTGACAATCTCGCCCGTTAAAGACCCGCAGGGTAACATTATTGGCTTATCAAAGATTGCCAGGGATATCACCGAAAAGAAACTGGATGAAACACGCAAGAGCGATTTTATAGGAATGGTGAGCCATGAGCTAAAAACACCGTTGACTTCACTTGGCGCTATTATCCAGGTGGCCAATGCAAAACTTGGTAACAGCGCAGATAGTTTCCTGGTGGGTGCCATGCAAAAGGCTAACCAGCAGGTAAAGCGTATGACCGCCATGATCAACGGCTTCCTGAACATTTCGCGGCTGGAATCGGGGAAGATACACATCGAGAAGCAAAATTTTGACATGGAAACGCTCATTGCCGATGTGATTGAAGAAGCTAACTTAACCACCAGTACCCATATAATTAACTATAACCAGCACCAGCCGCTGCTGCTGAGCGCCGACCGCGACAAGATAGGCTCGGTAATATCGAATTTTATAAGCAATGCCATCAAATATTCGCCAAAAGGCAAATATATTGATGTATCCTGCATCGTAAGGGACGGCGAGGTTATCCTTAGCGTTAAAGATGAAGGTATGGGTATTAAACAGGATGATCTTGGTAAGATTTTTGACCGTTATTACCGTGTGGAAACTAACCATACCCGGCATATATCCGGTTTCGGAATTGGTTTATACCTGAGTTCGGAGATTATTGAACGTCATGGCGGGAAGGTTTGGGCGGAAAGTGAAAGCGGAAAAGGTTCTACTTTTTATTTCAGTTTACCCCTGGCGACTTCCTGATGATTTATTACTTTGGAAGACAACATCTTTGGCAAACTAAGCAACACCGAAGTGGTAATAAAAAAGGAGAGGTTTTAGCCTCTCCTTTCTGTTTTAATTAATAACCCGGATTTTGGTACATCTTAACAGGGTTAAGTTTATACTCATCAAACGGGATAGGATAGTAACGGTCTTTTGTACTAAAGTTGGCTACCTGGGCCAAACCAAAATCGGCTTGTTTTTTGGCTTTAAAGTAGGCTACCAACTCATCGGTGGTAAATGTGCGTAACAAATCAAACCAGCGGTGGTGCTCAAAGGCCAGCTCAACGCGGCGCTCATGTAAAATAGCCAGCTTAAGCGTTGGGTATCTTGAAGCATAATCGCTATTGGTCATTGATACAGCATAGGTTGGCATGCCTGCACGGGTACGTACCTGGTTTAAGAAACCTGTAGCAGTTGCTGCATCACCCAGGTAATTATTAACCTCGGCAAGTGAAAGGATTACATCAGCATAGCGCATCAAAATCCAATCGTTACCACCATAGCCATTAACACCGGCGGCGTTACTAACATCCCTGAATTTGGTAACAAACCAATCTTTAACAATAGGGTCATTAGCGTATTTAACGGAGAAGGTCATTCGCGGATCGTTGGTTTCGTACTCGTTGATCAAATCGTGGGTAACATTATAACCCGCGCCCGATGATGGTTTTTGCGAATTGATGGTTTCGCCTTTAGCCTGGAAATTGGCAGCATTTGATGAACTGTAGTTAAGATCGCCCTGGATGTTCACAATCTGGAAGATCAGCTCCGGGCAGGTTGCTTTCTTGCTTACATCAAATACATCGGTATAAGGGATGCTGTTCAGATCGCCAAAGTTACGCATGTTGTAAGCCGCCATTAAGGCCGCCTTGGCGTTGTTTAAATTAGCGGTCCGGTTAGTCTGATCTAAAGTTGTAGCCATAGTAAGGTATGCCTGGCCCAACAGGAAATTAGCGGCTGCTTTTGACGCCCTGCCGGTTGATGCCTGCAGGTTTGGAAGCGGGCTGTTAATAACATCGGTTAAATCGGCTATTATTTGCTGGTAAACCGCATCCTGCTTAACCCTGAAAGTTGAGGCGGCAACATCGGCTGCAGATGATAGTTGTTTGGTTACCAACGGAACGTCGCCCCAAAGGCGCACTAATTCAAAATAAGTAAAAGCTCGCAAAAATTTAGCTTCGGCAGCGTATTTAAGCTTTAGGTTATTATCGGGAAAGCTAACCTGGTCTATGTGCGATAATACTACATTTGCGCGGCTAACCGTGGTATACAGTGATACCCAGTGGGCCTTTAAATAAGTATTACTTGGCAATATAGAAAAGTTGTTGAACTGGAAAGGTTCGCCCGAGTTTGACTGGTTATCGTTAGTACCCGTATCATCTGAACGCTGATCTGTCCACAAATCGCTTCCCTCGCCAACATTGTTACCGCTGCGCATTGATTGATAAATGCCGTTTACAGCCAACAACACATCGTTGGGTGTTTTGTAGCTTGCGTCGACCGTTACCGCGTTGGGGTCGCTTTCATTTAAAAAGTCTTTTTTACAAGACGGGCTTATGGCCACAACCGCGGCAAGGCAGGCAATGGCTAAAAATTTCTTATTCATTTTTATATCTTCTTAAAAAATTTATCAAAAAGTAACGTTTACACCTAAGTTGTATGACCTTACCAGCGGGTAGGTACCATAATCGATACCCGGTGCAAGGTTGGCAGGCTGCGTGCTGTTTGATGCTGCACCAGAGTAGTTATAATCTACATCGGGGTTATAGCCTTTATACTTGGTGATGGTAAACGCGTTAACTACACTTGCAAAAACACGCGCCTTGGTAAGGCCCAAAGTATTTTGCAAAAAGCCCGGCAGGGTATAGCCCAATGTTAAGTTGGTACAACGCAGGTACGAGCCGCTTTGCAGGTAGAAGGTTGATAAACGGGTACTGTTGCTTTGCGTACCGGCCCGTGAAGCGCGGTAAAAAGAGCCATCGCCCGGGTTTTGTGCATTCCTGTACCTGTCGGCTACGTTGGCGTATTGATTGCCCGATCCCTCGCCGTTATACAGGTAATAGTCCTGTCCATCCAGGATCTGGTTTCCGTATGATCCGTTGAAGGCAGCGCTTAAATCAAAATGTTTATAAGTACTGTTTAAGGCAAAACCGTATGTAAATTTGGCATATGGCGAACCGATAATACCTTTATCGGCATCGTTTACAATCCCATCATGATTGGTATCAACAAACCACAGGTCGCCAATTTTGGCGGGATTGGTTTGTGAGGCAGACGGGGCGGTTTTACCTAAATTATCGGCAGTAATTATGCCGCCAACTTTAAAGCCATAAAACATGCCTATTGGCTGGCCTTGTGTAGTAATGCTGGTAAGGTATGAGCGCTCGGCACCGTTAATGATCAGGGTGTTGTTTGACGGCAGCTTAACAACTTTATTGCGGTTTAATGAAATATTACCACTTGCACCAAAGGTGAAATCTTTATTGTTAATAATCTTTCCGTCTACCTGGAAATCAAAACCGCCGTTACGGATTTTTGAATCGCGCAGGTTGGTTAGGATAGTAGTGCTTCCTGATATTGCCGAAATAGGCTGGTTATACAACAGGTTGTATGAATAACTCAGGTAATAGTTGGCAATAATTGAAAGGCGGCCTTTAAACAAAGATATATCGGTACCAAAGTTATACTGCGAGGTAGTTTCCCAGCTTAAGGTATTATCTTTTATCCCGCCAGGGTAGGTTGCAGTAACCGCGCTGTTACCATCAAGCACGGTACCTGTTGGCGTTGCCAGTGTTTGCTGAATAGCGTAGTTAGGAATATTGAAGTTACCGCTTTTGCCCCAGCTTGCACGGATCTTGACGGTTGATTGATCGCCGAGGAAGTTGTGATAAAAGTCCTCGTCAGACAGGTTCCAGCCGGCGGCAACTGATGGAAAATAACCATATTTATTGGCCGGCCCAAAACGTGATGAACCATCGGCACGGAACGACGCAGTTAAAAAGTATTTCCCTGCGTAGTTATAGTTAGCACGGCCAAGATACGATAACAATGTATATTCACTTTTATAGGCGTTGTTTAAAGAAAAGTTAGCTGCCAGTGCGCCTTTGTTTGATATTTCGGGAATGGCATCATTTTGAAAGCCATTTGCTTTTACACTGATATAATCGGCAGAGGTAATCTGCGCGGTGTAGCCTGCCAGGGCATCAAAGTGGTGCTTGCCAATTTGCTTATTATAATTTAAGGTGAACTCGGCAAGCCTGTCAACAGTTACCAGGTTTGAAGCCTGCGCGTTAGCCGCCAAAATTGACTGTTGTGATCCCGGAGGAAAAGCACCACTGCTTAACGTGGTTGGGTAATAATAATCATACTTCTCGGTATAGGTTTCGGTACCCAGGTTAGTTTTAAAGTCAAGATCTTTGGATATATGGTATATAGCGGCCGCGTTGTAATGACCACGGTACCCTTTCCTGTTAATTTTAATACGCTCGGCAAGTGCAACCGGGTTTTCAATACCCTGGTAACCATATTGGGTTGAACCGGCCGCTTCGGCATTGGTGGCTAATGAACCATCGGCATTATAGGCGGGCAGGTAGGGCATATAAATAAGCGCGCCAAGAATTGGGCTGTGGTCAAAACGTCCTTCCTGTGTTTCCTGGTTGGTGTTTTGGGTATAAGCTACGTTGGCCGCAATGTGGATGCGTTTGCTAACATCACCATCAATATTTGCGCGGAAGTTATAGCGCTGCTGGCCGGTACTTTGAATAATACCCGGCTGGTTTTGGTATGAGCCACTCACATAGTAACGGATATCACTTGATGCGCCCGAAAACGACAAGGTGTGTTTCTGCATAAATGTGTTGCGGTACAGTTCATCCTGCCAATCGGTATTTACGGTTTGCTTAATGGGAGTTTGTGTAGCGAAATTATACAAGCCATCGGGGATACTTACGCTACCGGTGTTACCAACATTGGCTACACGGGTTGCGTTCGGGTCAGAATACATGGCATCATTCCAGGTATGGCCGGTGTTTACCCAAAGGTCATGGTAGGCGTTATTACGGCCATCTATTACCAACAGGGCAGCCTGATCGGCATTCAATAGTTTTACTTTGTGGGCCAGCTGGTCAATCCCGGTTTGCACATCGTATTCAAAACGCCCTTTGCCCAATTTACCTTTTTTGGTAGTGATTAATACCACGCCGCCAGATGCCCGCGAACCGTAAATAGCGGCCGATGCAGCATCTTTTAATACATCGATACTTTCCACATCTTCCGGGTTAATATAGATGTCATTTGATGGGTAACCGTCGATAACGTACAGCGGATCAGAACTGGCATTGAACGAGCCGATGCCCCTAACCCTGATTTTGGGGCTGGTATATGGCGCACCGCCTGTTTGCGATACCTGTACACCCGATACTTTACCAACAAGCGCCTGCCCCAATGAAGGAGAAGAAAGATTTAAATCGCTTGATTTTACGCTGGCAACCGAACCGGTAACATCGCTTTTACGGATAGTTTGGTAACCAATGGCTACCACCTCGTTAAGCATGTTGGCCTGTGGTACCAGTTTAACATTTATATTGGCCTGGTCGCCAATGGTTATTTCCTTTGGCAGGTATCCAATAAACTTAAAAACAAGTACAGCACCCGGCTCTGCTGATATGCTGTATTTTCCGCTTACATCTGTTGATGTGCCCTTATTAGTGTTCTTGATCATTACTGATACACCAGGCAGGGGTTGGTTGGTTTCGTCGGTTACGGTACCTGTTATTTGAATTGCCTGGTTAATTGCAATTTTAATAGGGGTTGCGGCGTTTGAGTTAAACGCGGTTGCCATGATCATGAGGCAGATAAAAGGTTTTAGCAAAAACCTTTCAAAAAGATCACGGGTAATCTTTTTATTCATATTTTTAAAAATTGATTGTTAGGAAATGACAGTAAAGCTTTCGACCGCTTTTTAGTTATTTGACAATTATTCCGGGAGCCGTGTGAATGTTAGAGCATTCACCGGTTTCTATGTTTTATCGCCGGCTATCGATGTTAAGTTTAAATTAATGTTACATAGGCATTTAAATTAAAATAGATGTAAGTTTAATATTATCGCAATATTTATTGCGTTGTGATAATATAATATTAATTATAGATTATTAATATTGAAGTAATGGCAACAAAACTAAGCCAGTTATCTTAACATCGGGCTACTTAAATATTAAGTTTGTATTAATAAAAAATGCCGGGCATTTTACGGGGCATCAAATAATCCGGCTTGTTTTAACGGTGTTTTACCAGCTTGTTTTGGTAAAGTTCACGTTGTTTTTTCGCGATGATGTTACGGCAATTCCCTTTTCGTCATCGCCAATAAACGAAAAGCCTTCCAGCTCGTCGGCCCTGTCAATACCATCGACCTGGTTGATGACTACCTGCTTGCCCGCTTCAATCGATTTTTCAAGATCAACATAGGTAAAGCGCCATTGCCGCCCTTCAATTTTATTTTGAATAAGCACCAGCACACCCCTATCGGCTATCCAATGCAGGTTTTGCACCCAGAGTGTGCATGTAAACTTTTTGTAAAGTACACCCGGCTCTTTAGTGTTTGTTGCTTTTGCCAGTTTCGCCGGATCATATAATCTTACTTCATTGCCATGGTCGCCATAATCGGCTGTAGCCACATACCACTTATTATTATATTTAACATATTCAGGGCGGGTGCCTTGTATACAGGCATCATCATCAATGGTATTGAGCAGACTGGCATCTAGCGTACCGGTTTTCAGCAGTGCTTTCCAATCAACACAATAAATAACGGCCCGCCATTTGGTACCTTCGGCGTTAAGGCGGATGGAGTTGCCAATAAAAGTAGGACCAGTACCGTTATAGGCTATCCCCGTAGGGTGATTAATTACATCCTGCCCGTTTTTGGTAAGCTTTACTTCTTTATGCTGATAAACAAGGCTATCTCCCTCCATCTTAAACTCACGGATCATGCCTACCTCCCGGTCTCCGTATAAAAATATGCGGCCTTTTTGGTAGGAGATGCCCTGGCATGCGCCCAAAGAATCGATAGTGATCGAACGTTTAAGTTGATGGTCAATATTACCGGATGTTATGCTCCCGATACCGAATATTAGTGCAGCTATGGTTAAAGTAATTTTTTGCATATGTTGAATGTTTATCGTGGGTCAAGTGGTTCGTCGGGATCAATTTGTTTCGCATCTTCAACGGGGTAATATTCAACCTCGGTTTCCGAGTTCCGTTTGGCCAGTTTGTAGGGCACGTAGTTTAGCTCCTTTTGGCAGCGGGCATCCATCGTCATAATAAAATCTGTTTGCGATTTATCTGTTACCACAATACCGGGCTTATCGGCCGGGATGCCGTATTTATAGATAAGCCTGGCGCTGTTACGCATGTTGGTAGTAGTATGGCGCGCATGCGGCTCAATAATGATGGCATTTTCGGGGATATGCAGGGTTTTCATCAGGTATGCCTTCATTTCTTCGGCTTCGTTATATTTGGTTTTGTAGGGATGCACTTTGCCGCCAGATACGATGATGAACGGAGCTTTACCTAACTTATATTGCTGAACAGCCAACCTGCACCGCAGCATACCTTCGCCACTTAAAGGCGAAGTTAAATTGTCGGGCCCGGCGCCGGGCACCATAATGTTTGAGTAGGGATAAGCAGACCATTTAATGGTTTTTGCCCTTATTACGGCGGCTTTATTCGCCCCGAGTTCCATAGGCTCGTAATTGGCCGGATCCTGCCGCTCATTTATCTGCAGATAAAGCAATGCAGCCTGCATCGATGGCTTAAAAAACAAGCCCGTGTTTTTAACGTCGCCAATCAAAGTAGCAGTAACATCGTACATTAAAGTACGATAAGCCTTTGCATGAACATTGTAACTGATAGAATCTATTTGCGGATAGTTAGGTTTTTTCCCTTCGGCGTATACCGATATCGTATAGTTAATACTGCCGGCATCCTGCTCCCAGGCCTTTTGCAAGAGCTCCACATCGGGCAGTTTTTTATATAAGCTGTACGCACCGGATGGAATCAACTTTGATTTTACCAACTTGCCCAAAGCGTTACCTGGTTTGTAGATAGCGGCAAGGCGCTCAGTTACTACCCGGATCTCTTCATCGGTAAATTTAACAGCAGCAGTTAAGCACGATGCATCAACACAATCGGTAAGAGAAGTATTGAGCTTGCCTAATTTTTGTTGAGCGAGTTGCGCCAGTTGAGAATCGCCCTTAAGTAATAAACCTGCTTCGTTATCCTGCTCAAAAAGGGAGAGCAAATAGTAGTTTTTTACTTCCACATAGTCGGTTGATACTTTTTTTTCGCCGGTTGCAAGGGGCGCCTGGGCGTAATTACTTAACCAACTAAGGCACAGCAGCGATAATACTATAGTTTTTTTCATAGGTGTTTTTTAACAAAGCGTAAAGAAACCCCTCTTAGTTAAACTTAAGATTAACCCCAGGTAACAATCTTATAGATGGTTCTGTCACGGGATCGGCTAAAGTAATTTACGTGTAAAAACTTACCAGATTTGCGATGCCGGCGGTTGACGGATAGCGCGAGTAAATCAACCGGTTTTTTATTAAATTTCAGACTTTACTGGTGTAAAGCGATAACCCGGTTTAATTGCTGTTATATGGAGAGAGACGGATATTGAGGAGTACCGGCGGTGGCTATTCATCCGCAATAAAACTTATAAAAATCAATCTGTTCAATTTCAAGGGAACAACAGTATTGTAGTATACTAATCGTTCAATCCTTTTCCGTCCAGAATTTGGGGTATATATTTATCAACCCTTGCCTCGCGGGTTTTGGATTGTTTTGGGGCAGCAAAATGTAGCAGGTATGCCCTTTGCCGCCCGGGTGTTAATGCTTCAAATGCAGTTTTCAGCATGGGCATTCCATCTAATTTATTTTTAAATTCTTCGGCCATTGCAAATTCATCTGTCTTTTTCAAGCTCACTTTCAAACCCGCTTTTTCGGCTTCAATAGCCTCATAAACGTAGGCTTTAAGGGTGGCTTTTAAAGCCATTATTTCCTGCACGCTGGTAAACCGCACCTGCCGTGCCGCCTGTACATTTTCTGATTGCTGAATCAAAATACCGCTGGCATCATTTAATAAGGCGCCTTTGAAAAATAAAACTGCACAGTATTCTTTAAATACATGTATCAGTACGATGTTATTTTCCTGATAAGTATAACAAGGACAGCCCCACTTCAATTCTTCAGTAAGCCCGCAATCCAAAATGATCAATCTTAATTGCTCCAGTTCTTCGTGCCACTTTTCGCCTTTGTTAAAATAAAAATCAACCTTCGGGTTCATGGTATCTGCTTAATATTGGTTATCAGTTGCTATACAAAATTCACACCTTTAACAAGCCGCGAAAACCCCTTGCGGCATAGTAGGATTCGGCTCCGTTATGGTAAAGAAACACCGTATCGTACCGGCGATCGCAAAACACAGCCCCGCCAAGTTTCCTGATCTCCGCCGGTGTTTTTACCCAACTTGATGTTTTCAAATCAAACTTTCCAAGCTTTTGCAAAGCGCGGTATTCATCTTCTGTCAAAATCCCTATACCCATGGCCTCAGCCACGTCAATAGCGGTATTCTCCGGCTTAAATTCTTTCCGTGCCTCATGCGCCGCCCTGTCATAACACAAACTTCTGCGACCTTTAGGGCTTTCGGCCGAGCAATCATAAAAAATGTATTCGCCTGTATTTTTATCAACGCCAACAATATCCGGTTCGCCGCCGGTTATTTCCATTTCATTAAGCGACCATAACTTTTCGGCATTTGCCTGTAGTTTCGCTTGCACAACGGCCCATTCGATACCTTCATGACGGTTCATGTTTTTTTCAAAACGAGCCTTCAATAATGCGAGTAATTCCCCGCTCTTTTCTGCTGATAGATTAGCGTTCATACAATTCTTTTTTTATGGGTTAACTGAAATCAATTTCCTGTCTGCAGGCCTGAAATACCAGGATACTATCGTTAGCACCAGCAATAACAACGATGGAAATATCTCTTTAACACCATCGCCCGATGCCAGATGTGAAAATATTGCACCTGTCATCACAAAGAAAAAGCCTGCATAAGCCCATTCTTTTATCAATGGCAATTTAGGAATAAGCACGGTTACAACTCCCAAAAATTTCCAAACGCCTAATATTGTTAACAGGTAAACAGGATAACCAAGGTGCGCTATACTATCTGCACCGCCCTGCCCTTCTTTCATTTTTAGCAGCTGCACTATCCCGGTTGATATCATCCCTAATGCAAGCCAGATAGTTGCAACCCAATAGATAATTTTATTGCGCTTTGTCATGATGTATATTGTTTAATTTTCTCAACGTGTTTTCTAACCGGTTATGTGCCATGTTAAGTCCCTGGGCAAAAGGAAGCTTCAGCATTTGGTCTCTGTCTTCAACTGATTTATATACGATACGCATGTTAATCTTACTGGTAGCATCGGTGAGTTGTTCAAATTCCAAAAACTCAAGCTGAACAGGAAAAGGTGTATTTTCCATTTCAAAAGTCCGGGTGATTTTCTGGTTGGGAACAAACTCGTGAATCACCCCGTTGGCCCTGAAAACTACATTTCCTTTTGCATCTGATGTTTCAAACTGCCAGCTACCGTGCTTTTTACCTTCAAGCTTCAATACTTTAGTCCCCATCCATTGCTCCACTATTTCAGGCTCAATGTGGGCCTTAAAAAGTAATTCCAGCGGTAAATCAAACTCCCTTGTAATTACCAGGTACTGTTTGCCGTCTTCGGCATTAATCTTGGTTTTAAGTTCCATAATAGGCTATTTTTTTTGTTGATAGTTTTTCATGATATCTTCCAGTTTGTTAAACCTGTCATCCCACATCTGGCGGAACGGCTCAATAAAATCGGCTATAGCTTTCATTTTTTTGGCGTTAATATGATAGTAAATTTCTCTGCCTGTTTGCTCCTGGCCAAGCAATTCACATTCGGTAAGTATTTGTAAGTGCTTTGAAACGGTTGGCCTTGCCGTATTAAAGTTTGAGGCTATGGCACCGGCAGTCATCGATTGTGTGGCAACCAACAAAAGTATAGCCCTTCTTGTCGGGTCGGCTATGGCCTGGAATACGTCTCGTCTTAAATTCATCATGTAGCTATTTGACTACAAATATAAATGTAGTTATTTAACTACGCAAATTTTTGTTTATTTATTTGTCATTTGCAGCACTTTTTGCAATTTCTGATATGTGTGAGATAAAAGCATCTGCTGCATGATCAAACCCCAAATCCTTTTTTTGAATTTGCGTAGTTTATTTAAGCGCTAAAACCTTCTTGTTTTAAATATAACCTTGCTTGCCAATTACACGTTAAAAACTAAAAAATTAATTCCCTGCCCTCTAATTAACTGGTTTATACATGGAAAATGTTTCTTTCACAAATATGCTTACAGGCAATGGAATACAAACAACTATCAGCGGCAGCCTGGAGATCAGGGATTCCGCTGAAATAAAAAATGAATTTTTGTTGCTTCTTGCCAATCATGACCATGTTGAGCTACATTTTAAAAACATTGATAAAATAGACCTCACAGCATTACAACTGCTCATGGCCTTATCCCGGAGCGCGTCTGACCATGGCAAAAAAGTCCACTACATTTTTGAACCAACGGCGTACATCAGCGAAGTGTTAAATAATTCAGGGTTTAACAAATTCATATCAGTTTAATGAACAGCGCAGGAAAAACAGTGCTATTGGTTGACGACTCCGAAATGGTGATAAGGCTAACAAGCTTTATGCTTAAAAGTGCAGGCTACAAAGTTTTAACCAGCTGCGATGGTGAAGATGCATTAACGCAATTTGATAAAAAGAATATTGACCTCGTTATCACCGATCTGAACATGCCTAATAAAGATGGCCTGCAGTTAATTAACGAGATAAGGAACATGCAGTATTATAAATTTTTACCTGTTGTGTTGTTTGTTTCAGATAGTACAATCAGCATTCGGGAATATATCAAAACCTCTGGCGCAACGGTGTTATTGAGTAAGGATGCTCTTAAAGAAAAACTGGTTTCAACTGTAAAAAAAATAATAGGATAATGGACCAATACAAGCAAAACTTTAGCGAAGATGCCATGGAGGTGATAGCCGACATGGAAAAAAGCTTGCTTTTAATGGAAACCTGCCCCGATGATGCCGAGTTGATACAGCAGGTTTTCAGAGCCATGCACACCCTAAAAGGAAATAGTTCGATGTTTGGGTTTAAGGCAATTACAGAATTCACCCACCATCTTGAATCAATTTACGAGCACATACGCAGCGGGCAGAAAAAAATCTCCAAAGAAATCATCGACATCACACTTGATTCGCTTGATCATTTAACTTATTTGGTAAAAAATGAAGGTGAATTAGACGCTCAGCGTCAAAAAAACCATAAAAACCTTACGGTAAGGGTTGTAACGGTTTTGAAGAATATTTTAGACGAACCCAACGTTGAAAGCAATTTATTTGCCACAACTGTTCAAACATCAGCACCAGAAAATGCTGGGTTAAAAAACTACCATATCGTTTTTGAACCCTATAACGAAATATTTTACAACGGAACCAATCCTGTTTACCTGTTAGAGGAATTGCAAACACTGGGTAACTGTACCATTATTCCAAATATCGATAGTATTCCTTCCTTGCAGGACATCGAGCCCACGTATTGCTATACTTCCTGGGATATTTACCTGGCCACCAACGTTAGTATTGACACCATCAGGGAGGTGTTTGTTTTTGTTGAGGGCCGGTGTAAGCTCGAAATTAATTTATTGCCCCAGTCCGAAGAGCCGCTGGTACAGCAAAATGAAAACACAGATTATCCTGACGAAACTATCAAAGATATTTTGCCGGCTGTTTCAAAAACCACAGTAACAGAAACGGGCAAAAAAAATGTAATATCAAGTATTAGGGTACCCTCAGAACGGCTGGATAACCTGATGAGTCTTGTAAGCGAGTTGATGACCTTACAAGCTAAACTTGGCACACTTACCGACCAAAATCCGCAGTCGGAATTATTGGCGGTGACCGAAAGCCTGGAAAAAATATCAACCAGGCTTAGGGATAACGCATTCAGTATGTGCCTTGTGCCTATCAAAAACATGCTAAACCCCTTCAACCGCCTGGTTAGGGACCTGGCGAATGAACTGAATAAAGAAATAGACTTTGTTACCGAAGGTACCGATACCGAACTGGATAAAAACATTATGGAAGGCCTGGCCGATCCGATAATGCACCTGCTCAGAAACAGCATTGATCATGGCATCGAATACCCGGACGACAGGGTTAAGGCCGGTAAAAAAAGGCATGGCCAAATTTTATTTAAAGCATTTTGTGCCGGGGTTAATGTTTACATCGAAATTCAGGACGATGGAAAAGGCATCGACCCTCAAAAAATAAAGGATAAAGCCCTACAAAAGGGCATTATAAGTAAAGATGAAGTGCTTAGCGAAAAAGAGATTTTCAACCTTATTTTTCTGCCAGGGTTTTCAACGGCCGAACAGGTAAGCGAAATATCGGGTCGGGGTGTAGGGATGGACGTAGTAAAACGAAAGATTGAAGACATCAGGGGCCAAATTAAAATCACTTCCCAGCTAAACATCGGCACAACTATTACTATAAAACTACCCATTACGGTATCTATAATTGATGGCCTGCTGGTAAAAATTAATGATGTTTCATTTGTTATTCCGCTGGCAGCTGTCGATAGGTGTTTTGAAGCACCCGCCGTACAGCAATTAAACCGCTTCAATAACCTCATTATACTTGATGGCGAACAAATCCCTTTTATCAGTTTAAGCGAAGAATTCGACGGCAAAGAAAACCTGTCGGGTTCGCAGGAAATTATATTAGTATACTACGATGAAAGAAGAGTTGCCTTAATTGTCGACAATATTGTTGGGAAGTTTCAGGCCGTATTAAAACCGCTTGGGCGATATTTTCAAAACATGGATCATATTTCGGGAGCAACAATACTTGGCGATGGCAAAATTGCCCTTGTGTTGGATACCAATAAAGTTATTGAGGAATACTTACACCAAAAACGCCTTGCAACATGTCAATAAAACTGCAAACACAATCGTATTTAACGTTTAAACTTCAAAACGAGCTTTTTGCTATAAACGTGGGCGACGTATTGGAGATTTTAGAAATGAGCCCCATTACCAACGTTCCCAAATCGCCTGCATTTATGAAGGGTGTAATTAATTTACGGGGTAATATTTTACCCGTAATGGATGCCCGCAACAAATTTGCCATGCCCGATGCCGAATTTACCATTGATACCTGTATTGTGGTATTGAATATCGATAGCGGAAAAGAACCCTTGCTGGTAGGCGCCATTGTTGATTCGGTACAAAAAGTAATTGATATCCCGGATGAGGACATCCAGGTTTCAGCAAGTATGGGCGCCATGTACCGCGAAGATTTTATAACCGGCATTGGAAAAGTAGAGGATAATTTTGTCATGATATTAAATATCGACAAGGTTTTCTCGGCCGATGATGTATATGCTATTACTGAAAGTTAATTTTAAAACGTTACATAATGTTACAAAACATAAAAGTTTCGGCCAAACTTTACATCCTGGTTGGTGTACTGTTCCTCACCATTGGTGCAGTTGGCGTTACCGGGCAGCTTAATTTAAAGGATGTAAACGCATCGCTCCAAACGGTATTTGAAGACCGGGTAGTATGCCTTAAACAACTAAAAGTTGTTTCGGATATGTACCTTATTAATATTAAAGGCGTTACCCAGCAAATAAATGATGGCAGTATTAATTTTAAAACCGGCAAAAAGAGAATATCAAAGGCCCAAAAAGAAATTAAAGCTAATTGGGCGGCATACGTAGCAACCGGCGCTATTCCCGAAGAAAAACAACTATCGGCCCAAACGGCAGAGTTGATGAGCAATGCCGACGAATCGCTAGAGACCCTTAAAGTTCTTATGGACAAAGAGGATAAGCCCGCTTTCGCATCCCTTGCCCTCAGCGATGTTAACCCCAAAGTTGATTCTATCCTCAACAATGTTAATACGCTTGTTGATATCCAGGTTTCAGTAGCCAATGACGAATACAAAAATGGTCAAATTGTGTATTCAACGGCTAAAACCCATGCTTATACTGTTATATTTCTGGGCATAACTATTTCGTTATTACTTGCTTTTTTTATTATTAAAAACATCAACAGCATTGTTGCCAGGCTTAAAGACCTGGTTTCGTACGCGCAGGTAGCTTCAGAAAATATTTCGTCGGCCAGCTCACAAATGAGTTCATCGGCGCAGCAAATGTCTGAGGGGGCTACGGAACAGGCAGCATCGGCCGAGGAGGTTTCGTCATCAATGGAAGAAATAGTATCAAGTATACAGCAAAACACCGAAAACGCTTTACAAACCGAAAAAATAGCGTTAAAAGTTGTTGAAGATATTGTTGAAGGCAACAAGGCGGTTAATATTACCGTACAATCTATGAAAGAGATTGCCGAGCGGATTTCAATTATTGGAGATATTGCCCGCCAAACCAATCTTTTGGCGTTAAATGCTGCTGTTGAAGCCGCAAGGGCCGGCGATAACGGCCGGGGCTTTGCAGTTGTAGCCGCCGAAGTAAGGAAGCTTGCCGAACGTTGTCAAACGGCTGCACATGAAATTAACAACCTGTCTAAATCAGGCGTCACCATTGCCGAAAGGTCGGGAAAATTACTTGATTTGATTGTGCCCGAAATTCAGAAAACGTGCAAACTGGTACAGGAAATCAGCCTCTCGAGTATGGAACAAAACACCGGGGCCAATGAAATTAATAATGCATTGCAGCAACTAAACCAGGTTATACAACAAAACGCGGCAATTTCTGAAGAAATGGCTGCAAGTTCGGAAGAATTATCGGGCCAGGCCGAGCAGTTGAAAGATATTGTAAACTTTGATTCCGGAACCGATGTTAAATCGCGCATGGATTTACGGCGTGCAACGGCTATAAAACCATATCAGAAAACTTTTAACGGCAACAATTACGCTGTTAAGAAAACAAAGCCGGCAGTTGAATACCCTCATAAAGGTATCAGGATAGATATGAATGGTAAGGATGCGATAGACGAAAAATACGAAAAATATTAAACCGGACTTAAACGATCAGATGTTATGAACAATATTAAAATTTCGACAAAGCTATTTGTCATGGTTTTCCTTACTTCGTTTACCCTCGTGGCAATAGGCTTGTACGGACTGAATAATCTAAGTAATGTGAACGGATCGCTTGAAACGGTATTTAAAGACCGCGTAGTATGCCTAAAGCAACTAACGCAAATTACCGACATGTACGCTATTAATATTGAAGGCGTTACCCAAAAAATGAAGGATGGCGTCATTGATTTCAAAGCAGGCAAAAGAAAAATTACCCGGGCGCAGGAAGATATCGACAACAACTGGAAAGCCTATAACGCCACGTTTGCAACACCCGAAGAAAAAAAACTGGCTGCACAAACAGAGGAGTTAATGCGCAATTCAGACGAAGCGATGGAGTCGCTCCAGTCGATAATAGAAAAGGAAGATAAAGCCGCACTGTCAACCTTTACTATTAACGAGCTATTCCCGAAAATAGATCCCATTATAAATAATATAAACGCACTGATTGATATACAGGTAGCTGTCTCTAAGGACGAGTATGACAAAGGCCAGGAAATATATTCGGACGCTAAAACACATTCTTATATCATCATGCTATTTGGTATAGCCATTTCATTATCCATATCGTTACTTATTGTATATAGCATCAAAAAGGCAATTTTAAATGCAACAACGGTGGTATCAAAACTTGCCGACGGCGATTTAACTGTTGACATTAACGTAGTTAGCAACGACGAGATAGGCTTTTTGCTGGAGGATTTGAAGGGAATGATCAATAAGTTTAAAAATGTTATTTCGTACGTCAGCTCGGCTTCTGATAATATTGTGGCCGCAAGCCAGGAGTTAAGTTCATCATCTCAGCAAATGTCTGAAGGGGCTACCGAACAGGCTGCCGCTACAGAACAGGTTTCCTCATCGATGGAAGAGATGGTGGCAAGTGTACAGCAGAACACCAACAATGCCCACCAAACAGAAAAAATAGCGATCAAGGCCTCGGCCGATGCGCTGGACGGAAGCGTTGCTGTTAATGAAGCCGTTAGTTCGATGAAGCTGATTGCCGAAAAAATCACGATAATAAGCGATATAGCCAGGCAAACAAACATTCTTGCGCTTAACGCCGCTGTTGAGGCCGCACGCGCCGGCGACCAGGGCCGGGGCTTTGCCGTTGTTGCGGCAGAAGTGAGGAAACTGGCAGAAAAATCGCAGGTTGCCGCAACAGAAATTAATGAACTTTCGAAATCAAGCGTTAACATTGCCGAGAAATCGGGCAGGCTGTTGGGCGAAATTGTGCCTAATATACAGCATACAGCCAAATTGGTAGAAGAGATTAACGCATCAAGTTCTGAACAGAATTTAGGCGCAGGGCAAATAAACAGCGCCTTACAGCAGCTTAACCAGGTTACACAACAAAACGCCGCTACATCGGAAGAAATGGCCGCCAGCGCCGAAGAGCTTTCATCCCAGGCAGACCAGTTAAAAGAAATCATCTCATTTTTCAGGTTTGAAAACGGCTCAAAATACAAGGCAGCAATTAACCAGCCTAACGCTTTAAGCAGGCCCAGGAGAAATACAGCAAAGGTAAGCCACCCTCCCAAATACAAATCAGCAACCAACGGGGTTAGCTTAAATATGGATACCCTCGACGCCGATTATGAGAAATTTTAACGTGCTATTTTGAGTTACCTTATATGGCTTACCTTAATATTGATAGCTTTGATAATTCCAAAATGACCGACCTTGATTTTAACAGGTTAAGTACATTTATTTACAACAATTATGGAATTAAGCTGCCGCCATCAAAAAAGATAATGCTGGAAGGGCGTTTGCTTAAAAGGCTACGAACGTTAAATATACCATCATATAAAAAATACTGCGAGTTTATTTTCAGCAACGAAGGTCAGCGTTCTGAGCTTATTCATATGATTGATGTGGTGACGACCAACAAAACCGATTTTTTCAGAGAATCTGTTCATTTTGATTATTTATCAAATAACATATTACCCGAGGTTTTCAGGGATTATTCCTTTGCAAAACCGTTTAAAGTATGGAGCGCGGGCTGCTCTACCGGCGAAGAGCCTTATACTTTAGCCATGGTTTTAAGCTTGTTTGCCGATACCCACATGGGTTTTAACTTTAGTATTTGGGGAACCGATATTTCGACCAGGGTTTTACAGGCAGCAGCGTTAGCAGTATATGCCGAGGAAAAAGTAGCCCCCGTTCCAATTGCATTGAAACGGCAGTTTTTGCTTAAAAGCAAGGATGTGCATAATAAAACCGTGCGCATTGTACCCCAATTACGAGAAAAAGTAAAGTTTGCCCGGTTAAACTTTATTGACGAAGATTTTGGCCCGGTAGCAAATTTCAATATCATTTTTTGCCGTAACGTTTTGATATATTTTGACCGGCCAACACAAGAAAAAGTGATACTGAAGTTGTGTTCGAAATTAGAACCTGGCGGGTATTTATTCCTGGGGCATTCTGAATCCGTATCGAACATGAATTTACCCTTAACACAAATACGGCCTAACATTTTTCAAAGGAAATAAAAGGCTGATGCTATACTACAATTGTTTATAATGGACAGATATTATCTATACCCAGGGTCGATTTTTGCGAGTAGAAAGCCTCACATTGTCGATACTATTTTGGGCTCGTGCGTAGCAGTTGCCCTTTGGGACCCTGTCCTGGAATTTGGGAGTATTAACCATTATATGTTGCCCTACTGGAACGGCGAGGGTACGCCATCAAACAAGTATGGCGATATTGCCATACCGGCTATTATTAATAAAATGCTGGCTATGGGCAGCCACAAAAGCAACTTAAAAGCTAAAGTGTTTGGAGGTTGCGAAACAGGCACACCCAATGGCGTATTTCATATTGGCGAGCGCAACATCGAACTGGCTATTGAGGTGTTAAAAAAGGAGCAAATACCGGTTTTAAGCCATAATGTTGGAGGATACCGTGGACGAAAGGTTTTATTTTACTCGGAAAGTGGTAAAGTAATGATCAAATATATTAAACAAAGCTTTCCCGACCAACAGATTGATCCCAAAGGCTAACACCTCACCAATATGAAGAATAAAATAAAAGTTCTTATTGTTGACGACTCTGCCATATTCAGACAACTACTGAACAAGACATTAAGCGCCGACCCCGACATTGAAGTTATGGCCACTGCCGCTGATCCGTATATCGCAGCCAGCAAAATGGCAGTGCAGGTGCCGGATGTTATTACACTTGACGTTGAAATGCCGCGGATGAACGGAATTACCTTCCTGAAAAAAATCATGTCTCAGCACCCAATTCCGGTGATTATTATAACGGGGAACACCGGGAGAGATATGGAAGTAACACTGAAAGCATTGGAATACGGCGCTGTTGAGGTACTTACAAAAGAAATGTTTGAAACACCGGCACTTACCGATGAGGTTAGAAACAGGATTTGTGAAATTGTTAAATCGGCAGCGCTTACCAAACTTGCCAGGAAGTCCGTTATCGGGAAACCTTCTGTAGAACCTAAATTATCGGCCGATGCGGTGCTACATTTCGTAAAGCCAAAAAATCAAATTGCGATTAGTGACAAAGTAATTGCAGTGGGAGCATCAACCGGCGGTACAGAAGCGATAAGGACATTTTTAGAACCGCTCCCTGTTGATATCCCCGGCATTGTGATAGTACAACATATGCCCGAAAATTTTACCCGCTTGTTTGCCGAACGCCTGAACAGCTTATGTAAAATTAGCGTTAAAGAAGCAGAGGATGGCGATTTGGTTAAACCCGGCACAGCATTAATAGCGCCGGGCAACAGGCATCTTTTACTTAAAAGAAGAGGATCGCAATATTATGTTGAACTGAATGATAGCCCGCTGGTAAACCGTCACCGGCCGGCGGTAGATGTATTGTTCCGTTCTACAGCCATTTACGCCGGGCAAAATGGCATCGGAATAATTTTAACGGGCATGGGCGACGATGGCGCCCGGGGCTTACTTGAAATAAAGCAGGCCGGCGGCCGGACCATAGCGCAGGATGAAAGTTCTTGTGTTGTTTTCGGGATGCCAAAAGAAGCCATTATGCTAAATGCAGCAGACAAGATTTTACCCTTGAAAGAAATTTCGAGATATGTAGTTCAACTCATAAATGAAAAACGGTTTGTTTAACAAACCGCTTTTCATTTAATCTCTTCTAAATGCATCGCCTCGCCTCCCGATGGTTGCAGGTTAATGGTTAAAATAGTTTTGCTACTCAATACGCTGCTGCTAACCCGCACGTGCGTAGTTGTGGCCACCGCGGCATCATCGCTATATATTTTGGCCCTGTATTTTTTGCCCGGCGTCAAAAAGGTGAGCGCCATCTTTAGCGTCCTTGCATCATTATTGGTAATAGTACCCACAAACCATTCGGTTCCTTTACGTCTTGCGGTTGTAATATACTGCCCGGGCGCTCCCTGTATTACCCTTGTTTCATCCCAGGTGGTAGGAATGTCGTCCCAAAACTCCAGTTCGGGTTCACTATGTTCTGCCGATGGCTTATCATACCAATACAGCGTTTGCAAAGGACTGTAGTAAACTGCCGCCAATGCCAGCTGGTGGCCATGGGTTGTTTTTATCCGTTTATCAAAATAACAAATGGTATAATCGGCCGGGCCGGCTAAATAGCGGGTAAAGGGTAATATAGTATTGTGGGTTGCATCAGGCATTTCTTCGTTGCCACGTACGCCTTCGGCGGTCATCAGGTTGGGCCAGGTGCGCTGCTCGCCGGTAAGGCGCCAGTCGTCATGAATGTTAACCATGATGTGGCTGGCCGCCGCCTGCTGTATGGCTTTTTCCACCCACGTTGTCCAGCGGTGCGAACCTACCTGTACAAAGCCAAATTTTACGCCTTTTATCCCCCACTTGTTATATACAGCAAACAAGCTGTCGCTTTGCGCCATTAATGCCTGCTGGTTAACGTATAACCATACGCCAATACCTTTATCCTTACCATATTGAATAATCCCTGGTAAATCAAAATTGGGGATAGCCACCTTTGTTGCATCCGAGTTAAAGCTAAATGCCGGCCCATACCATTTCCAATCAAATAATATGTATTGCAGCTTATGTTTTACCGCAAAATCGATATTGGCTTTGGCATCGGCAGTGGTTTGGGTCATCACGCGCATAATTTTACCGGGGTTTATCCATTCGGTATTGGCTATTCGTGATGGTTCATTCAGGTTAAGCATCATATAATCATGCGCTATTAAATCGCCGGGAGCCGAGGCCACCATAATTGCGCGCCATGGCGTACCTACCGGAGATACAAGCTGCGCCCCTCCAAACATAGCAGTTACTATGGTGTTAGGCTTATCATCGCTTAACTTAAATTTGGTGCGGGCATAATCAACCAGCTGCGCTTCGCCAAGCGCTACAAACAGCCCGTTGGGCAGCTCTAAAGTAAGTGGTCGTTCACTTTCTCCCGGCCAGCTGGCGAGTGGCAGTTTGTAATAAGGTGCCTGGGCCCAGTTGGCAAACCAGGCCTGGGTACCCGCCGGGAAACTAAATTCGGTATTTTCGGCGGTCACGTTGTAATACGTCCCTTTTTCATTTTCGGGGAAGTAATAGCGTATTGCAGCGCCTTCGTCATAAACCCGCACCTGTACCTGCATCACATACATGGGGTTATCATCCTTCACCAGGATGATATCGCAGGCATTATAATGATCCCTGATGTGGCTGCGTTCGCCATTTACAGGTATCCAGGTGGTATCATGCGCGGTGGTTTTTATATCTTTTATCACCAGGTTTTCGCACCAGTTTTTATGCTGATCTATCTTCAGTGCCATGGCTTTTTCCGATAACTGGTTATCCAGCTGAATATCCAGAACCGACTCGCTGATAACCTGTTTATCCTTATAAGTTACCTGGTAACACATAACCCGCTTGTTACCGGCCAACTGCTTTTGATAAAACTTCAGACTCAGGTTTTTATCAGGCGATTGAATTACAAGCGGCGTACCTGTTGCAGAGCCTTGCCCTTTGGCCACTAAAACGATAAACGAAACTATAGTTAATAGCAAATACCTCATTTAGTTTGATTTATGTTGATAATGAGCGGCTTTGCCATGTTGTAATTTATCCAACCGCAACAGGGCTTCCAAATAATAGTAATCGGCATAAATAATTGACGCATCAATTTCTGTTCCGGCGGGGTGATGCCCAGTAGAATGAAGTAAAAAGGCATTGTTTACCTGATGGCTCTGGTAAGCCGGCGAGGAAAGCGTTTGCAACATAGCTTCAGCCTTCTGCCGGTAAATTTGTGCCTTGTGTTTGTCCTTTACAAAGCCAGACAGTTCCAGCAATGCCGAAGCTGTTACGCAGGCCGCCGAAGCGTCTTTAGGAGCATTGGGAATTGCAGGATCATCAAAGTCCCAAAAAGGGATCAAATCCGCAGGTAAGCGGCCCAGGTATACATCTGCTACTTTTTGTGCAAAGTTTAAAAATTCGGTTTTGCCGGTTTCGCGGTAGCACATGGTAAAACCATATATTGCCCATGATTGCCCCCTGGCCCACATACTGTTATCTGCATAGCCCTGGTGGGTTATGCCTTTTATTTTTTTCCCGGTAATGGTATCGTATACCACCACATGGTAAGATGTATAATCGGGCCTGAAATGATTGCGCATGGTGGTTTCGGCATGTTTAACCGCGATATCATATAAGTGCCGGCTGCCGCCATTTTTTGAGGCCCAGAATAAAAGTTCGAGGTTAATCATGTTATCGATAATGGTATTATGGGGCCAACCCATTTTTTTAACCATCGACGGCCAGGATAATATAGTACCTACTTTGGGATTAAACAAAGTGGCCAATGAATCTGCCGAACGCAATACAACCCGCTTATATTCGGGATTCCCCGTTAGCCGGTAACCGTTGCCAAAACTGTTAAATATCATGAAACCCAAATCATGATCAAAACCACTATGCTCAGAAAGCGGCTGCAATTCCTTTGTGAAACTATCAGCAGCTGTTTTCCATTTTTCATCATGGGTTCCTTCATATAAGTACCATAAAATACCAGGCCAAAAACCACTGCACCAGTCCTTGTAGTTTACATATCGCCAGTCTGTTTTGCCTTTATCTATATTACGGGGCAGGTTATTGCCACTTGCCGGAATATTACTTAGCGTTTTTTGCGCTTGCGCAGCGCAATAGTTTATATTGAATAGCACCTGTAAGCTTTTTTGGGCATGAGCCCGAAATCCGTCGCTCAAGAGCATCAGGACGAGTAAAATTTTGTACAGCGCTTTGATATTGAAACGATTTTTCAGATAATTTCTTTTCATAATATTTTATTGGTTCTCAATTTTGTACTCCGCCTCCCCGCACACACCTATGTTGTTAATTGTAAAAAGGGCCGATCTGCTAATTGCTAAAACGATCTACAGCCGGGCGCAAACAAAATTGGAGCAACCATTTATAATTGAGTTTCGAAAGTAGTTTAAAACAAAAACCCGCAGGGGGGGGCATTAGGCCAAATATGGGGGAGAAGAAGTCAATTGTACAAAAAATACGCTTATCAGGAATGCGGCCCGGCTTAAATGCACAAGCATTAAAGCATGTTAACCATACAAATTCACAACACTTTAATTATAAGATACTTACAATAAATAAAATTAAAATGTGTTAAGTTATGTTAACCCAGTTCAGATGCGTTTGCCCAGCTTTTCTTTACTTCATATCCAGGGCATGGTCGGCTTTTACATCTTCCCCGCTCCAGATTTTGGCTTCGGTCCATTTTAGCGGCGGGGCGCTCCAGAACTCGTCAGTTTCGGGCAAACCAAGTGGCACAAAAACATTACTGCAAATGTATAGACTGCCGGTTGTGATATAAAAATCGGCCAGGCCGGGCTGTTTGCCATAAAGACCAATATTGAGCCATCCATCCGCAGTAAATGTAGCTTGCGACTCCAGCGTTTTTTTGATGACAGCAGTTAACGCACAACGTACCTGTGCAGGCGGCAATGATGCCGGGAGTTGTTTAATATAAGCCATATTGGCCAAATGATGAAAAACTCCTGCCCTGTAAACTATTGAGCGGCCTGTTGCCGGGTAACTGCCATCCGCATTAATTAGGCGCTCCAATATTTCGGCATAGCGTTGGCCAATGGTTTTTGCGCGCTCCTGTTCGTGTTGATAGTTCTTCTTTTTTTCGCCCTGCACCTGTAACATGGCGTTTAAATTGGGCTGTATCACAATACTGTTGTAATAGTCCAAATGAAAGGTCATCCCGTCAGAAAACATGCCGTCGCCAACATACCAGTGCTGCATAAATTCGCGGATGCCAAATTCGGTGCGTAACGGGTCGTCCCCTAAATCGTATTTGCAAAAAAAGGCCTCTATCATCCCCGAAAACAGGATCCAGTTGGAGTAAACCGGCACCGTATTACGGGTTATCTTCATGGCATCAACCACCTGTTTTTTTACACTATCGTCCAGGTGTTCCCATAACCAGGGGCTGCGGACAAGCGCAAAGGCTACATAAGATGCATCAACCAAAGGCTGCCCGCCGTTCCATTGCAGGTAATCTTTAGCCTGCGGGTTAACCGCGTTTGCTATCGCTTTTAATGCCCATGCGCGGTACTGGTTACGCAATTTTATTTCTCCGGCATCGCCGCCTTCCAGGTTAAGCCAGGGTGCAATCCCGCTTAAGGTTCGGCCAAACGCTTCAAGGTAAGCAACTTTTGAACGCCCTTCCTTATTATCAATACGATCAGATAAACTCACCGGCATATTTTGCTTCAGCTTATCTTCGGCCAGGTTTAATATAACAGGCCGGGCTATTTTATCCATATAGGTTAACCACAGTTTGCGGTCGCCAAGCCCATTAGTTATGTTTTTTTGCGCCCATATATTGGATACAACCAACATTGCGCAAAGCAAAAACAATATTTTTTTCATAGCAGTTATTTTCAATAATTGATGTAGACAACGCAGCTGGCTATCGATATACAATATCAATCCAACCGTTTACAACCTGCACGCGACAGCCCTGCTAAAAATCAGCAGGATGAGGCGGCGACTTCATGCATTTTTAATTTTCATATTCTCCGTTTACTTACCGGCCGGTTTCCATTCCAGCACCTGTACCGGCTGGGCGGTAATATTGGCCTGGCCCTCTCCATCTACCTGTACTACATTTTGTATAAACAGGTTAAGTGTTTTTTTATCTTTCCATAGTTCGGTATCATAGGTTGGCTCCCAGGCGCCAACAGCGAATGCCGACAAATCGCTAACCGTCCATTTATTCCCGGCCAGGTTACCCGTAATTGCAACAGAAATTTTATCCCCTTGCTCCTTATCTCTGAATATTAAGGCCGCGACGGTATTTCCCCCCTGTTTCCAGGCTATAATTTGCGGGCGTGATACCGGAATACTCTTGGTGCCCATTCCGCTTAAACTAAAAGGTGTTTTGCGAAAACCGAGGCTGCTGCTTGTCCACTCTCCATTGTTTTTATAAATGATATGGTATTGCGGGGCGGCCTCCCCTGCTTCCCGCCAGTAACTGGCTATAACGGGGCTACCGTCGTCGTCAATAACCATAGATGTTTGGTTAATTAGCTCGCTTTTTTGTGGAATTTCGCAGGCGTATTCGGCGGTAGCAGCCGTGATTGGTAAATTATAGGTTTGCCCGGTTGATCTTTCCCAGTTTATTCCGCCATCTTTTGAAATAGCATAGCACATATCATGGTTACTGGCTACATCGGGGCTTTCGCGCCATACCCATGACAGGTGTATAAAACCTTTTTTATCAATAGCCATTTGCCAGTAGGCATTGCGTTTGCCTTCGCCGTCAATCAGATTGTGCTGTATGTTTACCCATTTTTTTGCCGATACGTTATACCTGTTAAGCACAAGGTTGCCGTTTCCTGATGCGCCATCCCTGTAAAGGAATAGCAGATCACCTTTGGGAAGCCGGTAAAACTCAGGGTAACTTACACTGTTTTCAGCAATGCCCGTCATTGATTTTTGCGCCGACAAAACAAGGCTACCCGGTGCAAGGCCCATTGCATAGTTTAATGACTGATTGTGCATACCCCAGGCCACATGCAGGTAACCCGCCCCATCAACCATAATACTTATATCCTTATGAGCATCAGCGGCATCGCCTTTGTAGGCCGTTACTGCAATTTGCCATTCGCTTGATCCGCTTTTTCTTTTGGCCAGGGTTAAAACCTGTTCCTGGTTGTAATAAGCAGCATATTGCTCTCCTTTAAAAGTAACCAGCGAATTCTTGCGAAAAATAACGGTGTTCACCGAGTTATTAGCCCATCCGGGGCCTATGGCACTCACTTTTACAGGGTAGTTTTGTGCATCTGCATGCAAAAAGCTGCCTATCAATAAAGCTATAAACAGGAATTGTTTGAAGGGGTTGAAAAGCATAAGTTGTAAAGCGTGCGGCAATATACACTGCCGCACACTATGAATTATATTAATACCCTGGATTTTGTTCTAAAACGGCATCCTTATTCAACTGAATTTCTGATAAGGGGATGGGCAATAACAGGTTTTTTGCTGCCAGGCCGGTTGTTGGGTGCTGAGCATCATTTGAATTGAGGCGTGTTGCACGATCAACCAGCGTTCCGGTACGCATCAGCGTCATCCTCCGGTTTTCCTCCCCAATCAATTCGCGGGCACGCTCGTCAAGTACAAAATCAACGGTCATTTGGCTGGAGGTAACCTGTGGTGCCTGCGCTCTTGTGCGCAAAACGTTAATGGTATTTGCAGCCTCGGTAGTTTTACCTTGCTTTACCTGGGCCTCTGCGAGTAACAAATAGGTTTCGCCTAACCGCATCATCATAAAATCTTTGATCATAGCATAACCAAAGGTATCGTTAGGATCAAACGCCCCCCATTTGGTTGTGCTTGGGCAAATTTTGTATAAGGTATCGGGACCGGTAAATGGTACTTGCTTGCCATAGTTGGCAGCAGTTGGATTGTTGATATAATAACGCCTCCTGATACTATATTGCGAATTGCGAATATCGCCTGTTGGATATAAACCGTACAATACCCAGTTACTTAACCTTAACCTGGCAATACTGCGGCCACCAAGCGAATCGCAAAGCACCATGCCGCTAATATTGTAATAGGCGGCTCCCCACACACGGCGTTGCTGGGCATTATCTGTATTACCCCCAACAACAGAATTTGGATTTTCCTGTTCAATAACCCATATGGCTTCCGAATTACCCTGGCTGCGGCGCTGGTTACCGTACACAAACATATCTGAGTAATAATCGCCGGCGCCGCTTGCCCGCACACCATAACGATTACTTATCAGGCTAAATTTACCACTGCTGATAACTGCCTGCGCCTGCTGTTCGGCCAGGTCGTTTTTGCCCATGCGCAGGTAAGCCTCGGCCAAAAGCTGCATGGCCATGTACTTATTAGCCCTGTCAACAGGTTTGCCCTGTACGTTTAGTTTGGAAGTTCCAGCATTTAAATCAGACAGGTTTGTACTTGCAAACGTAAGGTCGCTTATAATAAGGTTGTTGACCTGATCAAGCGGGGCACGTACAAAATCTGTTTTTGGCGCCGTAAGCGGGGCCGTTACCAAAGGCACTTTACCAAATAATGTAGCCAGGTTATTGTAAGCATATGCCCTAAAAAACTTGGCTTCGGCATCTATCATATTTTTGCCTTTGGCGGTAAGCTTGGTGTTCGACGGATCTTCGACGGCCTTGATGATAATATTGGCATTGTTAATTAACGCGTAATACTTACCCCAGATATATGAGGCTGCCCCATCTGTTGGGGTAAGCTGCGCATAATTATAATAAGGCACTTCAATACCTTGCTGGTTTGCGGTAGCATTGGCCACATCGGTACCTACCTGCCAAACACTTGGCCAGCCCTGCGCGCTTGAATAGGTTAAAATGGTGCTTTCATAATTGTAAAGGCCTACGGCAGCGGCTTCAAAGCCCAATGAATCGTTAAGCGTTAGCGGGGTATATGAAGAGTAAGGCTTTTCGGCCAGGTATGACTTTTTACAGGATGCAAATGCGATTATTAGCACTGATACAGAAGCCACTATAATTGAATACTTTTTCATGTCGTTTATCTTTTATCAGTTTATTTTAATGAGATGTTGGCGCCAAAAACAAATGTGCGGGTAGTTGGATAGTTGTTTGTCCAATCGCCAGATCCCCTGGTCGAGTAATTATTTTCAGGATCCCAGCCTATCCACTTGGTAAAAGTGTGCAGGTTGCGGCCGCTTACATAAAACGTTAAGCCGTTAATGTGCGCTTTATCTAACAACACCTGCGGCACAACATAGCTAAATGTTACATCTTTAATGCGGGTATAGCTGGCATCGCGCGGGTAGCCGTAACCCCTGGTGTTGGTATAAGCTAAAGACTGGAACGAGTTATTGCCGTTTGATGGTGTCCAGTATCCAATGGCTGCCGGTGTATTCCTCCTGCCCGACTCATCAGCATAATTTAAATCGGCATTGTTTTTAAGCATACCTTGTGCTGTTTGTATAAATACACTCAGGTTAAATTGCTTGTAGTGAAAGGTATTGGTAATACCGCCGGTCCACTTTGGCGTGGTTTGCCCCTGTATAACCCTGTCATCAGCAGTAATTTTGCCATCGCCATTGGTATCGGCAAATTTCAGGTCGCCCGGTTTCGCTCCTGGGTCTTGTTTAGAGGCATCCTCGCCGGTTTGCCAAACGCCTGTCATTTTGTAATCGTAAATTACGCTGATAGGTTTACCTATAAACCACCTGTTGCCTATATCATCTTTACCATCGCCATAAAGGCTCACAATTTTATTCCTGTTGATGGCATATACGATGTTTGATTCCCAACGAAAATCCCTGCCATCAATGTTTTTTGTATTCAAGGTAACCTCGATGCCTTTGTTGGCTACTTTACCAATATTATCCCATACTGATGAATAACCGGTAATTGCCGGCAGGCTTCGTTTTAACAGTAAACCAGATGTACGCGTTTTGTAAGCATCAACCGATCCGTTGATGCGACTGTTAAATAAAGAGAAATCTGCACCGATATTGGTGCCTACGGTGGTTTCCCAAAGCAGGTTGGCGTTACCCAGGTTACTGGCCTGCACCCCAATAGTGCTTACCCCGTTAAATGGCGACCGAACAGTACCATCTGTGGTTATAGTTTGATAAACACTTATCGCCTCGTTACCGGTTTTTCCATAAGAGCCTCTCAGCTTTAAACTGTTAACTATTTTTGAATCTTTTAAAAAGTCTTCCTGGCTGATGTTCCAACCGAGCGCTGCCGACGGAAACACACCATACTTGGTTGTATTAGCGCCAAAAACCGACGATCCATCGCGGCGGGCGGTAACGGTGAACAGGTAACGGCTGTTATAGGAGTAGTTGATACGGCCCATCTGCGAGGTAAGGGCATACCTATCTGAATATGACGATGAGGTTTGCGTTGCACCGGCGCCAATGTTATTAAATGACAACTCATCATTTACGAAACCTGTGGCAGATGCTGTTGAAGTAAAATACCTGCGGCGCTGTGCGCTGTATAACCCCGTAAAATCAAAGTGATGCTTACCAATATCCCGGTTATAATACAACAGGTTTTCAATAGTATAGGCTGTAGTTTCGGAGCTTGCAGCACTGGCCGATCCTAAGGGCGTATTTGCCAAACGGCCACTGTAACTATCAACCCGTGTTGGCAAATAGGTGTAGCCGGCATTTACACGGTATTTTAATCCTTTAAGTACACCGCCAAATTTAATCTCGGCATACCCATTACCGTTTAAATTCACGCTACGGTTTATTTGGTCGGTAGTTAAGCCCAGCAAAGGGTTTGTATACAATTGTTCGGGCGCCATGGGGTAAATGGTATAGGTGCCATCGGCATTATACAAATTACCATAAGGGCTCATGGCTGTAGCGAATAACAGGTTGGCCCTGCCGCCATCGTAATTGTTGTTGGCGAAATAGGATGACATACCAACAGTTAAAAAATTGGTGACATTTACATCCAGGTTTGAGCGGATGCTTACCCTATTGTACTGATAGCCTTTTACCACGCCTTTTTGCTTCAGGTAATCGCCTGATATAAAATATTTAACGTCGGGGCTACCGCCAGAAACGCTCAGGTTATGATCCTGCATTACTCCCTGCTGAGTGGTCTCTTTAACCCAATCAATGGTTTTACCTGCCTGGTAATTGGGCAGTTCGGAACTGTTTGGCACCGGGCTGGTTTGTGTTTGACCTGTTTGCGAAAGGTAATCGGCATATTTTTGAATGTAGGAAGCAGGGTCGCGCGGGTCAAGAATATGCGCCAGGTTTTCGATGCCAGCATAACCGCTATAACGGATAACAGGTTTACCGCTGTTCCCTCTTTTGGTAGTAATCAGGATAACACCGTTTGAGCCGTTTGTTCCGTATATTGCAACCGCCGATGCATCTTTTAATATTTCCATCGAAGCGATATCATTGGGATTAATATCGTTAAGCGAACCACCGGTTTTACTCAGCGGGATACCATCCACAACAACATACGGGCCGGTGCCTGCGTTGATAGAGTTTTGCCCCCTTACAATTGAGCCGGGTACAGCACCCGGTACAGATGATGTATTGGTTATAGTAACCCCCGCCACAGCTCCTTCCAGGGCTTGCAGCACGTTGGTAACCGGCAACTCCGATAAACGGGCCTTGGGCACCGATGCCACAGCGCCTGTTATATCCGATCGTTTTTGGGTACCGTAGCCAACTACAACTACTTCTGTTAAATCCCTGGATGCAGGCTCTAACGAGACGTTTATAAGCTGCTCGTTACTATTTATAAGCTTTTTTATTGTTTTATAACCAATAAATGAAAACACCAGGGTTTGCCCTGCATTAGCCTTAATGGTATACTTACCATTATAATCGGTTGATGTGGCATTGGCAATACCTTCAACCGCTACGGTAACACCAGGCAAAGGCTCGCCCTTTTCGTCTTTAACAGTACCTGTAATGGTTATTAATACGTTATCGCTTTCCTGGCTATCTTTTTCTTTGATAACTATTGTGTTGTTGCTAATGGTGTAAGAAAGTGGCTGGTCATGAAATACTTTATCAAGAATATCGCCGATAGATGCATTGCTAACGTGGATGTTAACCGGGCGGGTATCTTTCATCATACCTTCGGTATAAATAAAATTGTAGCCGCTTTGCTTCCTTATCTCTTTAAATAGTTTTTTTAAAGGAGCATTTGTTGCCGAAAGATTTATTTTTTGCGCATAAGATGAAGCGCTGACGTGCATAATAGCGACAAAAAAGAGGAGTACAGTTATTTTCACAACTAATAATAACTTTTGAGGCATGCATAGTTTGGGCACACCTATGTTAAAAGTAGATATTTTCATACTTTTGAATAGTTTGGGTTAAAACAAGGTTTATTGACAAATAATTTTTCTATGCGCCGGAACGGCGGACAGATTAATGGGTTAACTCAAATTTTTGGCGTGGAAGTGGTGGTACACTTTCACGTTTTTTTTAAGCTCCCGTTTCATGGTTACGTTCGTAGCTTTCTTCTCATTTTTCTCGTTTTTTAGGTTAGTATATCGGTTATTTATTGGCTTGGTTATAGCTTATTCTGATACGGTTATTTTTTTACCCGCTATTTTAAAATGCACTTTACGGGTAAGCTGCAGCGTATTCAACACTTCAGAAACATTGCTGAACCGGGATACAGAACCGCTGAATTTGTCGGCTGGTAAAGTACCGGTGTATGCCACATCTACATCATACCACCTGGAAACCATCCGCATAATTTGCTGTATATCATTACTTTCAAAAACAAACAGACCATCCTTCCAGGCGGTTGCTTCGTCTACATCTACTTCGCCAATATTAAATGCAAGTGCATTTAAAAAAGCCTGCTGCCCTGGCTGCAAAATCCGGGTTTGATTTTTAGCGGTCGATATCACTTTTACCTTCCCTTCAAGCAGGGTGGTTTTAACGGCCGGCTCATCATCATAGGTATTGATATTGAAATGTGTGCCCAGCACCTCAACTATCTGCGATTTGCTGTAAACCCTGAATGGTTTGGCGGCATTGTGCGCCACTTCAAAATAAGCCTCGCCTGTAAGCTCAACTTTACGCTCGGCGCCGCTGAATGCGGTTGGATAAGTTAACGAAGAAGCCGCATTTAACAACACCCGGCTACCATCGGGCAAAACAACCCAATATTGCCCGCCGCGTGGCGTAGTCATGGTGTTGTACGCAGTTAATTTTGCATCATCAGATGCTGATTTTTCGGATGAATCATAAACTATCCTTCCATCGGCGGTTTTATTAATTGCCACCGCGCCCTGTACAGCAAGAGTTCCATTGTGGGCGCCGGTTAAGGTAATCTGTTTACCGTTGGCCAGGGTCAGGATAGCTTTGTTGCCACCCGGCAAAATATCGTTTTGAGGATTATGCTGACGAACGAGCTGTTTAGGCTCCTGGTGTTTTTTAACAAACAGGTATGCACCAAACGAAACAAAAACAAGGATGGCTGCAGCCGAAGCGATGGAGTACCATTTTTTAAAATGCCTGACTTTAGCAGTTTCGGGAATTTCACTAACAATCCTGTTCCAGATCAACACCTCTTCCATTGACGGATCGGAAGGTCCATTGGGTACAGGTTGCTTAGCAGCTTCATTCAAATACCAGCTATCCAGCATTTGCTGCTCTTCTGGTGTACAGGTGCCGAGTTGGTGCTTATTTAATAGTTCCTGTGCTTGTTCCCTGGTCATGGTTTATTCTGGTTGTTATTAATGAAACGGCCAGCCAGGGAGGAAGTAGTAGATGAAATTAAAAAAAAGTGTGTTTTTAGTAAGTTTATAGCTCGCTATGTTACATTTTTATAGTTCAGCTTATTAGATTCCCTTGTATTCAAGCAATTTAGACATGATTTGATGCAGTGGGATTGCAGTGATATTTTCGCCTATATTGAATTGGTCCTGACCTGCATACACGACAAAGCGTTTATCCGGACCGATATCCTGACATGCCAGATAAAATCCTTTGGAAAGAGTGGGCGAAGAGCTTCGTTTGATTTCGATAGCCCATTTCTCCCGGCCGGAGAATTCTAACACCAGGTCAATCTCTGCCCCGTGGGCGGTCCTGTAGTAGTAGGGTATAACGCCATCGGGAACTGTCGATAAGATATTTTCGATTACGAAGCCCTCCCAGCTTCCACCAGCTACCGGATGCCCCAGCAGGTCATTATAGTTTTCAATGTTAAGCAAAGCGTGGGTCAATCCGCTATCCCTAACATATATTTTAGGGCTTTTTACCAATCGTTTTCCAACGTTACTTCCCCAGGGCTGCAAGCGCCGGACCAATAACAGATCAACCATCAGGTCCAAATAGCGGGAGATAGTTGTAGCACTCACTTCAAGACTTTTCGCAAGCTGTGACGCGTTAGTTACGCCGCCCTGAACGTGTGCCAACATTGTCCAGAACCGTTCCAGTGTAACAGCTGGTATGCGCGGACCTAATTGCGGTATGTCTCTTTCCAGATAGGTTTTGATGAAATCTCGTCTCCATGCCAGACTGTTTCTATCGCTACTGGCCAGCAAACTATCAGGAAATCCGCCTCTAAGCCAAAGCTGATTTAACTTGTCGATTGTGCCTGTTCCAAATTCCAGGGCATCAATGCCCTGAAGTTCCAAGTATGCAATCCTACCTGCCAATGACTCGCTGGATTGCTGTAGCAAATCTATCGAAGCAGAACCCAGGAACAAAAATAGTCCATATTTATGGCCCTTTCTCCGTTCCTTATCAATGATTCCCCGAAGTGCTGCGAAAATTTGAGGAATACGTTGCACTTCATCCATAATGATGAGTTGTTGGCTATTCTCTGCATGGAAAGCATTGATATCCTGTATTTTTTGAAGATCAAGGTTGTTTTCTAAATCCAGATAAACAGCCGTACCAGAATCGCTTATATTCAACGCTATAGTTGTTTTGCCCACTTGACGTGGCCCCATCAAGGCAACAGAGGCACTTCTACTGAGCGCTTCTTCAACTTTTTTTTCTATTCTTCTGGCAATCATACCGTGCAAATCTAACACTTAATGTTTGATTTACACGGTAATAAATACAAAACCAGAACCTTTTATAATATGATGAGCTATATAATTATCAATATCACAAACTACTAAATTACAACCCCGATAATATTAAAACAATTGCCGAAAGATGATTAAGCTTAGGCCTGATTATCCTGATAGCGTTGCTGATTTGTTTTTTAACTGTTTTATCGGATATATCAAGTTCGTCGGCAATTTCTTTGTAAGTAAAATGCTGATGGATACGCATTTCAAATATTTGCTTCATTTTAAGGGGAAGCTGCGCAATCTCTTTTTTCAGCGCTGCCATTATTTCTTTTTCTTCTATCCGCTCCAATGTCTGGTTGCTATTGGCTTCGGCAAAAGCAGCTAATGAATCAAGATAATCCAAGCGTACCCGCTTGCGTGCTATCAGGTCGATCACCTTATTTTTAGTCGATATAAAAAGATATCCTGCTAAATTAGCATCTGAACTTATGCATTCCCTCTTTAACCATAATGACGTGAAAGTTTCCTGGATAATATCCCTGGCGTCATCCTCATCTCTTAGCATCTTCAGTGCATGCATATACATCACTGTCCAGTAACGCCTATAAATTTCGGCAAAAGCATCCCTATCGCCGTTTTTTAACAGCGCTATCAGCTCCTGGTCAATAAGCATCCGTTTAGAGGACATAACTGGTTTAATTAACGAATGTAATGCATTTTTTACAAAAATTGCAATAGCTGTGAAACCGTTATGATCTTGGCCATTATTTTTAAGAATACTCTTTTTTGCAGCTCCAACGGCGTACAATTCATCTGTTTTCATAAATACCTGGCTTAAAGCGACAAGTAGCGCTATGTAGCCAGGTTACAAATGAGGCCGGAAACATATATTTCCGTTAAAATAAAATGGGGGGGGGGAAAATTAAGGCCGTGATATTATTCAAAATCTGCTGCAATGGTTGTTGATTTCCATTGTTCCAATTCTGCAGACATGGCGGCAAGCTTTTCTGAGGCCCGGTTATAGGCATCATTTCCCAGAAACAGATGTATTGGTGGCTCGGGACTTTCGGCCAGTTCAATAAATATCTCTGCGGCGCGACCGGGGTCGCCGGCCTGCTGCCCGTTCATGGATAGGTAACGATCCTGGGCGTTTCTTACGGCTTCATAACCTTCAATTTTGCTGGTAGTAAGGGCAAGTGAGTTTTTGGTTAAAAAGCCTGTACGGAAACCCGAAGGCTCGGCCACAGTAACCTTAATTCCAAATTCTTTTACATCCAACGCAATTACTTCCGAAAAAGCAGCCACAGCAGCTTTGGTAGCCGAATAAACCGACCAGCCAGGAGCACCCACAAGACCAGCCACCGAACCAATGTTTATAATGTAGCCTGATTTTTGACTACGCATTACCGGCAGTACCGCCCGCACCACATTTATGGTTGCCAGCACGTTAACACTAAAAATATTACGGATCTCCTGTTCGGCTATTTCTTCCACTGTTCCTGCCATTCCGTAGCCGGCATTGTTAACTACTACATCAATCCGCCCGAATGCTGCCAGTGTTTGCTGTATAGATTCATCAATACAATCCGGGTTATTCAAATCGACAGCCAGTGCAAGAAAACGCTCGCTGTCTACCAACCCAACGGCCTGGTTTAATGCCCTGGCATCGCGCGAACTTGCGGCAACGCGGTAGCCGCGATCAAGCAGCTTTTTTACCAAGGTTAACCCCAATCCCTGGGAGGCCCCGGTTACATACCATACTTTTGAAGTGTTCATGATATTATGCTTTTAAATGGTCAAAATATGCTGTGGTTTCTTCGATTACAGCCCCCATCAGTTCAGCGGCTTTTGTATGTTTCAGCACCGGCGCTATCTGCCCGCCCCAGAACAGGATCATATCCCATTTTTCCTGATCTATGGCAGCTTTCCGTAAATGCGACATAAACTGTGTTTGCAGCGGGAAGGGAAGAAAGCCGTTTTCCTTATGCACCAGCTCTTTTGCAATGCGGCTGGTTATGCCCCTGCCCAATCTACCGGTAAATGCCCGCGATAACGTGGTGTACTTAGCCGCATCCGAAAACAACATTTGCCGGTGAACGGCTGTAGCATTCGACTCATCCGTTGCCAGGAAGGCAGTACCAATTTGCACGGCATCTGCGCCAAGTGCTAACGCCGCGGCAACACCTTTTCCGTTGGCAATGCCACCTGCCGCTATAACCGGGGTTTTTACCTTTTCCTTAATCAGCTGAAGCAATACAAAAGTCCCTATGGTAGATGATTCTGCCGATGCCAGGAATGACGGCCGGTGTCCGCCGGCCTCAAAGCCCGAAGCGATAATCAAATCAACCCCGGCTGATTCCAGTACTATGGCTTCGTCAAGCGTAGTTGCCGCGCCTACGGTAACAATGCCCAGCCGGCGGCATTGTTCAAGGATATCGGCAGATGGGATGCCAAACATAAAGCTGAATACCGGCGGTCTTTGGTGCAGGATAACCTCTACCTGGTTTTCAAAACGTGATGTAAACACCGCAGGCTTTTGGGGCAGGGGAATTCCCAACTCATCAAAATAAGGTTTAAATAAAGTTTGAGACTGTTTAAACTGCTCGTCCGATACTGTACCATCCACGGCATCTGTATCCGAAACCCATAAATTAATATTGTAAGGCTTATTGGTTGCTGCTTTAATCTGCTTATCTACCTCAACTATCTCCTGCGGGCTTAACGTATAAGCCCCATAACCACCAAGCCCTCCGGCGTTAGATACCGTTGTTACCAGCTCAACAGATGACAAGTTGCCACCGAACGGCCCTTGCAGGATAGGATACTGAATGCCCAGTATTTGAGATGCTTTTGTTTGATACCACATAACTTTATAATTTATTCCGCCACATCGCTAATCATTTTATTAACGATCAGCCAGCGGTTATCTATTTTATGAAACGACAGGAACTCATCATAATTAAAATCGTACATTTTTACGTGTACCATGGCTAAGGCTATAGAGTTAACTACATTGATAGAAATAATTGTCCCCTTAAAAGGCTTGCCAGAATCTTTGGGGCTTTGGCGGTGAGCAACACCATCAAGGTACTCATCGAGCGTTTTGGCATATGGCTGACCTTTAACATCGCCGAACAATAAAGTGCCGGGATGGTAAATCGGCTTCAGGGTATTAATATTACCTTCATAGATACCCTTGAAGTAGTAATTTTCCAGCACCTGGGTGATGGCTGATGAATCTTGCTGATTAGTTTCCATTTTCTTTAAATTTTGTGCTTTTAATGCCAGCAATGTGCATGACAAAAAAGCTGTGAATAAAAGCGTTTTCAAATTAATTAAGATGGTGCCCGGCTCCCAAGCCACCATCTACGTTGATAATGGCACCGCTAATAAAGTTGCTCCTGGCAATCGTGTAAACCATTTCGGCAATGTCTTCCACTTCGCCAACGCGGTTTAGCAAATGTAAACCTGCAGTTTGGTCGGCATTTTCGCCGTGCATCGGGGTACGGATTGTGCCGGGCGCAACTGTATTTACCCTAATGTTATCTTTACCAAACTCGGCCGCCAGTTGGATAGTAAGTGCATGTATTGCGCCTTTTGATGCCATTTGTGCTGTAATGGGTACCCCGCCAAGGCTGTGGTTAACCAGGGGTGTACCAATATTGATAACTACGCCATCATGCTGTTCCCGCATTTGCGGAATAATGGCCTGGGTTGTAAAGTAAGTTCCTTTAAGGTTTGTATTCAAAAAGCGGTCAAGATAGGCTTCATCCACTTCAAGGAAGGGTTTGGTTTCAAAAATACCGGCATTGTTTACCAGTACATCGGCCGAACCAAATCTTTCAATGGCAGTTGCTAAAAGCTGTTCACCGGTTCTTTTATCACTTACATCGCCGGCCACCATGGCCAGATTTTCACCACCGCCCAATTCCTGGTAAACCTGCTCCAGCTTAGTGGCTGTTGATGAATTGATGATTACATTGTCGCCCTTTGCTAAAAAGTGGCGGGCTATTTCTTTACCGATACCAGATGAGGCGCCGGTAACTATTATGGTTTGCTTCTTCATTATCTTATTTTCTATCAGCGGTAATACCTTTTTCTCTTAACACAGATACCTGTTCTCCATTATGTCCCCAGTCGTCCAAATCATATTCCTGGATCACCACGAAGGTTAGTTGCGGGTCTTTATTCAACACATCACTCAACAGGTCGGTAACGCCTTTAATCAGTCTCTGTTTTTGTTCTCTTGTAACTCCTTCGCGGGTTACTTCAATTTTTACGTATGGCATGGCTTTAATTTTTATGCAAAAGCTGCTTATCAGGCAGCTTTTGCGGTTACAGTTACATTCAGTTCAAAATCATTATAAATCAAGGTGTCGCCCAGGTCTTTGAAGAAATTACCTGAACGGAATTTCATTGCATATTTAGTACGATCAATTACCAACCTGCCTGTTGCAGTAAGCTGACCATTGTTAACACTGACAGCGGCATCAAAACCAACAGGATGGGTGATGCCTTTAATGGTCAGGTCGCCCTCAACATGGTTGCCTGAAACTGAAGTGATATGCAAAGTTGCTTCGGGATATTTTTCAATTGAAAAAAAATCATCAGAAGCAAGGTGGCCTGCAAACTGCGCATTTGTTGCAGGGTCGGTTACATCCAATATTTTGATAGATGTGGTATCGATAGTGAATTTACCTCCGGCAAGTTTGCCGTCGTTTAAAATAAATTCACCTTCTTTAACGGCTATGGTACCATTGTGTGCCCCGGTTACCTTACGGCCCACCCAATCAATATTGCTTTGAGTGCTTACGATTTCAAATTTTTGAGTTTCCATTTTATTTGTGTTTTTAATTACACAACAAAGTACGGCAGGAAATTTCAGGGGCACGTGTGACCTACATCACATTTAAAATGAATAGATATTTATGTGATGTACATCACTTTCAGGTGTTATAAAGCCGGCTAAGGGTTTCTCTCGAGACGCCTAAGTATGCTGCAATCAGGTTTTTAGGGACAATATTATAAAGCTCAGGATAAAGCTTCAAAAGTTCTTCATACCTGTATTTCACATTGTTATTCATGAAAGATAAGAGCCTTTTTTGGGCAGCTACATATCCTTTATTAGTTCTCCATCTAAAAAAATGTTCGGCATTGTGGAGTTCATTGCATAACTTCTCCCTATCATCATTGCTTAGGGAAAGCACCTCCGTATCGGTAATACAATCTACATTGATGGTGGCCTTTGTATTATTATATAACGCGTTATAATCTGATGCCCACCAGGTGGGCATGGCAAATTGCAGGATAAACATTTTGAGATCATCGTTGATAAAGAAGGATTTTAAACAACCGGAGAGCACAAAATATTCGCAATCTACCTTATCACCTTCGGTAATAAGTGCCTGTCCTTTTTGAAAACGCTGTTGTTTAAAATGCGAAAAGAAATAGTCGAACTGCTCGTCGGTCAACGTGGCTATTTTAGCTACGTGAGCTTTTAATATTTCTTTGGCTTCCATTGGCAGTTATAACTGATACGCTGACAATTTAAAGTTAGGAATTAATTATAAATTCCTGGCCGGCGAGCAATATGAGGGCACCAAAAACATATCTTAAAAAGCACTTCCGCACTCCAGGCCGCCGATAACCGAGTTTTGGAATTACTCGATTTTCTTCTTATTCATAACTATAAAGCTTAATACGCTGAATGCCATATTCGCCCGTCGGGATCCTGAGGTGCCGGCCCTGGTGATCTTCATCACCGTTTAAACGACGGCCTGCCTGCCATTTACCGTTAACAAAAGTGCCCTCATCAACACTTTTTATCCCCGCCCGCTGCGCCTGATTTTTGGGTTTAAAACTTATTACCAGCCCGGTGCCGCCTACGTAAAACTCATCTTTTGATAAAGCGATGATGATGCCACCGGTTAGTGGCCAGGTAGTTTCTCTGGCGTTTGGCGACCAGCCCAAGGTTAAATCGTGTGCAACGGTTAGTATATAATCGCCCATTTCCAATTTAACCGTATCCGCAGCCTTACTTAACAATACCCCTTCCATCAAACCTTGTTTTTTGGCTTTGCTAAGCTCGCCCGATAATTGGTTAATAATATCATAGCATTTACCCAACGATTCTGTTTCGGGTTTTTTGCCGGATTCAATAGAAAAAGGAGAAAAACCTAAGGCCTTGTAGTGGCCAATTGCATAAAACGCTTTTGCATCCACCCCTTCTTCAAAGCGGTGTTCGGGAATCAGCAAAGCGTTGTCCGGCCGGGTATAACGGTCGTTCCAATACTTAAAATTAGGGTTATAAAAATCGGGCGAAAGCAGGTCAACGGCCGGAGCGGCAGATTTCCAAATATCAATTAAATGCGGTAACGGCCCTCCGCTTGGGTATTGCCCCGGTTGTTTGCCCGGCGCATTGAGGGCAGCGTTTACATACATTGGCAGCGGATAAACGGCTTTACCCGCCCTGGCTACTTCATTGGCATAGCTGGCAAAATACCAGGCTATAAACATTTCATCGGTAGCCGCGCTTTTACCAAAAACAGTCTCCCAATCACCTGCTTTTTTATAGCCATTGCCCTCCCAGGCCTTTTGAATTTCGGGCACCAGTTTATCCCGATGCAAAGTCAAATAATTGATTAGCTTTTCCGGAACGGCATCGCTAAAAGCTGCATCGGCCGGCTTTGAATGATCGCGGGCACTGGGCAGCATACCTATTTCATTTTCTACCTGTATCATTACTACCGTGTGTTGCCGGCTATCTGTTTGTTTTAAGTGCTGCATAAGCGCGGTAAAAGCTTTACAATCGGCTTTCAATGCATTTTCAGAAAACGGCGTAATGATTTCCTCAGATCGGCCTTCGCTGCTTTGCACACGCGGAAACCGTTTTTGATCTGTTTTAACCCATGCGGGTGCGTAACAACTCATACTGTTTTTCCAGGTGCCAAACCAAAGTAATACCAGTTTAATTTGATGTTCCCTGGCGCTCTTTATCAGGTAATCAACCAGCATAAAATCAAATGTACCTTCCTTTGGCTCCATTAATTCCCAATATACCGGGGCTATCAAGGTATTCAGGTGCATTTTTTTGAGTTTGGGCCAAATAGGTTCCATGTACGCTGTACTTGAAGCGCTTGAGTTTCCTAATTCTCCGCCTGTCATCAATAAGGGCTTACCATTCACCAGCAATTCGGCATTATCACCCCAATATTTAATTTGCGGCATTGCAGGGCTGCTGTTTTGCGCATTGGTTTCAAACGCCATCAAGCAACACCAAATAAATGCTAAAACAACTGATTTCATAACGGTTGATTTACTTTAATGCTTAATCCCAATGATAAAACAAACAGTACCTTTAACGCCCAAACATCAAATGCTCCTGTTACTTGCCAGTGTATGCCCACTGCAGTGCCTTAAGCATTGTAACCGGCTTACCCGATAAATGGGTAACATTGTCAATAATGATGTGCTTAAAAACAAGCTTTTGGTAATTACGCTCATCAAGTAAGGCAACCAGTTGCTTATTTGGCACTACCTGCCCCGGCGTTTCAAGCCCGCCTACCTCAATAAAAACATTTACAGGCAAGCTTTTATGTTTGGCAAAATAGCTTTTTTCGATATCGAAAACGCTGCCGTTATCATAACCTAAAGCCGGACTGCCAATAAGAATGTTTTTAAACAGGGATGGCTGCATAAACAAGGTATACGTGGCAAACAAGCCGCCCATAGAATAGCCATACAAGGTACGGTTAGCAGTATCTGTTTTTAAATCCACATCAATAGTGGGGATAAGCTCTTTTTCAATAAAAGCTAAAAAAGCAGGTGCCCCGCCACTTTCGGGTGTTGCAGGGTTTTTTGTCGGCGTAAAATCGCGATTACGTTTATTACCCGGCGTACCAATTAAACCGCCATCGCCAATGGCTACCAATATTGGTTCGGGAATATGGTACTCCGCCATCAAAAGTCCAAGATATTCCAGCGAAGGCGAAAAATCATTATCCCCGTCAACAACATACAATACCGGGAATTTTCGCTTTGCAGTATCATAACCTGCCGGGTAATGGATATAAATATCGTAGTTATTACCCGCCAGCTTGGAGTGCATCTGCAGATGATTGGAGTTGGGTATGGTAACCAGCCTTGCCTGCTGTGCAAAGCCATACCCGCACAGGATACAGCACAACAACAAAGTGATTGATATAAATTTGAGCGCTTTCATAGCCACAGGTTTACAAAAAAGGATCAATGAGTTTAATTGAACCATCTGCATTATGCTGTAGCTCCGTCACCTTTACATTACGCAGGTGGGTTTTGCCCGATATTTGGGTATCATGGTAAAATATATACCATTTGCCTTTTATTTCGATAATGGAGTGATGGGTAGTCCACCCTTGTACAGGCTTCATAAACACGCCTTTGTAGGTAAATGGTCCAAGCGGTTTATCTCCTATTGCGTAGCAAAGTAGGTGTGTATCGCCGGTTGAGTAGGTAAAGTAATATTTACCGTTGTATTTGTGCATCCATGAGCCTTCAAAAAACCGGCGGTCATGATCCTTAGTTAATAACGGTTTGCCAAGGCTATCTAAAATAACAACATCCTTTACCGCGCCATCAAAGCTTTTCATATCAGGTTTTAACAGGGCTACACGGCAGCTGATGGCCGGGGCATCTTCCTGCTTCGAATCTGTTTTTGAACCATCGGCCTCATATTTTCCGGTCGACCAGCGCTGTAATTGCCCGCCCCAAATACCGCCAAAATACATATAGGTTTTACCATCGGTATCGGTAAATACAGCCGGATCAATGCTGTAGCTCCCGGCAATGGGTTCGGGCTCTGCCTTAAACGGCCCCACCGGGCTGGCCGATGTAGCTACGCCGATATGGAAAACGTCTTTTTTATCCTTTACCGGGAAGTATAAATAATAGGTGCCATTTTTATAAGCAGCATCCGGCGCCCAAAGCTGGCGGCCGGCCCAGGGAATATCTTTAATATCAAACCCAACGCCGTTATCAGTAACCTTGCCGCCAATGCTATCCATCGAAAGTATATGATAATCCTTCATGGCAAAATGATCGCCATTGTCATTTTCGGGGATGCCTGCGTTGATGTCATGTGATGGATAAATATAAATTTTACCGTTAAACACATGTGCTGATGGATCGGCCGTGTAAATGGTGCTGATAAGCGGTTGCGAAAGGAATTTTACCTTTTTGCCGGTATCTGCTTTGCTGCTGTCTGCATCGGCCGTTTTTTTAGCGGGCGGGTCGCATGCACTTAACATGCCTGCGGCTATAAAAAGCGTAGTAATTAATTTTGCGGTGGTAAATTGCTTGCTCATTGGCGTTTGATTTATGGTGATGATTAATTGGTCATGTAATTGTTGCCCCCGATACCCGGCACGTAGTAAAACTTCATCTCTTTATAGTACGATAGCGGATGCTCCGGCTTAGGATATCCGGCCCCGACAGGCATTTTTGAAAAGGCTTGAAAATATAAAACGCAGGCATCGCGCCAGGTAGTGGCTTCCGTTAGCTGAACTTTCATCAGCTGCTGTACCTGGTTAAAACGTTCCACATCTATTTTGCCCTGCATTTTATCCCATATTAAACCCATTTGCTTAACTGAATCGGCACCCATATAATAGTGGTAAACCAACTCGTCCCATAATGACCTGCCCGAACGCATTTTATAGGTCCAGCTTAAATGGTGGAACCATAAAAGGTATTCATCGGGGCAGGTTTGCAGGTTTTCCCAATGCAATTGTACCGGCTGTGCATATTGTGATAGCGCATTGCTGCCTGTGCCGGTACGGTTAAACCCAATGCCGGCCGAATCGGCCTTGTGGTAATAAGTAGCATTCCAATCGGGCCGGCCTGCGTTATCAACCCATGGGCCGGGGCCATAATGGGTAGATACACCCATGATATGATGCAGCCCCAATGGTGTCATATAATTAACCGTATTCTCCCTTGATTGCAGCATGACTTTTTTTATGGATGATACAAAGCCAGCATCATTGGTAAAAGTCATTTTTAGCCAATCGCCTGCAATAGCTGATGATGATTGATCGGGGTTCCAGGCCATCCGCCCAAAGGCGTACCAGTTGGCCTGGGCAAAGGGATGCCCGCACCAGTTTAAATCTGTGCCAATATTGGCCACGCCGGCCATACCTGTTATTAGTTTTTTATTGAAACTACCCTGGAGGATACGCGATACGGTTGAGCCCTTACCAGCCGTATACGTGTCTGATTGCAGGGTTTCGGCAAATAACGGCGCTTCGTAAACCAAATGTGTCGAAAAGCCAAGGTACTCCTGCGTTAGCTGGAATTCCATCATCAATGCGGTATTGGGCATAGCGCCAAACAGCGGATGGAAAGGTTCCCTCGGCTGGAAATCAATCGGCCCGTTTTTTACCTGGATGATTACATTATCTTTAAATTTCCCATCAAAGGGCTTAAATTCATTATATGCCTGTTTCGACCGGTCGTCGGGCACATTATTATCGTATACAAAAGCCCTCCACATCACAATGCCATGGTGCGGGGCCAGCGCATCGGCCAGCATGTTGGCGCCATCGGCATGGGTGCGGCCATAGGTTTGGGGCCCAGGCTGACCTTCGGAATTTGCCTTCACTAAAAAACCACCAAAATCGGGAATGTAACGGTAGATTTCGTCGATCTTATCTGCCCACCATTTTCTCACATCGTCATTTAGCGGATCGGCTGTTTTCAGATGACCTAACTCTACCGGGCTGCTGAATTTTACCGATAGATAAAGTTTAATGCCATATACCCTGAAAACATTGGCCAGCGCCTGAATTTTAGTTAAATATTGAGGCGAGAGTATTAGCGCGTCGGCATTTACATTGTTGATAACCGAGCCGTTGATGCCTACAGAGGCATTGGCACGCGCATAATCAATATACCGCTGGTCTATAATACCAGGCAGCCTATGCCAGTTCCAGATAGATGAACCTGCATAGCCACGCTCTACAGTACGGTTCAGGTTATCCCAATGATCAAGTACCCGGTACATTATACGCGGGCGATCTGCTATATTAAGTTTGTTGATAGGCTGCCGGGTTTGCAGCAGCTTTAAAAAATTAAAAACACCATACAGCACACCCACATCGGTTTTGGCTGTAATCAGGATACATTTTTTTTGATTAATCAGCGCTGTTTTTATAAGATATCCCTGGTTGCCTATGCTGTCCGGAACGATAACAGCCAGTCCTTTTAAGGATTGCGTTGTACCAATGATGATTGTTTGCCCGCCTGTTATGCTTTTAGTATCGGCAGGATGCATCGATAACATACCCTCCAACCCTTTTATCAGTTCAGCTTTGGCTGCCTTTAGCTGATCAGATTCCGCCGGAAAAATCATATACTTCAATTGCTGTTTATAAACCGCTGCAGCCGGCCGGTCGGCTATTTTGTTATACTCAAGCCAAAGTTTATAGCCCTCATCGGCACATGCGTTATTTACCATACCCAATAAAAGCATGATCAATAAACACATGTTCTTTTTTACAAAATATTTGGCCATGGCGTTAATATTTCAGCATTGGTAAAGTTTTTTACCCGGTTATAAACACAATAAAATGATGTATTAAAGTTTATGAAAGCACACGTGTTATACATGCCCTATCCACAATGGTTTACAATGATTTAAGCTTAATGCAATCGATTGCAAATATATAAACCTTTAATTATATTTAGCAATTCAAAACCAATTATTCAATTATTATTAAAATCATTCGGGTATTTATACCTATTCATCAATGGGCTGGTAAAACGCTTACTAACATGCGTCGCCATAAATAAAAAGCGGCCCAACTAAACCCGCCCGGGATATGGGCCCTATGGTTAACGGGCAAAAGAACATCACCTTGTTTTTACCGGGCATTGCACGCAGGAGGTGGCCCCTCCATCTTACCACCTGCCCGCGTTTTACGAATTAGGCACTGCTCAACCGCTCACTTAATCAACCCAATCAACCACTCACTACACCTCCCTTTACCCCCATCTCTAAACCGCGCAATTCGGCAAGGCCTTTAAGCCTGCCGATTACTGAATAACCGGGATAAGTGCTGTAATTGAAATCGTCCAATAACTTATGGCCATGATCTGGCCGCATAGGGATAGCAGCATCTAATCTGCCTGCATTTTTACGGGCTATTTGTTCGCTAATGATAGCCTTCATCACTGCATACATATCTACACTGCCTGCCAAATGTTCGGCTTCGTAAAAACTGCCATCGGGCAGCCTCTGCACGCTGCGCAGGTGCAGGAAATGGATTTTACTACCCAATTCCCTTATAATACGTGGTATATCATTTTTACCGGAAGCGCCCAATGAGCCGGTACAAAGCGTAATGCCATTTGCTATTGACGGACAACAATTTACGATATCCGTCAAATCAGCCAACGTGGATGCAATACGGGGTAGCCCTAATATCGGGAATGGCGGATCGTCCGGATGAATGCACATTTTGATGCCTAAATTTTCTGCATGCGGAATAACGGCCCTTAAAAAGCAGAACAAGTTTTCTTTTAAAGTCGGGGCATCTATCTCACTATACTTGCGTAGGTGTTGTTTAAATTCGTTGATGCTAAAAACTTCATCGGTACCAGGCAGGCCAGCTAATATCGTATTAGTTAGCAGCAGCTTATTGCTACCCGTAAGGCTATCAAGGTAAAGCTTCGCTGCCTGTTGCTGTTCGGGGTTAAAATCATTAAATGCTCCCTCGCGTTCCAAAATATACAGATCAAATGCCGCCAAAGCCGTAGCGTTATACAGTAATGCCGATGCCCCATTGGCTAAGCGGTAATCAAGATGGGTACGCGTCCAATCGAGTACGGGCATAAAGTTGTAGCATACGGTTAGCATTCCTTCAGCTGCCAAATTGGTAAGGGTTTGCTTGTAGTTTTCAATATACCGGTCGCGGCCGGGGCTTCCGGTTTTGATACTTTCATGGATATTCACACTTTCAACAACAGCCCAGCTAAAGCCTTCTTTGTTGACCATTTCCCGCCTTTTCCTAACCTCCTGAACACTCCAAACATCACCGCAGGGCACCTGGTGTAGTGCCGTTACTATACCTTTAGCACCCGTTTGTTTTATCGCGCTTAAAGTAACAGCGTCATCGGGGCCAAACCATCTAAAGGTTTGTAGTAAATCTGGTATCATAGTATCTGATATTGGTATAATAAGGCCTAAATTTATGCAATCGATTGCCAAAAATTAGCTAAACAAGCATTTAATTTTTACATTTATCCATTAAATAATCCGTTGGCCATTTATGGTACGGTTGCACAGTTAGTTTTAAGCGCTTAATTAAACCCATGCCCGGCAGCGAAAAAGAGATTACCATTTACGATATAGCCAAAAAGCTTAATGTTTCGGCAGCTACAGTAAGCCGCGCGCTTCAGAATCATCTACGGGTAAACAAAAACACCAAAAAGATGATTGTTAAAGCCGCCGAAGAAATGGGCTACCGTTCCAACTCCTTTGCCAGCAACTTACGTCGCAAAAACAGCAACATCATTGGCGTAATTGTACCAAGGCTCAATAGCAGTTTTACATCTGATGTGATAGCGGGTATAGAGAAGGTAGTGAACGATAATGATTATAACCTCATCATCAGCCAATCATTGGAAACGATGAAAAAAGAAATTAATAACGCGAAGGCAATGCTAAATAACCGGGTTGATGGCCTGCTGGTTTCGTTGGCCTATGATACTATCAATGTTGAACATTTTGAACCGTTTATAAAACGCAGGATCCCGGTAATCTTCTTCGACCGGGTGGTTGAGCATGACCATTATCCTCAAATTTATATTGATAATTTTAAAGCAGCTTATGAAATTACCGGGCACCTTATTGAGCAGGGTTGCACACGGATAGTGCATATTACGGCCAACGTTTTAAGAAATGTTTATTCGGAAAGGCTACGGGGATATAAGGCCGCGCTGGAAAAACACGGTATTCAATTCGACGAAAGTTTGTTGTTTATTAATGATCTTAGCGCCAACGCATCGGCTATAACTGCCCAGGAAATACTAAAAATGAACCCGCTGCCCGATGGTTTATTCTGCGCTAACGACGCAAGTGCAGTAAGCTGTATACAAGTCCTCAAAAAAGCAGGGATAAAAATTCCCGGGGATATTGCCGTTGCGGGTTTCAACAACGACCCGGTATCGTGCGTAATTGAACCCAATTTAACCACCATTAACTACAAGGGATTTGAAATGGGCGAAGTTGCCGCCAATTTGCTCATCAATCATTTGGTAAACAAAAACGACCTGCAACAAACCCACAGCCTGATATTAAGATCGGAATTGATTATAAGGGAATCATCGGCAAGGGAAAAGTAAACAGGCAATTAAAAATAGAATCAAGAGGTTAGAGTCAAGAATCAAGACGGCCTCGCACTATGGATAGCAAATTATTTCTTGTCTTTGATCATCGCTTCAAAGTCTTAATTCCTGACTCTAACTTCTTGGCTCTTTTAACGGTAATATATCATAATGGAATCAAAAACTAAACTGGCTATAGTTACAGGAGGCGCGTCGGGCCTGGGTTTAGCCACGGCAAAAAAATTTATTGAACAAGGTATCAGGACAATTATTATTGGCCGTGATGAGCAGAAACTAGCTGCGGTAGCCCATGACCTTGGCGAACTTTGCAGTTATAAACCCTACGATTTAAGCCAGACCGCCGGGATACCGGCTTTAGTAGCATCAATTGTTCAGGAGTTTGGCGCACCCGATATCCTGGTGAATAACGCCGGCATCAACCATAAAAAGCCGTTCATCGAGGTTACCGACGACGATTTTCAGCAAATTATACAAACAAACCTGGTGGCCGTATTTGCACTGAGCCGCGAAGTTGTAAAAACTATGCTGGCTGAGGGCAGCGGCAGTATTGTTAACGTAAGTTCAATGGCGGCACAGTACGGCATCCCTTATGTAATAGCTTATACTGCATCAAAAACCGCTATTGAAGGCATGACCCGCGCCATGGCTACCGAGCTTTCGCCGCAGGGCATCCGGGTTAATTGCGTGGCTCCAGGCTTTATCGCTACAGATATGTCGGCAAAGGCATTGGATAATGATCCCGCCAGGAAACAAAAAGTTTTAGGTCGCACCCCCATGGGCAAACTGGGCGAACCTGCCGACATTGCCGAGGCTATTTATTATTTAGCCACAGATAGCGCCAAATATGTAACCGGCGTAATATTGCAGGTGGATGGCGGAAATTCGATTGGATTTTAAATAGTTTTAACATTCCTGATTTCGCCCCTATTCAAATTAGACATATGAGCCACATCTGCACCCAAATTCATAAACCTGCCCGATTGGCAGCAGGCTTATCATTTTTGCTGATCGGCTTTGATGTAAGCGGCAACATCAACCATTGGCGCAACCCAAATTTCCTTTTGGTGTTGTTTAAGGTAGTGTAGTAACTTACTGTGCGCTTCCAGGCTAACATTAAGATTATGCCCGCCCCCAACGCCATGAAATAAAAACACCAGCAACGTGCGAGACTGCATGGCCTGTTTAACCAGGTTAATTAAATAATCGGCAGATTGCCCGTTAATCATAAAACTATCAATGTTATCCAGGTTTACCTGTTTTAATGTCTGTAGTCCTGGGGCAACGCCACGTGCGCCTGCAAAATCGTTTTTAAGGTAATCGTAAAAATACTTATCGCCTATTTTAAGATCACCACAAGGGAATGCAAAAGTACGCGCCGTTTTGCCGTCAATCGCTTTAAGCAGGGTATTGGTTGCTTTTATTTCTTTAACGGCACGTTCAAGCGAGTATTTACCCAGGTCAGTTTCGGCGGTTACAAAACCGCGGCCCGGCAAACTGCCATCGCAGGGATGATACAGGGAATGATTGCCCAACTCGTGGCCCTGCGATGCCGCTTTTCGCCATTCTGCCATCCGGTTTACCACAACCGGCGACGAGCCGATAAGATAAAAAGTGCCTTTCAATTTAAGCGAATCGAGCGCGGGCAGCACGTTATCAAGGTCAACATCAATTGCGTCATCATAGGTTAATACAACTGCACACTGTTTATTATTCCACAAGGGCTTGTCCTGCGACCTTGAGGTTAGCGCAAGCAGTAGTAAAAAAAATAGGATGGCGTATTTGACTGGTTTCATTTAATATACCGTTTTTGATTTTATTATTTAGCTATGGGATTGCCGGCTTTCTCCTGCTCCATCATTTTTTTGGCCCAGGCAATAAAGTATTTTACGTTGGGGGCATCGGTATGGCCACCATCGTGCTGCCGCCAGGCCAATACGCCATCCAGCATACCGGTGTTTACCGGCGGCATTTTTTCTGTTTTGTAATCGTTTGATACACCTATGTCTTTTACGCCCAGTAATTTAAAAACCGCCCCGGCAGCAACGGTAGCCATATAACTCCCCTGCTGATCCAGCCATTTGGCGTCGCCCTGTTCGGGAATGCCATAGCTGATAAATGTAAGCCTCGGCGCGCAAAGCGCTATCAGTTCATGCGCATCTACGGGCAAGTCTTTTGCTGTTTTAGCTCCAAAAGTGGCCTCGCTGGCCCCGTATTTCATAAAGTTGCCTGCCATCCAATAATACTCGCCACCGGTTAAACTTTCAACCGCTTCGCCAAAATTGCGGCGGTGTAATTTGGCGCCACCCTCGCCAGACGAACCGATGAGGCCCATGGCAAAGCGCTGCTCAAAAGCAAGCGTCACCAAAGCGGCTTTGCCATAGCGCGATACCCCTTCAATGCCCACGTGTTTGGCATCAACGGTGGGTTCCGTCTCCAGGTAATCCAAAGCCCTTGCGGCGCCCCATGACCAGGCGCGTAAGGCACCCCAATCATCGGGTTTACGGGGCTGCCCTTTATTTACCAGGCCAATAATACCTTTGGTAAGCCCTTCGGCATTATCTGCCTGTATCGATGAAGGATCAATCAGCACATAGCCCCAGCCATTAGCTATCAGCTGCATGGCCGTAGGCGGATCGCCTTTTATTACCGGGAAGCCACCCGGCCCAAACGGCGATTGCTCTGCTACCGGGTTATAAGCGGGATATTGCTCAAAAATGGCTTTCAGTTCAGGGTGTTCTTTTACAAGTAACTCTTTCAAAGCACTGTTTATCTTTTCCAGGTCGGCCGGCGATGGTTGCGCCGGCGCCGGAAGCGCACTGCGGGCAAACATCATCAATACCGGAACCGGGCCCTTAGCATTAGCTGGCAGCACCAGCGTCATTTCAATATTTACATTGATTGACAGGCAAGCGGTATTATCAACATGACCTATCAGTTGTTTGGCTGTTACGGGATAAAAACCTACGCGTTCTTTATCGGTTACCTTTACCGTCCAGGTTACTTTGGGCACATTTGCCGGGATCCTGCCGTATACTTCACGTTCCATATCCTCTGCAATTTCGGGGCGGCGTAGCTTCCACCACATGTCGGCATTGGCTACTTTTTTACCATTTTTTAGGGTAAGGGCATCCGGCAAATCAGGGAAAGGGTTAGCTAAAGCCTCATTGTAGTTAGCGTGGTTGGGGGCATTTTCGTCGCCGCTTGGGCCGTTACGCAATGTTTTAATACCCAACTGTTTCATCATATTCTGATGATCCTGCTCGGCCGTAAAATTTACCGGGGCCGGGCTTTGCGCACTAACCATTACGGGTAATGCAAATAAAAAAAAGAAAATGACAGTTTTCATTTTTACGGTTTTTATAGCGAATTATGGTTTATCAGTACGGAAAGGCGATGCAGGCAAACCTTCTTTGTTATACAGGTTGGCCCCGTCGGGGTTATCGGCCCAGGCATACCTTACATATAATGGCGTTGATATCTTATCGCTCCATACCAGCACTTTATCGCCCTTAATAACGGCACTGGCCCAAACAAACTTTTTATCGGCACCGGCTATAGCAAATTGCGATAGTTCATCCCCATTTTTAGCAACAAGCCCGGTGCCTGTATACTTAAATGTCAGTTCAATTTTATTCCCATCTACCCGTGCCGATTGATAAACCGGACCGCAGGGGGTTATATTACTATCGCCATAAGCAACATTTTCGGCGGCTATGGCCAGGCGCTCACCTACCGTTTTTTTATTAAGCGGATGAATATCGTTCCACTCGCCGGCATCAATGGTTACTGCCATACCTGTACCCGGTAACGTAAGCGCCTTCAGTTGCCCCTCCCGTAATTCGGCCCAGTCACTTTCTGCTGGTGCATATTGCGCCTCGTTGAAATTAGGGAGCTGGGCATATACAAACGGAAGGTTTCCCTGTTGCCATTTATCGCGCCAGTCGGCAATAAGGGCTTTTAATAAAATGCCATATGCTTTTGCGCTATTGACGCTACTTTCGCCCTGGTACCAGGCCATGCCTTTAATTGTGTATTTAATAACCGGCGCAACCATGGTATTATAAAGGCCGGTTGGTTCACTTTGGGCAATAAATTCGGCAACGGGCTTAACCGGCTCAAACACCTGCCCTACTTTATACTGCCAATCGCCGCGCAGGTCGATCGTGTCACTTGCTACGCTCAGGTAATATCTTTTATCGGGCACAAAACCGCCTTTGTCCGCGGTATTTACCACCCGCACAATTATTACATTTTTACCCGGCTTCAACAAACCCGCCGGCACATTATAACGCCGTGGCGGATACTGGTAGGTAATGCTGCCTACAAGCCTGCCGTTAACATAAGTCTGATCGGCATCAATTATCCTCCCTAAAAACAATTTAGCTGCTTTGCCTTCAAAAGATGCAGGAAGGTTAACTTCTTTCCGAAACCAAACCACGCCATTAAGGCCTTTAACGCCCTGGTCGGCCCAGTAACCGGGGAGCCAGTAATGGTGCCAGTTATGCGGCACATAGGCGGTATCGTACCATGGTTTAATTCCTGTTAAGCCCTTATCAATTCCTAAGGGGGATGTATTCAGCGGGTTATTAGGCGGCAAATGCTTTTTTAAAACGCTATCTATAAAAGCGGCATCGCCAAATTGCTTTACCCTTTCATAATAGGGTTTGATATTCATGAGTCCTTGTTCACTAATCCAGGCTTCTATGGGAGTTCCCCCTACACTTGCGTTAATGATACCTATTGGCACATGGTATTTTTGATAAAGCCGTTTGGCAAAAAACCACGATGTGGCGCCAAAACCCAACACCGTTTCGGGACTTGCCTTCACCCATTTACCCGGTTGTAGATCGGTATGCTGTTTGGCTACATCGGCCTCGGTTTTTACAAAAAAGTTCCTGATTTGCGGGTAACTGGCAGTAGCTATCTCATCGGGGTATTTTTCCTTTACCCGCTCCATTTGTAAAGCCATATTCGATTGGCCCGAACAAAACCAAACATCGCCAACTAAAATATCGCTGATGGTGATGCGATTGCTGCCTTGTATATCCATTGTATAAGGCCCGCCCGCAGGCATTGCCGGTAAAACCATTTTCCATGAACCATTTTTATCAGTTACCGTACGGAAAGCCTTGTGCTGAAACTGAATGCTGATTTTTTCGCCCGCATCCGCCCATCCCCAGATATTCACATGGGTATTGCGCTGCAGCACCATGCCGTTTGCAACCAGCTGCGGCAGCCGCACCAAAGCATAAGTAGGCATTATAAAACTGGTGCACAGCGCGATAAGCAATAGCTTCACTGATTTCATAATTTGCTGGAACTTTTTGTCTGGAGGTTTACTATTACGAAGTAACAAATAAAAAAAGATTTGTGCAATCGATTGCACAAATCTTTTTCAAAAACAACATACATATTAATACATGATGATTTGTAGGTAGGCTGGCAATAGCGGCAGGCATTGGCCTTAACGGCACTTGATGCGGCTACCTGTTTGTAGAAACCGGTGATTAATATGAATATGACTTTACCGGAAGGTTTATATCTCCCTTACATCAGCAGCACCAACCCAGCCTTCGTTGCCATTGGCCAGTTTAATTTTTACCCAGCTGGCGTTTTTATCAAGAATATTAACCTTGGTACCCTCGTGCAGTACAAAGCCATTTTTTGCGGTGTTGGATGGTGCGTTTTTAACGTTTACCGACGAATTAAAGATAATACCATCATGATGGGCATCAAAGTAGGCCGCCTGCCTGCCCGAAATAAAAATAGTGCCGATACCCAGCAACAACATCAAGATAGCCGAGTAAAACGATATCTTTTTCACGATCACAGAGCCCGAAAACCTGTAAAGGATAAGTAAGCATGAAGCTCCTATAAAAAGCAGCACACTGAAAACTGCAAGCGTATTGGCCGGTAAAGCAAGTATAAAGCCAGTCCACCATTTGGTGATAAAAAATTCGGGAGCTCCTTCAATTTTATCGGTAGTTTTTGAATTGGCAAACTGAATGTTTATACGGATGTCTTCATCGCCCGGCGATAGCCGGTGTGCTTTTTCATAGTATAACAGGGCCGGCGCTATATCGCCATTTTTGTAATAGGCATTACCCAAATTAAAGTAAAGGCTGGCCGATTGATAGCCATCATCAACCATTTTTTGATAGGTTGCCGCGGCTTCTTTATAATTGGCCTTTTGGTACAGGCTATTGCCTTTTTTAAACAGGGCCGGGCCTGCATCATTGCTAAAAGCAAGCAATGGCGCTACAATCAACAGCAACAGGTATATCAGGCGCTTTAGCATGTTATATTTTATCTTCAATGTTATTGATCATATTTTTTGCCTTATCAAAAACCTCCTGTTCCGATATGCCCGAAACCGGGGCAAAGCGGGCCATATCGCAAAGGTCTAATGTTTCCAGCAATTCGTTTATAGTTGGCTCGTCCAATTCCCGGGCCTTTAGTTCGGTAGCTATTTTTTCGCGGTTTAGGTCGGCAGCGGCAATATTCAGCTTGTCGCTTAAGTAACCGTATAGCCCTTTAAACACATTTTCATAAAATACCGGCTTATTATTTGCCGTTAGCTGCGCTTTTGCGCTGGCCAGGTGTTTGGCGGCAATTTTACCTGCCTTGCGGCTTTTTACCTTCACCACATCGCTGTTGTTCATTTCATATACTTTGCCGTAAACTAACGCACCAACAAACAGCAGCGGGCCCAGCAGCAGCAGGAAATAGTACAATCCCGACCCATAAAAACCTTCTTCATCTTTACTGATATCGCTTCCATCCGTTTTAATGTAGCGGATATCTTTATTCAATAGCTTAACATCCTGTTTATCGGCACCAAGAGAGGTAACGTTACTTTCGGTTGCACCCTTGGCCACATTAATGGTAAAGCCTTTGGTTTGCTGACTTACATATTTGCCTGCCGATAAATCATAGTACGAAAACTTGATAGGGTCGATGTTGAATTTGCCGCCATGGCGTGGTATCAACAGGTAAGTGTACACACGGGTACCCGACTCGCCGGTTTCATTATCGGTTATGGTATCAGTTACCTTCGGGTCGTACTTATCAAAATCAAGCGGAAACTCAGGTGCCATCGGCTTCAGCAGCTTCAGGTTGCCTTTACCCTTCAGGGTAATTTTGTAGTTAAGCGGCTCATTGGCCTTCAGGTCGGTTTTATCCACCGATGTAGTTACCGAAAAGCGACCAACCGCGCCGCTAAAGCTGGCAGGCTTACCACTTTCGGGCAATGGTTTTACGTGGATAACCACGGGGCTGCTTTTTATTTTATACTTAACATCATTATAGCTGCCTCCTCCAAAAAAGTTATCAAAAGGATCGGCCGATTGTACGGTTTCGCGCACAATAAAATCCATGATCATCGGGTCGATGGTGATATTGCCCGCACGCTCGGGAAAAAGAATGTTTTGCTTTATTTCGGTTACGTTGTACTTTATACCCTTTATGGTTTCAATACGCCATTGAACAGCATTAGGGTTATTAAGGCTTTTAATTTCCTGGCTATAAAAACCATTCTGGTCCGACATTTTTTCCAGTTCGCTGCCAACCAGCGCCACCCTGGTGTAAAGGCGGTAGCTTAAAGTGAGTTGCTCGCCTATGTAGGCACTGGTTTTATTTACATCGGCCCTTATAAAAAGATCCCGGTTGATATCTTTTGAGTGGCCGGCCACAATGCCCTGGCCTTGCACCTGCTGCTGTTGTTGCTGTTGCCTGGCTGCATTGGCCTGCGCTGCTGATGTGCCCTTTACAACTTTAATTTTAATTGGACTGGTGCTTAGCTGCTTACCGTTTACTACAATTGTTGCCGCACCTATAGTGTAGGTGCCTTCTTTAACGGCAACAAGGTCATAGCTGTAAGCCATGCTTGATGATGAAGCACCGTTGATTACGGTCATACTCTGGGAAACATTTGGCCCCGATTCCACCAAAAAGCCATTAAAGTTTGGCGGTACAAACCTTTCGCCATTGCTGTTTATGGTAAATGTAACCTCGAATTGCTCGGTAGTGCCCACTTCGGTTTTATTAACAGAGGCGGTGAATTTTACACCCTGCGCAAAAAGCACGGTTGTACAAAACAGCAAGAGCAACAATATGTAGTACTTTAACTTCATGTGCTATAAATATAAGGCTTACCAGTCTTTTGAAATATTGGCTCTGGCGCCTTTTAACTTTTTATTTTTCAGTTTGTCCTGCGTTGCTTTCTCGTCGTTTTTCAGGGCTTCCAGCATACGCTCGGCATCATCTTTTGATACATTGTTGGGCTGCGGCTGTTGTTGCTGCTGGTCCTGCGGATCTTTATTATCAGGCTTGTTCTTATCCTTATTGTCTTTGTCCTTTTTATCCTGATCTTTCTTGTCCTGGTCTTTTTTATCTTTATCCTTGTTGTCTTTATCCTTATTCTTGTCGTCCTTGTTTTTATCCTTGTTCTGGTCTTTATCTTTGTTCTTATCGTTTTTGTTCTGGTTCTTTTTATCGTCCTGCTGCTTCTTTAGCATTTTTTGGGCGTATGACAGGTTGTAGCGGGTCTGCTCGTCGTCAGGATTATTAAGCAACGATTTTTTATAGGCGGCAATACTCTCTTCAAGTTTTTTGTTTTCCAACAAGGAGTTGCCTATGTTATGGTAAGCATTGGCCAATACCTGCTTGTCTTTTGATGTTGCTGCTATTTTGGTAAACTGCTGCTGTGCATCCTCAAACTTTTTTTGTTTATATAGGGCATCGCCCAGGTTAAAATTTCCTTCAACCGTTTTGTTGTTGGATTTAGCCAGCGCCTTACGATAGTTATCCTCGGCCTCTTTATAATTTTTAGCCTGGTAAAGCTGGTTACCTTTCCTGATATCCCTTTTTTCCTGCTGGGCAAAAAGGAATGAAGCCTGCAGTACTAATAATACAACTATAATTAATTGCTTCATGGCTTTTTTACTTCAAATAATTTAATCCCGCTTAAACGCATGTTTTTACGGTTTGATATAAAGAACTCAACCAGCAGCAACACAAACGCAATGGCCAAAAAGAACTGGAAACGATCTTCAAAATCCTTGAACGACCGGCTATCAACCGTTTTACGCTGCAATTTGTTAATCTGGTCCATCACAATACCCAGGCCGCTGTTGGAGTTATTGGCGCGTACATAAACGCCACCGCCTGCGGCCGAAATCTCTTTACACATATCCTCGCTCAGTTTACTTACCACCTGCTGGCCGGTTTCATGGTCCATATGGAAACCTGTCTGGTGTCCCTGCTCGTCATAAACCGGTATGGGCGCGCCGCTTTCCGATCCTACACCAACCACATTTACTGATACATCTTTTGATTTGGCTGCCGCCGCGGCTTCAACGGCGTTATCCTCATGGTTTTCACCATCGGTAATAACTATCATGGCCTTGCCGGTGCCGTTTTTAAAATCGAACGACTGCATGCCCAGGTCAATAGCCGCGCCAATGGCAGTACCCTGGGTTGGCACCATCTCGGTATTAATGGTACTCAGGAATAACTTGGCTGCCGAATAGTCGGTTGTAATAGGCAGCTGCACATAGGCCTGGCCGGCAAATACGATGATACCTATACGGTCGTCATGCATGCGGTCAATCAACTGAGCAATGGCGCGTTTGGCATTTTCCAGGCGGCTTGGGGCCAAATCCTGGGCCAGCATACTGTTTGATACGTCAAGCAGTATCATTAAATCGGCGCCTTTGCGTTTTACCTCTTCGGTTCTTGAACCAATTTGCGGGTCGGCTATGCCGATGATGAGCATGGCATAGGCCAGCAAAAAGAAAATAAACTTAAGCCATGGCCTTGATAAAGATACCTGCGGCATCATCATCATCACCACCTTTTTATCTCCTAATGACGAGATGGCTTTCTTTTTCCAGATACTTACCGCCAAAAACGCGATGATAAACACCGGGATGATTACCAGCCCCCATAAATATTCTATATGTGCAAAACGTAGCATCTGTTAGGTTAAAGCCCCTCTAAACAGGGTGTTTTTTAATATAAATTCCAACGACAGGAAAGCCAGGGCTATAATTGCCCAGGGTAAAAACAGTTCTGTTTTTTTGTGATACTGGGTAACATCAATTTTGGCTTTTTCCAGCTTATCAATCTGCTCGTAAATATTTTTAAGTGTTTCGTTATTGGTAGCCCTGAAATATTTACCGCCGGTTAGGCTGGCAATTTTTGATAAGGTACCCTCGTCAATTACCACAGGCATTTTTTGGTATTGTATCCCTGCCGGTGTTTGTACCGGGTAAGGTGCAAAACCATTAGTGCCCAACCCTACCGTATACACCCTTACCCCAAACTGGCGGGCAATTTCGGCGGCAGTTATTGGTGGTATCGAACCAGCATTGTTTGATCCATCTGTAAGCAATATAATTACCTTGCTTTTTGCCTGGCTGGTTCGCAGGCGGTTTACTGCGGTTGCCAGGCCCATACCAATGGCCGTACCATCGGTTATCATGCCGTTACGTACATCGGCAAAAAGGTTTATCAATACGCTATGGTCAATTGTTAAGGGGCATTGCGTAAAGCTCTCGCCGCTAAATATCACCAGGCCTATGCGGTCGTCGGGGCGGCCCTTTATAAAATCGATGGCAATTTGTTTACCTGCTTCCAGGCGGTTGGGTTTAAAATCTTCGGCAAGCATACTGCCCGAAATATCTGAAGCAATAATGATATCGATACCTTCGGTAGTACTGTTTTGCCAGCTTAATGACGATTGAGGCCTGGCCAGCGCAACAATCATAGCCGATAAGGCTAACGACCGTAACACAATACCACTATGCCTGAACTTTGGCAGCGTGCTTTTTTTTAGGGTAAAGCCCCGCAGGGTAGGTACATTCAGGTTGCCCTGCAGTTGCCGCTGTTTCCATATATACCAACCAACCATGAGGGGTATACTGATAAACAGCCAAAAAAATCCCGGGTGGGCAAATTCTATTCCTTTAAACCAGCTCATTTGCCCTCCTCTTGTTTATCGGCCAGCGGCTGGTAAGCCTGCTGGGTTTTGTTTACAAAGCTGATGGCATTATCCATACTTTGTTCGTTTTCAAAATGCAGCGGTTTTTCCTTGGCAAATTTTACCAAATCGGCAAGTATCAATACCTGGCGCAGCAGGTTTTTGTTATCGTCTGTAATATCCAGCGTGCGCAGGCTTGCAAAAATCTCGTCGGACGTTTGCTCATGGGTTTTAATGCCATAGCGCTTTTCTAAATATTCGCGCAGTATTTCGCTCAGCTCAATATGGTATAATTTAACATCCTGCTCGTAAGCTTTCTTGCCACGCAGTTCCTGTAGTTTTTGCAGGGCGATTACATGCGGCGGCACTTTAGGTTTAGGCGGCTCAACCACCATTACCTTTTTAGGCCTGGTAACAAAATAATAAATAATGCCTGCTATAATCAGCAGTACCAAAAAGCCAATGGCTACCCACTGCCAGTTATCGTGCAGCCAGTCAAAAAACGAATAATTGACTACCAGCGGCTGCTTAATATCATAAAATCCCTTGGTGGTATCAACAGCAACGGTTTGTACGGTTAGTGTTAATGGCTGCGTATAAACCGGGCCTGTGGTGGTTTTAAACGCGTAGGATGGTATAACATAGGCCCCGCTATCAAACGCGGTAATATTGTAAGCGCGATGAACGGTCTCGATGCTTTGATCCTGCTTATCAAAAATAGTATCGGCCTTGCTGCTTACAATCTGCACCTTACCGGCAATGGAGTCAACCAGCGCAGGGAACTCTATTTTATCCTTTATGTTATGCCTGATGCTTAGGTTAAGCCTGGTTTGCTGGCCAATTAAAATGGTGGCCCTATCCAGTTTTGCCTCGGCTTGCGGGGCTTGCGCAAAAGCGGTATAAAAAGTACCCGTAAGCAGCAATACCAGGAAATATTTAAAACACTTGATCATCTCCTGCCTTCCCGTTTTTTAAATAGTGTCATTAATGGTTTTACGTATGATTCGTGTGTGCCGATGCTGGTAAAATCAACACCGCATTTTTTAAAAGTATCGCCCATGGCTATGGTTCGGTTGCGGGCCTCGAGGCTGAATGCATAGCGCACCTGCTCATCAGCCGTATTTATCCACACCACCTCGCCGGTTTCCTCGTCTTTCATCGGGATAAGACCCAGGTTGGGGAATACTTCTTCGTGTTTATCAAACAGCCTCACGGCAATGATATCGTGTTTTTTGTTGGCTATTTTCAGCTCGTTTTCAAATGCCGGGCTTATAAAATCCGACAGGATAAAAGCGGTGCATTTCTTTTTTATAACGCTGGTAAAGTACTTTAATGCCACCCCCACATTGGTGCCTTTATTTTCGGGCTTAAAATCAATCAGTTCCCTGATGATCATCAATATGTGCGACCGTCCTTTTTTTGGCGGGATGAATTTTTCTATCTTATCGCTAAAAAATATCACCCCCACTTTATCGTTATTCTGGATGGCCGAAAAGGCAAGCACAGCACAAAGCTCGGTTGCCAGGTCCTGCTTTTGCTGCCCCTGTGTACCAAAGTTTTCAGAACCGCTCACATCCATCAGCAGCATTACGGTAAGCTCGCGCTCTTCGTCAAACACCTTTACGTAAGGGTGGTTAAAACGCGCGGTAACGTTCCAGTCGATGGTACGTATCTCGTCGCCAAGCTGGTACTCACGCACCTCGCTAAAGGCCATCCCCCGCCCCTTGAAAGCCGAATGATATTCGCCCGAGAATAAGTGGTTACTTAAACCCCTGGTTTTTATCTCAATCTTCCTTACTTTTTTTAAAAGATCCTTGGTTTCCATAAGAAGCCTCACCTAAATCCTCTCCAAAGGAGAGGACTTTTGATTAGTATGTGTTTAATTTAACGAATGTCATTTCGAACGATAGTGAGAAATCTTATACGCCCTGTTCGCAAACTTTACTATACGAATTGCATGCGTGCATAGTCGTATAAGATTTCTCTTTCGCCCCCCTTGCTCATTCCTCCGCCGCTCTATCGAAATGACAATTTGGAGAAACGAAGATCTCGCTTTTTTCCTCCCTCTCCTTTGGAGAGGGCCGGGGTGAGGCTCCTTACGGTACCTCTATCGCGTTCAGTATCCCGGTGATAATATTTTCGCTGGTGATGTTTTCTGCTTCGGCCTCGTAGCTTAGGCCAATGCGGTGGCGCATTACATCGTGGCAAATGGCGCGTACATCCTCGGGTATTACATAGCCGCGGCGTTTAATAAAGGCATAAGCCTTTGCTGCCAGCGCTAAACTGATACTTGCCCTTGGCGATGCGCCAAAAGTGATGAGGTTTTTGTAGTGCGCCAGTTTGTACTGCTCGGGGAAACGGGTAGCGAAAACAATATCGATGATGTACTGCTCAATTTTTTCGTCCATGTAAACTTCACGAACTATTTTGCGGGCACGTACAATTTCTTCGGGTTTAATAACAGGGGATGGTTTTGGCATACCGCCTGGTAATATGCTTGAACGGATAATTCTTTTTTCTTCTTCACGCTCGGGGTAGGTAATTACCACTTTCAGCATAAAACGGTCAACCTGTGCTTCGGGCAGCGGGTAAGTACCTTCCTGTTCAATTGGGTTTTGGGTAGCCAGTACCAAAAACGGGTTTGGCAGCGGGAAGGTGTTATCGCCAATAGTTACCTGGCGCTCCTGCATGGCCTCTAAAAGTGCACTTTGCACTTTGGCAGGTGCACGGTTAATTTCATCGGCCAAAATAAAGTTGGAGAATAACGGCCCTTTACGAACAATGAACTCTTCTTTCTTCTGGTTGTAGATCATGGTACCAACCAAATCGGCTGGTAATAAATCGGGCGTAAACTGGATGCGGCTGTAATCGGCCTGGATACATTTGGCCAGCGTATTGATGGCCAAGGTTTTTGCCAGCCCCGGAACACCCTCCAGCAAAATATGCCCATCGGCCAATAAACCGATCAGCAAACGTTCAACCATATATTTTTGACCCACGATCACCTTATCCATCTCCATCTTAAGCAGATCGATAAAAGCGCTTTCGCGTTGTATCATTTCATTAAGTGCCCTGATATCTGTTGAATACGATGTGCTGCCGGTAACAGCACCCGATGAAACATTTTCTGTACTACTTTTAAATTCTTCCATGAACCTTTTTTATTTCGAGAGCAAACTTAAACACACAAACTTTTTTCTGCTAAAAAAATTCCACGTTTAATTGTTAAAATTTGTTAAATCTTTAAGTGTTAGCTGTAAATATAGGTTTTTTATCGAGGGTTGAGGGATTTGGGGTCGGAGGTCTGATGCCGGGGGCCGGAGGTTGGGTTGGGGCGCTACTCTTGCAAAGGACTCGGCTTATTTAACCCGGCACACATTTGCCGTACTGTAATACCTAAAAGCCCGCAAAGCAGGCTTCAATTTATAACACAAAACGCCATTGCTTTACATCGCAATGGCGTTTTGTGTTATCAGATATAGAAAGGTGTTGTTAAGCCTTTTCTGTTTTTGATTTTTGGTTAATCCCGGCCTCAGCTATTTTGGTAAGCAGGCTATCGCAGTTTTTTTCTTCCTGTAAGGTCGAGTCCAAAAGCTCTGCGGCTTCATTGTAGCCTAATACGGTAGCTAATGTTTTTAAGGTTCCGTATGAAGCAATTTCGTAGTGCTCAATTTTTTGAGCGGCCGATATAATACCTGCATCGCGGGTAATGCTGCCTTTTTCAGTTTCGGTAATAATTTCTTCACCTTCTTTAAGTAAACCAGCCATCGCTTCGCATTTTACAGCTACGGCTTTTTCGTCTATCGATGCAAAAGCATCTTCCAGGCGGGTAATTTGCCTTTCGGTTTCGCTTAGGTGGTTTTCAATAGCGGCACGCAATTCATCAGATGTTGCTGCTTTTGCCATTTTTGGCAATGCTTTTGCCAAATGTTTTTCGGCCCAATAAATGTCTTTCAGTTCATCAATAAATAATTCATTCAATGCCGAGTCCTGTACATCTAATGTTTGCTCAGGAGCCTTTGTTTTGGTAGTTGCCATGGTAAATGTTTTTTAAGTTATGTGCTGATGTAAATACAAAGGCAATGCCAAATTTAGTTATTTATAAATAATATTAATTATTATGAAATAAACCATATAAAAAACTTTACTTTAGGCAATACATGGGTTATTTTGCAAACTACTGGTGTATTAAAATTAGTACCCTGTGTAATTAACAAACTTTCGGCATCATGCGCGCGACTATTAGCAGCACTCCTTTGCAAGTGGTTTATGGCGTTGTAAAAACCAGAATCACATATATTCCTGCATAATTGTTATTATTGCGGCAATGGGTTTTTTACAGCTGCCCGGCCTGGGCAAAGTACATTTTCATGAATATGGTACCGGGAAACAACCATTAATTGCTTTCCATGGTTATGGTATGACCGGCAAGCAGTTTCATGTGCTCGAAAAATCGTTATTAACCAGATACCATGTTTACGGCTTTGATCATTTTTTTCATGGCGAGAGCCGCCTTGATGGCTGGACCGATAAACAGATACGCGCCGGCATGACCAAGCAAATGATGTACAATTATTTGCAGGAGTGGTTTAAAATTTATGGCGAGCAACGGATTTCTGTATTGGGTTATTCGCTGGGGGCCAGCCTTGCGCTTACCCTGGTTGAGGAATACGCCCATTTAATTGACGACATAATACTGATGGCACCCGACGGACTCACTAAACGTACGGGTTTTCATATCATAACACACAACGTGTTTGGCAAATCTATCTTTCGCCTGGCCACCAAAAGCAGCTGGCTGGCCCCGTTTTTATTAAAGGTAGTAAAAGTGGTTGGGGTGATTGATGAGAGCCTTTACCAGATTGCTTACAACGAGATTGATACCCCCAAAAAAAGGCTTGATACTTATTATACCTTAAATTTGATAAAGCTGCTAAACCCCGATGTATCAAAAATAGCAGCGCTTGTTAACCAGTATAAAATAAAATGCACCCTGATATTTGGTACAGACGACCATCTTTTCCCCAAATCTGTAGCCAAAGATTTTTTGGCAGCTGCAGAAGATGTTGAAATACATCACGTTAAAATGGGGCATTGGCTGGTTACCAAAGCATTGGACGAATATTTATTAGAAGCTAAAAGCAAAATGCATAAAGCTTAAAACTAACACATGGATTTTTGATTTAATAAAAGCAATATAAGTGAAATTAATTAATAGATTCTGTATAACCGACCTAAAAAAATGATAACCCCACGCAGAAACGACCTGATAAGCGCCATTTATATGCGGATTGTACGCTTATGGCTGGGCCGTAATTTTAAGGAAATAAATATTACACCTTTTGAACCAAGGCCCGGCCACTCGGTGCTGATGATGTGTAATCACTTTAGCTGGTGGGAGGCATTTTTATCAAACTATACCGCAGTTAAAATCATGAAACGGCGCTGGTATGTAATGATGCAGCATGAAAATGCGCTTCAATATAGTTTTCTGCGTTATGTGGGTATGTTTTCGGTAGTAAAGGGAAAGCGCCAAAGCGATGAATCATTAACCTATGGCGCCAGGTTATTAGATGATAGCCGTAACCTGCTGATGATTTGCCCGCAGGGCGAGATCAGATCGAACCATGAAACCTATATTGATGTTAAGAAAGGCACTTTTAAAATTATAGAACAAATTAAAGGCCCATGCCAGGTAGTTTACCACTGCATACTGATAGATTATTTTGAAAGCTTAAAACCACGCGCCTATATACACCTGTTTGATTGCGGCATAGCCGGTGAGTTTACGTTTGATGAACTTAAGGAACGAGTAAACAATTTTCATCAACAGGCACTTTTAAACCAAATAAATATGAAACACTGATTGAAGTCGGAAGCCTGTAGAGCTAAGTATTAAGTCAACTTTTGCTTACTTAGAACTTTTGGCTGCGGACTTCCGACTCGAAACTCACAACTCATAACTAACGTGATTCGCAATAAAAAGAATATTTTCATAAACCGTATCATTCACTACTATGTAAAATGGATAGTGGCGCGGCAGTTTCATGAAGTGTTATTTAATGATGTGGGGCTTGATAAAAGCAAATCGGTATTGCTGGTAGCCAATCATTTTAGTTTTTGGGATGGGTTAATATTGTATTGTGTAACCGAAAAACTGTTAAAAAAGCAATACCACGTAATGGTTGAGGAAAAAACGGTGCACATGCTGCAATACCTTAAATTTGCGGGGGCTTTTTCGGTCACCAAAAAATCGAGGGATATCATTAATTCGCTTGATTATGCTGCCCGGCTACTGGATGATCCGCAGAATCTTGTACTTATATTTCCGCAAGGAAAGTTGTTTTCAAATTATGTTGAAGATGTGCGTTTTGACAAAGGCGTACTCCGGATAATGCAAAAAGCACAAGGAAAATATCAATTACTCTTTGCTTCAACATTTATTCAGTACTTTAAACATAAAAAGAGCACGGCAACCGTTTATTTAAAAACAGATAACAATAACTATACAAACATTGCCGGTTTAAAAGAGGCTTATCAGCAACACTATAGCAGCTCAAAACTGCTTCAAACGCAATTTGATATATAAAGTGACAGTAATTATATTAATCACCCTTTTCTTCATCATCCTGCGTTTTACAGTAACCCTGTTCAACTTTATATCCGATCCTAAATTACGGCGTGTAGGCAAACACTATACCGATAAGGTATCCATACTGATCCCTGCCCGCAACGAGGCCGGCAATATACTAACCCTGCTGCAATCCATCCACCAGCAGGATTATCAGCATTATGAAGTACTGGTGCTTGACGATGGTTCGACAGATGATACCTATGCGGTGTGTTCAAAATTTGCCCAGGCGCATGCCCAGTTTAAAGTAATCAAAGGAGCGGAGTTACCTGCCGGCTGGATAGGTAAAAACTTTGCCTGTCATCAGCTTGCCTTGCAGGCCGATGGCGATTATCTGCTTTTTTTGGATGCTGACGAGCAGGTGCAACCTGGTTTAATTAACAGCGCCGTACACCGCATGCACACCGGCAGCCTGGGCCTGTTAAGCTTGTTTGCTAACCAGCAAATGCAAACTTTAGGCGAAAACCTGGTGGTGCCGCTGATGCATTTTATCTTATTGAACCTGCTGCCAGTGCGGTTAATATCGCTGGTAAAAAATCCGTCTGTTGCGGCGGCCAGCGGGCAGTTTATGCTGTTTGATGCCCCTGTTTATCACCAGCAGCAATGGCATAAAGCGGTAAAGGATAAAGTGGTAGAGGATGTAGAAATTATGCGGCTCATAAAAGCCAAAGCCTATAACGGCGAAGCGCTGCTGGCCAACGGCATGATCAGTTGCCGCATGTACAAAAGCTATACCGAAGCCCTGGCCGGCTTTAGCAAAAATTTCCTGGCGGCGTTTAACTATAGCATCTTTGGTTTTTTGACGTACCTGCTGCTGGTTATCATTTTCCCGATGATGTTGGTCATGACGCTAAACCTGCCGCTTATCCTGTTTATGTGCGGCCTCATCGTCCTTACCCGGATAATGATCTCGCTTACATCCGGGCAAAATGCTTTGTATAACGTATTATTGCATCCGTTGCAAATGACCAACATGATGATCGTCGCTTTTATATCTATCCAAAAATATCTCACCAAAACCACGGTATGGAAGGGGCGCAGGATTTGAACACGCAACTATCAACCGGCAATGTAAAAACCGAGCGCATTGCCATCATTATTATTATACTTTTTCATGCTGTAGGCACCGTAGGGTTTAACCTATCGGGCTTCGATGCTAAATTTCTTAATCTGGTTCCCTGGCATTTATTGCTCATGGCCGGCGTTATCATCTGCAGTCACAACCGCCCCGATGCTAAATTCGGGTTGTTTGCGTTGCTGCTGTTTACATTAGGTTTTGTTGCCGAGCTTATTGGGGTGCATACAGGCTGGTTGTTTGGCAGCTATAAGTATGGCGAAACGCTGGGCGTTAAATTATTTGGCGTTCCACTGATGATTGGTATCAACTGGTTTTTGCTTATTTATGCTACCGGGGTGCTCACGCAGCGCAGCCGCATCAAAAATATTTACGTCCGCATTTTTGTAGGCGCATTGGTGCTGGTTTTACTTGATATACTCATTGAACCCGTAGCTATCCATTTTGATTACTGGCATTGGGCAGGCAACACCATCCCCATAAAAAATTACGTGTGCTGGTTTGCGGTAAGCGCGCTGATGCTTTTTATATTCGAGAAATTTAAATTTCCGCCTCAGAGTAAAGCCGGCCCTGCTTTACTGGCCATGGAGTTTGTGTTTTTTATGATTCTGGGCTTATTAAATTAATACGCCACTGCTTAGGCCGCTGCCTTTTTTGTTTTAAAGAAAAAATGCGTCTGACTAAAATAGCTGAAACAAGCGATAAACACCGTAGCTATAATTTTTGATGGCGTGGGATAAATGCCCAGCCAATCAACAAGGATTTTGAGGAATATAACGTTTAAAACTATACAGATGGCGTTTACCAAAACAAAGCGCCCAAGCTGGCCTTTTTTGCTCAGTCCCGATTCTTTAAAAACGATATACCTGTTCAGGTAAAACCCGGTGCAAAAAGATATGCTGAAAGATAAAGCCAGCGACGCGATATGCGGGCTTAAAGTATACGCCCCGATGTGCAGGTTTTGCTTTTTAAAAATGAAGTTATAACAAAACGAAAACAGTGTTATATCAAACACCACATTGCCCCCGCCACATGCCGCGTAACGGAAGGTATGTAAGGGCATCCATTTTTTAAAGGGCTTGTAAAACAGATCAATAATGTAAAAAATAGTGCGCCTTATAAAATCATGTACCTTTCTCATAGATAATAGGCAAAGGTAAAATAATTAAAATAAAGTTGGGCAAGGTGGTTTGTTTACTAAAAATGGCCACTGATGGATAGCGACTTCGGCCTTCTATTTCTCCTGCGAGGCTCTCTATTTCTCCCGCGAGGTTAGCGCAGCGTAACTCGTGGGTAAAACTGATTGAAGCCTTTGGCTTCAGTTCAGCTGAAAGCTGAAACCAGGTTTAGCCACGAGTTGGAACCTCGCGGCAGTTGGTAATTTATGATTAATTTTGTCGCCGCATAATCTTATTTACTGACACATCCCCCAAACCCTCACCGCCTCAACAGCCTCTTTTACATCGTGTACCCGCAAAATATTGGCGCCTTTGCTTAAGGCGATGGTATTCAAAACAGTTGTGCCATTTAATGCATCCGCAGCGGTACTTCCCAATAAGCCGTAAACCATCTTTTTGCGAGAGATGCCGGTTAATAACGGCAGTTCCAAAACATCAAAATCCTGCAGGCGCTTCATCAGCGCATAATTATGCTGCTGGTTTTTAGCAAAGCCGAAACCAGGATCGATGATCACGTCATGTACGCCCAATTGTTTCAGCTGCTGATACTTATTTACAAAATAATCCAGTACCTCGTTAAAAACATCATCGTACTGCGCCATTTGCACCATGTTTTGCGGCGTACCCTTCATGTGCATTAAAATATATGGAACCTGCAGCCGTGCCACGGTAGCAAACATATCGGCATCCAGCGTGCCGCCCGATATATCATTAATCATATGCGCACCCGCTTTAACTGCCGCTTCGGCAACCGGCGCGCGGAAGGTATCTATCGATAAAACAGCATCGGGGAAAGCGGTTACAATTGCCTCAACAATAGGCAGCAGCCTGTCGGTTTCTTCGGCGGCGCTAATATCAACAGCACCGGGGCGAGACGAATAAGCCCCGATATCTAAAAACGCAGCGCCATCGGCCAGCATCTTTCCGGCCTGCTGCAAAGCTTCATCAACAGAAGGCTTGCGGCTGGTGGCATAAAAAGAATCGGGGGTAATATTGATTATCCCCATTACCTTCGGCGTAGCGAGGCTTATAAGTTTCCCATCTGCATTCAGGGTTATCTTTTTACGAAAAAATGTATCTTTAGCCACTTTGTTTGTTGTAATATTGACAGGGGTTAATGTGGTAAAGTTAATAACTTTATAGCGGTAGCATATCCCCCTAATTACAACGCTCCAACTTTAAAATATTCAGACCATTGGCTAACACATCAGCAGAATACGACGCGGTAATAAACAATTGTAAGGGCCTTTTTATGAAAAAGACCCGCGACTATGGTACCGCCTGGCGCATCCTTCGTTTGCAATCTATCACCGACCAGATTTTTATTAAAGCACAACGCATCCGCACACTCGAAGAAAAAAAGATCTCGAAAGTGGGCGACGATATTACCGGCGAATATATTGGCATTGTAAACTACTGCGTTATAGCCATGATGCAGCTGGATAGCTCGCCCGAAACACCGCAGGAACTGGCTGTTGACCATGTTGAACGCATGTTTGACGACAGGGTACTGGAAACCAAAGAACTCATGTTTGCCAAAAACCACGATTACGGCGAAGCCTGGCGCGATATGCGCATCAGTTCATTAACCGATTTGATACTCATGAAGCTGTTGCGTGTAAAACAAATTGAAGACAACCAGGGCCTTACCGAAGCATCTGAAGGGGTAAAAGCCAACTACCAGGATATGCTGAATTACGCGGTATTTGCCCTTATAAAACTTGGAGTAAAATGAAAAATGCTTTGATTTGGTTTTGCAGGATAGCGGTAGGCTTACTGTTTATATTTTCCGGACTGATAAAAGCCAACGACCCATTGGGCTTTTCTTATAAACTGGTAGAGTATTTCGAGGTTTTCCATATCACGTTCCTGAACAATCTGTCGTTAACCATAGCTATTTTGCTTTGTGCCCTGGAAATGATCCTGGGATTTGCCTTGCTTATTGGCGTACGGCCGGTAAAAATAGCCTGGGGCTTATTGCTGCTCATTATCTTTTTCGGCTTTTTAACTTTCTACTCAGCCTTTTTTAAAGTGGTGCAAACCTGTGGCTGCTTTGGTGATGCTATACCGCTTACCCCATGGCAATCGTTTAGCAAGGATATGGTTTTACTGGTTTTGGTAGCGGTAATATTTGTAAACCGATTTAAAATAAAACCCTTATTTAGCGCCAAGGCCGGCGACAAATGGCTTATCGGCGCGGCCCTTGTATCGGTAGGGTTTGGCCTCTACACCTATAATTTTTTGCCGGTAATTGACTTTTTGCCTTATAAAATAGGCGCCAATATTTCGGCCGAAATGGATACCCCGCCCAATGCGCCCAAAGATGTTTTCGTGCTTACTTATCATCTAAAAAATAAGAAAACTAAAGAAACCAAGGTAATGACCGATAAGGAATACCTGAGCACCGGCATATGGAAGGATGCCAATTGGGAGGTTGTTGGCGACCCGGAAAACCGCCTGGTAAAAAAAGGCTACGAGCCGCCAATCCGCGACCTGTCTATCCAGGATGCCCAACGCAATGATTTTACCAAAGAGTTGCTTGCAAGCCCTTTTTACAGTATCATCATCGTAGCTTATGATCTGGATAAAACCGACGAAGATGCGATAAACAAACTGAATGCCCTGGCCATCAACGCCACCCAAAACTTTAATATCCGCACCATGCTGCTTACCGCAAATTCGCCGCAAAGTGCGCAGGCGTTTGTAAAAAAGCACCGGATGATCAGCGAAGTTTTTTATGCCGATGGCGTACCGCTTAAAACCATGATCCGCTCCAACCCGGGGGTAATCCTGTTAAAGAATGGCTTTGTCATCAATAAATGGCATTATCATTCGGTGCCTAAGTATGATGATCTGGCTAAAACGTATTTTCAAAAGCAATAACCATGATCAGCTACCTCATCCGCAAATTATTTTACGGGCTGGCCGTAATGCTGGGGGTGGTGCTGGTGGTTTTCTTTTTGTTTAATATTTTACCCGTTGATCCTGCCCGCATGACGCAAGGGCAGCGGGCCGACGTGCAATCGTTACAGGCCGTACGTAAGGAGTTTGGGCTGGACAAACCCAAGCCGGTACAATTTCTTTATTACATTAATGATCTTTCGCCCATAGGCATCCACTTAAATACTACCGAAGAACAGCAACGCTATCATTACATAAAACTATTTGCGGTAAGCGATGCCAAAGTGCTTGGGTTAAAATGGCCTTACCTGCGCCGATCATACCAAACCCGTAAGGATGTGGCCAGTTTGCTGTTAGAGGTTATTCCCAATACTATGGTATTAGCAACTACCGCCATGATCTTCGCTATTGTTATTGGCGTATTTTTAGGCGTGCTGAGTGCCGTGCATAAAGACACCTGGATTGATAAGCTGGCAATAGGATTTTCCACTTTGGGTATCTCCGCGCCGGCTTTTTTCGCGGGCATCATCATTGCCTGGATATTTGGTTTTGAGCTGAGTAAATACACCGGCCTCAACATGTCGGGCAGTTTGTATAGTTACGATCCTTTCCGGGGCGAGGTGATGACGCTTAAAAACCTGGTGCTGCCCATGATCACCCTTGGCTTGCGTCCGCTGGCCATTATTGTACAGCTCACCCGCAATGCCATGCTTGATGTTTTGGGGCAGGATTATATCCGTACCGCAAAAGCCAAAGGATTAAGCAACAATACCATCATTTATAAGCACGCGTTAAAAAACGCGCTTAACCCGGTAATAACCGCCATTGCCAACTGGTTTGCATCGCTGCTGGCCGGTTCATTTTTTGTGGAATACATTTTTGGCTACAACGGCCTGGGCAAAGCCACGGTTGATGCGCTGGAAATGTCGGATTTTCCGGTAGTGATGGGTTCAATACTCTTTATTGCCTTTATATTTGTAGTGATTAGTATCCTGGTAGATATCATTTACGTTTGGATAGATCCGCGGGTAAAATTAAGCTGAGGTATAGTGCGGCTTAATTAAGCTTAATAGCGTAGGCCCATGTGCGAATCCCCTCTTGAGAGGGGCGGAGGGGTGTGTTGTACGACTAAAAAGAACGCTGGCTAACACACCCCTGCCACCACCCATACCTAACGCGCCCCCTCTCAAGAGGGGAATTTGGAAATAACTGTTATCGAATAAAGATATTATTATGAAGTACTTTTTAGTCGGGTTTATGGGTTGTGGCAAAACCACCTGGAGCCGTAAGCTGGCTGCCAAATTAGGCTACGAATTTATTGATCTTGACCACGCGCTGGAAGCTAACGTAGGCATGAGCATAGCAGAATATTTTTCGAGCTTTGGTGAAGATGCCTTCCGCCGGATGGAATCAGATCTGCTGAAGCAAACCGAATATCCCGAAAACGTAGTGGTATCAACCGGTGGCGGCCTGCCCTGCTTTTTTGACAATATGGACTGGATGAATGCCAACGGCAAAACCCTGTACGTAAAACTATCGCCCAAAACACTGGCCGACAGGCTGGAAAACAGCAAAACCGTACGCCCGGTACTGCAAGGCAAAAAAGGCGATGACCTGGTTGAATTTATTACCGGCAAACTGGCCGAGCGGGAAAGCTTTTATTTGAAAGCACACCACCATGTAGATGGTATCGACATGTCGGTTGAGAAACTGGAAAGCGCTTTGGGCTTGGGCGAAGTGGTGTAGATGGAAGTTGAACGGTTGACAAGAGCTAAATAAAAAAAATGTCATTTCGATAGAGTAGAGAGGGCCGGTAGCGAGGGGGGCGAAAGAGAAATCCTGAACGCCCTGCATTCTGATAGGCTGGTTTGGATGCAGGGCGTTCAGGATTTCTCCTCGTTCCTCGTTCGAAATGACAACAGGGTTAGGATTTTATCACACCAATAAATTTATCACCATGGAAAACCGCGTTGAAGTAAGGCATCTTTTTAAACCATTGGATGGAAAACTGATGGAACTGCTGGAATCATTAACCCCGGCAGATTGGAACAAGCAAACGGTGGCCAAAGCTTGGAAAGTAAAGGATGTGGTATCGCACCTGCTGGATGGCAACATTCGCGCCTTATCCATTCAACGCGATAAATATTTTGGCGACCTTGCACCTGCCAACAACAACTATCACGACCTGGTTGACTGGCTAAATAAACTTAATGCCGATTGGGTGAACGCTACCAAAAGAATAAGCCCCGATATATTGCTTCTGCTGCATAAAACAACCGGGCGGTTAGCATCTGCCTATTATGAGTCGTTGAACCCTAATGACACCGCCATATTTTCTGTTGGCTGGGCAGGCGAACAGGAAAGTCTTAACTGGATGCACCTTGCCCGCGAATACACCGAAAAATGGCATCACCAGCAGCAAATAAGGGAAGCAACCGGCCGCGATGGTATCATGACGCGCGAGTTTTTTTATCCTTTTATTGATACTTTTTTCAAAGGACTACCCCATACTTTTAAAAATACGGGCGCACCTGTAAACACCCTCATCAAAATTACCATCACATCCGGCATTGGTGGCAACTGGTACCTTAAGAAAATAAAAGACGGATGGCATTTATTAAAAGATGCCGATACCGACAGCTTTGCTGCCACCGTAAAAATACCACCGGATATTGCCTGGAAATTGTTTTCTAAAAGCATCCGCCCGGACGATGTAAAAACGCGGGTTGAAATAACCGGGAATGCGACGCTTGCCGGGCAGGTGCTCCAAATGGTATCGGTAATGGCTTAGCAGGAAGTCCAAAGTCTATAGCCTTTAGTCGCGAGTTTGAAGTAATGCTATTATTTTCTGACTAAAGACTCCCGACTTTGAACTTAAGACTATAAATCAGGCCTCGTCTTTAGTATTGCGCACGAGGCTGATGCCCGTAAAGAAAAATAAAATAGCTATTATACCTACTACAATTAGTGTGGTAACCTGGCTACTATGGTTAATAACACCAATGCCTGCATAAATTAAGCCGATGATACCGAGTACGGTAAGTATGGCGCCGAAAGTACGTTTTAAGTTCATGATTTGATATGCTGTTTTAGTTAGCATTTTATAAAAACAAATAACACACCAATAATTTATCTATATTTATTTAATTAATAATAAACCCTCATGACAGGTTCAATCATCACATTACTCATTGTATTTATTATTTTGGTAATCATACTATCATCCTTTGTGTCTGTAAAACAGGGCACAATAGTGGTAATTACCATCTTTGGCAAGTACCGCCGCATACTTACGCCGGGGCTTAATTTTAAGCTGCCATTTATCGAAAATATTTACTCCAAAATTTCTATCCAGAACCGCTCTGTCGAACTGGAATTTCAGGCAGTAACTTACGATCAGGCTAATGTTTACTTTAAGGCGATGCTCCTGTACTCGGTATTGGACCAACAGGAAGAAACCATCAAAAATGTGGCTTTTAAATTTGTTGACGAACGCAACCTGATGCAGGCGCTTATCCGCACGGTTGAGGGCTCTATCCGTGCTTTTGTGGCCACCAAACGCCAGAGCGAGGTTTTGATACTGCGCCGCGATATTGTGGAGCACGTAAAGGAACAACTGGATGTGATACTGGAAGGCTGGGGCTACCACCTGCAGGATTTGCAGCTGAACGACATCACTTTTGATGATGTGATCATGAAATCGATGAGCCAGGTAGTGGCATCAAATAACCTGAAAGCCGCCGCCGAAAACGAAGGCCAGGCCCTGCTGATCACCAAAACCAAAGCGGCGGAAGCAGAGGGTAATGCCATCAAAATTTCGGCCCAGGCCGAGCGTGAGGCTGCACAGCTGCGCGGCCAGGGTATAGCCTTATTCCGCGAGGAAGTTGCCCGCGGTATGACGGTTGCCGCCAAAGAAATGGCTGGCGCCAACATGGATACCTCGGTGATATTATTTACCATGTGGACAGAATCTATCAAACACTTTTCTGAAAACTCAAAAGGAAACGTGATTTTCCTGGATGGATCAACCGATGCCATGCAGCATACATTAAAAGAAATGATGGCCTTAAACCTTTTACATACCGACGACGTCAAAAAGTGAAAGTTTTAACCCCTACACTTAATGGAAGTACGATTAGTGAAGTTGATTGGCGCCGCCGCCATATGTTTAATGACGATAACCGCCAATGCGCAGCAGTACCAGCGCTATCATCCCCTAACTATTAATGATTTTTTGGGCACCCCACGGGCAAATGCCGGTGGGGTTGTAGCCTATACCAACTGTACCATCGATTTTAAATACGAAGCCAGTAACCGCAGCGGATCCTATATCCTTACGGCAACCGTAAACCTGCTGCTCAACAACTATAAATCATGGCTCGACAGGAGCCGCGTAACCTCGCAGGAGATGCTTTCCGAAATACTGAAGCACGAACAGGGCCATTACCTGATTGCTTACCTGGAGCAACAGGAGATATTAAGGCAGATAAGCAAAACCCGTTTTAGCTACAATTACCGCAATGAGGCCATGGCGCTTTTTAACCGCATAGATGCCAAATACAAGCAGCTTAACTCCAATTACGACGAAGATACCCAGCACATGACCAACCGCCAGCAGCAACACAGCTGGGACCTATACTTCCAAAAACGGCTGGAATATGAACCGGAAGAGTAGTATTTAAGTCGAAAGTCCGAAGTCAAAAGTTCTAAGTCAAAAAATAGCAGGTTAACATCCGACTTAAGTCTCAGGACTTAAGACTTCGGACTCAATTCCCCGGTTTACTCAGTAAATTTACAAACAAACGATATGCCCCCGGCACACCGGCAGGCAGCTCCCTGAAAAAGGCCAGCGAGGTATAAACAAACCGGCCCTTGCCATAATCGCCAACTATGAGCGATCCGTTTAGGGGCGATTCTCCTTTATCATTCATCTGTAAAATGGCTTTGTATTTAGGGTCTGCATCGCTTACAAAGTACAGGCCGCGTTCCTGGATCCAGCCTTTAAAATCGTCCTGGGTAATTTTGTTGGGGTAGTTGAGTACCGGGTTGGGCTGGTCTAAAACAGTTACAACCGCGTCCTCGTCGGTAACCCTCCTGTTAACTACGGTAAAAGGATACGGGCCAATTTGCTTGGTAACCAGGCCCGAGTTATTGTTGTATTGGACTACCAGGTTGCCGCCATTTTTTACGTACTCCATTAACTTAGGCTGCTCAAAAGCAAGGCGCTCGTTTACGTTGTAGGCGCGAACCCCGGTAATAATGGCATCGTAAGCCGATAAATCGCCGTTCATGATCTCGTTTTCTGATAGCATGTGCACATCATAACCTACCTGGCGCAGGGCCTCGGGCATCAAATCGCCGGCACCGGCAATGTAGCCTAGTTTTTTGCCCGCGGTTTTCAGATCAAGGTTTACCAGTTTAGCTTCGGCGGCGGGGAACAGGGTAATGGCAGGCACATGATCGTACCTTATTCTGCGTAATGCTAATGAATACGGCTTGCCGTTTGCCATAACAATAACCTGTAAATCGGCAGTTCTTGGCTTATTATCTGCCGGTGCTACAGTAAAAGAAACCGTCCACTCGTCGTTTTTATTTTTATCGCCAAACTCAATTTTTTCCGGGCTTATATTCCAGCCATCTACAGGTTTTATGCTCACGTTGCCGCTGGCGACAGTAAAGCTTTTGAGTTTAACCTGGATGCTTTGCGGTTTCTGGCTGTTAAAAATGTAGTCTTTCCCGTCGATATTGGCGGTAACCGGCGGGGTAATTTCCAATGGCTGATAAACTTCGCCACGTACCGGGTCAACATATTTGTATACCAGGCGGCGCTCAAAGTTTACCGGCTTTCCCTCAATAATAAACTGAAAACTGGCGGTAAGCAGATCCGGATTTTCGGGGTTGCCGGCCATTGCATCATCAGCGATATTGTAGGTACCTATCTTATGATCTGATGCTAACCAATAAGGTTGTGTTATTTTATCGGCTACAGTCGAGCCTTCAAAGCTCTGCTGTTGGTTGGCAGGGATAACTTTCGATCCCAGGTCCAACACATCGCTACCAACGCCTATTTTATTAATCTTCACCTTATCATTGTATCGGTTCACCACTACCGACCGTACCTGGATCTTATCCCCTACCGCATAAGTAGCTTCAGCAGCATAAGCCTCAAACCACAAGCCTGCGCAGGCAGCTATCAAATCGTCCAGTTCTTTTGTTTTCTGTGCGCGCCAGTATACATCTGGTATCTTTTCAACTTTACCCAGCAATGCCACTAAAGGGGTTACTGATTTTTCGGGGGCTTCCGCATCAAAATTCCGCCTGATCACTTTTATCGATTCGCCAATATCCGCGCCGTCTTTAACACGTTTCCAGCCGGTTTCTACACCATCCATCAGGTCGGTTTGCGGGGCATCGCCCAAAATAGTTTTAAAAAATTCAAAGGACTCGCCCCTTTGTTTTGCCGAGCCAAAGCCCTGGGTTTTATGGTTGCTGCGGCTTTCGGCGGCTATTTCGCCATAGCTTTTGCCAAGGGTGGTGTTGTATACGCCAACATCTATTTTAAACTGATCGGCGGCAGTAGTATTGGTACTGCCAAAGTTAAAAGTGTTCCACATGAGGCGTTTGGCCTGCCATGGCTTTACATATTTTAATTGTTCGGGATACCTGGCGGGGTCGGCAGCGGCGCTAAAAGCCTCCTGGGCCAATATAGCCGATGAGGTATGGTGGCCATGGCCGCCCTCGCCTGTAGTAGGGAAACGGCAAATGATCACATCGGGCCTAAACTTGCGGATAACCCAAACCACATCGCCCAAAACTTTTTCTTTATCCCAAATTTTCAAAGTTTCTTCGGGCCCTTTAGAAAAGCCAAAGTCGTTGGCACGGGTAAAAAATTGTTCGGCACCGTCCACTCTGCGGGCGGCCAGCAACTCCTGCGTACGGATAAGCCCCAGCAGTTCGCTTTGCTCGTTGCCTATTAAATTTTGGCCCCCATCACCACGGGTAAGCGACAAATAGCCCGTACGATAATGTTTTTCCTGCGCCAGGTAGGCCAGCAGGCGGGTATTTTCATCGTCGGGATGAGCGGCTACGTACAATACGCTGCCCAGGGTGTTAAGCTTTTTAAGGTTTTGCTGAATAGTGCCGATATCGGTAGGCGGCGACGTTTGGGCAATTACACAGTTATAAAAAAATAATAAGGCTATAAAAAGGGCGGTACGCTTCATGAAAACAAATATATTGAAAGATACCTATTTACAATTTTCTGTATCAATAATATAACAATACGCCGACTTTTGGTGAGCCATAGAGAGTCCCCCGCTATCTTTTACTTTATCCCCGGCAACCCCGTAACTGCCTCTAACAATCCAGCCTCGCTCGTTGCGTTCACATTCACCAGGTAAAATGGCTTGCTGTCCTGGGCTGCTGCCCATCGCCATTCAAGCTGGCTAACAGTTTTCAGCCTGCCATTATCAAACCACCAGGCCGAGTATATCTTATCCGCGCCTTTGGTAAGGATGCCCGAGTAAACTTCGCGCCCGGCTATAGTTTGCTTGCGGATGCTGGTAAAATTGTACCCACTGCCCTGCCAGCAAATCATGGGGTTATGTTCGGGGCCGTAAAAGGGTGTGGGCTTCAGGTACACCAGTTGGCCGGGTTTATCAAACTTAATAACGCCGCTTTCCAGCAGTTGCTTTTTGTAGCCGCTCAGGGTTACCGCATAGGCCCCTTTATTGCTCAGTACATCCATGCTTTTTAAATTGCATGAGATAACGATGAGTGCCCCGGCAAATAGCAAATGAATAAAAGGATACCTTACCTCATCAGGCACCAGCCGGATAAGCTGATCCTGGCGCGGGTGCCTCTCCACTTTTGCCGATTTTTTCAGGTAAAAATTACTCAGCCACAACAAGGGGAGTACAACATATACCAACAGGCAAATAACGCCTGTTACATCATGAAAAATACTGGCTGCTGGTATTTTAAACAATACCAGCAGCATAATACGGCATAGGTTGACTGCAATATTCAGCAAAAAGGTAAGCGCCAGCAGCAGCACAATTTTAATAAAACCAAGCTGATTGACCTTTTGACGCTGACAATGGGCTATTATAAACAGGCATATAATAAACGACATGCTCAGCATATGCAGCCCGGCACAGGCCTGGTCTACAGAAAACTCCCTGCCGTTTAGCTCAATAATATTGCCCGATGCATGGGCGGCAATTCCAACCCTGCTTAAAATGCCGGCCACTACCTCGCTCAGCCAGATCCTGATGGGGAAGCTGATCGCATTGCTGAGATACATAAACAGCGGCGAAACCAGCAATAGCAGGAAAAATAAAACCAGGCTCACTTTCCCTTTAAAATTCTCAAAAAACAATAATACGGCAAACAACAAGGCAACAAACAGCGTGGTTTTAACCGGAAAAACAAGCGCGATAACACTAAATATTGTTGAGGGTAAAAAGTACCGCATGGAGTATTCCCCTGCCTTTACACGGCAGATATAAGGGGCAAGTACTATCCCCATTAACAAATCGGCATTCCACAAAAAATAAATGGAAAGTAATTTAATGCCGATAACCAGATAAACCAGGCAGCAGCCATTTATCAGCAAACGACTGCTGCCCCAGGCCCGCCCCGCAAAAGGTGGCTTAAATATCCTGCTTAGCATATTTGGCGCGGTATACTAAAAAGTTAATTACCGCAAGCGCTATGAGCACCAACAGCCACTCGCCCGGTTCGGGTACTGCGCCTGATGATTTCATGGAGGCATTTTTAAGACTATCCTTATTTTCATCAATTCCGAAACGCTCATAATCTGCCTGGGTTTCCAGCACGATAAGGCTGGATACCGGCGAGGCTATATAGGCCTGTTCGGCCTCCCGGATGATATCCGGCTGCACATAGGTTTTATCAAAATAATGCGGACCAACCTTTTTCATAACATCGTTATAGGCAAACAAACGCAGCAAATGATCGGGGGCGTTACTTTTCAGGGTATCGGTGGTTTGACTGATGATAAACCCCGATTGATCCAGCACTACATGCCCGGCATCTTCCTGCGATTGAATAAACCGGTGCTGGTTAAGTTTATCTAACAAGGCCGGCAACTCGCCGTTATCGTAAACAAACACCCGCATTTCTTTTAAAGCTTTCAGGTAAGGGGTTATTTTGGTGCCAATATTGAACATCCGTACAGGTTTTGCGGTTGCCAGGTAAGCGGTAAGGCGCCGCTGAAATTCCGATTCGTCCAAATCTCCCAGGTTGGGTGCTATATCGGCGCATTTGGTAATTATCAAGGCCTTTTCGGCATCTTTAACCTCGTTAACAGGGAACAGGCTAAAATTCAGTTTCTGCGCCCTGGCAAATACTTCAGCCTTGTTTTCTTCTGTCACTTCTTTTAGTTCTCCATCGTAGTAATACACCTTTTTTGTTTTGATGGCCTGCCATAGGCTATCAAATTCGGTTATATTCCAGGAGCTGTTCAAATCAAGGTACACAGCTGCGGGGTCGAAAGCGGCATACTGCGGCTTATAGTTTTCCAGCTTGTAGCCTGCCCCCGCAAAGGTAAATGGCATATTGGCAAGTGGCGGAGCGGCAAAAACAATCTCATCATCGGCCTGGTATTTTCTGTCGGCTGTAAAAACACCTTCGCTCAATTCTTCAAAACCAGGCAGGCTAAACAGCGGTGGCTTTTTCGAAAACGCTACTTGTAAGGTTTCATCGGCGCCGGTAGCCGGCGGCCCGTCAAAATAAATACTTTCATAAACCAGCTGTGTGCCCTGCTGCCTGAGCGGGCTGGTAACGCCTATCCTGAACTTACGGGCCTCGGTCGTTGTAACCGGGAAAATCCTTACACTCACAGTATTGCCTTCCTGCCAATGAATTACCGATGGATCGTGCCGCTCAACGCCAACCACTGTTTTATAAGCCGAATCGGCTTTAGCCTTGGTAGTTAACCGCGACTTTGCTTCCCTGCCATCTATCCATAATGATAACGAACTCACAACCGAGCCCTCGGGCAGGTGAAAAGTATAAATGGCCTCTTCGCCGGGCCACCAGGTGCGGGTTTCGCTGCTTTTTATAAACAAGTTTTTTTCGGTGTAAGCCAGCCGGTATTCGGGGAATATTTTAACGTTGGTTACTACCGATGCGGTTTTCAGTTTATCGCCGCTCCATAACCTGTCCTGCGCCTTGTGCCGCGCATCGTACATGGCCTCCAGTATTTTGATGCGTTCGTGCTCCTCTAAATTGGTTTGGCCGCAAAACAGGCTGGCCAACACCACAAGCGGATCGTGCTTTAAAGGTTCGTCGAAAGATGCTTTATGAAAATCGGTATTCCATAGCCAGTTTTCCTGCAGGTTTACGGTTTTGTAAACCAGGTTGGCTTTAATAATACGCTCGGCTATACTGTTTTTAGGAATATTTTGACTGATAACCACCCACGACGGCAATTTACCTTCGGCCAAAGTATTGTGGTTAACGGCCAGGTTAACCTGTTTGTTGATGCTGTGCCATTGCCCGATAAACAAGGCGCACACTAAAACCGGAACAAACACACCCGCCGCAAGCGCCATTTTTAACGACCGGCTGCCTGCCACATTCCTTTTAATTACTATAAAAGTGACGATAGCCAATGCTACCGGCGCAAAAACATGTAGCGAGATACCGATGGCTATGGCGGCTATGAGGCCAATAATATACATAGAGGTAAGGTAAAGGCTGTAATAAACAAACAGCAAAAAGGCTGCCCCCAGCAAAAACACTACAACGTGTTTACCCGCGGCAGTCAGCTGCTCCATAAACAAGGCCATTATTAACGCTACACACGATAGGCAAATAACCACACAAAGCCAGGGTACCGAAATATCAAACACATTCATGCTGCGGTTTAAAGCAAACGCGCTGATAAACCAAAGCATAAAAAGCATTACCCAGTAGGCCAGCCGCTTTGGCCGTTTAAACACTACAACAAAAAAATAGGTTACAGAAAATAAATAGTTGATAAAAAACACGCCAAAAGCGCCTCCATCATTCAGTTCAAACAAGCTGGTTTCGGTAATACCAAACAAGGCAGCCGAGGCCAGTATCAGCACCAGCCCGATTTTAATCACCCTATCTTCGGATAAAATTGCTTTAAGAATTTTCATTTTTTGTTTATTTAAAAGAACTTTGAAATACAAAGTATATGAGTAAAAAAATTACAGCTTTTGCTGTTTTATTAAATTTTCGAGGGCAAGCAGGTGCAGCCTGAATGCCGCCCGGCCTTTCTCGGATGCAAGGTATTTGGTATTGGGCTTGCGGCCAATAAAACTCTTTTGCACCTGAATGTATTCTTCCTTTTCCAGCGCTTTCAGGTGCGATGCCAGGTTGCCGTCGGTAAGGTTAAGCAACTCCTTAAGTGCATTAAAATCATAACTTTCATTGGCAACCAGTACGCTCATAATTTGCAGGCGTATCCGGTTTTCAAAAGCTTTATCAAATTGTTCTAACGAGATCTTCACTTATCGTATTTAAAATGCATTACCGTGCCGTAAATAATGTGGAGCAAGCCAAAACCTATCGCCCAGCATCGTAAGCCATAGCCAGGCATTAATGCACACAGCAAACCTAATAAAATCTCGATTATCCCCAAGCTTTTTACGCCAGAATACGTGTAATGACTACCCGCAACCAGTGCCATACCATAAAAAATGAGTGTAGCAGGCGCAACAACGCCGTAATAACCGCGATATATTAAAATAAAAGTAAATAAGCCCCCGCTCACCAAAGGGATGGCCATATTGATAAGTAAGCGCTGGCTGCCGGTATTCCAAAATGGCTGCCCAAGTTTTTTTGCCTTACGGATAGAAAGCCAAACGCCTGTGCCAATAGAGAGGACAAGAACGCCAAACGCCACTATACATAACTGAATAATTACTGCAAAATCGTTACGCAAAAGCCCGACACTTTCATGTGTTAATATTTCCCAGCCTAAAAATGCACCTATAAGGGCATATATCCCAGCCATTACGCCCGACAGGCCGCTCAGCGAAATAAATTTGGCCGACCGCTCCATCAGGTCCCGGATAGAGCTTAATTCTGCATGAATGTCTTGATCTTTCATTAAAAGCACTTTGTTTTTCAAAGCTACATATTAAAATCAAAAATGCAAGAGGCGGGGAGATATTTTTTTCAGAGGCTATTAAGAAAAACCATTATTGAGCGCTAAAGTCTGGCTAAACGTAGGGGTGTGGAATGTGGTATATCGCATGTCGGCGACGACTCACCCGGTCGGGGCTACGCCCGACCACCCTCTCTCCGGCTAAAGCCGCAAAGAGGGTTTCAGGAATTTAAATTTAATAAATTATTGACTATCAATATACTAAACCCTCTTTCCACCGCAGGTAAAGAGAGGGTGGCCCAGCGCAGCGTCGGCCGGGTGAGTCGTAGCCGGCGTTCAACCGAACGGTTATATATATTCAAACAGGTGATGGTGTGTATAAAGCCACAACATTTTTATCTTATGATTTTTTAGACAGCTTTTCAGAAATAAGAAGTTTTTTTGAAGACAGCCTATGCGGATGCTTTTTCTGAGCCAGTTATTAATAACAGCTCAAAAAAAATGGCTACATAAGTTTGGCTTCCAACACCATCTCAATATGCTCAATACCGTCTTCGTCATACACCTCGCCTTCCGAAACAAAGCCGAGCGATTGGTAAAATGCAAGTGCATAAGTTTGAGCACCAATGCGTATGGGCACCGGGCCAAACAGCTCATGGCAGCTTTGAATGGCAAGTTCCATAATCTTGCGCCCAAGGCCGGTACCACGGGAAGCAGGCGATGTAACTACCCGCCCTATCGAGACTTCGGGGTAGGATATGCCTGCCGGTACCAGGCGGCTATAAGCCGCCAGCTTGCCATCGGCGTACAATAAAAGATGATAGCATTGCTGGTCTTTATTATCCTGGTCTAAAAACACGCAGTTCTGTTCTACAACAAATACTTCGCTGCGCATGCGGAGCAAATCATATAGTTCATTAACGCTGAGCTGACCGAAAAGCTTTATTTGATGGGTTAAGTTCATGGGGATATGAGATAGCACAAAGTTAATTGTTTGGTCGACTTTGAGGCAGCGCTCAGGGCATTTTCCCGGGAAACTTTTAAACTTTTTCGGTTTCGGTCTCTATGTCATCATTGCATTAAACGATATCAGATTTGATTAAGCCGGTTATTTTTTTTCGTGCAAAAACGCCGGAACGCTAAATTACGGGTCACTCTTTATATCAATGCTTTAGTTCAGCTGCAGCTATTAATTTTCTATCACCGACTGTGTGTAGTCGATCCAGTCGGTTTCGCTAATGGACTCGTCGATAAAATAATCTGGCTGAATACCTACACCATCTATCATAAAGCCGGGAATCCGGAAACTTTTACTCATGCAATAACCCAACTGAAATTTTTTATCGGGGAAATCGATATAATTCATATTCGAAATATCCAGCTCACCAAATGTCGGGCGGCCAAATACTTTTACTTTGGCGCTTTGTTTTGCCGCCAGCAGGAATTGTTCGTCAGTGCTGCCGTTGTTCTGATTACAAATAACCGCCACTTTTTGAGGATATGGCAAAACTTCTTTCAGGGTGTCATTATCGGCTATACGATCAGACATGGTTATGAAAGCTCCCGGATGCTCGCGCATCTTTTTGGCAACGCGTAAACAGTAGTTCCTGTTGGCTGTATCATCGTACTGCTTTGCATATTTTTCGTGTGCTGCGGCGTTCAGTTCCGTTGCCAGCAATTGCACGCCAACCTCCCTTATTGGCGATGTATAAAGATATGGGATGATCTTTTCATAAGAAGCATCTGAGCCACCTGTACCATTCCTGATATCGATGATAAGATTAGGCACGGATTTGATCATGGCATCATATTTCAACAAAGAGCTATCGATGATCCGTTTTTGATCGGCCCGGAACGAGGGAATACGGATGTACACGGTTTTATCGCTCAGCTTTTCGATGAATGGTACCTGCGATCTTGAAAAGGATGTTACTATCGATTCCTTTTTTGTGGGCGAATTTTCAGGATGTAGCCTGGTCCAGTAGGTGTTATACAATATCAGTAAATTATTGGTTCCGGCTACAAGGTTGGCCTGGGTTGGCTGCGTTGAATGGTTTTGCATATAGTAGCTGGCAGTGAATCCTTTTTTATTGGCATTTAGTATCATGTCAACTTTTATTTGTTTGGGCATCCAGAAAATACTGTCGGCTTTAATGATAAAGCCTGTATATTTCATAGCGTCTTTGCTATCGCCAATTATACCTATCACGTACCGCCCGTCTGTCCAGATGCCTTCAATGGGGTTCTTATTTTTTTTCTTTGCTAAAACTGAAATAAACTGTGCTTCGGTGAGGTTTACAACTTTTGTATTCTTGTACAACTGCCTAACAGAATCGGCATTAAATTTTGTGTTGTTAGCCGATTGCGGCTGATTTGGAACCGAGATGCCGATATGCCCTGGCCTGAAATACCTGAGCCAGTTATACAGCGCGGCCTGGCAGTCAACTACTTTCGTAATGTTTTTTACTTTCTCTCTAAACGCGGCGTTGTGCTTTTGATAATCGTCCATTCCTTTCTTATCTACTACATATTGGAAACCAGCATCGTTCTTCTCGAAGGTTGTTACCATCCACTCAAAATTGGTGGCGCAATTGCAATCTTGTGCCGGCGATGCAAACGGACAGCAAAGCATCAAACCGGTTACTAATAAAAATGCAGCGGTAAAACAGAAAAATGAGGGCTTTTTTTTCATGTGATTAATTGTTTGGTTGTTGAGTAAATATAAGTCGAAACTGGCCCCGAAAAAGTTGCACCAAGGTTAATAAATAATTCGGAGCAAATTTAAAACAGCTTCTAAGACGCTGTCTAAATTTGATTTGCTAATGTTTTTATGCTTCTAATGAATAGACAACAACGTATTCGCATGGCAGCGAAGACTCACCCGGCTACGCTGCGCTGGCCACCCTCTCTTCGGCTTCGCCGGAAAGAGGGGCCTGAAAATTCTTTGTTTTTTTTCGATACAATGTATTGATAATCAACGTTAAATCCCCTCTTTCCACCGCAGGTGAAGAGAGGGTGGCGGGCGCAGCCTCGCCGGGTGAGCCTTAACCGTCATGCGATATTCCGCATTCCCGCTCCTACGTTTCGCCAGGTTTTGATTTCAATCATGGCCCTCCTTTTCAAATTTAAAACAGCTTCTAAGAAAAATGCTTTGCGCCTTTGCTTCTTACCGTTTTTGAGCGAAATAAGCCATCCTTTTTACGTGCCCTTATTAATTGAGATGTTTAAAAGGGACTACCTTGATTATTTTCGATAAATAAAACAGGCCGTACAAACCCTCGCGATCTGTACGGCCTAACCTAAACCTTATAAAAAAAATTCTTTAACTATGAAAGAACATTGATAACAACCCAATTGCTGTGCCAACGGCATAAAATGGCTTAAAACGGCAAAAAAACAAGGCCTTTAAAAAGGTATTTTCCGTTTTTGGGAGAAAAACGCATTTTTTGGAAAATTGCCCCTTGTCGCTTACCTGTGTCCAGGTATGCGGCACATTCCTGGGTAATAAAGATGCTTTGGCCTGCAATTAAATGAGTCTTTCCCGCCTTTATCAACCAGGATGCTTAAAAACTACAAAGGCACTTCATTAAATTACGCCAGGTACATAACCGCATACAAAGTAGCCACCGAAATAATAACCCATAGAGCAATGCCCTGGAACAGCGGCCTGAAGCCGACTGAAGCAAGTACCTTTCTGGATAATCCGGCACCGATTAGGAACAACGTAAGTGTTAACCCAGCTTTGGCAATGATAACCATATAAGGGCCAACCAGCTTTGTAACCGGGATATAGGTATTGGCAACCATTGCCAGCACAAACAAGGCAATGAAATAGGGTACCCTGATTTTTTTTGACTGATTTTTGAAAGTAAAAGTTGATATAAAAGCTACCGGTATAATCCATAAGGCCCTTGCCAGTTTCACCGTGGTGGCCACCTCCAGCGCATGGTTGCCATATTTACCGGCAGCCCCAACCACCGAGCTGGTGTCATGTATCGCGATAGCGCACCATAGGCCGAACTGCGTTTGGGAAAGGTTAAAGTGATGCCCTATTACCGGAAAGACAAACAAGGCTACCGAATTGAGAATGAATATGCAGCCTAATGCAACCGATATTTCCTTCTCTCCCGCCTTAATTACCGGCGATATAGCCGCAATCGCGCTTCCGCCGCATATGGCGGTGCCCGAGGATATCAGGTAGGATGTTTTCTTTTCAATGTTTAACCATTTCCCTATAAAATGCCCGAATATAAATGTGCAGGCAATAGAGGCTATGGTGAATAATACACCCTCCCTTCCGGCTTGTAAGGCACTATGCACATTCATACCAAAGCCTAAGCCTACTACAGAAATTTGCAGGAGCAGGTGTGTGGCTTTATGATTCAGGTGCAAATAAGGATGCCCTGTGAGCTGGGCGACAACCAGGCCCATGATCAAAGCGAGGGCCGGGCTTATATACGGTGTAATACAAAGGAGGATACAGGTAATAAAAATAGCTTTGCGGATATTTTCATTGGTGTTTAATATTAACCCGGCAGGCGCAATGGATGGTGGCGTTGTATTCATTATTCGTTTTTCTACGCCGCAAAACTCCACAATCAACTATGCAAATTTTCATCACATTATGCAATGTTCGATAACCAAAAGTTATCGATGGAGAGGAAATGCCGCTGCCAAATTCAATGGCTGGCAAATACTAAAGCAGGAAAATCTGCGGTTTGGATTCAATTACAATAAGGAATATACTGCTGTTGGGGCAATCTTAGCGCGATTTGGCGCGCTCATAATCAAGGAGGAATGGGAGTCAGCCTTACAAAAATTTCTCTTGTCTAAAAACAAGCATCAGTTCCAGTTCTTCATTCCAAAAGCCACTTTCTGTTACTGCCCCGCTATCTACGGAAAACATTTTACTTTTAAGCCGTTCAAACTGTTCGTCTGTAAAATTATAACACTGAAAATTGTCGTTGGGGTCTTTACCTTGTAATACCTCTGTTTCAAAATCCCGGTAAAGAATTAAAAACTCGGCTAATGTTTCTATAGAACTGTTAAAGTACATTGAGCTGAATAAATCTTCGTGATCAAGCTGAACAATTTTGTCATTATCGGTTGTATCAATAGCAATAGCATCTCCATCACGGCAAGAGCCAATTACAATATATTTAGCAAACTGTAGTTCATCTTCTTCAAAATCATATTGCTCGGTTAGTTTACTTATGCCATAATAAGTATCGTCGGTATCGTTGGCAAAAGACAAATGTGGTTCGCAATAACCTGGCAGACCGGCTACGTGAAGAAAGTCAAAGGTTGGCTTCTGTAAATCAAACCTGTCAAGACGTGATTTGCTCACAGGCGAAAGCGGTTCGTCTGTGTTTGTCCAGCTATTTTTAAATGCCTGTGGGGTCATGTTGTTATTATCAGGTAGCTGGTAATTATACGCAATATTTCATAAATGCAAGGGGGGCAAAACTGAATGGGTATCAATCACCTTATCACTTCCTGTAAACAACAAACGGCAACGGCCGACTGGTTTTAGTTTTTGCCCATGTTGCAATTATCGAATCGGCGGTTACCCTGCCAATGATATGCGGCTTGGTTTTAAGGCCATCGCTTTCTTCCTCTACATTTATTTGCCCGTTTACAAAATCGCCCCGTACGGTAATGCCCCGGCCATATTTCTGGTAGCAATAAATACCTTCACAGGTCTTTTCCTCGGGCCATAGCACAAATAATATGGCAGATTTATCGATTTTCCCTGTAAAAAGCTGGTGCAGCGATTTTGATTTGTATTGGGCTACCGGGCCGCTTTTTAACCCAAACACGCATTTTCCGTAATCACTCAGATATTTACTAAATGTGGGGAGGTTAAATTGAATCTCCATATCCCACCCTTTTTGTCGTTTCGACAGTCGGTTTTCGCCATCTAAAATGATGGAGTGGCCTTTGATATAAAAATCGTCGGCAATATCGTTGTTCAAATCGTCGATGACTTCTTGCCATACACTGTCCTGCTCGCCGGCGTCATGAATTTGTTTTTTAAACGCGCTTACACTTTTCTTAATAGCCTGCCTTTTAAACTGTTTAAATCCGGCTGGGGTAAACAGGTCTGGCAGTTGCACCAGGTCGCCATTGCCGGGATTAAAGTTATAATAACGAAGCCAGGAGGCAGTTGTCATTCCGCTGCTTGCTTCATTAAAACCAAGGCTCAGTACCTTGCTGTTATTGGTATATATGGTATAGGTCAAATCTGTTTTGCCGCCGTAAATAGTGCCGTTGTTATAGTTAACGCGCTCAAATATGGTTTTGGTTTGATACCCTTTCAGCATCTCCAATTCGGATAGCTGTAGTAGCTGATTTATTTTTGTAGTAGGTAACGCCCGTGTCGAATCGCTGTAAAACACTGGGAAATGAAGTTCGCGCGCAAACGCTTCATATTTAAGGGATTTAACAGTAAAATAATAATTTTGAGCATTGGCACTTTCAGGCGCAATTGTACAGAGCAACAGGATGATGAGCAAAAGCCCGGATAAAGGTTTCATGTTGGCTATTCCCGGTAAAAGGCCGTGAAATATGATTTAAATATAAGCAAATTTAAACCGCGCAAATCGGGACCGAATAAAATTTTCATGCAATAACATTCTTCAATTTTGCCGGGCACCATATAACAGATTGCTATATATTTGCGGACTACCTGTTAAAATCAACTACCATGGAATACTCAAAAACTTACGTTGCCAAAGACGAACACATAGATGTGCAGCAAATTATGGATGGCCTGTACTACCCTTTTTATATGGAATACTGCCGCCATGATTATATCAGAGAAGTGCTGGGTTTTGATTTTGAAACCGAGGCTAACAACGGCGTTTATATGGTGTTATCCAACTACAGCATCAGTTTTTTACGGTCGTTAAAAAAGGGCGATGAATTTACCGTTACCTGTACTTTATATACCGATAAGGCAGGCCTGCCCAAACTGCACTTTAAACAATCCATCATTTTTAATAACAAGGTAATGACCAAAGCCGTATTCACCGGCACCTGCGTACCCGCCACCGGCGGCCGCCCCTACCTGCCCGCATCGGTATTGGAAAAAATTAAAGATGCCCCGGTATTGGAGGATTAGGCAGATTGGGGATTAGTTAAGGAATTAAAATCGGATTTAATATTGAACACCGAATATCCGATATCGAATAATGAATAAAAAACTTCGGTGTTGGATATTCGAAATTCAGTGTTCGATATTATTTGCCCTTCTGTTATTCTTAACTCAATTACATCGGTGGTAATTTTATCGGTCATTTTTTTAAAGTCCTCCCTACCGGGGAGTATTTAGGTGGGGCTCCCCGATGGCTCTACATCCTCAATAATTGCCTTCTTGTTTTTTACACTGTTGCCTTTAGCCAGTTTGTTTTGTTCCTTTTCCTCGTCGCCCAGGATAATGCCCCAGGGTTGCAGGCTTTCTACCCGGTCGAAAATAATTTTCAGCACCGCTATGCTGGGGATAGACAGGAACATGCCTGGTATACCCCATATCATTTCGCCCACTACCACGCCAAGCACGGTAATCAAAGCGTTGATCCTTACTTTCGAGCCAACAACTATCGGCAGCAGTACATTGCTGTCAATTAAATGGGTAACCACCAGCGTAACCATCACCCAGATAACTTTGCTGCTATCCGGCGAGGTGCCCAGCGTAACCACGGCGCTTACCACCAGGGCGCTAAAAATACCTACGTAGGGGATAATATTGAACACCCCTGTAATTAAGCCCAGCAAAATGGCATACTGCACCCCCATAAAACTAAATGCCACGCTTACGCCTGTTGCTATAATACCCATTTCAATAAGCAAACCAATAATGTACTTGCGGATAATGCGCTGCACCTGCTCAATCACCTCATGCACTGTGGTTTTATTTTCGGGCAAAAAAACAGATACCAGGAATTTCATGATCAGCCGGCGGTACAGCAAAAAGAAAAACGTATAAATAAAAGTAAACACCAGGAACAACAGGATAGACGACAACGACAGCACCGTTGCCCCCAATACCGCAGGATCTGGCGACATTACCTTGCTGGCCGCCGAGTTTACCACCCTAAGCTGTTTACCGCGCGTTATATGAAAGGTATCCTGCACCCAGCCCCTAAACTGCCACATCGATTGATTGATTTGCGCCTGGAACCGCGGCCAGTCCTTTGCCAGGTCGGCAATTTGTGAGGCGATGACATAGATGAGTAAACCTACCAGCGAAAGCAGCAACACCACAGCCATCATCGAGGCCGCGCTTCGCGGCAAACGCAGCCACTTCTCTAAAAAGGCCGCCACTGGCAGCAGTAAAATCGAGAACAGGCACGAAAATATCAACGGCGACAGGATTTCTTTGCCAATGATCACCAGATAACCAATGGCAAACAGGCTGAATAATACGCAGGCCAGTTTAATATAAAACGGAAGTTTAGTAAAGGTATTCAGGTCCATAGGTCAGGGCAAGCCCATTTGGTGCTTGGCGTAAAGGTATGAAATTAACAGGCACCTGCAGGGGCCTTATTCTCCAAAATGGCAATGCCTGCGGCCTACGCAAGGCCTTAAGCCCAAGCGTACGCCGGTATAGAGTGATGCGGAATCAGTATAGCGAAAAAAGGTGATGCGCTTAAGAGAGCGTATCAGTAAATTTGAACAAAATATTGAAACATGCATTTGAAAATTACACTATTATTAGCTTTATTCTTTTTAACGGGCTACGTGCCTGCTAACAATTCACCCGGACAAGATAAGAGGCAGCATGTTATTATGGGGAGCGCTGGTGTTTATTCGAGCCGGGGAAACGGAGATATTACAATAAACATTAACGGAGGGGTTTTGACAGGTGTTTATGAATATTATGATAACTGGGATGATCAGTTTAAAGAATACAGGAACATTAACGTATTTTATATATACGGCACCAGCAGTGATGGCGTAAACTATAAAATTAATACAATTTGGCCCGGCGACAGCGAGGGAATTTCCGGCATCCTCAGTTTCACCGGCAATAAAAAAATAAAAATTATATTGAATAGCCAGCCGCTGGGCTACGCAAGTTTTGATTTCACGGCCAATACGGTTAAAAACATATTTTCTCTTAAGGCTTCAAGTACAGCTACCGGTATTCGGCTTATTAAACCGGCTAAAGCCCCGTTATATAATTACGATGGAAAGGCATTTATAAAGAGGAACGGATATCTGATCAAAGGCAATATTGTCACGCTGCTAAGCACAAATAACGAATTTGCTCAAATATCATATCATTCGCCAACTACCGATAAAAATGCTATATACTGGTTAAACACTATAGATCTGTACGATGCAAACCCGGCATTGTGGTAGCCGATATCAGGTGGGCACATCAGCCAGGAGGCTTACGGCAGCAAGGGTTGTCTCCAACAACGGCGGCACGGAGCACCAACAAATTCACAAACGATCCTCCTGCTTGCAGCCACACAACACTTGCGCTAAATGAGGCTGTCTTAATTCTTGATTCTAATTTCTTGACTCTTCTGCCGTACCAACCCCAGCACCACTTCATAAGCTGTTTTTTTCTCGCGGCGGGCTATCAGCCAGGCTATAAAGCTTAGCGTGAAAATGTCGTTATTTTCTGCCTTATCGGCCAGGGTTAAAACCTGGTCCCGGTATGCCGCGTCGAAAACCACATCGGGCTTTTGCAGGTATTTTTCAACCAGCTTCAGGAATAACAGTACCCGTTCTTCCGACGTTTTCAGCAGGTACTTTTTATACCGCCGCCTGAAGCTGTTTAGCCGCGACATGGCAACGTCGATGTTGGAGAACTGCGCATGCACCAGAATTTCCATCAGGTTTTTGCGGATGGTCCATAACATGCCCATCTTTTTTTCGTACCAGGCATCGGTTCGGGTAAGTAAGGTGAGTTGTTTTAAACTTTGCTGGTTGTTGCACAGGGCCAAAAACATGGCCAGGCATATGCGTACATCTTCTATATCTTCCGGCTTGCTCCTGTTGTTGGTTTTGCTGAGCGATTCCTGCAATATCCCTATGGCATCATTTGCAAAACCTGTAAAAAACAGGTTAAGGCCACGCAGCAACTGGTAACGCAAATAAAACACCTCATGGTAACGGCTATCCGTTTCCATCAGATCCATCATTTCCTTTAAATACGATGCGCTCCTTGCAAAATCCTTTTGCCGCAGGTGAAAGTTGGCCAAAAAATACAGGATAGAGATATGGTAAAAAAGGTACGACTGCTTTCTATCCGCCTGGCCCTGCATAAACTCATCCGTCCGCTTAACGTAGCGCTCTATCAATCCATAATTCTGCTGTATCGCCGCGTATTCATTGGCGATGAAAAGGATCTGGTAGATGGACTTATAGGTCATCAGGTCCTGGGCCGAGATTTTGTATTTCCTGATGGTGGTGATCACCAGGCTGGTCAAATTCACTATTTTCCCTTGCAGGTGTATGGCCTGTAGTTCCTGCCGTAAAAAGGCATAGGCCATGTTTAGCTTAGCCTCGCGCTGCATATGCAGCTGGTTCTGTATAAAGCACGCGGTGAGGGCATCCAGGTCTTCGGCGCCCTCCAGATGGGCGTATTGCAGCTTCAACAGCAAAAGCTCATTCAACAAATTAAACTGCTCCAAGTGTGTGGCCAGCCGTTCGGCTTTATCCAGGCATTTGAAAGCTACCTTATGTACGTCGTTCTCCAACAAAAAACGCCCTACCACCACCAGGCGCAAGGCATCGTATGTTTCGGCATGGCTGCTCTCGAAGGTTTTTTGCGATAAAAACAGCAGCAAATTATCCTGCAGCCTTTTGCGTAAAGCATGGTAGGCATCCTTATTTTTTTCGGGCTTGTATAGTTTATTTATGTCATCTATATCGTCAGTTTCTATCAAATCAAGTAAAGTCAGGTTTTTTACATCTTCCCTTTTGTTTTTGCGCTGTAGAAACTGCCTGAAGAGTGTTTTATCGGCATTATTGAGCAGGTTAACCAGTTCCGATAGTGAGTCCATATCAAGGTATTTATGCCTGTAAATGTACATTAATTACCAAATTATATCGTCAGTAATTTACATAATTTGATTTTTACAGGCCGGTTTTACATCGCACATTTGCTTCCATATTAACAACTAAAACAACACAAACATGGAACCGCTACAAAACAAAACAGAAGAAAATTCAGCCTTTGGAAAATATGGCGACAAGATCAAAAGAAACCCGTTTAAACCAACCGCCGCCTTTATAGGCGCCTCGTGGTTTGCCTTATTGGTGGGCGTAATAGGTTACTGCGTTGGCTTATGGAATGCCACTATCCAACTGAACGAAAAAGGCTATTATTTCACCATTTTATTATTTGGTTTATTCGCCGTTATCTCGGTACAAAAAAGCGTGAGGGACAGGGCCGAAGGGCTGGCCGTTACCGACCTGTACTACGGCCTCAGCTGGTTTGCCACCATCGCGGCCATGGTTTTATTAACCATCGGCCTGTGGAATGCCGACCTGGCCCGAAGCGAGAAAGGCTTTTACGCCATGGCATTTTGCCTCAGCATGTTCTCGGCCATTGCCGTCCAAAAAAACACCCGCGACGCCAAACTGATTGACGACAAAGAACTGTAACGTAGCGGTTACCACCCCGCAGCGCCCTTGTTAAAAAAGGCCTGCGGGGTTTATTTGGTTATTTGCCTGCTGGCAGCCTCAAATACATGGGCTAAAAAAAAGGGGGCCTTTTAACTAATCGCCCTATCGTTCTGAGGGGTAAAATTTCGCAGTTTTCTGAAGGAGGGATGATATACAAAAATAAAAGACTGTCATGCTGAGTGGTAAAATTTAGCGAAATTCTGAAGGGAGAATGACATATATCACATGGCGGCGAGTCGACTCACCCCGACGAGGCTGCGCCCGTCACCCCTCTCTCCGCTTCGCGCATAGAGGGGCCAAAAAATAAAAATGGGGTTTACCCTCTATGCGGCGTAAGCCGGAGAGAGGGTCGGCCAGCGCAGCGTAGCCGGGGTGAGTCGTAGCCAGCGTTCAAAGCCAATATTTGTATAACACCTAACATGTCATAGGTAGGTACGAAGCATCCATTCGCCAACTTTTCTATCGGTCATACACAGCTGATAGATCCTTCGTGCCTCAGGATGACAGGGAAATTGGATATGTCATGGGTAGGAATGAATCCTCCCGCGTGCAACCGCACAACACTTGCGCCAGAGGGACAAGCAGGTACCCTTTTGCGAAAATGCTATGTTTACTTTATCACCTCACTTACCAAAATGACAGGAGTGATATTGGTATAATTTGAAAAATCGGCACGAATAGCATCTCTGTTTGGCGCGATAGCAGCTTGATAATCGCTTAGGCTTTTGATATAAAATGTGCCAATAGCCATAAAGGGCAGCGGTTGGTTTGGGATACCACTGGCAATCCCTTTTTCGATGGTGTATTTAACCAAATTTGATCCTAAAAACCGCGCTACCATTGGCATGTGCTTCAATTCATAATATTCCATATTAAAGGTTTTACCTTCGGCATAAGGGTACATCACAGATACTTTAATTAAGCCTTTTTCAACAATAGTTACGTTCTGCTTTTCCTGGCTAAACACGGTAAAAGAAATGGTTAAAAGGATAAATGATAAAATCAGCCTTAATTTCATAATTGGTTTATTTAACTGGAGAGGTTCAATTTAATATACAAATATTAACATATTGTATTTATTCACAAAACGTTATGTGGGTTAAAATTTAAGGGGGGGTTATACCATCGTTCTTTGCCCCAGGTATGTTTTCAAATAACTGTCATCGTCACTACTTCCCTCCGCTGCCGCCCCGACCTTAAAAAGTCCTCCAGAATAATCTTCCGAACACCTATGGAGACAACTCCAACAAAGTGCGGTGGGGAACACCAACAAGGGCGGAGCAGACAATACTCACATTAAATTTTTTTTTATTAAAATACTACAAATGAAAAAGTTATGTATATTTATGACACCAAAACACTTTATCATGGCCAATAAACCTTTTTCTCAAAATTCTGACGAACCTGAAACTAATAAAATCCCCAAATATAGAGATAAAGTACTAATCAATGATGGGGGAGCCGTTTGGTTTGGCCTCGTAATTGGTTGGATAACAGCAGTCACTTTTTATGATGGCAAATCACATGATATAAAAGATCTTGCCGTAATCATATCCGCTTTAGGCGGTGCCGCTATCACAAAAATTTTTTCGAAAACGGAAACACAGTTTTCAATGTACTGTGTGGGGATGGCATTCGGATTTTTTATAAAGGTAATCTTTTCTCACTAAATTGATGGTTAATACCCGCTGTTGCCTGTTTAGCAACCTGAAATTAGCCTCCCGGCAGCCGGCGCGGTAGCTGACCTGTGTTTGCGATGTGATTATTTACACAAGTGACTCAATCATTAGATACCAAGATACTTTATACAATGTTTTAATGAGGATTACATCTTCATTGAATGAAAAAAAAGCAATAACAAGTGAACAAGCAAAAATAGACCTCAAAAGAATGCTGCAGGTAGAACATTATTTTGCAAATGCAGAAAAGGAAACACAGCAATTTTATCTTGATATTTACAGAAAAATATATCGGTTAAGAGGGACAAATGAAAACTTGATTATCTTACTTAAAACTAAAATCGAAAAGCCCTAATATTTCACATCCATCCTCATCGATGGTAAACGTCTAACACGAGAGCGCAATTAATAATTGTAAATAAATTTCAAAAAAAACAACTACGCAAATAGACTGCGTAGGAGGGTGATTATTTTGTGTAATGATGCAGTTGTAACATCGATTTAGACAATAGATTTAAAAATCATAAATCCAACTTAACTTAAACACATGACTGGGAAAATCAAATTTTACAAACCACTAGAATTCTGGGGCAAAATATCTGTGGATGATCAATTAAGAGATATCTATTTCAATCTTCAAAATATTGAAGGAGACTTATTAACGCTTATTGAAACTGATAAATACAAAGATGAACCGGTAGTTTTTGAAGTTGGTGAAGCTAGAAAACCAGGAGAAAAAGAGGCAAAAAAAATTTGTCTTGATTCTTCTAAAAGAAAAGTAGGACATATTATATCATTTGATAACGAAAGAGGAATTGGTTACATAGAAGATTACGGAAAGAAAAATAAACTTTTTTTTCACCATTCGTCAATAAAAAAAGAAAAAGCTGATAAATACGAGAGGATCGAAGTCGGGGAACCCGTTATTTTTACAGATGGGATAAATGATAGAGGAAAATGTGCAATCGAGGTAACGAAAATTGACTATAGATCCCATATTGAAGAGTTTGCAATTTTTCAAGATTTAAGACAAAGTTTAAATGACTTAAAATCGCTTGCGGAATTGGAAAATTGGGATTATTTAAAAAAACCTACCAAAGGAATGCCAGTTCTTTATAGCTATATTAATCATACATGTATAAGGCTCATCAGGCAAGATAAAATTGTTAAAGGTCGCTCCTCAAAAGACAACAAGGAATATTCTTATTTTAATACGGGGTTGGTAACACCACAACAAGATGAGATTTTTGCTTATTTCATAAAAAACCCTAAATACTCTCCCATAACTGGGTGGGGATTGGAAATCCCAGAGTGGTCATTCATAGAATTCAACACTGAACAATCTGTTTATAGGAGATATTTTATTGAGGTGCCCGATATAGCGACTTATTTTTCCGAAGCAGAGGTGGCTGATTTAATTTTTGACACACGAGTACCAATTATTCCAGATAAAGAACATTTATTAAAGCGAAAAGCTCGAATTGAATCCGAAAGAATCAGAAATTTGGATGATGAGGCGTTTATTGAAGAGATTAAGGACGCAATAGAGCTTGCTAAAAGAAGAATTAGAAGAAATTACAAAACTGCTATACCGCACTTTTACGATAATAGAATTCAATTCTTGTTACCGCTTTGCTTCAGATCAAACAAAGCTGAGGCAGTTGCTGCACTCGTCGTAAATAAAAATGAGAATATTCATGAAGCGCATACCATTCTGAGCTTAGACCAAGCGTACAATAATGCACGTCTTTTAGCTAAGCCAGACCGCGAGTGGCTAAATCCTTAATTTTAGAAGATAGCGTGTTTCTTAATGATATAAACTTAAAAAAGCGCGCCTGTTAAAATTTCAGCATTTTAAAATAATTCCTCCAAACTGTTTAAAAGCTAGCACTTTCCGTTCCATCATTGCTAGTTGAAAATGGTTACTTTACAACCTAAACACACAGATCGCTTGAGCCAACTTAGAAACTGAAACGTAAACGAAAAGGGGCAAAAAACAGTACATTTATTAGCATTAGATTTTAAAACAATTGTGACAAAAGAAATAAAAATCATACTTGAAGAAGGAGCTTCCAATAAAGCAAAGGGAAATTGTTTTGAAGACCTAATAAGAAAGTTATTATCAATTCACCAATATGAAATACGTGGAAATATAAATTTTTCAGGTATGGAAATCGACCTTGTTGCAGAACATAAACATAAAACAGAAACGCTTTATGTTGAATGCAAAGCTAAGGAAAAAGTCTCCTCCGACGAATTAAGTAAATTTTGTTTTAATGTAGATTTCAAAGAGGCTAATTACGGTTATTTCTTCAGAACGCAAGATCTTGAAAGTCAAGCCGGTGCCCTACTAAGTGAGATAAGAAAAAAACCGAAATATAAAAATTTAAGCTTTTTTGAACCGAACGACATCATCCAAATGCTTAAAGATGCAAAAATGGTCTTTGAAAGCGAACAAGCTATAAGTACCTTGTCAATTTCAAAGACGATTTTGGCAGTCACTTACTTTGGTGATTACTTCATTTACTTGATAAATGAGAGTAACGCATATCCAACAAAATTTTACCTTATCAATGCCAATCAAAACGACAAAAATATTTCCTTTGAAACAAGTGAACTTCTAAAGAATCGAATCGATGATGTAAAAAATCTTACCGTTGTCACAAGTAATTTAAATTCAATTAAAAAAGAAAGTAAAATTTATTCGGCAGATAATCTTATTGAAACTATTTCAGAAGTGCAGGAAAGTGAACATTGGTATGATTATCTTCCAGCATCATCTGAAAACAAACACTTTGTTGGTCGTGACGGCATTAGAACTCAAATTTTAGATTATTTTAAAGAGATACATTCTGGAAAATCTAAGAAACGAATTTTCTATCTAAACGGTAAATCCGGATGGGGCAAAAGTTCTTTAGTCCTTGAAATTAAAGGTAGGTGTCGCAACAAGCACTATAAAAACAAGTTTTATGCATTAGCAATTGATACAAGGAGTGCAACTTCTGACAATTTTGTTGCTTTGTCTTTAAAAAAACTGCTGAACTCCGCTTTAGATAGCGGCTTTTTGAGTAAGACAATGTTTGACCGTGACATTACTTTCACTACTAACACCGAGCTGCTAACTTCCGATTCTGTTAAGCTCCTGCTACAACGTCTATCTGTTGAATCAAAATTTTTAATTTTGATTTTTGACCAATTTGAGGATGTTTTCAGGAAAAAGGATTTATTTAAATCCTTTTATAAATTTTTGAGTGATGTTACAGATTCTAAGCCTAACATAATTGTTGGGTTCTCTTGGAAAACAGAAATAATTATCCCTATTGATCATGAAGCCTACTCTTATTGGCAGCAAGCTAAAGAGCAAGCAAAGGAATTTACGATAACTGAATTTGGAGAAAAGGAAATTGACGGAGTGATAAAACAATTGGAAGAATCCGTCGGTCCATTAGACAAAAGTATAAAAGATAGGATTAAGGAAAGCTCACAAGGTCTACCTTGGTTGACCAAAAAATTGTGTATTCATATTTTTGATCAAATTCAACTTGGTTTAGCAAAAGAAAATTTAATTGAGTCTAATCTGAATATTGCTGATTTATTTAAAAAAGATGAAGAACGTATAGAGGGGACTGAATTGAAAGCGTTAAAATTGATTGCAAAAAGAGCGTACGAAGGCAATTTTTTTGAAGAAACTGAAGTAGGCGATTTAATTGAAAATAAAATAATCGAATCGTTACTACACAAACGACTTATTATTAGGTCGGGTGTTAACTATAATATTTATTGGGATATTTTCAGGGATTATCTAGTTACTGGGGTGATTCCGATTATTGGGGAAAGTTTTCTATTAAGACAAATGGTCAACTCTTGCTTAGATGTGTTTCTTCTGTTTGAAAGCGTGGAAAAAAAAGAGACTCTCACACAATTGTCCCATAAGCACTCAAAAGGAATAGGTGAAGAAGCCTTATACAATATATTGCTAGAGTTAAGAAACATAGGCTTGGTGCAAAAAGAAAATGAATATTTTAAAATTAAGCGAGAGGTTGAAATCTCTAAAGAAGGCTTCATAAAATATATAACTGATAAATTTCAGAATTATACACCTTATTTAGTACTTAAAAAGACAAACCATAATAAAATCACTAAGGATACTATTTTGCAAGTGCTTAAGATTACGTTCAAGCAGGATTTTCAAGACACGACTTGGGATGCCTATGCTAAAACTTTAATAAGTTGGTTTGCAATATCGAACATTGACATAAAAAATAAGATTATCGAACCTCAAAAGGGACGTAGTAATCCTAGACTAAACTCTTTAAATAAAGAAGAGTTGTTGCCAAGAACCTCTTTTAAAGAAATCATTGAAGCTTTACACTTATTAAACATAGAAGAACCAGCAATTAATAAAAATATTTATCGGGATTTGTATTTGACCGATATCATAGACGGCAATAAAAAACTCACTGACTTTGGCAGAAAGGTGATCGCTTCCGATAAATCATCGCAAAAAAAAATCCTTAGTGAAAAGATTTTAACGCTTGATAAAATGGCACAATTAAATATAGTCTTGGGAAAACAGCACAACTACAAAGTGAATGATCTTATTGAATTTTTTCCAAGTGATTTTTTTGGTGGCAAAGAACTCGCAACAAAAAAAATATACGCTGCGAAAGCCATTAGTTGGTTGAAATTTAAATCTTGATAAAACCTCTCCCGCTACCGCAAGTTCTTTTGAACGCTAACACAAGAGTCCCCCTTGTGATCCGCATGCTAAGTATTGAATATGCAAATCCCGAATGCTTAACTGCATCGGGATTTTGTATTATTAGGCAGGGCTAAAAGGGTAATGCGAATTTACATAGGTTATCCTTCCGACCAAATCTTAACCCTATGATCTCCGGGTTAAAACCCATCCCCTCCGTGCCCCTTTTGGCACCAACAAACGCAAACATTTTACAAGCCACCAAACTGCGAGAACCATCAATTCAATGTTAACCATGATAAATTACAAAAACTTGATTATCAAATATTTATAATTAATTTACATAAAATATGTTAAGTTATGTTAACCATGTTTCCGCCGGTGGTAGGTGTTATGCCCCATCCATTTAGCCTCACGGAAGGCCAAAGGCAATCACCAAATAGGTTCCCAGCTAAGGCTGTTTTAAAACGCAACCCCTGGCTGATACGGTGGTAACACCGGCCAGAAGCTAAAAAATCCCGGATGTATGATAACATCGGGGATTTCTTGCTTAACGGTTTTCGCGTTAGTGATTGTACCGGATACCGGCTTTGCGCCTAATGCCTTGTGCGCGTATGAGGGGAAAGCACGGCCCGTTTCTACCAACGGGAACGCCCATGATATTAGCTTTGGGTGGGAGGGCTGTAACCCGGGCCAATTTGTACGGTTTTTTTGGTTACCGTCCTGATGAATGGGCTACGGTGTAGCCACATCTTTTTAGTTAAAGAAAAATGTCATTTCGAACGAACTGTAGTGGGCTTCGAGCGCTGGGGTGAGGAGAAATCTTATACGCGCTGCATTCCGACAGGCTTTTGGGATGCAAGGCGTACAAGATTTCTCCTCGTACCTCGTTCGAAATGACAAAAGTGTTTTAGCTGGCTTCGCCTCCCCTACCAAATCTTAACCCTCTCCCCTTCCGCCTTGTAATTTTTATCGCCCGGCTGTACGTTGAATGCCTTATAAAACGGAGCGAAATTCATTAAGGGGCCGTTTACACGCCACATGGCGGGCGAGTGGGGGTTGGTGTTTACGTAGGTGCGCAGGAACTCGTCGCGGGTTTTTACTCTCCAGATGCGGGCTATGGACAGGAAGAAGCGTTGGTCGGGCGTGAAGCCGTCAATTTTGGTGTTGCCTTTGCCTTGGTCGGTCATTTTAAAGGCGTCGTAGGCAATGGCTATGCCGCCATTGTCGGCGGTGTTTTCGCCCAGGGTGAGCGCGCCTTTAATGTGTACGGTATCTAACACGGTAAACGAGCCATATAAATTGGCCAGCTGTTTTGTTTTGGCCCTAAACTTTTCGTAATCCTGTTTTGTCCACCAGTTTTTTACGTTGCCGTCTTTGTCAAACTGGGCGCCCTGGTCGTCAAAGGCGTGGGTCATTTCGTGGCCAATCACCATGCCTATGCCGCCGTAATTGATAGCATCGTCGGCTTCAAAATCAAAATAGGGATATTGCAGGATGCCCGCCGGGAAAACAACCTCGTTAAACGATGGGTTGTAATAAGCGGTAACCGTAGATGGCGTGGTACCCCATTCCGTCCGGTCGACCGGCTTGTTCAGCTTGGCTAACTGCGTTTGGTAGTCGTTTTGTTTCAGCCACAGGATGTTTTCGAAGTATTTGCCGCGGTTAATTTGTACCTTATCGTAATTGCGCCATTTATCGGGGTAGCCCAATTTTTTGGTGATGGCGTAAAGTTTTTCTTTGGCTTTTTGTTTGGTGCTGTCGCTCATCCAGTCCAGGTGATTGATCCTGTTCTCGAACGATTTTTGCAGGTTGTTTACCAATACCAGCACGCGTTTTTTGGCATCCTCGTTAAAATATCGTTTCACATACAATTGGCCCAAAGCCTGCCCCAGGTAATTGTCGACGTTTTGCGTCATGATTTGCCTGCGGGTTTTTTGTACGGCCTGCCCGTTTAATACTTTGTTAAACTCAAACGAGGCATCTACAAATGGCTTGCTCAATATTTCGGCGTAGTTTTGGAGGGTGGCGGCTTTTAAATAAATTTTCCAGTCGGCTATGGGTACCGATTTTAACAGGCCGTTCAGCTTATCGTAATAAGCGGGCTGGCCCATGTCAACCGAGTCGGTTGTGGCGCCAAGTTCGGCCAGCAATGTTGGCCAGCCTATATTAGCCTGTGTTTTGCTGATGGCGGCGATGGCTACCTTATGGTAATTGGCATTAACATCCCTTAATTGGATATTGGTTTTATGCGATGCCGCGTTTTGCTGCTCGATGCCGTAAGCAATAGCTGCATTTTTTGTGGCGGCGGCAGGGCTGCTCCCGGTTAACCGGAACAGGGTGCCGATGTATTTCTTGTAAGCCTGCTGAACGCGAAGTGTGGATGAATCTGTTTTAAAATAATAATCCCTTTCTGGCAAGCCAATGCCGGTTTGCGATGCATGGGCAATATTGATGCTGCTGTTTTTGTTGTCGGGATAAATACCAAAGTCGATAATGAGGCCGTTCCCGGTTTTTAGCTGCGCGGCTACAAATTTGATGAGTGAGGGCACGTTGGCAATGGCATCAATTTGTGCCAGTACCGGCTTAATGGGCTGGTATCCGCGCTGGTTAATGGTTGCGGTATCCATACCCGAGGCGTAAAAATCGCCCACCTTTTGGTCGATACTGCCCATCGTGTTCCGGGCTTTTGAAACACTATCCAGGATATTTTGCAGCAGCAGCTTTTGCGGAATGTTCATGAAACTGTACGAACCCACGCCCGATTGATCGGCGGCAATTTTGGCGGTATCGTACCAGCGCCCGTTAACAAAGCGAAAAAAATTATCGCCGGGTTTTGTCAGCGAGTCGATCCCGGCCACATCAACAAAACCTTTTTTGTGATCGTCCTGGTATTTCCAGGCACCCAAAACAACTAACGCTACACACAGGTAAAATACTTTATTCATAAACAGTCAATTTGTTTAAAGGTAATAATTTAGGAATATGTTGGGGAATGAAATTTTAAATGGTGGAGCATCGTCCTGTCCACAGCTCAAAAGGGGATTTGCACAAGGTATCGGGGCTTTTTTGTTCCCATCTCGAGAGGGGGCGCGATGGGAAGTGCGTTAGCAGGGGTGTGTTTTTCAGCGTTCAGTCGCGCGCATATAACACACCCCTCCGCCCCTTTCGAGAGGGGAATCGCGCAGGGCCGGGGCTTAGGGCTTCAGGAGATATAACTTGCCGGGTACACCTTTCTGAACATGATGTAGGTTACGGTTACGATGCTGAAGGCCACCAGGGCATCGATAGTGGCGGATGGGCCGATGACGATGAGCTTGGAGAAGAAGGCAAAAATGATATCGAAAAATACGCCTGCAAATACCCACTCTTTTAACCGGAGCAATTTGTTGGGGATTAACAGAACGGTAATGCCCGATACCTTGGCTACACCCAGTACATAAATAAAGTAGGCCGGGTAGCCCAATTTGAGGGTGATATCCCATACTATTTTATTGGTGGTAAGTTCGCAAATGCCGCTGGTGCCAAACCATAATGAGGTTAATGCTGTACCGATCCAGAAAATTGTTTTTGCTGTTTTTGTTGTCATGATTTCTGTGTGTTTTTTGTTTGATTTGATTCAAAAATGGGGCATCTGCCTTAAAACCCACAGTGGTTTTATAGTCAATTGGGCATTATTGATACTGGCTTAGGCATTTTGAGGCATGGACCGGCACGCGGGTGGGGATTAACGCGGGGGGTGGCGCTGTAAAAGAGCGGTGTTGTGCTGAGTGGTAATTTTTGTGGGTTATGAAGTGGTAACGACAACAATTTAATCCTCTTTGTCGTGCCGAACTTGTTTCGGCACCCCACAAACTAAGTGTACTTCATGCGGGCCACCTGTCCTGTGGAATCCTGAAACAAGTTCAGGATGACTTCAATTTTTCAACATGTTATAGGTAGCCCATCGAAACATCGCGGACAAAGTTCTCTCCGCGCAAGCCTTCAATGCTATTAAGTTAAGAGAAGCAGAAAGTGAGAAATAATATCGAACACCGAATTTCGAATATCCAATATCGAAGTTTTCCTTCATTATTCGAAATTGGGCATTGGGTGTTCGATATTAAATTGGCCTTAATTCCTTAACTCAATAGCATTAGCAATCGTTCGACAGGCTCGAGGCATAAAAGCACAATGTATAAACTGGATAATTTTAACCCTTCAACCCCTCTATCTCCTTCAAACTCTTGGGCAAATACTTGCCCAGCAGGTGGCTGCCGGTACCGGTTATCAAAAAGTTATCCTCTATCCTAATCCCGCCGAAATCGCGGTAGGTGTTCAGTACGTTGTAGTTGATAAAATCGGCGTATTTGTTTTCGGCCTGCCAGCGGTCGATGAGTTCGGGGATGATGTAGATGCCGGGCTCGATGGTGAGCACGTAGCCGGCTTCCAGCTCGCGGCCCAGGCGCAGGGATTTGAGGCCGAAAACGGCGGTTTCCTTTTTAAGGGTATCGGTGTAGCCTACATAGGGTTCGCCAAGATCCTCCATATCATGGGTGTCCATGCCCAGCATGTGGCCCAGGCCGCATTGAAAAAACATGGTATGTGCGCCGGCGGCAACGGCTTCGGCAGGGTCGCCCTTCATGATGCCGGCCTGGCTCAGGCCTTCCACCAGTTTCTGGCAGGCGGCCAGGTGAATGTCCTTATAACGCACGCCGGGTTTCAGCATGCTGATGGCGTGGTCCATGGAGTTAAGCACTACCTCGTACAACTCGGCCTGGCGGGTGGTAAATTTTTGGCCAACGGGCACGGTGCGGGTAAGGTCGCCGCCGTAGTGCATGGCGTTTTCGGCGCCGATGTCGCACAGCAGCATCTGGCCGTCCTGCAGGGTATGGCCGTAGTAATGGGTGTGCAGGGTTTCGCCCCGGGGCGTAATAATGGCCGGGTAACCCAGGCGCGAGTTGGCCGCAATGGCTACCTCGTTGGCTTTGGCCACCAGCTCGTAGCCTTTAATGCCGGGGCGGGTGTTTTTGATAACGGCCAGCTGCATATCAACGCTAATGGATACCGCTTTTTCCATTTCGGCAATCTCCAACGGAGTTTTAATCACCCGCTGGGCAATTACCGCTTTAATGAGTTTTACCGAAACATGATCGGCCACATCCTGCAGGCTCACATTGAGCCATGCTGCCAGTTTAATTTTATTTTCGGGGCGATAAGGCGGCAGTATATGCACCTTGCGCCCGGTGGTTTGCGCTTTGTGGATGTAGTGGGTAATATCGTTGTACGGGCGGGTTTGGCTAACGCCAACCAGGGCGGCCATGTCGCTCACGGTAGGCAGTACGCCTGTCCAGATAATGTCGTCGATGCTCAGCTCGTTGCCGAAGATCAGGGCCTCGCCGGTGTCGGTATCAATCACCGCGGCCAGCCCCGCAACATCCAGCCCGAAGTAATACAGAAAACTGCTATCCTGGCGGTAGCTAAAATGGTTGTCCTTATAGTTCATGCTGCTTTCTTCGTTGCCCAGCAGCACAATAAGGCCATCATTGGCCATGCTTTGGGTTAACACTTGCCGCCTGTCGGCATAAACCTGCTTATCGAATAATTGAAGATCCATGCCGCAAATATAAGCCCCCTAACCCTATGTAGTTAATTAAAGAAAAGTAAAAATAATATCGAATAATGAATTTCGAATTTCCAACACCGAAGTTTCCCTTCATTATTCGACATTGGGTATTCGGTGTTCGATATTGAAAATAAGTCCCAATTTTATGACTTATGAAAGCCGCCGATGTTTGAATCCGAAACTTTGGCTGGAAAATTTTTAACAAAAGTGGGGGTACTTTTTAAAGTAATAAAAAGTGTTAATTTTTGTAGTTTTTTTATCGAAATAATAGCGATTTTTTACGCGTTTTGTGTTGTTTTTAGCTATAAAAATGCGCATTTTATGAACAAAAAACGCGCTTTAAGAAGTTTGAGGGAAATCATCGGCAATCCAACCGCTCACAATTTTTGCCGACAGTAAACAAAGCGGAATTCCCCCGCCGGGATGGACACTACCCCCGCAAAAATACAGGTTTTTAATTTTGGACGATTTATTGGCATGCCGCAAAAATGCCGCGAACCGGCTGTTGCTGCTGGTGCCATACAGCGAGCCCTGGTAGGATGAGGTTTTGCTCTCAATCTGCCGCGGATCGAGGATGGTTTCGGACAGGATGAGGCTTTCGATATCGTCGCCCAAAATGCGGGTGAGTTTCTTGAGGATGTTTTCGCGGGCGGTGGCAACCAGGGTATCCCATTCCTGCCCTACATTGGCCGGCACGTTGATCATGACAAACCAGTTTTCGCAGCTGGCGGGAGCATCGTCCGGCTTGTATTTAGAGCTGATATTGAGATAGATAGTAGGATCGTGAAAGATATTCTTATCCTTCCAGATATGATCAAACTCGGCTTTGTAATCGGTACTGAAAAAAATGTTATGCAAATCAAGTTCGGGAAAGCTCCTGCTGATACCCCAGTAAAATATCAGCGCCGAGCTGCTGCGCTCCTGGCCCAGGATTTTCCGGGGGAATAGTTTGGGATGGGCCTTTAGCAGCCTTTGATAGGTGAACCAAACATCCATGTTGGATATGATGATATCGCCGTTGATATTCTTCTCCCCCACCTTTAGGCCCGTGGCTTTGCGGGCATCTAACATGATCTCATCAACCTTTGAGTTATAATTAAATATAACCCCTAAAGATTCCGCCAGCTTAACTAAACTACCCGTAATGCTATACATACCCCCAATAGGGAAATAAGCGCCGTAGTGCTGCTCTAAATGCGGTATCACGTTCAGGGTGGCCGGCGCAGCATATGGGTTTGATCCGTTGTACGTAGCATATCTGTCATAAAACTGCACCAGGCGGTCGTCTTTAAAATACCCCTCGTTGGCCTTGTGCATTGTCCGGAAGGCGTCTATCCCCGGCAAACCCAAAACCGACCTTGCCGTATCCCGGCTCAAAAATGTTTTAAGCCTGTGCAGCGATTGTTCCAGGAAAACGTGATTGGTTATATTGTAAATGGTTGCGCTGTTGGTCAGGTATTTTTTTACTGATGCAACAGGCTCGCCGGTAACATTATTTACTTCTCTGGCAAACAGTTCTGCGTCGGCAAAGGCATTCAGGCGTGTGCCATCTTCGTAAAAGTATTGGCAAACTTTATCCAGCTTTTGGTAGCTAAAAAACTCTTTAGGATTTCTGCCGGCGAGGACAAACAATTCATCTACATACTGCGGCATGGTAAACAGGCTTGGCCCGGCATCAAAACGAAATCCATCCTGCTCAAATTCAGATAATTTACCGCCAGGATAGCTGTTAGCCTCAAAAACCTCAACCTGGTAGCCCTGCACCGCAAGCCTTATCGCTGTCGCGATGCCCGCTATGCCGGATCCGATGATTAGTGCCTTAGCCATTGCGTAAGCCCAGTCCGGGCTCTTTATTTAAAATATATTTACCATCGGCAAAACCGGGCATCTGGTAGGGGTTATTGCTTACCAGGAAGGGCCCGTCCAAATCAACCCAATCGCATTGCGGGGCAAGGGCTAAACCGGCCAGTGCCGCGCAGCTGGTTTCAGTCATGCAACCTATCATGATTTGCAGGCCCAGTTCGCGCGCTTTGGTTATCATTCGTTTGGCTTCGTACATCCCGGCCGATTTCATGAGTTTGATGTTGATGCCCGTATATACGCCTTTCGCCTTCTCCACATCCTCAAAACGCTGTACAGCCTCATCGCCAATAATTGGGATCGGGCTGCGCTCTGTGAGCCAGGCATTGCTGTCGGGGTCGGTTTTAAGCATAGGTTGTTCTATCAATTGCACGCCCTGCGCCTGTAGCCAATAGGTCATATCCAGGCTTTGCTGCAAATCTGTCCAGCCCTGGTTGGCATCTACATATAATGGTACGTCTGTAACCGAACGAATGGTACCTATCAGTTCTTTATCTGTATCGCGGCCAAGCTTCACCTTTATCACTTTAAAACCTTCAGCTTCCTTTACTTTTTTGATGATCATTTCGGGCGTATCAATGCCGATAGTGAAGCTGGTTACGGGCATCAGGGCGGGTTTGCTACCCAAAAGCTGCCAGCAGGGTTGCCCTTTAATTTTGCCATCCAGGTCATGCAGGGCAATATCAATAGCGGCTTTTACCGCCGGGTTACCGGGCGCAATGCTATCTAAGTAACTAATTATCCTCCCAAAATCAAAAGGATAACTAAATTGGCCAATATCAACTTTACTTAAAAACTCCATGGCACTTTGGTGGCTTTCGCCCATATAGGGCACCATTGACGCTTCGCCATAGCCGGTATGGCCTTCATGCTTTAGCTGCACCAGCATAACAGGCGTGGTAGTTCGCGAAAACTTAGCTATGGTAAAAGCGTGCCTGAGTTGTAATTCGAAGGGTTGATATGTCAGTTCCATGTTAAAAACCAAAGCTAAAAGTTTAGAATGAATTTCGTGCTTATCTTTGCGGCCATGCCGGCACAAATTTATTCACCGTTTCAGCGTTTTAATTTCAGTAACAGCAAATGCTTCCTTACGGGCGAAGCTTTAAATTCTGAAGAAGAAAAAATACAGGTTTTTCCACAATGGCTCATGAGCCGTTATAACCTGGAAGACCAGCCCTTTAAATTGCTCGACGAAAGTATGGCCACCTACAAGGACTTAAAACTCCCCAACAGCGCCGCCATAAACGAGCAATATTTGGAACCGCTGGAGGCCGAAATAGCCGCCGCGTTTGAAACTGGCTATGAAGCTGTAAAACAACTTGATGAATTCAAGCTTTTTCAATGGGCCGGCAAATTATTATACGGGATTATTTTTAACGAGATACAGGCCGGTATCCGCCAACAACATGCGCAGGGCGAGGAGTTTAATATTTCGCAGGCTATTATTCACCGGTTCAGCAACCTGCACCTGATGCTGCAAACGCTTAACCTGCCCATCGAGCTGGATGGCTTTAAACCCTACAGCATCGCTTTGTTTAAGGTAGATAATGCCGACAATGTTTTTGGCTATCGCGATGAGATCAATACGCTTACATTCTCGCTGCGGATAAAAGACTTTGGCCTGGTAATTTGCCTGCAGGATAATGGCTCCAATGGGCGCTATCACCAGGAAATGCTGGATAAAATAGCAGATAAGCCTTTGCACCCCATCCAGTTTGAGGAGGTGAACGCTCGTTTCTTTTACTCGGCCTACCTGTTTAACCGCCTGCCCGAGTATGAGGTAATGCCCGTTGGCGATACCATTTACATAGAAGCCGCCCCCTTACGCGGCACTAGCAGCAAACCCCTGTTTGATGATTGGATGAACAAAATTTACGGCCAGGTGCTTGAAAACTTCTGGAAAAACTGGGGCTTTTTACTGTTAGAGATCATCAAAAATCCAAATGCCCCCATAAGTTTCCTGTTTAATGCCAATGGCGATTTTGTTAATGCAGCAAAGATTGAACTTTCTCGGTAATTTGCTGAATAAAGAAAGGAACTATACCCGGGTGAAATAAAATGGTGATCAATAAGCCGCTTAGTGCCCCATAAAAGTGAGCATCATGGTTTATATTATCACGGGAGTATTTGGTTGCATAGCTGCAATATACCAGGTATAACACACCAAAAATAACGGCCGGAATTTCTATCGGGATAGGCAAAATCATCATTTTGCCCAATGGGTTGTATAATATTGCGCTAAAAACCACAGCACTTACTGCGCCGGAAGCCCCGAGGCTGTAATAACTATAATTTTCCCTGTGCTTTATTACCGATGGCATATCGCTCAGGATAAGGCTTATCATATACAGCACACCAAATTGAAAATGTCCTAAAACCGGCTCCAGCTGAAAGGCAAAGAAATAAAACGACATCATGTTAAAAAACAGGTGCATCCAATCTTTATGAATAAACCCGCTGGTAATGATGGTATAAACATAATGCCCGCGCGACACATTGTACGGGTGCAGCATGAGCTTACCATACAGGTCTTGGTTAGAGAAGGCGATTAAGGAAACAAGAATAGTTAGTGCAAATATTACCGAGGCTACTGGGGCCAGTATAAGGTTTTCCATTTATTTAAGGTCGAGTTTAGTATCGTTTAAAATGCGGCCCACCGGGTAGCGCATGTATGTTTTTTCAAAGTAAGGCGAGTTTTTATATACAAAAAACAGCTGCGCCTGCGCACTGTTGCCCAGTTGCGGGTCTTTTGCTTTAGCATCATCCAGTTTTTGTTTCAGGGCCGCATCTTTCTTCAACAAATCGGCAGCTTTGTCTTCAAAAACATAGTCCGAAAAGTATTCCTTCTCACCCAGCATCGAATCAAAAAAGTTCCAGGCAAAAAACGAATCTACTCCCTGTGGTTCCAATGTTTCTACAATATACCGGTTGATGGCCTGGTTGGTATATACAACGTAATCGCCGACATAAAATTTCATGGCCATATCAACCGGGTTTAATTGTACGCTGCTATGCAGGTAGTGGCCTTCAAACGGACGCGTTGGTGTTTTAATATCGCCAAAGTAATACATCTGCAGGTTTAACGTGGTATCGTGCGCCAGTTGCTGCATTTTTACACCGTTAAGCTTAAACAGGTCTATCACTTTACCCCAAGCCTGTGGTATTACATAGGCCAGCGGCTTATCGGCAGTTACAGTTGTTTTATAGGTATTGTAAAATTTGATGACTTTGGTGTAAGGCTTACTCCTATCATAATACAGGCGTTTTAGCCCGCTTACATCACTGGTTTTGTAGCCGGCCTCGTATCCTTTAAAGGTGATGGTATCCACGGCTTTCATATCCACCTCCCATTTTAAGGGGAACGTTTTTTGGCTGATAACGGCTGCATCGGCTTTTTTCTTCAGGTCACCTATCAATTTAGCATCACGCTGGTTTATATCAATCAAGTGCTGCATAAAATCATAGGTTGCATATACCCGTTTATCAAATGGTTTAAGCATATGGGTTTCGGTAATATAGCTGATAATGTTATGCTGGGCAGTGAAGCCGGTGGCAAAACGGGGAGTTTCCAAAAAGCTCACGATGCCCGAGTCTGGCAGGCCTTCTTCACCCGCGCCATAAGGGATCATCTCGTAGCCGCTTTTTTTCATGTGGCTATAAAGGTATGGCGTCAGTGTTTTCGAGGTATAATCGGCCAGTATCGAGTTTTGCTTGTCTTTCTGGGTTTCTATCAACGTCATCACATACTGATAGTCGGCGCCATCGCTGGTGTGGTTATCTAAAAACACTTCGGGTTTCCAGGTGGTTAATATCTGCGTAAAAGCAAGCGCGTTGCGGCTATCCGCTTTTATAAAATCGCGGTTCAAATCAAGGTTGCGGTAATTTCCGCGGAAGCCGTATGCTGCCGGTCCGTTTTGGCTTACACGGCTTTGACCGCGGTTTAGATTACCATCGATGTTGTAAAGCGCAATTAAACAAATCACAACATCCTTTGGCAACTGGTTCTTTTTAAGCAGATCGCGCACCAGCATCATGCTGGCATCAATCCCTTCCGGCTCGCCGGGGTGAATACCGTTGTTGATAAGCAATACGCGTTTATCCTGTTTTTTTATCAGCCCGGGATCAAAAACACCATTTTTTGAAAGTACAATCAATGTTAACGGTTTACCCACATCGGTTGTGCCGTAATTAATCATTTTCATTTGCTGCGGATACAGTTTATTTACCTTTTGATAGTAACTAATTACTTCGGCATAGGTAGCCGTATAGTTTTTATCCTTACTTAATTCAAAAGGGGTTAGCTGTGCTTTGGCGCTTATACAGGCGAAGAAGAAAACTATGGCTAATAAAAATGATCTCATGGAATTGTGTTTGGCTCAAAGATAGGTGGGAAGAGTTAAGAATCAAGAGTCAAGATTTAAGACAGCTGCAAAAATATTGCTACTATGCTATATTAAATCTGAAAGTTCTGCCTGGATTTTTTTAGGCAGGCTTTTTACAACCTGCTGGTACGAGTGGTCTATCATCTCGCAAAGCTGCCTGCGGGTCAGCGAGCCATCCATATAAACGGTATTCCACAATTTTTTATTCATATGATAGCCGGGAATTACCTCCGGGTATCGTTCGCGCAGTTCAATGGCAAGTTCGGGATCGCATTTTACATTAAAGCGGTTGCCTTCTGTAAGGCCAATCAACAGAAATATCTTTTCGGCAACTTTAAACACAAGCGTTTCCTCGCCAAAGGGCAGGCCTTCGGTGGTACCTGTTTTTTGCAGGCAATAATCACGCAATTCTTCTACGTTCAATATTGGAATTTTCTGATGAGTTTAACGTATGACGTTGTATTACCAAAGTTATATTTAAACCCAACGGTTACAAAGGTATATTGGTCTGTAGCATTATTTTTATATTTTGATGTAGGGTCGTTATAGCCATCAAGACCTTCACCCGGAGCAAAATAGTGTTGAACACTGATATCTATACCGTACCGGGGCTGATCATAGTCATCAAAAATTTTAAACTCATAGCCAAGCCTGATAGGAATAATAATGTTCAAACTGTTATTTTTTCCCTGGAAACCCTCGCCCGAATTGGGATCGGGGTACACTACCCCGTTTTCAGGAAACCTGTTAAAACGCTCAATGCGCGTCATGTTGTTGTATATAAAGCCAATACCTGTGCCAATGTACAAACCTTTAATCCGGTCTAAAACCCAGCTATCACTATAGTCAAGTATTTCGCCGGCCTGTAAATCGCCATGTACATTAAAAGAAAAATATGAATTGGTAAAATACCGGCCCGAAAAATCCTGGCTTTTTAAAGCACCGCCACCCGAGAAGGTACCCTTTTGCAATTCGGCAGTAATGGGCAAAAACGGGCTGTAATTGTAAACAAAATTCAAACTAACTGCCGGATGGTAATCCTGCTTTTTTAAATCTGCTTCGGCTTTGCCATAGCTTGCGCTAATACCAGCACCAAATTCATAATAATTAAATCCACTTTGCGCTTTAGCCATTGCAACTGTGAAGCCTAAAACAAAAAAAAGAATATATTTTTTCAATGTTAATTTTTATCAATATTTACAAAAGCGCATACAGGTTTACCAATGGCTTTAAAATTTTACTAATATAGCTTATGAGTTTTAATTCCCCGCTAAGTTTTACTGTCACCGATCGTTTTTTGCGATATGTTACCATTGATACGCAATCAGACCCCACTTCGGTTACATTCCCATCAACAGAAAAGCAAAAAAACTTAAGCCGCTTGTTGGTTGACGAGTTGCTGGCTATGGGTGTTCAGGATGCCCATCTTGACGAGTTTGGCTATGTGTACGCTACCATTCCGTCAAACACGAATAAGCAGGTACCTGTAATTTGCTTTTGCTCGCACGTAGATACCGCCCCCGATTGCAGCGGGGCCAATGTAAAACCCATTGTACATAAAAACTACCAGGGGCAGGATATTATTTTACCTGATGACCCCACACAGGTTGTTAAACTGACCGATCATCCCGATCTTAAAAATCAATTTGGCCACGATGTAATAACTGCCAGCGGTACAACTTTATTAGGCGCCGATAACAAGGCCGGTGTGGCCGAAATTATGGACGCCTGCTACCAGCTGATCAATCATCCCGAAATAAAGCACGGCGACATCAGGATATTGTTTACACCAGATGAAGAGGTTGGGCACGGAGTTGACCATGTTGATATTGCCAGGCTTGGTGCTTATGCCGCCTATACCATTGATGGCGAAAGTGCCGGCAATATGGAAAATGAAACCTTTAGTGCCGATGGCGCCCGGCTGATAATACAAGGCGTAAGCGCCCACCCTGGCTTTGCAAAGGGCAAAATGGAAAGCGCCATAAAAATAGCCGGCGAAATTGTAGCCGCTTTGCCGGATGAACTATCGCCTGAGCATACCGACGCCATGCAGGGCTTTGTACACCCGGTGAGTATAGAGGGCCATGTAGAAACGGCGGGCATAGATTTTATTATCCGCGATTTTGACGAGGGTAACCTGAAAAGCCATGCCGATGTAATTAGGAAAACAGCCGACGAGGTTTTAAAAAAATATCCGAACTCTGCCTATACCTTAACTACCAGCCAGCAGTACCGCAATATGAAAAATGTGCTGGAGCAGCATCCGGAAATTGTTGCCAATGCCATGGAAGCTATAAACCGCACGGGCTTAACAGCCAAATTATGCAGTATAAGAGGTGGAACCGATGGCTCAAGATTATCATTCATGGGCCTGCCCTGCCCCAACATTTTTGCCGGCGAACACGCATTTCACAGCAAGCAGGAATGGGTATCAGTGCAGGATATGCAAAAGGCGGTAGAAACCATTTTGCACCTTTGCATGATATGGGAAGAAAAAGCATAGGCCGAGGACTGAGGCCGGTGGCCTGAGGACAGACCGCAGAAAACCGACTACAGAAAACCGACTACAGACCACAGAAAACCAACTACAGATTATGTATACTATAAGGAAGGCAACAGTTAACGATGTTGATACCATACTGCAAATAGCCGATACCACCTGGTGGGCAACCTACTCGGCTATATTGGAGCGCGAACAAATTGAATTTATGCTGGCCGAGATTTATTCGGCAGAAAAAATAGGAAAACAAGTAGCCGATAACCTGCAAACCTACCTGCTACTTGAAGAAGAAGGCACGCCCGTTGCTTTTGCCGCCTACTCGCCGCGCGATGAAAACCCCGACATTTATAAGCTGCATAAATTATATTGCCTGCCCCAAACCCAGGGCAAAGGCTACGGCAAAATATTGATAAACGAAGTGGCCAACAAGACAAGGGAAGCGGGCAAAGAAATTCTCGAACTCAATGTAAACCGGTATAACCAGGCCAAATCATTTTATGAAAAAATGGGCTTTGCTGTTGCTTACGAAGAGGATATTGCCATTGGTCCTTACTGGATGAATGATTATGTAATGCGAAAGGAGTTGCTATGCTTCTGCTAGCAGCAGGGAATAAAACTGTCGCAAATCGCCCTTAAAATGTCCATATTACCCCGGCCAAATAATATTGCGCCTGCCGATATTTGATTATCAATCAACACAGCACTATGGACAAGCAGACAATTAAAGCCCCCGGCAATTTACCAGAACCATTAACTATTTCGCTTGAATCAACAATGAACGAATTGATGCAAGTTATAGCATCAATTAAACCCACCGATTTCAATCGTGTGCCACAGCCAGGATCGTGGACACCGGCGCAGCACCTGGAGCACCTGCGGCTTTCGTTGCAGGGCGCAGTATCAACTTTAAACGGCCCGGCAAAAGTTACGTTACGCAGCCCCGACCAATATGTTGATATTATAAAAGGTATATTTTTAGATTTTGATGCCCAATATCCCGCAGCACCTACTTTAATCCCCGATAACAAGGATTATGACAAGGCTCCGTTGGCAGATGACCTTTCGGCGGTTTCTGAGCAACTTAAAGAGATTGTTCAAAATCAAGACCTGACAGGCACCTGCCTTATACCTGAGTTTACCGGAATAGGCTTACTTACACGGCTGGAATGGGCCGCTGTTGCGGTTTATCATGCTTACAGACATGTGCATAAGTTGAATGCCATTGTACGGGATTTCGCTTCGTCAGCCGGAAGTTGACACGATGGTTACCACGGACTGGAAGCCCGCGGGAGCGTTTATGTTTTATAGCAAAAAAAGAGCGATGAAGTATAACCCCTCATCGCTCTTTATATTTAAATCCGAAATCGAAAATCCGAAATCAAATTATATCAGCAATCTAACTGGTTCTTCCAGTAACGATTTTAAAGTTTGCAGGAATGCTGCGGCAGTAGCGCCATCAACTACCCGGTGATCTGCACTCAAGGTAACCTTCATGATGTTGCCAGGCACTACAGCGCCATTTTTAACAACCGGAACTGCCTGGATACCGCTTACAGCAAGAATACAAGCGTTTGGTGTGTTAATAATAGCAGTAAACTCATCAACACCAAACATACCAAGGTTTGATATGGTGAATGTTGAGCCTTCCATTTCGGCAGGTTGTAATTTTTTAGATTTTGCTTTACTGGCAAATTCTTTCACTTCAACCGAGATATGGCTTAGTGATTTACCATCGGCAAATTTAATTACCGGTACCAGCAAACCTTCATCAACAGCAACGGCAACACCAATGTGAATATGCTCGTTAGTGCGTATTTTATCGCCCAGGAATGATGAATTAATAGCAGGATGTTGTTTTAAGGCAACAGCACAGGCTTTTAATACAAAATCATTAAACGATATTTTAACCGGGGCAACATCATTAATGCGGGTACGGGCTGCAATAGCCTGATCCATATCAATGCTCATGGTTACGTAGAAATGCGGAGCAGTAAACAAGCTTTCGCTTAAGCGGCGGCTGATGGCTTTACGCATTTGTGTAACTGCCCTTTCGGTAAATTTCTCTTCGCCGGTATAAGTTGGCAATACGATAGGTGCTTTTGCCGGTGCAGCAGGCGCCGATGCAGGTGCAGCAGCCGGTGTTGGCTCAGCAGCCGGTTTAGCAGCCGGTGTATATTCTTCAATATCTTTTTTAATAATGCGGCCGCCTTCGGCACTGCCTTTTACATCATTAAGGTTAATGCCTTTATCTTTTGCAATTTTACGTGCAAGTGGCGATGCCTTTACGCGGCTGTCATCAGCAGATGTTGACGATGCAACAGGCGCGGCATCAGCAGTTTCGGTTTTGGCTTCAGGAGCCGCTTCGGCAGCAGGTGCAGGTGCATCATTGCCAGCCTGTAATAAAGGCGTAATATCGGTTCCCTCTTTACCTACAATGGCAATAATGCCATTAACAGCAACTGCTTCGCCTTCTTTTACACCAATGTACAATAAAGTACCTGCCTCGTATCCTACAACCTCCATAGTAGCCTTATCGGTTGCCACATCAGCCAATGAATCGTCGGCTTTTACTTTGTCACCTACCTTAAAGTTCCATTTTTCAATGGTACCTTCGGTCATGGTATCGCTTAAAAGCGGCATGCGTATAACCGCAGCTGGTATGCTCGATAAATCAACCTTTGGCGCCGCGGTGGCTGCTGGTTTTTTATCGGCAACAGGTGCCGGTTCGGCAGCCTTCTCTTCTTTTTTCGCGGCAGGCTCGCTACCACTATCAGCCAGCGCGGTTTTGTAATCCTCACCATCCTTGCCAATTACGGCAATAACCGCATCAACCGGAACGGCTGCACCTTCTTCAACACCTATAAATAACAAGGTGCCATCCTGGTACGATTCAAAATCCATGGTAGCTTTATCAGTTTCAACCTCGGCCAATACATCGCCTGATTTTACTTTATCGCCAACTTTTTTATGCCATTTAGTCAATACCCCTTCGGTCATGGTATCGCTCATTTTAGGCATCTTAACTACTTCGGCCATATACTTTTTATATGTGTTATAATTTAGTATTTATATAATAGTGGCAAGTTTTGAGTAGTGAGTTTTGAGTTTAAAATCTTTTTGCAGCTTTACTCAAAACTAATTACTTAAAACTCAAAACTAATCCCTAATGTATGGATAATCCTCCTGAACGTAAACGTCGGTGTATAGTTCAGATGCATCAGGCCATGGCGATTCTTCGGCAAATTGAACCGCTTCATCAACAATAGCTTTAATTTTGGCATCAATCTCTTCAAACCATTTATCATCGGCATATTGTTTTTCAACAATAGTCTGTTTGGTCATTTCAATAGGATCTTTTGCTTTATAGCTTTCCAATTCCTCTTTGGTGCGATATTTCTGCGGATCGGACATGGAGTGACCTTTAAAGCGGTAAGTACGCATCTCTAAAAAGGTTGGGCCTTCACCTGAACGGGCACGTGAAATAGCTTCGTCCATAGCAACGTGCACTGCGGCCGGGTCCATACCATCAACCGCCGATGAAGGGATGCCGTAAGGCAAACCTAATTTATAAATATCAGTTTGGATGGTTGTACGTTCAACAGAAGTACCCATGGCGTAACCATTATTTTCGCAAATAAAAATTACAGGTAGTTTCCAAAGTGCTGCCATGTTAAAGGTTTCGGTAAGTGCGCCCTGGCGTACAGCACCATCGCCCATGTAAGTGATATTCACAAACTCGGTACCTTTATATTTTTCGGCAAATGCAACACCGGCACCAAGTGGTACCTGGCCGCCTACTATACCGTGACCGCCGTAAAAGTGTTTGCTTTTATCAAACATGTGCATAGAGCCGCCCTTGCCTTTTGAGCATCCGGTTGCTTTACCATACATCTCGGCCATGATAGCTTTAGGCTCTACGCCTTTGGCCAAAGCATGTGCGTGATCGCGGTAAGCGGTTATCATGCTGTCTTCCTGTTTCATTACAGACATGGCACCGGCCAATACAGCCTCCTGCCCAATGTACAGGTGACAAAAGCCCCTGATTTTTTGTTGCCCGTATAGTTGTCCTGTCTTTTCTTCGAACTTACGCATCAACAGCATTTGTTCGTACCACATCAGGTAAGTGTCCTTAGTTATTTCGATTGAACTCATGTATTTAAACAGTCAATTTCTTGGAGTAAAGCGCAAATCTAATTATATCCTTTAAATTATCGAAACCGCAGCCAAATGTTATGCAGTTTTATTTTTTATTTCTTACAGCGCACATTTGGTAAGCAATATCAATAGCATTTTGTTTGATTTGCCAAACTTTATAATGTCAATTTTAATTTTCGCAAAAGAGTTTTTGTTAACTTTCTGTGTTTGAACCGCTAAAAAACAGTAATTGTCCTGTTTTTCAGATTCTTTTTTACCCAATTTTGAAATAAATCATGATTCACGCACAAAAAAGGGTAACCATAAATATCCATCCTTCGTAATAGTATTAGCTTTATATTAATAACATTTTTAGTAAGGCCCTTATATTTATATTTTTTGAAAAAAAAGCACGTTTTATTTGCAAATTTAAAAAATATGGATAGTTTTGTATTCAACGATAGACAAAGTGTCTAATTTAATAAACAATTTGTTGGCCCTAACAACAACTTTAACTGATTAAATGAAGAAATTTGCCCTGGCTATTGCCCTAATGTTCACTGTTTTAGCTTCGCAAGCTCAAACAAAAACCACTCCAGCTGTTACCGAGGATAAAACCGACGAACAAGAGGGTTTAGCAAAAACATACCTCTCTCAAATTATGGGTGTTGCTTTATCAGCCACCTCAAACATGAAACTTTTTCACTTTGTTTATGACTGGATTGGTACCCCTTACCATTTTGGCGGCGAGTCAAGAAAAGGTATAGATTGCTCTGCATTTACCAAAGAGTTATACAGCGAGGTTTTTAACCTGGATATTAAAAGAAGCTCACGCGATATTTTCAGCATGGTTAACCCTGTTGGTAAAGATGATTTAAAAGAAGGCGACCTTGTTTTCTTCAAAATCCATAGCCGCCGTATTTCACATGTAGGCATTTACCTGGGCGATGGCAAGTTTGCACATGCATCATCAAGAGGGGTGGCCATTAGCAGTCTCGACGATAATTATTACAGCCGTTACTTTTACAAAGGCGGTCGTTTGTTAGCTTCATTTAAAGACCAGCTAACCAACAGCAACGTTGCAACCAATACCGACGACGACAATAGCAACTAAAGAAATTCAATAAAATACTTAATTTAGTCCCGTCATAAACATGAAGGGACTTTTTTTTTATACCAAACCTTGTTCACTGCCTGTTGTAATCTGCCTGGTTATAATTTTGCAGGCTTGCCAAACACCGCCGCCAAAACATGTTGTGGTAAAGCAACAAAGAGCAGTGATCGCAAAGCCCGAACCTCCAAAACCCGCGCCCATTGTACCCGATTCACTTTGTATTGCCGCAATGGGCGATATTATGTTGGGCACTTCGTATCCTAATAATGCTACCCTGCCGCCTGATAGCGCCGTAAACAGTTTTAATGCGGTAAAGCCCGACCTGCAAGGCGCAGATGTGATATTTGGTAACCTGGAAGGATCGTTATTAGATTCCGGCGATCCTGCGCATTACAAGTTGCATCAAAAAAGTAAGGCCTTTCTGTTCAGGATGCCTACAAAATATGCCTCTGTTTTAAAAGATGCAGGATTTAACCTGCTTAGCCTTGCCAATAACCATATCAGCGATTTTGATATTAAAGGCCGCAACAGTACCACACAAACCTTGGATAGCCTTGGTATTAATTATGCGGGACTGCTGATAAAGCCATCAACAGTTTTTGAAGTAAATGGCATAAAATACGGCTTTTGTTCATTTGCACCCAATGCCAACACTGTTCCTATCCTCAATTTAAAGGGCGCTGCCAGCATTATCAGCGAACTAAAGCAGCGATGCGATGTGGTCATCGTATCTTTTCATGGCGGCGGCGAAGGTGTTAATTATGAGCATGTGCCCCGTAAAATGGAAAGCTTCATTAACGAAAAACGGGGCGATGTATACGCATTTGCCCACAATGCTATTGATGCAGGAGCCGACCTCATTTTTGGCAATGGCCCACATGTTAACCGTGCTATGGAAATGTACAAAAACAGGCTAATAGCCTATAGCCTGGGCAACTTTTGCACCTACCGCTGTGTGAGCGTTGCCGGCATTTGCGGGCTTGCGCCGGTTTTAAAAGTTTATGTTAATAAAAAGGGAGAATTTTTAAGCGGGAAGATACTATCATACAGGCAGGCGCATGATAAAGGCCTGGAAAGGGATACCCTAAACCGTGCCGCCACCAGGATAAGGGAACTTACCGAAACCGATTTTCCTGAAGGCATCCTAAATATATCTGACGAAGGCCAGATAACCGCCAACGTACCGGAAAACTAAACGTACTATTTTTTTAAGATAAGGTCGCCGCCGGCATACCTAAACTTTTGAGGCCGATCGGCCAAATACCTTACCTGGTATCCGGTAAAAGCAACACCATTGATATTTATTGTCAGCCTGATGGTATCGGGCAGGTTGCTGGTACTTATTCTGAATGTTTTGCCTGTTAAGGCATACAACTTTGAAAAATCGAGGCTATCTTTTTCGGATTTTAATAACCTTATTGTGCCCGTGCTATCGGTACTCATGTTATCCTGAAAATAAGATAGTTTATAGCTTTTATCGCCCATCATTACACCCTTGTTGGTAAAAGTGAATGCCGGTTTATTGTTAAACGGCAGTATAACAAAATCCTTTACAGGAGTGCCTGTTTTATCGGTTATTATAATAACCACCCGCGAATCGTGAATAGATTTACTAAGCGAAACCCGATATGAGATATTATCGGCTTTCTGGGGATAGGGCGTTAACAGCACGCTATCACCGGCTACCTGCCATTTGCCAATACTCGAAGACGATTGTCCTTCGCAGGCATGCACCCAGGTAAATGTAGAATCGCTGTTGAGATAGATATTTTGCCCGCAAAAGCCTTCGCCAAATCCATATTTTTTGGCAGTTACCGGTTTTATATTTGCTAAAGCCGGCCTAAAAACGTCTATCACTTTCTGCTGCGCATCGTTATTACAGGATGCAAAAAGCATAGCAGTAAGCAGGCAGCCGGTTATTTGCTTCATCGGTTTATCTTAAATAAACCGCGTCTTCTTCTCCCTCTTCATCCATCACTACATCTACATGTTCTTTTATAACGGTTGATAAAGCCATACCGGCAAAATCAGTAGTTACCGGGAAACTTTTGTGATTACGATCTATCAAAACAGCCGTGCGTAATTTTTTTAACGGCACATCCAAAAAAACGCCAAAGCCATAGGCCAGGGTTTTGCCGCTGTTTAATACATCATCAACCAGAATCACTACCTTGTTGCTGCAGGCATTCACGTCAAAATCTATATTGGCCTGCAGGCTGCTGCTTTGCTTATCCAGTTCGATAGATAATAGTTTGCTGCTAAATGGAGCGATGTTATCCAAAATGGCTTTCAGGCGAGCGGCGATATGGTTGCCGCGGGGCAGTATGCCGGCTATAAGTATCTCTTCCTCGTCAAAATTATCTTCCAGTATCTGGTAAGCCATACGGTCCAGCTTTTGCTGTATCTGCTGCCGGTTTAATATCAGGAGTTTCTTTTCGGGCATGGGAAGAAAGCTTTGTAAGTTTTAACGATGAACCGTTACAATGTTGGTTTTATGCGTGGTAAATATACAAGTCCGTTTTAAGGTTTCAAGTTTAAACGCTGCACATTCTATTTTTTATAGGGTACATAAACAAAATTTGCACCCTCGGGCACTACTACAAACACGCACATATATTCGTTGGGATTTTTGTAGCTGCTGATAAAGCGTTCTTTCAATTCCGGTTTAATTACACCGCGTTCGGTAAATTCCTCAAGCGTTGAGGCGTGGATGCTCCAGTCCGAATTCAAATCGTGCCTGTCCAGTATCAACTCGCCCAATTTTAACTCGTGCTGGTGGGCTATAAAAATCGGATACGATGATAGCCCTTCTACCATAATTTCGATGGCCACCTCATGTATCGAATCCTTAAAAAATTTAAGATCGCGCTCCAAACTCAGCAGCGGGCTGTTTTTGGCCGGCTGAGGTTGGTTTTCATTATCCGGGTTTAACAGATCTTCGGGTTGCATATATAGAAAACTCTAAAAAATAAATTCTAAACTCTAATTGGGAAAATCCTACGCTAAAAAACTAAATTATAAACCGCAATGGGGACATTCTAAACAAGAAAACGATAAGGGTAAAAATCTCATTCTATAATCCTTATCCGTTCATAATTAACCCCTTAACACCAATAACACCACATTTTCCACATGCTGTGTATGTGGAAACATATCTACGGGTTGTATTTTTACGATATCGTACTTTTCTTTTAATACCAGCAAATCGCGGGCCTGGGTAGCTGCGTTACAGCTTACATAAACAATTTTAGGCGCTTCAATTTCCATAAGGCGGGCAACCACATCAGGGTGCATACCAGCACGTGGCGGGTCGGTAATGATCACATCCGGCTTGCCGTGCTCAGTTACAAAACTGGCAACCAATACATCTTTCATATCACCCGCGTAAAATTTGGTATTGGTGATATTGTTAATAGCCGAGTTTACTTTAGCATCCTCGATGGCAGTGGGCACATACTCTACCCCTACCACTTCTTTTACGCTGCCCGCTATAAAATTGGCAATGGTACCCGCACCTGTGTACAGGTCATAAACCAGCTCATTACCGGTAAAGCCTGCAAAATCGCGGGTTATCTCGTAAAGGCGCAGCGCCTGGATGCTGTTGGTTTGGTAAAACGATTTTGGGCCTATACGGAATTTGATGCCATTCATTTCCTCATGAATGTATTCGGGGCCTTTAAAGGCTATTACATCCTGGTCAAAAATGGTATCGTTCTTTTTTTGGTTGATAATGTATAATAACGATGTTATTTCCGGGAAACCGGCATCAATAAAATTCATCAGCTTATCCACCTCTTCCTGTTCCGCGTAAGCAAATACCACAATAACCATGATCTCGCCGGTAGATGATGTGCGTACAATCAGGTTGCGTAATGCGCCTTCGTGGTTACGCAGGTTATAAAATGAATACCCCTGCTCAATCACAAAATCGCGGATGCTGTTGCGCAGACTATTTGATGGCTCGGCCTGCAGGTAGCAGTGCTTTACATCCAAAATTTTATCAAACCGACCCGGGATATGAAAACCAAGGGCATTCATGTTCAGGGCTTCATCTTCTTTGTTCTCGCCATCATATAGCCAGCGTTTATCGCTAAAGGTATATTCCAGTTTATTGCGGTAATATCTATCCGCCGGCGAAGGGATGATATCCATGATGCCATCTACATTAATTTTGGCTATACGGCCAAGGGCATCGGCAACAGATTTTTGTTTGAATTTAAGTTGGGCGTCGTAGGTCATGTGCTGCCATTTGCAGCCGCCACAGGTACCAAAGTGCTCGCAAAATGGTGTGGTACGGTATTCAGAAGCTTGCTTCAGGTTAAAAATTTTGCCTTCGCCAAAATTCTTTTTGCTTTTATAAAGCTGTACATCTACAACATCGCCGGGTATGGCTTTATCAACAAAAAGCACAAAGTCGTCGGTTTTGCCCACGCCTTTTCCTTCTTCGGCAATATCTATTATCCGAACGTCTTCAAAAAACTTCTGTTTTGCAACTTTATTCATCAGGCTGCAAAGGTAACAATCAGAATCAAGAAGTTAGAATCAAGAATTAAGACGAAAAAAAGGAGCAACAACACTAAAGAAATAAACCCATTAAATAGCTTACAATATCTGTTAATGGATTAAACTCAATATCGAACTGCTCGTCTACCTGTTTTGAAAAATCTGTTAGTTCACGGCTCATGACATTTAAATTTACTATGCAAACATAATAAATATTATACCATATACCAAAATGGTATATGGTATATAAATATAAAGTTTAGGTTTTTGTGAAATGAATGTTTAGCTATTTGCAGCGTCAACTACTATTGATTCCTGCTTATCCCAGTTAATCTTCCGCGAGAAATACATCAGCACACCCACAATAATGAACAAGGCTATACTCCCTACCATCAGCGCGAGGTCTTCCAACTGGATGATCACGAAAATAAATGTATAAAATACCGATAGGATAAAAGCAAATAACACAGCCGCCATCCTGTTTTTCAATATAGATGCTATGAATGTTGCTATGAGGCCGATGGTTGCAACAGATGCCACAAGGTAAGCGAAGTTAAAACCAATTTGCTCGGAGAAAGATAGCAGCAACAGGTAGTAAATGATCATGGCCGCGGCTATCAAAACATAATTAAAAATGTGAATGCTCTGCTTTCGGATAACCTCGGTTAAAAACAGGGAGATAAAAGTAAGCAGCACAATTAAAATGGCATACTTGCTGGTACGTGTCGTTTTTTGATACTGATCAACCGGTAAACGAAGTTTAATTCCGAAAGTAGCATCGGCTTGCTTTTTTACGTTATTTAGCAAACCGTTATCATCAACCCATTGCTGCGGGAAGGGCCGGTTATAATACAACATTTTCCAATGCGATTTAAAACCTCCACTATCTACGGTGCGTTCGTCGGGCAAATAACGGCCATCAAAACTTGGGCTGGCCCAACTGCCGCCGGCTTGTACATCGGTAGTTTTGCCTAGGTGTAAAAAGCTAAGTTCCTGGCTTCCTTTCATATCAAGGCTATAATCAAAGGTAAATTCGCCATCTTTAATTCCCGATAGATTTATGGCTGCCTGCAAGCCTTCGCCCGGCAACACGGCGTTGTTAAATACAGGCTCGGCAGCCAGGGTTTGGCCGCCGGCTTTAACAACAGGGTTGTTTTTTAAACCTTTTAAATCGGTAATACTAAAAACCAGGCGCGCCTTATCCAGTACGAGCTGATCAGGGGCTAAAGAAACACTGGCCAAACTGGCCTTTGAAAAGTTTCCGGATACTTTAACAAGCGAGTTATAAACTGCCACATCAAAAATGCCCCTATGCAATATCTGTGTATTAAGACCTGCTTTGATGTTCAAATTATCGGGCAGGACATAGAGGTTTTCCATAACATCCTGTGACGTTACCTTACCGGCGGTATCCATTTTTTGAATATGCTTTCTGTAAGGAATAACCAATACCGGCCCTGTTACCAGCTGCCCGCCCGACCATTTGTCTGATACATCATTTATCATCTCGTCCTGTCGTTGCGCGCGCTCGCTTATCAGGTTATTAATCAGCGATGAGGGGATGAGCAATACTATAATCAGCACTCCTATAAAAAGTAATTTAACTGTAACCGACTCCTTAAGCCAGTCCATTATTACGCGTGTTTTTGGTTCTTGTTGTATCATTTTGCTTTTATAAAGTACTTTGTATTTGAAAGTCAATGTGTAAAAAAATAGACCTTTTCATTGCCCTTTGTTCCTGTAGACAAATCAACAAAAAGAACTTTGTATTTCAAAGTATATTGTTAAAATACTTTTATTATTATTTAAGTCTGTATCTTTAAAGGATGAGCACCCAGGAACAAATTTATAATTGGCTAATAACCGGTCTGCAGCAATCTCCGGTAAAATTCTCGGAAGTGTTTTATTATGATAAACGTGATAAGCAATTCTTTTCGATTTTAATGACAGATTATTTCCTGTTTGACGGGAATGGCGAATTGGCCCGGGATGCGTCATCAACCTATTCGGAAGCCACGTTGTTACTGCTGACCGACAGAATCCGCAGGATTAACATTGATCCACAGATCATAGCAATACCCCGGCTTGGCGATACCGACGAAGATTATTTACAGCAAGCAGATAGTTTTTTAAATTTAAATGCGATCAACGTTGATGAATCAACCATCTGGGATGTTGAAGAAAGCGGATCGATAACGTTCAATTTGAAATAACTCAACCTACACAGTAATGGCCGCCTTTACCAAATAAGGCAATATCTCTTTTTGAAAAGAAACAAAGTTTTTGCGCACATCCGAATCGCTTACCGAGGTAAACGCAAAACTGAACACGATGCTTTTGCTGCATTTGATCAGGAACCGTAAACGCTGGTGATAGGTTTCGTGTTTGCGGATGCCGGGCAGCTGGATAAATGATGCCATCAGCATTTCTTCCAGCTCGTTGCTCAGGTTTTTTAAAAAGTCCTGGGAGTTGGTTGATTCGCGGATAAAATCCCAGCCAATAAACTCGTTGCAAACAGTGTATGACAGGCGGCAGGTTTTCATGATAAGGTTGTTGAGGTGGGCCTCTTCGTCCATATCGGGCGTATTGCTCTGCACCAGGTCATCAACACTGGCTTTAATATAGTCCATCAGCAAAATATGCAATACCGCCTCCTTACTATCAAAATACTTGTAGATAGTGGCTTTTGCGATCCTTGCTTTTTTGGCTATTTCGTTAACGCTGGTTTTATGGTAACCGAATTTGCGGAATAAATCTTGCGCTGCCCGCTTTATACTGTCTTTAATTTTATCGGCTTCCATGTATCAATTGGATACAAATATCTGAAAATTATAGACACTCACACTATATGCCCTTAATGATTTGGTGGCCGGCGCTTTTACCGGCGTACCATCGGCCAAAGAAAATTTAGAACCACTACAGGGATCGGTTACCGAAAAGCCTGAAGCATCAAGCGTAACCGCGCATTTTTTTTCGGGCTGATAGCTGCTGCACCGGTCGTAAGCTACATACTGGCCAGATCCGGTACGGTAAATAATTAGCCCGGCAACACCATAGCCGCCTATAAAAACTACGCCGCCACCACTGGTAAGCGGCGCCAGGCGCGGATCATTTATGGGTGCCGAAAAGTTTACCGGTACACTGGGTATATTGTCTGTTGCTTTGCCGCATGAAAAACAGCACAAACCAATAAGCACTATCGCCAGCAGTTTCCTCATAACATCTCTGTAGTGAACTGTTTCAGAAAGCGCACGTCATTTTCAGAAAACAAACGCAGGTCGCGGATAACATACTTCAGGTTGGCAATTCGTTCCATACCCATTCCAAACGCAAAACCGGTAAATTTCTTACTATCGATACCGCAATTTTCCAAAACGTTAGGATCAACCATACCACAGCCTAAAATCTCGACCCAGCCACTGTATTTACACATATTGCAGCCTGAACCTTTACAAATGGTACAGGATATATCCATTTCGGCAGATGGTTCGGTAAACGGGAAGTACGATGGCCTGAACCGTACCTGGGTACCCTCGCCATAAAGCTCTTGCACAAAATGATACAGTGTTTGCTTTAAATCGGCAAATGATACGTTTTCATCAACATACAAACCCTCTACCTGGTGAAAAAAGCAATGGGCACGGGCAGATATTGCTTCGTTACGGTAAACGCGGCCCGGCATTATAGCGCGGAACGGCGGCTTACCCTGCTCCATCATCCTCACTTGCACCGATGAGGTATGCGTGCGTAAAGCAATATCATCCTTACCACTGTTCTTTTTAATAAAAAACGTGTCCTGCATGTCGCGGGCCGGGTGTTCTTCTGGGAAATTTAATGCCGAAAAATTATGCCAGTCATCTTCAATCTCCGGGCCCTCTGCAACTACGAATCCAAGGCGCTTAAAAATATCAATGATCTCGTTTCGCACCAGGGATAAGGGATGACGTGACCCAACAGTAAACCCATCACCAGGCAACGTTAAATCGATATCTGAGTTGTTAGTTGTTAGTTGTGAGTTGTTAGTTTCTTTTAATTCGTTGTATTTAGCTTCCGCCAGCTGTTTAAACTCATTAAGCACTTTACCAAAAGTACGTTTCTCTTCGGGGCCTACGGTTTTAAATTCTTCAAAAAGGTCTTTGATAATTCCCTTTGTGCCTAAAAATTTTATGCGGAACGCTTCCAGTTCATCGGCCTTGGCAGAAGCAAAGGCTTTAATTTCGGCGGCGTATTGGTCTATTTTATTTTGCATTATAGTGTTCTTAAAAATTGTTCGGCTGTTAAAACCGGGATAGTAGAATGTTTATAATCTTTTATATTACGAGTGATGATAAAATCAGCATTAGCGCTTTTAGCTGCATAAAACTGAACGGCATCTTCAAAATCGACAAAATTACTGCTTATTGCTAAATCAATGATTTTTTCGCCTATCTCTATTATACTTACTATTGATCTTAGGCGCTTTAATAATTCAAGTTTGTTAACCTTGTCAAACTTATCAAGGAAATAATGGGCATTTACAAACACAACTGATGATGTTTGCAATTTCAATCGTTTCTCATAGGCTAATTCTAATATATTAGCCGCCGGCAAATAAAATCCTGGCCTCTTTAACAATGCGTCTAAAATCACATCGCTATCAATAAACACCGTTATCACAACCCGTATTTTACGTCTAAGTGCTTGCGATACTCAGCTTTATGGTCAAAGTCGGCAACTGGTTCTCCTGTAATTGTTAGTTTTTTAACCCAATCAGAAAGCTCTTCTTCTTTCTTCATTATGAATGGTGCTTTTGTTTCCGCCTCTAATTCTCCTTTAAATAAGTTTTCAGCAATCTTTGAAATACTTGTATTTCTCTTTCTTGCAACCTCTTTCATTTGATCTATTAATCCTGGTTCTATACTTAAAGTCAGCTTCATAATAAAATCCCTCCTGTATCTACAAATATAAAGAATCTACACGTATTATTTAATCACTCCCAATTCCTTACCTACTTTGGTAAACGCGGCAATTGCCTTATCCAAATGGTGCATATCATGAGCTGCCGAAATTTGTACTCGGATACGAGCCTTGCCTTGCGGAACCACCGGGTAATAAAAACCTATTACATAAATACCCTCTTCCAGCATTTTGGCGGCAAACTCCTGCGCCAGTTTAGCTTCATAAAGCATAACCGGTACAATTGGGTGCACACCAGGTTTAATGTCAAAACCAACTTCGGTCATTTTTTGGCGGAAGTATTGGGTATTGTTTTCCAGCTTGTCGCGCAGTTGGGTAGTCTCGCTCAACATATCCAAAACTGCTATTGAAGCGCCGGTAATAGCAGGCGCCAATGTGTTTGAAAACAGGTACGGGCGCGAACGCTGGCGCAACATATCAATAATCTCTTTACGGCCCGAGGTAAAACCACCGGATGCACCACCTAAGGCTTTACCCAAAGTACCGGTAATAATATCAATTTTGCCCATTACATGGTGGTGCTCATGCGTACCACGGCCTGTTTTACCCATAAAGCCGCTGCAATGGCTTTCGTCAATCATTACCAAAGCATTGTATCGTTCGGCCAGGGCGCAAATTTTATCAAGCTGTGCAATTGTACCATCCATGCTAAAAGCGCCATCGGTAACAATAATACGGTGACGGCAACTTTCGGTCGCTTTCAGCTTTTCCTCAAGATCGGCCATGTCATCATGTTTGTAGCGCTGGCGCTGGGCTTTGCATAAACGTACGCCATCAATGATCGATGCATGGTTCAGCTCATCAGATATAATAGCATCCTGTGCATCAAACAGTGGCTCAAACACACCGCCGTTAGCGTCAAAAGCAGCAGCATAAAGTATGGTATCTTCGGTGCCTAAAAAATCGGCTATCTTTTTTTCAAGTTCTTTATGAATATCCTGCGTGCCGCAAATAAAACGAACAGACGATAAACCATAACCATGTGTATCCATTGCATCCTTAGCTGCCTGGATAACTTTAGCATTGCCAGATAAACCAAGATAATTATTAGCACAAAAATTTATTACTTCCTGCCCGCCCTGCACGGTAATATCCGCACCTTGTGCCGATGTAATGATGCGCTCTTTTTTAAATAAACCTGCATTTTCAATGGCTTCCAGTTCTTGCTGCAAAACCGGCTGTAATGTATTATACATAGTAGTTGATGGTTAAAGGCAGCAAAATTAAGCAATACCGGGCATTTGGCAGGACTCAATCATACTTTTAATTAATTATTAAGGGCGAATTAAAACATTTGAACGATAAGTAGTATTTGATTGTTGAATGAAGATGAGAAAACACTTACTATTGATTTTTACCATGTTATGTGCCGTTACGTCATCGGCGCAGCAATATTTGTTATCGGGCAAAATAACCAACAAAAAAAACGAAGTTATTCCGTTTACTTCCGTATATATCCGCAATTCTACTTACGGTACTACAGCCAATGAAAACGGATTGTACCAGTTTAAGCTTGCACCGGGCGATTACAATTTAACTTATCGTTTTGTAGGGTACGACGAAAAGGTTGTAAAAGTTACCATAGCCGATAACGACCAAACCATGAACGTTCAGCTTGATGACGAAATATTTGGTACAGAAAGGGTTGCAGCCATGTATCGTAAAAATCATGATGCTGCCGATACCATCATGAAACAGGTGATCAAAAAAAGAAAATATTATTTGGATGAAGCTACCTCATATTCCTGCGCAGTTTATATAAAAGGCGTACAAAAACTGTTAAGCGCACCCAAAGCTCTATTATCAAAAGAAGTGGTTCGCGCGCTTGACCTTGACTCGATGGGGCGGGGCATCCTTTACCAACAGGAGTCACTATCAGATTATAACTTTCAATCGCCCGATAAAATCAGGGAAGTTACCATTGCCAACCGCATATCGGGTATCAACACCGCTTTTAGCTACAACAAGGCATCCGATCTGCAGGTGAATTTTTACAAAAATGTGTTCAGCATCAATGGCTTAAGCACCCGCGGTTTTGTATCGCCACTGGCATCCAATGCCCTCACCTTTTACAGGTATAAGCTCCTCGGTGTATCCAATGAAAATGGCCGGATAATAGATAAGATACAGGTTATACCACGCCGTGCCCATGGCCAGTATTTCCAGGGAGATATTTATATAGTTGATGGCGAATGGCGGTTGTACAGCGCCGATTTATACCTGGAAAAAGGATTGAATAGCCTCAACCTGATAGATACCTTAAAAATTACCCAGCAGTACGTAGCCATAACGGATAGTGTTTGGATGCCGGCCGCGGTTCAATACAATTTTAAGGGCAAAGTGCTGGGTTTTACATTTGGCGGCTATTACGAAGCTATTTACAATAACTATAAAATTAATCCAACCTTTCCTGAGCACTTTTTTACCGGCGAAGTGCTTAAAGTTGATACCGTTTCAAATGCTAAAAATGCAGATTACTGGACATCAGTACGGCCTGTGCCGCTAACACCGAAAGAAACCCGCGATTACCAGAAAAAGGATAGTGTAGCCGCCTATAAACAAACCAAAGCCTACCTGGATACATTGCAGCACTCCAAAAACCATATTAACTACCCGGGTTATTTGATATTTGGCTATTATGCTTCCAGTCGCGACAATAAGGATTCATTGTGGGTATCGCCGTTTATACAAACATTTTACTACAACACTGTTGAAGGTTTTGGCATTAACGCTAAAGTAAGGTACAGCAAAAAGATTGATGATTTTCATGCATTCAGTATAACGCCGTCCTTACGCTACGGCTTTTCAAATAAGATATTCAGCGCCAATATTTATTCCGACTATAAAAATGATCCATTCCATAATGCCAAATTTTTTACGGGTTTTGGCAGCGACGTGCTGGATTTGAATAACGTAGGCACCCGATCATTATATTTTAATACCTTAAGTACCTTGCTCAGCGAGAACAACTATGTAAAATACTACCGTACCCACTATGGCCTATTTGGATATCAGCGCGAGGTAACCAATGGCGTATTACTATCGGGCAGCTTGTCATACGCCAGCCGAAGCCAATTGTATAATACTTCATATTCGCACATTAAAGATGTAAAAAACAGGGATTTTACATCAAACAACCCATTGGCCCCGCCGGGTACACCGGCAGATGACCATTCCTTTTTGTTTCCCGATAACCAGGCATTAACATTTACCACATCGGCCACCTTTACCTTCGATCAGGAATACGTAACCCGGCCCACCGGCAAATTTAATCTGCCTTCAAAATATCCAACCTTAACCTTAAATTATAGGAAAGGTATTAATAGCCTGTTAGGTTCTGATGTAAATTACGATTTTACATCTGTTGATATCTCGCAAAACAAAATAAGGATTGGTTTAACAGGTTTTTCATCGTTCAAATTAACAGCCGGCGGCTTCTTTAATGATAAAAACCTCTATTACATGGATTACAATCACTTTTTAGGTAACCAGGGTACCACATTCGATCCAACCTATGTAGGCAGTTTCCACTTTTTGCCTTTTTATACTTACAGTACCAATGGCGCTTTCCTTGAAGCTCATTTTCAACATAATTTTGCCGGTTCAATTTTTAACAAAATTCCGTTATTACGTAAGGCCAAGCTTGAAGAGATTATTGGCGCAAATTATCTTACCACCAAAGCAAACCGCGATTACACGGAGTTTTACGTTGGCGTACAGCGCCTCATTTTCAGGGTTGATTATGGCGTATCCTACATGGGCAACCAAAAATACATCCAGGGCTTCAGGATCTTTTATGGGATCAGGTAGGTTTGTTGAGGTAAAAGGGTAAAGGCGAAAGGTTTTGAAAAGCCAGAACGATGGCTAGTGGGTCTGTAAACCTTTCGCCTTTATCCTTTTACCTTTCGCCTCAAAACCTTATCTTTGCGCCTCATTTAACACTGTTTACAGCAGTATCAATGGATTATGGCAATATATAATACACTACTGTACTATTGTTATTCAACAATAGCCGATGCGGAGCAATTTGCTGCCGATCATTTAAAATTTTGTAAAAGCTTAGGGTTAACCGGCCGTATTATTGTGGCCGAAGAAGGGCTTAATGGTACCGTATCGGGCACCGCTGAAGCTTGTAAAACCTATATGGATACTGTACATGCCGATGAGCGCTTTGCCGGTATCGATTTTAAGGTTGACGAAGTTACCGAGCCCTCATTTGTAAAAATGCACTGCCGTTACAAGGCCGAGATAGTTTACTCGGGCCTGCGCGACCCCAATGTTATCAACCCGCAACAACAAACAGGTAAGCACCTGGAGCCAAAAGAATTTATGGCAATGAAAGACCGCGATGACGTGGTTGTTTTGGATGTACGGTCAAACTACGAACATTCGTTAGGCAAATTCAAAAACGCGGTAACGCTTGACATCGAAAACTTCAGGGATTTCCCGGCCATGATTAATGAACTGGCCAAATACAAAGATAAAAAGATCCTGACCTATTGCACCGGTGGCATTAAATGCGAAAAAGCATCGGCACTGTTGCTGCACGAAGGCTTCCCCGAAGTTTACCAGCTACATGGCGGTATCATTAAATATGGTAAAGAAGCCGGCGGCCAGGATTTTGAAGGCAAATGCTATGTATTTGATAACCGCCTTTCTGTTGATGTAAACAGCGTGAACCCGGTAGTGATATCAACCTGCCGCAATTGTGGTACCACCACCCCTAAAATGATAAACTGTGCCAACCCCGAGTGCAACGAACATTTTACCCAATGCGATGAATGTGGCACCAAACTGGAAGGTTGCTGCAGCGATGCTTGCCAAAGCCATCCACGCAAAAGGGTTTATGACGGCACAGGCTATTATGTAAAAGTACCCCAGCCGGTAAATACCAATAAAAGAAATAACCTGCAACTGGCAGACCGATAACAAAAAAAGCCTACCCAAACCGGTGGGCTTTTTTATTTCTGCAACTCAAACCTTAATTTCGTAAAATTGGTTTGCTTTGCAGGCTGATGCCATCTTATAACCCATGCGTAAATCGTTACTGATTATTTTCCTGTTGTTTTGTACTCGTCTCCTAAATGCACACGCGGTGGATATCAAAAGCGTAGGCGTGCCTTATGTACAAAATTACACCAAGGCCATGTACCAATCGGGCAATCAAAACTGGAGCATTACGCGCGATGAGCATGGCATTATGTATTTTGGCAATGCCCAGGGTTTACTTGCCTTTGATGGCAAATACTGGCAACAGCATCACATGCCCAACGGCTTAATTGTTCGCTCGGTATCGGCCGATGGCAAAGGCAAAATTTATGTTGGGGCCTATGGCGAATTTGGTTATTGGACCGATGATAACAAGGGAGTTTTAAAATACAACTCGCTGATAAACCTGGTTCCCGCAAAGTATAGGCCGATTAATGAAGAGATCTGGAAGATATATATTGATGGCGGGCGCATCATTTTCCAATCGTTCGGGTCGATATACATTTATTCCAAAGGAAAAATCAACGTCATAAAAACGCCAAACCCGTACCTGTTTATGTTTAAAGCAGGGAATCGCTTTTTTATCGAACAGGTTTCGGTTGGGCTATTTGAGCTTAAGGATAACCGGCTGCTTTTTGTTCCCGGCAGCAATATATTGGGGCCAAGTGGCGTGTTATCGATGTTGCCATTCCAAAAAAACAAATTCATTATTGGTACAGCCCAAAATGGTTTGTTTATTTACGACGGGCAAACCATAAAACCCTGGGCAAACCAGGCAAACGATTTTTTAAAAACATACCAGCTTAATAACGGTGCGTTAATAGCCGGTAAATATGTAGCCTATGGTACCATATTAAATGGCGTAGTGGTTATTGATACTGCAGGCAACCTTATTCAGCATATTAACAAGGCAAGCGGCTTGCAAAACAACACTGTTTTAAGCCTGTATACAGATAGCGAACAAAACCTTTGGGCGGGCCTTGACAATGGCATCGACCGTATCGAAGTCAACTCTCCACTATATTTTTACTTTGATAAAACCGGCAAGTTTGGCACGGTTTACTCCAGTATAATTTTTGATAATAAAATTTACCTGGGTACAAACCAGGGGCTTTTTTACAGCGATTGGGTTCCCGAAAACAACAACAAGCTTTTCCAGTCGTTTGATTTTAAACTTATCCCCGGCTCGCAAGGCCAGGTTTGGGAGCTTACCATGCAGGATGGGCGCTTGCTTTGCGGCCATAACGATGGCACCTACCAGGTAAACGGTAGCACCATAACCAAAATATCCACTATTACCGGTGGCTGGACAACCAAAAAATTTGGTACTGATAAACTCATTCAAGGAAATTATACCGGCCTGGCAATCTTCAGGAAAGATGCGCTGAATAACTGGATATTTGACCATAAAGTTGAGGGATTTGGCGAGCCATCGCGGTATGTTGAACAGGACAGTAAAGGACAAATTTGGGTAAGCCACGCTTACAAAGGCATTTACAAGCTAACCTTAAGCGCCGACCTGAAAAAGGTAACTTCCAAAGTATATTACGATAGCCGGTATGGCCTGCCCGGCAGTTACAATGTAAATGTATTCGACCTTGATAACCGGGTTGTGTTTACTTCCGATTCGGGCTTTTATGTTTACGATGATATTACCGACCGATTTTTTAAATACACACAGCTTAATAAAAAGCTGGGCACATTTGCCACCTCCAGCAAAATCATTAAAGCCATAGGCAAAAAATATTGGTTTATAAACCAGGGCCGTGTAGCCCTGGCCGACTTTTCGGTGCCGGGCAAGCTGAGTATTGATACCAACAGGTTCAGCATTCTTAACGGGCAAATGGTGCAGCATTATGAAACTATTAACCGTATCAATGCATCAACCTACCTTATTAGTATTGATGATGGCTTCGTGATCCTCAACGATGAGGATGCTTTGCTCCCCAACAAAATCAGCATTCCGCAAGTACTCATACGCCAGGTTGAAAACATTACCGACAAAGTTTACGTGATAAGTGAAGACGGCAGTGGCCTTAACGATATCGAAATACCTTATACGCAAAACAACATTCGCATCTCCTACTCGCTACCGTATTATAAGCAGGCTAAAATTAAATTCCAGTATTACCTGGAAGGTTACTCGCGCCAGTGGAGCGATTGGACACAACAGAGCCAGAAAGAGTTTACCAACCTTGACCAGGGAACCTACCATTTTAAGGTACGCGCTAAAATAAACGATCAGAATGTATCGTCAATCACCTCATTAACATTCATTATTCTGCCGCCATGGTATGCCGGCAAACCGGCTATGCTGTTTTATGCCTTGTTGCTGGTACTGTTTTATTACCTGGTGAGGTACTATTACCGTCTGAAACTAAAACGCCATCAGTTGCATATTCACCAAAAGCTTCAACGTGAAAAGGAGGAGTTTTTAAAACAGGAGGCCATTGCAAACGAGCAACACATTATCAGCATTAAAAATGAGCAGTTACAGGCAGACCTGGCCGGCAAAAGCCGCGAGCTGGCCAATTCGGCCATGAACCTGGTTTACAAAAATGAATTGCTGCAAAAAATAAGCGAAGAAATACTGCACCTTAAAGATAGTTCAGGCAAAAAACTGGCCGACGACCAGCTGCGGCGCATCCAAAAAGTTATTGACGAAGGTATGAATGATGAGCGCGACTGGAACATATTTGAAAAAAGTTTCAATGAAGCGCATGAAAACTTTTTCAAAAAACTAAAATCAGACCACCCCGACCTGGTGCCAAATGACCTTAAACTTTGCGCCTACCTGCGCATGAATATGAGCAGTAAAGAGATGGCTTCCCTTTTAAACATCTCCCTGCGCGGCGTGGAAATAAGGCGCTACCGCCTGCGTAAAAAGCTCAACCTGGAGCACGATAAAAACCTGGTGGAGTTTCTCATCGAGCTATAATACTACATCATTACCTCTCATAAGCATTTATAAAACCGATTTACAGCTTACCCCAGCTGTAGTATATTGGCCATACGCTACACCACACTATTACCCTGATTATCAGACAAATAAAATAACACCACACAAACTTTGAGAAAGTATGTTAATGTTGATGTATTAATGTTGAGTTAATTTTTTTGATTAAACTGTATTATCTGTACAGCTTTGTAAACTAATAAACCAATTATTTCTAATCCGTTTTTATTTATTAACCACTATGAAAAGAATTTTTACTATTTCAGGGTTGATGCTATTGTTTCTTTTTTCCATAGACGCCGCGTTTGCACAAAACGTTACAGTTAAAGGAAAAGTTACTGATGCTACCACCGGCGAAAGCCTGATAGGTGTATCGGTGCAGGTAAAGGGAACAACTTCAGGCACCCAGACAGATGTTAATGGTACATTTACCATTAACGCTACCGGTACAGCAACTTTAACATTTGCTTATATAGGTTACGCCCCCCAGGCTGTATTGGTAGGCAGCCAAACCACCATCAATGTAGCCTTAAAGGCCCAGGCTAACGAGTTGGCCCAGGTAGTTGTAGTAGGTTATGGTACGCAACGCAAACTTGATGTTACCGGGTCGGTAGCAACTGTTAAGGGCGCAGAGATATCTAAACAGGCCTCAACCAATGCGCTTAGCGGCTTACAAGGTAAAGTAGCCGGCGTACAGGTTACCAACGGCGGCTCGCCGGGCGCTTCGCCATCTATTACCATTCGTGGTTTAGGTACTGTTTATGGTAATGTTAGCCCGCTATACGTTGTTGATGGCGTTTGGTACAGCGATATCAGCTTTTTAAATCCGCAGGATATAGAAAGCGTAAGCATCCTTAAAGATGCATCAAGCACAGCCATCTACGGTATCCGGGCGGCAAACGGCGTTATTTTAATTGGCACTAAAAGAGGCGTAAAAGGCAAGCCGGTTGTTAACTACAATGGATATGCCGGCTGGCAATCTGTTACCAACCAGGTAAAAATGGCCAATGCAACCGAGTATGCTACTGCCATTAATGAACTTTATACTTCTAATAACCAGTCGCCATTAATATTCAGCAACCCCTCGAGCTACGGAAAAGGGACAGATTGGTACGGACTGGTATTGCGCGATGCCTTTGTAACAAGCCACCAGGTTTCCTTAAGCGGCGGTACAGATAAATATACCTACAACTATTCGTTTGGTTATCTTGATCAGGATGGTATTGCAAAAACTAACAACTACCAGCGCTTTAACGTAAAACTCTCAAACGATTTTAAGCCCACCAAAGCATTAAAATTTGGCTACACTGCCAATGGGCTTTTAGGCAAATCAAAAGACGTTAACGGCAGCATTTTCCACCAGTTATTTGGCGCAGCGCCTACCTTGCCTGTACGTTATGCCGATGGTAATTACGGCGATCCTAATGATTACCATACCGGAGATGGCAACAACTATAACCCACAGGTTACGCTTGATTTTTTCAATCAAAAATCAAAAAATATCCGCTTTACATACAATGGTTATGGCGAGGTTAATTTTCTGAAAAACTTCAAATTCCGTACAAGTTTTGGCGGCGATATTGGCCAGGCCGAGGTAAGGGGTTATACACCTATTTACCAGGCTACATTGGCGCAAAAAAGCCTGGTATCAAACCTGGACGTAAACCATACCGAAACCCGCAACTGGATTTGGGAAAACACGTTAACCTACGATGTTAAAATAAAAGATCATAAAATAACCGCTTTATTGGGTTATAGCGCGCAAAACAACCGCGATAAACAGCTGGATGCCCACGCGCAGGGTGTACCTTATGCCAGCAGCGGCAATCAACACAACTCGTTCCCCGATACTGCAAAGGTTACTTACTATGCAACTCCGGGATCACAGGTGCACACCAGGGCCTTATCGCAATTTGCAAGAGCTAATTACTCGTTTAAAGACAAATACCTGTTAAATGCTTCAATCCGTAGGGATGGTGCTTCGCAGTTTTATGGCGACCATACCTTCGGCTACTTCCCATCGGTAGGTGCAGGATGGGTAATTACCAACGAAGGCTTTATGAAAGATCAGAAGTTATTTAGCAACCTGAAACTTCGCGGAAGCTGGGGTAAAGTGGGTAACTCGGTGGTACCTATAAACCCATCTATACAGGTTGTTTCTTCAGACCCATACCTTACTGCCATTTTTGGCAATCCGCAAACAGCATATCCTGGCGCAAGCATTAACAGCCTTGTACCGCCAACTATTGTCTGGGAAAAAGCCGTGGCTACCGACTTTGGTTTAGAGGGTGGTTTTTTAGAGAACAGATTAACATTTGAAGCCGATTACTATAACCGCGAAACCCAGGACGCTATATTTGCTATACCTATTGCAGGTTCATTGGGTACCAATAACAGCAGTTTGATAGGTAACCAGGCCAGCATCCGCAACCGTGGTACCGAGTTTTTAATAAGCTGGAAAGATCAGGCTACAAAAGATTTCTCGTATAGCATCAGCGCAAACCTTGGTATCAATAACAACAAAGTACTAAGCGTATTAAGCGGTGCCAACCCCATTTATGATGGTGGCGCAGGCATTGCCAACGGCGCCTTGGCAACCCGTACGGTAGTAGGCCAGCCCATTGGCGAGTTTTACGGGTACAAAGTGACCGGAATTTTCCAGACACCGGCCGAAGTAGCTGCATCAAAACAAACCAGTGCCCAACCAGGTGACTTTATTTACCAGGATACCAATAAAGACGGCATACTTGACAGCCGCGACCGCGTAGTATTAGGAAGCCCACTGCCTAAATACAACTATGGCATTAACACCTCATTTACCTACAAAAGTTTCGACCTGGCTTTAGATTTCCAGGGCGTGGCAGATGTAAGTGTGTACAATGCCAACATTGCATACCGTTTTGGTAACGAAAACTTCACCAAAGATTTTTATGACCATCGCTGGCATGGGGCAGGTACCTCAAATACCTATCCATCGGTAAACGTAGGTTCAACCGCCAACGCGGCACCAAACTCATTTTTTGTAGAAAGCGGCGCATATTTCAGGATGAGGAACGCACAGTTAGGCTATACTTTGCCATCTGTATTGTCAAAAAAATGGGGGCTGTCCAGAATACGGCTGTATGCCAACGCGCAAAACGCGCTCAACTTTTTTGGCTATAAAGGCTTCACGCCCGAAGTTGGCGGCAGCGTAGGCAGCATGGGTATCGACGCCAGCGTATATCCTTTATATGCAACTTATAATTTTGGTGTTAACGTTACTTTTTAATCAATATAAAGATGAAGAACAGTAAAAAAACTTTATTGCAAAAAGCCTTTATATTAGGTTTTATTGCACTTGCTATAGCATTTCAAAGCTGTAAAAAAAGCTTCCTGAATGTCGATCCTGCCCAAAATACCGCGGCAACACAATTTTTTAAAACACAGGATGATGCTACAAAGGCGGTAAGTGCCATGTATGCCAACATGCATGAATACAATAACATCGCCTTCCCATCTATTGCTATCGAGAGCATGGGCTCTGATGATGCTGAGAAAGGCAGCAGCGCTACCGATGCTACCTATATGAACACCTATCATAACTTTACCGTTACTGCCGGCGAAGGCCAGCTGCAGGGGTTTTATAAAGGGCAATATCAAACCATCAATCTTGCCAACCAGATACTGACCAATGTACCGGGTATCACCATGGACGATGCCTTAAAGACAAGATACCTTGCCGAAGCAAAATTCATCAGGGCATATTGCTATTTCAGGCTGGTAAGGGCATACGGCGACATACCATTGCGTTTAACCTTACCAAAAAACGCTACTGAGTATAACCTGCCGCGCACGCCAAAAGCACAGGTTTGGGCAGCTATTGAAACTGATTTAACAGATGCGGCTACGGCTTTACCGCAAACTTACGGCTCGGCAGATGTTGGCCGTATTACTAAAGGCGCGGCATTATCTTTACATGCCAAAGTAGCCTTGTACCTTAAAAAATGGACCGATGTGCTTACCTATACCACGCAGGTAATGGGTATGGGCTATTCTTTATACCCTGACTACGAGCAAATGTTCAGGACGACGCACAAAAACAACCAGGAGTCTATCTTCGAGATCCAGTGTAACCTTATCCCTAACAATCCCGACGCATCAAACTCGCAATATTCGCAGGTACAGGGTGTACGTGGTTCAACCGGTGGTGGTTGGGGCTTTAATGTACCAACTGCCGACCTGGCTGCCGCTTACGAAACAGGCGACCCGCGACGCGATGCAACTATCATTTTCAGGGGCGAAACAACGCCAGAAGGTGATGTGATACCTGCCGATGGCGATAACCCAAGGTACAATCAAAAATCATATGTGCCTTTTAGCCTGTATGTATCTGGTTTTAACGAGGGCTGCCAGCAAGATAAAATTGTTATACGCTATGCTGATGTATTGCTGATGAACGCCGAAGCTAATAATGAACTTGGGAATTCGGCGGCCGCTTTAGGCCCACTTGAGCAGGTACGTGCCAGGGCAAGGGGTAACAATGCAACTATACTGCCTAAGGTGACTACTACAGATCAGGCTGCTTTGCGCACCGCAATTTACAACGAACGCAGGGTTGAATTTGCTATGGAGTTTGATCGTTATTTTGATGTTATACGCCAGGGGCGTGGTGCTGCCGTATTTGGTTCGCGTGGGTGGAAGGCCGGCAAAAACGAGGTGTGGCCAATACCGCAAAACGAGATCGATATAAGCGGTGGTGCTTTAACACAAAATCCAGGTTATTAATTTATCAATCAGCAACGATGAAAACATTTAAAAATACACTTAAAGCTGCGCTGCTAATGGGCGTAGCTGTAAGCTTAACCATAACAGCCTGCCATAAAGGCTTTGATCCAAAATCATACGCGCCATCTAAACCGCTGCCTTCATACGGTGGTTACAGCAGCAGTAAAGATATTGAACCTGCCAGCCTGGTTGCCTATTTCCCGTTCACCAGCGGCCTGGCCGATAGTGTATCGGGAGCCACCGGGGTAGCAACAGGCACAAGCTTTGCTACCGGCTTAAACGGTAAAGGCCTGCAGGGCGCCAATAAATCATACGTACTGTATGATACACCTGCCGGCATTAAAGCGCTAACCAGTTTTACTACCAGTATTTGGGTAAAAATGCCTCAAAATACTTCGGCGGTAGGTTTAATGGATATCCAGAACAACCAAACAGGCGGCGCGGGTTTCTGGGGCAGCCTGGCCATATTTTTTGACAATGGCGGTTCTGCATCATCGGGCGTACTTAAAGTACATGCGTTTAATAAGGCCGGCATGTCAACCGGGGTAGATGGCTGGGAAGGCGGCTATGCCGTTGCCAATCCATGGAACACGTGGATAAACGTTACAGTTACTTTTGATGAAACAGTATCAACCATTTACGTTTATTATAACGGAACGCAGGTAGGCAAAAACGCAGCTGCCGGTTTTGCGCCTATGGATTGGAGCAAAGCCAGTAAAATGGTTTTTGGTACGCTACAGTTTCAAACCACTCCTTCGCTTACGGCCAATACCGGCGCGCAGGATTGGGCTGGTTATGTTACAGGAACCATGGATAACATCAGGTTTTACAGCAAAGCACTTACCGCCACGCAGGTACTGGCTTTGTACAACCTTGAAAAAGCTAAAAGATAATAATACGGTTTGATTGATTTGGGGTTGCCTTGCCGTTTAAGGCGGGCAACCTTTTTAAAAAAGGCGGGAATGAGGAATATCAAAGATTATTGTTTGGGGCTGGGGTTTGTAATGCTGCTTTTTTCATGCGGTAAAAGTTCAAATAATACATCTACGCCCGTTACACCCGCTCCTTCATCGTTTATGTTTAGTGGGCTAAAGGTTAATGGCAAAAACAGCGGCTTTAGTTATAGCAATATCAATAGTAAACCGGCTATCGCTATTACATTTTCGACACCGCTCAGCCGTACCTCAACAGCGGCAAGCATTAGCCTAAGCAGTAAGGCAGGGGTAGCGGCAGCTTTTAATACAGCCTACCAAAACAACGATAGCACTATTGTAATTACTCCAACCGGCCTATCGCCCATTACCCAGTACACACTTGCCGTTACTACAGGCCTAAAATCGGCAAAAAACGACAGCCTGCAGTCTCCCTTGTCAGTACAACTGATCACTGCTATTGATAGTAGCAGAAAATTCAGCACCATATCTGACGATCAACTGCTTGACCTGGTTGAGCAACAAACCCTGAAATATTTTTATGATTTTGGCCACCCAACCAGTGGGCTGGCGCGTGAACGCAATACATCCGGCGACGTGGTGACCACAGGCGGCTCGGGTTTTGGTATTATGGCCATTATAGCCGGCGTTAGCCGCGGCTTTATAAGCCATGCCGATGGATTGGCCCGGATGCAAAAAATCGTGAGCTTTTTAAATACCAAAGCCCAAAAGTTTCACGGTGCTTTCCCCCATTGGATGAATGGCGCTACCGGCGCTGTTGTACCCTTCAGCGCACAGGATAACGGGGCCGACCTGGTAGAAACATCATACCTGATGCAGGGCCTCATTACCGCCCGTCAATATTTTAACGCATCCAACACCAACGAAACTCAACTGCGCGCAGATATCAATACCTTATGGAATGGTGTAGAATGGGACTGGTTCAGGCAGGGCGATCAAAACGTATTGTACTGGCACTGGAGCCCCGATTTGGGCTGGGCCATCAACATGAAAATTACCGGCTGGGATGAGGCGTTAATAGTTTACGTTTTAGGCGCATCTTCAACAACTCACCCTATCCCCAAAAGTGTTTATGACCAGGGATGGGCAAAAAACGGCGCTATTAAAAATGGCAATACCTTTTACGGCGTTAACCTGCCACTTGGGCCCGACAGAGGCGGTCCGTTGTTTTTTTCGCAATACTCGTTCATGGGCATCAACCCTAAAGGCTTAAGCGATGCCTATGCCAATTACCAAACGCAGAACGAAGCGCATGCCACCATCAATTACAAATATTGCGTGGCAAACCCGTTGGGCAACAATGGCTACAGCGCCGATTGCTGGGGACTGACAGCAAGCGACATTGAAAACGGATATACAGCAAGTTCGCCTACAAATGATGTTGGTGTTATAGCGCCTACCGCGGCCATTGCATCGCTGCCTTATACGCCAAACCAATCTATGGCGGCGCTAAGGTTTTTTTACTATACCCTGGGCGATAAATTATGGGGCCAGTATGGCTTTTACGATGCCTTTAATTTAACTAACCCATGGTTTGCCAGCTCGTACCTGGCTATTGACCAGGGACCTATTGTGGTAATGACCGAAAATTACCGCACCGGCCTGCTGTGGAATTTGTTTATGAGTGCGCCCGAAGTAAAAGCGGGCATGAAAAACTTAGGGTTCAGCAGCCCTAACCTTTAACCCTGATTAATACCATTTTACATGAATAAATTTATATTAACCCCTTTATTGTTACTGCTTACCCTATGCTCTTTGGCCCAAAAACCGGCAAAAAAAACCAGCGAAGATGGCATTAAACCGGTAGGCATTATCAAAAACCTAAGCGATAGCGCATTGCTTGATGTAGTGCAACGCCAAACATTCCGTTACTTTTGGGATTTTGGCCACCCTGCAAGCGGCCTCGCCCGCGAGCGCAGCAACAAATCATTTGATTACGGCGATGAAGTGGTAACCACTGGCGGCTCGGGTTTTGGTGTTATGGCGCTTATTGTGGCCGATAGCCGCAAATGGATAAGCCATGAGCAAGCTGTTGACCGGATGGTGAAGATTGTGAACTTCCTGTTTAAGGCCAACTCTTTCCACGGCGCATTCCCACATTGGATGAACGGCGAAACCGGCAAGGTGATCCCTTTCGGCCGTAAAGATGACGGCGGCGACATTGTGGAATCGGCTTACCTTTTCCAGGGGTTAATTTGCGCCAAACAATACTTTACTGCCAATACCCCAAAAGAGCAGCGCATACGCGATGTGATTAGCTGGATGTGGGGCGAAATGGAATGGAACTGGTATACCCGCGAGGGCCGTGATGCCCTTTACTGGCACTGGAGCCCCAATAATGGCTGGGCTATGAACTTTGCCATCCACGGCTTTAATGAGTGCCTTATAACGTACGTATTGGCCGCATCGGCACAACGCTACCCTGTAGGTGCAAATGTATACACCCAGGGCTGGGCGCAAAGTGATTTTTTTAAAAACGGGAAAACTTTTTACGGCTATAAGTTGCCTTTGGGTTTTGATTATGGTGGCCCGCTTTTCTTTTCGCAATACTCCTTTATGGGCTTAAATCCCAAGGGCTTAAAAGATCAGTATGCCGACTATTGGGAGCAAAATAAAAACCATACACTGATAAATTACGCCTATTGTGTAGATAACCCCAAAAAGTTCAAAGGCTACGGGCCCGATTGCTGGGGCCTTACCGCCAGCGATAATTTTGAAGGCTATAACGCCCACTCGCCAACAAACGATTTGGGGGTGATAACACCTACAGCTGCGTTATCGGCATTCCCGTATACGCCGGAACAATCCATGAAGGCCCTGCGCCATTTTTATTATGACCTGGGCGATAAGATCTGGGGCGAATACGGCTTTACAGATGCCTTCAGCGAACAGCATAACTGGTACGGCAAATCATACCTGGCCATTGACCAGGGCCCTATTGTGGTGATGATAGAAAACTATCGTACCGGTTTGCTCTGGAAATTATTTATGAGTAATCCCGATGTACAGCATGGCTTAACAAAGCTTGGCTTTGAAAGCCCGGCAATAAAACACGATTAAAGGAGTTTACAGGATTTTTTCTTGTGTCTCGTCCTGAAAAAAGTTCACACTTTTCCTCTTCAGTCCTATGAGTTGTTTATAGGAGCAAACGATATAAAGAAACAGGGGCCGCAAAATTTCTTTTGCAGCCCCGTTTCTTTCGTTTAATCTTAAAAACCTGGATAGGCTATTCTACCAACCTCTCCGGATTTCTTGATGTATATAAAACGATAAACAGTCGCTTTTGTTTTCATTATGTTATAAATAATTAAAAAATTTAACTGGCAGAAGATGTACTACATGACATTTTATCAAATTAAACATCCGTTTTAGCCTGTTAATCAGGTCAGTTGCTATGGGCACAATGCTTTATGAGCGGTGATGAGTAGTAATGAAAATTGTTGGATATGTACTGCCGAAGACTACCGCGATATGCTTTTCGAAAAGTTAAACCTCAAGCTCACCGGTGGGAGCTGGCTAAGTATACCGTAAAAACAACCTGGTTAATTTTTAAAACATCAATCAGGCTTAATCCTTAATATTACATTAGGCTTAAACCGGCGAGAAAATTGCGTTGAAATTTTCCCGGATAAACCGCCCGCATTGCCGTTCAATTGCGTTAATTGATAAGTTTTGTGCTTTATATCGGGATAGTATGGATGGTTAAAATTGGAGAATTTACACAGTTTATGGTTAACCGACCTAACATAAGTAATAGCCCTTTTAGCATTTACAGTGGCTTACTTATAATTTTTCTATTTCCTCTGTCGAAAGCCCGGTGAATTTTTCGATCTGGGCAACAGCCATACCATCCTTTTTCATTTCGCGGGCAATAGCAACAGCTTCTTCTTTTCTACCCTCATTCCTGCCTTTTCTTTCGCCTTTTTTCTCGGCCCTGTCTAATAAAAGTTCTTCGATACCCATGGTGGTACTCCTTTCCGTTAAAATTTCTACCTGTTGCTCAAATTTAGTGTTTATATCCTGATTTTCAAAGCGTATGTAATACCTTAAAAAATTCATCAGTACCCTTATCTTTTCTTTTGCTATCTGTTTGGCCAGCAATAACTTTGTCAGGTTAAGCTTTAAGTTCAGCAGCAGTTCATCACGCTCCCGGCTGCTTTTCAAATCTTTGCCTGCAAGTGCCGCCTTTGCCGTAAGTACCACCAAAGCAAAAGGGTTATCGCTGGCTTGCAGTGCCTCATCGCTTTGGCTGGCTATTTTATAGGTGTTAAACGTATAACGTAAGCTGGTACCCATAAAGTCTATGGCAAAATGGTTTGGTCTTTCTTTTGTATTGGCTTCGGTAAATATGGCGTAGGCTACTATTGGTTTTTGATATTTATCCAGTATCCTATAAAAATACGTGTACATGCGGCTGGCAAAATCCTTTTGATATTGGCCCTGTACTTCCACGTGCACCAAAATCCATTCTTCTTTGCCCGCTTTGGTAAATATCTTAACCAGTTTATCGATCACCTTTGGCGAATACTCGTCGTTTTCGGGTGGAAAAACCTGTTCCAACTCTTTATCAAGGAATTCGAAGCCTTTATCAAAGTCAAAAATCTTCGCGGCATCGGGATTAAGAAAACACAGGAAATCATCAAAAACATCTTCCAGTATCCCTTTCCAAAGGATGTCGTCTTTTCTTCTCATTAAGCAATAATAAAAATAAAAAGCTCGTCAATTAAAAGCTAAATAAAGAAAAACGCGGTTTTCTGTTAATCTAAATGCTGAAACAGAGCGTACCTCACCCCAAAAAAAATGTGCAGATGTTTTATCAACATCTGCACATTTTTAACCGGCCTTTCATCTCTCAAACATCTGCATATTTGAAATCTGATATCTGCACATCTTTTATAATTTGATCTCTTCGTCTTTTGAGGAGAAGAAGTGAAACTCGGTGATCTGGTAAGCAGGATTACTTTTAACCTTAATCCATTGTCCGTATTTCAGGAACCATTTCATTTGGCGGGTATAAATACCCTGTTTAATATAAGCTTCAATATATGGGTGAACGCATAGGGTAATACCCTTTTCGTTTTGCTCATCCAATATGTAATTGAAGTTATTTTCAATGTCGTCCATCAGCAAAATGGTTGGCCTAATGGTACCTGTACCATTACATGTAGGGCACACTTCGCTGGTTACAATATTCATTTCGGGCCGTACGCGCTGGCGGGTAATTTGCACCAGGCCAAATTTACTCGGTGGTAAAATGGTGTGCTTTGCCCTGTCAAGCAGCATTTCGGCACGCAGGTGGTCAAACAGTTCTTTACGGTTTTGCGGCTTGTGCATATCTATAAAATCGATAACAACAATACCGCCCATATCGCGCAAACGTAACTGGCGGGCAATTTCTTTAGCCGCCTCTTTGTTTACCTGGTAGGCGTTCTCTTCCTGGTTTTCTTTACTGGCTGTGCGGTTACCGCTGTTTACGTCAATAACGTGCAACGCTTCGGTATGCTCAATTACCAAATAAGCTCCACCGGCAAGGTTTACGGTTTTACCAAAGGCCCCTTTAATCTGTTTATCAACGCCAAAATGTTCAAATATAGGCTCCTTATGCTTATGCATACGCACTATACTTTCCATATCCGGCGAAATCTCGTGGATGTATGACCGGATTTCTTCGAACATACTGTTATCATTTACGTAGATGTGCTGAAAATCGGGGTTCAATATATCCCTCAGGATAGTTGATGTACGTCCAATTTCGCCTAAAACCTTTTTAGATGGTTCGATAGACGGCAACCTGGTAATAAATGCTTCCCACTTTGATATCAGATCAAGCAAGTCTTTCTGTAATTCCTCAACGCCTTTGCTTTCAGATACCGTACGGATGATTACGCCAAAATGTTTTGGCTTAATACTTTCAACAACCTTGCGCAAGCGGTTACGCTCTGTATTACTTTTTATTTTTTTGGAGATAGAGATGGCTTCCGAAAACGGAACCAGTACTACATATCGCCCTGCAATAGAAAGATCAGAACTTAAGCGCGGCCCTTTGGTTGATATAGGTTCTTTGGCTATTTGAACCGGAATGAGCTGGCCCTTAGTCAATATATCAGAGATTTTGCCTCCTTTATTGATATCGGCTTCCAGCTTAAAGCCGTCCAACAGCTTTGACTGATATCCCCCGCTACGTACTTGCTTGGTTAGCTTAAGCAGGCTTTGCACCTGCGGCCCCAAATCAAGATAATGCAAAAAGGCATCCTTCTCGTAGCCTACATCCACAAAAGCAGCATTTAAGCTGGGCATTATCTTTTTGATACGCCCAAGGTAAATGTCACCAACAGTATAATTATTGCTGGTTTGCTCTTTATGAAGCTCTACAAGTTGTTTGTCCTGTAATAATGCAATAGTAGCCCCATTGGGGGATGAATCGATAATTAATTCTTTTATCAACTGCTACTCCATTTCTTAAAACGGTAAACACCGTATGTAAATAAGAGGGTAAAAAACACTCATAATAAAAAGTACCCACCTTTAGTAAAGGCGGGTAAAATCTGCTTTGGTTATCGCAGCTTATTTCTTTTTATGTCTGTTTTTTCTCAAACGTTTTTTGCGTTTGTGGGTAGCCATTTTGTGTCTTTTACGTTTTTTACCGCTGGGCATAATAATAATTTTTAAATGTTGATTACTTCTTTAATTCGTTTATATCGTCATCAATACGCTGCACAAATGCTTGATCTGGCACCATGTTTTTGCACTTTTGGTAAGCCTCAATGGCTTCCTTTTTCATGCCCAGCTGCTTGTAGCTTTCGGCCAGGTAAAACTCCGGCTCAAGCTCTGCTTTTTGGGCAAGTAATGTTTTAAACCTTGCAACTGCTTTTTCAAACTGGCCCGATTTCATGGCAAACATTCCTAAATTAAGGTTTGCGCTCCAGTTGTTCGGGTCTTTTTTTACTACTTCAAGCAGCAAGGCAATACCTTGCATAGGGGCACCAGCGCCATTTACGTACGCTACGCCTAATCCTGTTTTGCCTGCAAGGCTTTCAGGTTGTAACTTTAAGGCATTTTGAAATGCCTCGGCAGCGTTGCTTACAAAAGCCGGCTGCAATAAAGTATCCTGGGTGAGTTTGTATGCATCGTTAAAACGACCACCTGCATTTAACCAATCCTCGGCTTTGTTTCCTTTGCGGGCCAGGGCCTGGTAGTAAAACGCCGCGGGTGCGGGTTGGTTATCATCGTCCCACTGTTTGGCCAGCTGCTGTTGCAACTTTTCGGCATCAGCGCCCGATGCTGTTTTCAATTGCCCTTCAAGGTCAGTTATCTTTGCTGCCAATGCCGCCCCAATTGCTGCTTTGGCCGGCTCAGACACCATATCAACCGTTACTGTTGTGGCAGCCTTGCGGCTGTTAAGTACCGTTGTTTTATCGTTTTTGGCCTCTTTAGGTTTTATTAAACCTTTAACAGGTAAATAGTACAAATAGCCCATTACAGCAACTATTGCTACACTAACGGCTATTTGTTTCTTATACATATCTTAAAATTATTTGCTGGTTTTGTTACCTGTTTTTACTTTTTCAACAAAAGTTTTTGCTGGTTTAAAGCTTGGCACAAAATGCTCTGGAATAATGATGGCAGTATTTTTTGAAATGTTACGTGCTGTCTTTTTTGCTCTTTTCTTTACTACAAAACTACCGAATCCTCTAACGTAAACATTTTCGCCACCCACCATTGAGCTTTTAACAACTTTAAAAAACGCCTCAACAGTTTCCTGCACGTCTACTTTCTCGATACCTGTCTTAGATGAGATTTCAGTTATAATTTCTGCCTTAGTCATGTCTAATTTTTCTTATTTAATTATATAAATACTTAACTGTTTTGGGGTTGCAAAAGTATCGCTTTAATATTTAAGTGCGAAATATTTAACAGTTTTTTTTTACCCAGTACCTAAAACGTTCATTTTCGTTACAAAGTATAGACAATAGGGCTTATTTACTCCCTTTGGGAATGGCGGAGTGCCGGAGGTATATAAGTTAATCAGCCGGCAAAGGCCGGCTGATTAACAAAACAGGTTTCACGTAACCTAAAACAACAATATGTATAAATTTAAGCCTGTTGCCGGCCCGGGTAAGCCATCACATCTCGGGACCAGGGCGTGCCTCTACACGGGCCGCCGACAGGCGCATTAATTCTCTTTCTTACAATGCTATCACAACTTTTCCAACTGCCCTGCCGCTTTCCAGCAAGGTATGCGCCTCGCCCACCTGCTCCAGCTGGAAAACTTTGGATACATGTGATTTGATGATGCCCTTTTCTAACAAGTCTGCAATGGTTTTCATGTCATCGCCGCTTGGGTAAACCAGTACATTGTGGCCATGCACACCTAAGTCTTTCGCTTTTTGAAGCAACTCGTCGTTAAAAGCGTGCAAAATACAAATTACCGCACCACCTTTATTGACGACATGGAGCGACTGTTCTGTATTTGCGCCACCAATGGGGTCAAATATAAAATCAATATCAGTCACCACATCTTCAACCTTTTGCGCTTTATAATCAATGTGCTCATCTGCACCTAATGATAAAACAAAATCTTTATTGGCTGCCGATGAAGTGCCAATAACATAGGCACCTAAATGTTTGGCCATTTGTACCACATAATGGCCAACGCCTCCCGATGCTGCATGAACCAGCACCCTATCGCCTTTTTTGATATTTACTTTGGTGGTTAACACCTGCCAGGCGGTAAGCGCGGCAAGGGTTGCGGCGGCGGCGTCGTTATGACTGATGTTTGCGGGTTTTTTAGCCAGTTCGGACGGTTTGGCAACAACATACTCTGCATAGGCTTTACCTAACGCGGGGAAGTTGATCATCGAAAACACCTCGTCGCCAGGTTTAAAACCGGTAACATCGCTGCCAATCCCGGTTATTACGCCCGATATATCCCAGCCTAAAATTACGGGCAACTCCATTTTGGTGCGGCCGGCAGCACCTTTGCCCTGGCGGGTTTTAAAATCAACCGGGTTTATGCTGATGGATTTTAGCTTTATTAATACTTCATCGGCCCCGATGGTTGGCACGGGTATATTAACGGCTTCAAAATTTTCTATACCGCCAAATTCTTTTAAAATTATTGCTTTCATTTTTTCATTTTTTTGAGTAAGACAAATATCTACCAATAAAAATAATTAAATTGGTATATATTTACTATAATTTGGTATTTTTGCTTTATGGTAAAGGAAAATCTGTACGAACCGTTTTCAATTGCTTATCTAACATTAGATAAATGCCCAAAGTTTGAACATCAGCATAGCTTTTTTGAATTAATTTATGTGATATCCGGCACCGGCAGGCAATGCATCAACAAAAACCATTTTGATTACCGGGCCGGGCATATGTTTTTGATAACGCCCGAGGACTGCCATTCGCTGCATATTGACAGTACTACCGAGTTTTTCTTTTTGCGCTTTAACGATATCTACCTCAAAAATGGCAGCCTGCTACATGAAAACATCCAGCGATTGGAGTACATATTGCACAACGCCAATCACCAGCCGGGTTGCATTCTTAAAAACCTGCCCGATAAACGCCTGGTTGGACCAATGATAGAGGCCATTATCCGTGAGTATCAGAATAAGGACATTTACAATAAGGAGCTTATTCAGCAACTGGTAAATACGCTGATCATCGTGGTGGCCCGAAACATTGCCCGCTACCTGCCGGAGCAGTTAAACATGGGCACCGAAGAAAAGGCGATGGATATTTTACAATACGTGCAAAGTAATATCTATTACCCAGAGAAACTAAAAGCTGATGTAATCAGCAATACCTTCAGTATCTCCGAAGCGTATATGGGCCGCTACTTTAAAAAGCACGCCAGCGAAACTTTGCAGCAATACATTATCAATTATAAAACCAAACTGATTGAGCACCGCCTGCAGTTTAGCGATAAGCGCCTGAATGAAATTGCCAGCGAATTTGGCTTTACCGATGAAAGCCACTTTAACAAGTTTTTCAGAAAGCAAAAAGGCAACAGTCCTAAAGAATACCGCAAAATGATACAATTGCCGCATGCATCGTAACCAGGTGTAACACTTTGGATTGGCCGGCGTCTTACTGCTGAATTCTGATTATATTAGCTGATATGACCCTCAAAACCCGGTGCCTGCTTGTCCTGCTTTTTTTATCATCAATTTCGTTTGCACAATCCTCCGGAGCCGCGAAACCTGATTTCACCCTGATTATACTAACCGAAACCGGGCAGGCAGCAGAAGGTGCTACTGTAAAACTGATAAAAGACGATAAGCCCGTAAAATCGGCCATTGCAGATGCCCGCGGAGCGGCCAGGTTTGATATTATCCCAGCAGGCTCTTACCTGTTTTCGGCCACTTATACCGGCTACAAACCACAACTCAGTCGTGCCTATAAATTCCCCGGGCATAATTATGCCGATACCATTAAGCTGCAGCCCTTAAACACGGCCCTTCAGGAGGTGAATATTGTGGCCCATGCTCCCCTGGTACAACAAAAAGATGGCAAAACCATATTAAATGTTGATGCCTCGGTTACCAATACGGGCTCTACCGTTTTAGAGGTGCTGGAGAAATCGCCGGGCGTTAGTGTTGACAGGAACGGCGGCATTTCCCTTCAGGGCAAGGCAGGCGTTATGGTGATGATAGACGACAAACAAACCTATTTATCGGGTGCCGATTTAAATAATTTATTGAGTAGCATGAGCTCGAGCCAGGTTTCGCAGATAGAGCTGATTACCAACCCTACAGCTAAATATGATGCCAGCGGCAATGCCGGTATCATCAACATTAAAACCAAAAAGAATAAGCAAAAGGGATTTAACGGCACGTTTACATCGTCGGTTGGGCAAGGTGTTTATCCTAAAAATAATAATAGCCTGGTAGTTAATTTCCGTACCGGCAAAATCAACACTTTTTTTAGTTACAGCATGAACCTGGTGCAATACCTAACCAATATTTATGCCCTAAGAAAGTATTACGATGCCGGCAACAACATAACAGCCAAGCTCGATCAGCCCTCCTATTTTTCGGGCACATCGTTCAACAACACCGTCAAAACCGGGTTAGATTACGCTGTTACCGACAAAACCACCATCGGTGTAGTATTAGGCGGCACGCTGGTTAACCGCAACGGTAATAACCGTTCGGTAGCAACCTGGTTAAATACCAGCGACGTGGTCGACTCGGCCATATCAACCACCAACCACAACAAAAACCGGTTTAAAAACGGCTCGGTCAACTTAAACTTACGGCATACACTCTCCGCGTCGCAAACACTTGGGGCCGATGTTGATTACCTGCATTACAATATCCAAAGCGAACAAAACTTTAACAACTCGTTGCTTGCACCGGGCGGTTACCAGGAACTGTCAAGAAGCAATATTCCCACAACTATCAGCATCTTATCCGGCAAGGTTGATTATAGCATCAAAACAGACCAGTATGGCACTTTTCAATCGGGCTATAAATCATCTTACAGCAGCACCGATAACGCCGCTTTATATGAAAACCTGAATAGCGGGCTATGGGCCGAAGACTACAGTAAAAGCAACCAGTTTTTATACAAGGAAAACATCAACGCGGTGTATGGCACTTTCGAGAAAAAGTATGCTAAAATAACCGCGCAGGCCGGCTTGCGGTACGAGTACACCAGTTATAAAGCTCATCAGTTAGGCAATATACTGCAACCGGACTCGGCTTTTAAAAGAAATTATGGCGGCTTTTTCCCCAGTGGTTTTATCAGCTACCAGGCCGACTCCTCGCATAGTTTTACATTAACCGCCGGCCGCCGCATTGACCGCCCAATTTTTCAAAACCTGAACCCTTTTTATTTTATCATCAATAAATACACCTACCAAACCGGCAACCCCTACCTGCTGCCCCAATACAGCTGGAATTTTGAGCTAAGCCACCAGTACAAAAACCTGCTTACCACTACGCTGCTATACAGCAATATAAAAAATTATTTTTCGCAGCTGTTTTTAAACGATGCCGCCAAGGGAATCCTGTTGTATTCGCAGGGGAACGTAGGCAGCACCCATAATTATGGCCTGTCATCAACGCTATCGGTATCGCCGGTTAACTGGTGGAGCCTTACCTTTCAGGCATTATACAATCATAAGCAACTGAAAGGCTTTAATGGAAATACCTATACCAGCCAGGCAGATCAATTGAACATAAATACCAACAACCAGTTTACTATTGCAAAAATTTATACCGCCGAGTTGTCCGGATTTTACACCACCAGGGCCCGTAACGATATACAGGAGCAATTATACCCAACCGGGCAACTATCTTTAGGTATATCAAGGCCAATATTAAAAAAGCGGGCAACTTTAAAATTCAGCGCCCGCGATATTTTTTATACCAATGCCATGGAAGGGCTTACGCAATTCCCCAATGCCACCGAGTATTTTAAACTGACGCGTGATACCCGCGTATTCACACTGGCGTTTACCTATCGCTTTGGCAAATCATACAAAGTGGCCAACCGGTCAGATGGTAGTGCCGGGGATGAGAAAGACCGGGTTGGGAATGGCTGATAACCGGAGCTAAAAGCAGAAGGCATAAAGCTGAAGGCTAATCGGCAATCGGAAAAGCTAAAGTATAATGATTGGGCAGGTATTATTTTTTCGCCTTTGCTTCGCGTTTTTTTGGCGATATCATTTTGGTGATGGTTTTGCCATGAACGATATCTTTAGGATTTTTGACTTTGGCCAATGAATTTTCCCAGGCCTGCTCAATTAAAGCTGTCATATAATCTTTGGGGAAATCATCAAGGTTGTTTACAAGCACATACCGGTATTGACTGCCGTTACCCAACAAAAGGTTTTGTGGGTCGGCAATTTCTGATCCCCAATAAAAACCGAAATGTACGTTTTGATTGCCACCGCGATAGGCCGCTACCGAACAAAAAGTTTGCCCCAACTTTTCTGTAGGCGACCAGCCGAAGGCCAACGCATTGTAGTTGTCATAAATAAGTTCATTAGCCTGCGGGTACAAATCCCACACAAATTCGCGTAGCCAGATTGCTTTTTCACGCACCCCGGGCGAAAACTCGTACAGAAACCTGAGTAAATCGGTTACTTCTTCTTTGGGCATGGCTTGCTGGTTTGGTATGTTAAATATATTAACATAAAACTCGCAAAGCAACAGGGTGGCGTAAATCAAGTTGTCACTAAATGAATATTGCTGAAAGTAAATTGGGCTAAAGCCCTATTTCTGTTGAATCTTTGTCCGTTGGCTGAAGCCAAACGGCAATAAATGTTTTAGTTCATTGCCGTCCCTTTTAAGGGGCGGATAAGCATAAATTGAAAGTTAAGGGCTTTAGCCCAAATAGTCTGTTAGTTACAATTTGATTTGCATCCCAGCCGGCACAGGACAACGAAACAAAAAAACTATAAAGAAGAGCAAAATCAACCTGCGATTGGCATAAGCGTGACAGGCGAAGTAACGCAGGTTTACGGCATCTTCTTTACAGTTGTTATACAATAAGCAACAACCAATGGCAAGGGCAACTGGCAACAAGTGACGTGCCTGCTCTACCACTGAGCTACAATAGCGGGCTTTTGAAGGCTGACGCTAAAGGCCGGGCTCGAACCGGCGACCTGGGATTTTTGAGATCGAAGTAACACTTGTTTAACGACACCTTAACCACCGGTTATTGCTATCTACATTTTTATTAAACCTCATTGATGACCGGGACACTAAAAAGGGCAACAGGCAATAAGTATTTCTGCATCATGCTCTAACCAAACTGAGCTACTGCGGTTACCCACAGGCTGGACTTGAACCAGCGACCCTGACGTCCCAAATCGAAGTATTACTTATCTACGACACCTTTTATTAGTCCCGAGTTTGCCCCCTAACCCCCTAAAGGGGGAACGCAATTTCACAACTCCCCCTTTAGGGGGCTGGGAGCTAAAGAAGGGTAACTGACAACAAGTGACTTGCACCTTGCGGTGCCCCTGCTCTATCATCTGAGCTACTGCAACCTAAGCTACAGGCCGGACTTGAACCGGCGACCCGGGGGTTATCAATCGAAGTAACACTCGTTTACGACACCTTCTTTTTATTTTAAATTCCTTTAAAAAAGGGCAATTAACAATAAGTGATCCATATCCGGTCGTAGACTAATGTCCCGGCGACGGTAACAAACGAAGTAACACTTATTTACGACACCTTCTTTTTTTTTAATATCATAAGAAGCAACAAACGACCAGGAAGCGGGGACTCGCTTTAGGGACTCGAACCCCCATCACAGCTTTCGCTACAATGCCCTCCCCTTATTGGCGAAGTAATCCTGATCTACGGCATTCTTAATTTTTTAAAAAGGTTATACGTTCAACGTTGTACGTAATACGTTCTTTTAAAGCTTAAAACGTACAACGTATTACGTATAACCTACTGGCTCAGATTTCCACCTTATTGATTTCGCTTAAAGCTGAGTTTCCTTTTTCAAGGGCTTCCAGTACTTCAAACACTTTATCGCTCCAGCCGGCTACCAGGTAAACATCGTTTTGCATTACCTGCAACGGTACCTTGCTGTAGCCTTTTAAATCAAACAGGTACAGTTTTGCCTTTGGCGCAACCGCTGTTTTATAACGCGACCATAATGCGTGGATATAATCGCCGCTGACTGGTATACTGTTATATAGCTGACAGTCGGTAAATAACATTACTTTATCCATTTGCACGTTGCGGTCAAGCAGGTCTTTGATTACCAGGTAACCGTTTGTTGAATAACCAACTTCGCCTTCGCGTTTGTAAAACTCCTGCACATTGTTCAATATGTTGTGGCGTGGTACCATAATGGTTTTCCATGTATCGCCAAACATACCCACTTCTACATTTTTACAACGCGATTGCAGCAACATGGCCAGCATCAGACCCACATCGTACAGCAAAATTTTTGATTTTGCCGATACCGCTGTTTGCATCGAACCAGACACGTCGCAGGCCAGTAATACCCTGGTATCGTGATCAAAACCTTTGATGTTTACCGCGCTTACTTGTACCGCTTTTTCCAACGCATCCAGCAACTCGCCGGCATAGCCATTGTTACCCGTTAACAGCGCTTTAAGCCTTTGACCTATACCTTGTACTGTGATCTCGCTTTTGGCATTTAACAGTTCGCGGTATGCAGCCAGGTAACGGAACGGAAACTGCTTTGCCTTTGCCACTTTATCGGCATCGGCAAGCGTTGCGCATACCTTTTGGATATGGGCATAACTTACACCGGCTTCCTGTATATTGCGCAGGTTACGCAGCAAGGCCATATAACCCAACTTTTCGCTATCTATCAACTCCTCCCATTTGTTACGGAAAGCCATCGTTTTTGCTTCCTGGCTATCGTAATTAAGCTGCCCTAATGCCGATAGTTCGGTTTCCCAGGTGTATGGGGTTTGCAATGTGCCGCTTACTATTTTGTTAAACACCAGTTGCTGTGCATCATCCTTTGCTTTTGGATGTACCAGGAACAAAGCATCGCGCATTTTTATAGCGGTATCGCGGTTGTACTTGGCAAACTGGTATTCATCAAAGTTATTAAAAGCGGCCTGCAGGCCTTTTTGCATTTGCTTTGATAAGCGGTTCAGTTTTTTGGGGCCTGTGCGCTGGTTTAGCATTTCGTAGCAGGCCAGCAATTCAGTTATTTCGTCGGCGCGGTTAACAATCCCGGCTGTAACCCGGGCAACCAAATCGTCGCCCGAGTGCAGCTTAGCCAATTCGGTAACCAAAACCAATGGCACCGAACGCATGTACATTTTGGTACGGGCATATACTGCCAGCCTGCCCACAAATTCGGGCTTGCACTTATATATAATATTGCGCAGGCGCTCCATACGGTCATCGTTTTTTTCGTAAAAGGAATCGCTCAGGCTCCAGGTTACTACCAGGGTATACAGTTCCATCTCTGGCGATAGTGCAAACGCTTTTGCACCCTCGTGATTAGTGAACTGATTTTTTACTTTGCTTAACAGGTTAAATTTCATTGTTACCTCCTTTTATTTGTTTTGATAATACAAAGGTTGAGAGGCCCTGCGCAGCCTATTTGCGCAGTAAAATTATTTTTGAAAAATTTTAAATGCTTGCCACTTTGTGTTGGGAACTTGAAGAGTTATGCCAACATCTAAGACGCTGTCTAAATTTAATTTGCTAATGTTTTTATGCTTCTAATGAATAAGCAACAACGTATTCGCATGGCAGCGAAGACTCACCCGGCTACGCTGCGCTGGCCACCCTCTCTTCAGCTTCGCCGGAAAGAGGGGCTTGAAAATTCTTTATTTTTTTTTCGATACAATGTATTGATAGTCAACGTTCAAGCCCCTATTTCCACCACAGGTGAAGAGAGGGTGGCGGGCGCAGCCTCGCCGGGTGAGTTTTAACCCTCATGCGATATTCCGCATTCCCGCTCCTACGTTTCGCCAGGTTTTGATTTCAATCATGGTCTTTTCAAATTTAGACAGCTTCTAAAAATAAATAATTTAATATTTTCTTGTTTAATAAAATATTTATGTATCATTGCAGCATGAAAAATACAATATGTATACAGAGCCAATGCCCCCAGCTGATTTATCAGAGGAGATAGCTATGTATTCATAAAAACGATATAAACTAACGCAATCCTCTTAGATAAACCTAAGGGGATTTTTTGTTTTACAGGGTAGTATATCAATGGTCAGATTACTCCGTTTGGAACGGAGAGGCTCCCGGTTCGAGCCCGGGTTACCCTACTATGGAAATGTAGCTCAATGGTCAGAGCAGCACCCTTATACGGTGTCGGTTAAAGGTTCAAGTCCTTTTATTTCCACTATAAAACAGCAAGTTACATAAATACAGCAAAACTAATAACGATGCAATGAGCGGATAAAGATAATTTAAATAATGCCTTGGCCGGTTGCCCGAGTGGTTTAAGGGAGTCCTCTGCAAAAGGAATGTTCGCAGGTTCGAATCCTGTACCAGCCTCTGTTTATTTTCCTGTGGTGCAATTGGCAGCACAACTGATTTTGGTTCAGTTAATCGTGGTTCGAATCCATGCAGAAAAACCCATGCGTTTTATTTATTAAAATACGTATTTTTAATTATAAATTACGTATTATTTGACACAAGCTTCCGTATTGAATGAATTATCTTGCCTGCTCTATTTTTTAATATCAGGCTTTTATTTTTTGCCTGTGGTTTAAACCCCACTGCACCAATGTTTCTGTAACCGGGAAAACACTCAGCCCATAATCGGTGATAGAATAATTTACGGTAACAGGCCTGGTATCCATCACTGTTCTGGAAACAAGCAGGTTCATTTCCAGGTCCTGCAATTCTTTAGACAGCATCTTGGCCGAAATTCCTTCAATTTCGCGCTGAAGTTTTTTAAATGTGTTTTTCTCGCCAACATGGTTATTCAGGTGCCGCATAATGCGCAATTTCCATTTTCCGCCCAATATTTCCAGGCTGTCTTTAATGGCCGCCAATTCCTGGTCGCAGCTTGCTTCCTGTATATTCCCGTTGATATTTATAGTAGCCATAATAATTGATAGTTAACCAAAGGTAACCGGTTACCTTTGGTTAACCCATAACAAAAATAAACTACCGGGCCTTACTTTTGGCATCATGTTAATTAAATAAAAATGAAAAAACTTGATTATTACGTGCTGGATGTATTTACCGATCAGAAATATAAAGGCAACCAACTCTCGGTAGTTTATACCGATGATGAACTTGAGCTGAGCCAGTACCATGCCATTTCCCGGGAATTTGGCTACTCCGAAACTTCATTCGTAAATTATTCAACAACCGAAAACGCGCTGAAGGTACGCTCGTTTACCCCGGCAGAATTTGAGGTAGTAGGCGCCGGCCATAACCTGCTGGGCGCGGTGTGCCTGGCTTTGATAAAAGGTTGGGATATTTTTAAACACCAGGATGGGCCTCCGTCTGTAATAATCAAGGATACAAGAATCCCCTTGCAGGTTACTGAACACGGCGGGCTTCCGTACGTGGCCATGAAACAGCAGCCCGCCAGGATAATAACAGAATTGCCTGCCGGGGAGGTTGCAAAGGCTATTGGATTGGATTTAGAAGATTTAGAATTAAACAACTGGAAAATCAACGTTGTTGAAACAGAAGTTGCCCACCTGATGGTCCCGGTAAAAGATCTGGACGCATTACAACGCGCGGTGCCCGATAAGGCACTTTTAAAACAACTCTCTGCAAATTACCAATTTGAGGGCTTTTACCTGTTTACCACAAATGGCCAGGATGGTGGCTATATTGCCGAAAGCCGCTTTTTTAACCCTGGTATTGGAATTGATGAAGACCCTGCAACAGGAACAGCTGCCGGGCCCCTGGCTGGTTACCTGGAAAAGCTGGGACATATTAAGCAAGGGCAGGATTATAGAATATTGCAGGGCACAGCCGTTAAGCACCCATCGTCAATCCATATCAAAGTTGAGGACGATGGCATTTGGGTAAGCGGCTCGTCGGTTATTGTCATGGAAGGCATCATATACCTGTAAAAGGCCCGGTAGGCGGTATTTATTCCTTTTCATAGTAGTCTACCGGCGCATCAGCCGCGCTGCCTATAGCGCCGCCCAGGCTAAACTTGTTCCCGGTAAGGCCTATATATTTTGCCTCGCTGTTGTAATCGTTATCAAAAATGATGCGGTTACGCTCGGCGCCGTTCACGTTTTCTTTAAACAGTTTATAAGTGCCGCTTTTTTTCAATACGTGTTTAAGATAGTATTTGTAATTGGTGGCCGAAAAACTGTAAACGGTGCCATTGCCCGGCTTATAGGCGCTACTGTCGGTTGGTGGTGCGCAATAACAGGTTGTACCCCGGTATTCCCAGCTACCGTTAAGGCTAATACCAACACTATTATCTTTTTTACAGGCAAATAAAAACAAAACGATGGCGCATACGGGTAATATTTTTTTCATTGATACTCAGGTTTATTAAGCTTATTACGGCAACAATAGCGAAAATGCTACAGTAAATTATTGGCCAATAATTAAAAAATCAGTATTATCGTAACAGGAACCTTTTACAATTAAAATGAACAATATTAAACATCTTACAAAGATACCCGTCTTTTTACTTTTCATATCCATATTGCAAAGCTGCGGCGGCCCCAGTGGCCCGGGCATTTATAAAAACGAAAAAATAAGCTCAGGCGATCAAAGCCGTTTCCACGATTTGAACGACAAACTGTTTGCCGCGCTGAAAACCGACGACGAACCCCAGCTGGAATACATCATGTCGCAGGATTTTATAGCCGTTACCAACAGGAAAAGAGTTGTTGAACTGGTAAGCAATCGTTTTAAGGAAGATGATTACAAAATACTTGACGAGTACTATGTGGTTAACCGCTACATTCATGGCGATACCATTAAATCGGCCTTAACTGGCGGCAAATACACCGTTTACTGTCCCGGCGGTGTTAAAGAAATGTACATTGCCTTTTTTGTGCCCAAGCATATTGCCAACCAGTATATGATAACGGCACTTTATTGCAAGTATGATTATGGCTGGAAACTTAGCCAGCTGGAAACCAGCGCCTATGCCAAAAACGGGAAAAGCATGACAGCGCTTTTAGCCGATGCTAAGGCTGCCTACACAAAAGGTTTCCTGGTAAACGCATTGAATGACGGCGCTTCGGCTATCAATTGCTCAAGACCAAGCAGCCTTTGGAAATATAATAGTGAAGCCGAAGCCGGCGAGTTTTACAGCAACGTTTTAAACCAGGTATCTGCTAAATATAAGGTTCCGTTGCCCATTAAAGGCGCGCCAACCCACCTTGAAATTATACGCATTTTTACCCAGGAAGATAAGGAAGGCACATTCCCGATGATATATTACCTAACCAATATCAAGCTAAGCGACACTACAGCTATCAAAAAAGAGAACGAAGTGATCAGGAAAGTGATAGATAAAACCATCCCCGGCATTGATAAGGATAATAAATATGTGCTGTATTCCGCTTTTAACGAATGGCCCACGGGCGTTAAAACCGTTGAGCATTTTGATATGAAGCAAAAAATGTAATTAAGCCAAAAGCTTAAGGCCGAAAGCTAAAAGCCATATTGCCAAAAAGCGGAGCTATCGAATACATAACTCCGCTTTCGTTTATTATTCGCTATCCTCGTTCTTAATGCCTTTTAGTAAAGCATAAATAGCCATGGCATGGCCGTGGCCAAGGTCAAAGTCGGCCTTTAGCCAGGCTACTATATCGCCTGCTTTTGCTTTTAATTCGCCGTTTTGTGTAAAACCTTTTTCTTCGGCTATCGCCCTGAAATCTGCTGGCTCTTTGCCTGTTTTGGTTTTGATTGTTTTTAAATATCCCTGGAATGACATCGTTGGTTATACTTGGTTTATGAGGCTAAATATAAAATGTAAACGTCAATTTTCACCTGTTTTTAACCGTTCGGCTATTTTTAGTTGATAGCGTATTGCCATGACCCTAAGGATGTAATATATTTTATAAAGGTACAGCGCAAATAACCAGTTGTTTCCGGGTGGTTAGTTATAAATTATAACTATTATCTTAGCGTTATTGAAGCTTTTTCACTAACTTGTTTCCGATGAAAGCCATAAAGCTATTTGTTGTTTGTTGTTGCTGCTTGGTTACGGCAAATTTATCTGCCCAAACCATTAGCAGCCCACAGGCTATTGAGGCCGACTTGCTACGGATTTTTAAGCGCGTTAATTACTATGGCGCGCATAAAAAGGAATGGAAAGCTGTTGATTCGCTGAAGAAGATGAACAGCATTTTTGCCTTTAAGCTCAAATATTACACATCCAAATACCCTTTTACTATCGATTTAAAATTCACGTCGCTGGTAAAAGAGCGCATGGTTATCGCAACTTCGGCCGATGGCATGTTCCGCACGTACTCCTGGGATACCCGGCTGGGCAATGGCGGCTACGATTTTGATAACATATTGCAATACAAGGTTAACGGCCAAACGTTATCGCTGTTAAAAATGGACCCGCCGGGCAAGGAAGCCTACTGGTTCCCCAAGATTTACACTTTTACGGCCAACAACAAAACCATGTACCTGGCTGTCTATAACTCGGTAATGTCGGCCAGTAAAGCCGGGCAGGGCATCCGCGCTTACGCTATTGAAAAAGGTGTGCTAAACGGACGTGTGCCTATGGTAAAAACCCCCACTGCCGTATTAAGCCGCCTGTATTATGAATACAACCTGCAATCGGTAGCCGATTGGGATACTTTCCCGAGCATCACATTTGACTATACTACCAAAACAATACGTACCCCGCTGGTTGATTTCAGCGGTAAAATGACCCGCAAGTTTATCACCTATAAATTTACCGGAAGGTTTTTCGAGAAAGTAAAGAGTTAGCGCCGGGGCCTTTTACTATCTTTGAGATGTAAATTATGATCTCATTCGCCCACCGTGTTTTTATGGAAGTTGCTGCCAATTTGAGTTTCTCAAAGGCTGCGCAGGTGCTGTTTGTAACGCAGCCTGCCATAAGCAAGCATATTAAAGCTCTGGAAGATCAGTATAAAGTTCCCTTATTTGAGCGCAAAGGCAACAGTATCCTGCTTACTGAAGCAGGCAATAAGCTGAACGAATACCTGCAGCAAGCCACCGAAATTGAACGCAAAATTGAGTACGACCTGTCGGTACTCAGCAACCTGTCGCAGGCAGCGGGCCATTTACGCTTAGGGGCCAGCACTACCATTGCGCTATATATTTTACCATCGATACTATCCGGCTTTCAGCGCGAATACGCCAATGTAGATGTACAACTGGTAAACCGCAACTCCGAATATATCCTGAATGCCTTACTGAACCACGAGGTTGATATCGGCATCATCGAGGTTGATAATAAACTCACAACGGTATCCTACAAACCCTTTATGAGCGATGAGGTGATCCCGGTATGCTCGGCAAAAAGCCCGCTGGCCGGTAAATCGTTAACCTTAAAGCAGTTTGTTAAAACGCCCCTGGCCGTGCGCGAACGGGGATCAGGAACACTAAACGCCGTTTTAAAATCGCTGTCGGCACTGCACATCAAACCGGCAGATTTATCGGTAAAAATACGCCTTGGCGGTACCGAAGCGCTTAAAAACTTCCTGCTGGCCGATCAGTGCCTGGGCTTTATGCCCCGCCCCTCTATCATCCGCCAGCTGGCCGAAGGCGACCTGGTTGAAGTACCCATAGAAGGCCTGAAAATCACCCGCGATTTCTTTTTCATCCGCCGGAAGGGGACGGAAGATTATGGCTTGACGAGCAATTTTATCAATTATGCATTGGAGCATATAATTTAGGCAGGTGAATAGTTGACTGGGTTGATTAGGTGAGTGGTTTTCGTTTGAACAGGAATCCAGCAGCCTTTATAAGACCTTAACGCGTCCAGAAATTGTTCGTTAACAATCAAAAATCCTGTTTCTCCCTTAACCTGACGAGTCCCGGTCAGAGGCCAATAAACAACAATTATCGAAAAAAGGAACTAAAGGCGTAAACCCCGTTAAATTTATAATCCCAGTCAATTCTTATTTTCTTTGCGTGTTTATACGAGATGTACCCCCAATCAATGCTTATTACCAAAGCCAAATTCGCGGTAGGTATCGGGCATACTGCCGTTATTGGTAAAAGCAAAAGTGTAGGTAGTTCCCCAGCTTTCAAAATCGGCATTTTTATCTTTCGATGCTTCAATATGTACCGAACTTAGCATGTATATCCCTTCGCGGCTTAGTTTAAAAAATATCAGGCCGTTTGCATCGGCGCTCAATTTCTGGGGATAAACATTGCCGTTAATTGTTTTTACATACACAATAACTACGGCATCTTTTAAGGGCTTACCATGAAAAAGAACTTCGGCGGTAACATCATCGCCGTAATCGGCTTTGTAGGGGTTTTGTTTAATAACAATTTCGTACTCTTCGTTCAGGGATTTATCAAAATCCCGGTCGGTTGGCTTATCAACCATTACCAGTGTTTTTAGGTAGCGGGTTGTTTTTTCTACAAAGTATTGCTGGTTATTAGCTTTTGCTTCTTCGGCAATTTGATCAAGCCCTTCGCTACTCAGGTATTTCAAAAATTTGTTTCGTTCCGATTCTACATTTTCACTTTTGATAACTTCGATAGTAGCCAAACCAGGGCTTTCCAGCTTATAGTTTAAGATGTTTGAAGCCGTATCTTTTGGCGATTTGCCCAGGTCGGTTTGCTTTTTCCCCTCGTACAATACAAACTTCGAGATTTTGGCGCCGTCGTATTTGTACTCCCCCTCCTTTGCAAATTCATTTCCACTTAACAAATGAAGGTTAATATTATCGCCTTTTTTCATGTAGAAACTGCCCGGCAGTAAAAAGAAATCTTGCGCGTAGGCCGTAAAACCAATGATCAGCAACACCGCCAATAATAAATATACAAATCGTTTCATCGTTTTCAGTTAGGAATTACCAAACATACAAAGTTTAACCCGAAAAAATTATTTTTTGACCCTGTTCGGCGCCTTGCCATTTAAAAACTTCAGTAGTTTTACCTTATGATTTTTGATCGTAAAAACCTTAATACCGACACTTTACTGTCTTTTTACAGAAAACTGTTGCTGCCGCGCATGGTCGAGGAGAAAATGCTCATCCTGTTAAGGCAGGGCCGCATTGGTAAATGGTTTTCTGGCATAGGGCAGGAAGCCATTGCCGTTGGCAGTACCCTGGCTATGGCCGATGATGAGTATATTTTGCCCATGCACCGCAACCTGGGCGTTTTTACAACGCGTAATATCCCACTTTCGCGCTTAATGGCGCAATGGCAGGGCAAACCCTCGGGCTTTACCAAGGGGCGAGACAGGTCGTTCCATTTTGGTACACAGGAATATAAAATCATCGGGATGATATCGCACCTGGGGCCGCAGCTGGCATTAGCCGATGGCATAGCGCTGGCCGATGTATTATCCAACCGGCATAAAACCACCCTGGTTTATACCGGCGAAGGCGCCACCAGCGAAGGCGATTTTCACGAGGCCCTAAACATTGCAGCCGTGTGGAATTTGCCCGTTATTTTCCTCATCGAAAACAACGGATACGGCTTATCTACTCCTACAAATGAGCAGTATCATTGCACCCAGTTGGTTGATAGGGCTATAGGCTACGGCATGGAGGGCCGCCGCATTGACGGCAACAATATTTTAGAAGTTTACCATACCATAACGGATATTAAAAACAGCATCCGCGAAAACCCGCGCCCCGTTTTGCTGGAGTGTATGACTTTCAGGATGCGCGGGCACGAGGAGGCCTCGGGGACCAAATACGTACCGCAAAACTTATTTGAGTGGTGGAGCGCAAAAGATCCGTTGACTAATTTTGAGAAATATTTACTGAATGAGCGCATACTGCTGCCAGAGTGGATACCCGTGATCAGGAAGGAGTTTACAACGCTTATCGAATCGGAATTTGAAAAGGTTTACAGCGAGGCTGATATTGTGCCGGATATTGAAACCGAGGTAGCCGATATGTACCGGCCCTACCAATTCCCGGCAAGCCAGCCCCCGGTAAGCCCGACCACCAATAAGCGATATATTGACGGCATAAGTGATGGCATGCGGCAGGGCATGCGTAAATATCCCAACCTGGTAGTTATGGGGCAGGATATTGCCGAATACGGCGGCGCATTTAAAATAACCCAGGGCTTTGTAGAAGAATTTGGCAAAGGCCGCGTGCGCAACACCCCCATCTGCGAATCGGGCATTGTGGGCGCGGGTATGGGCTTGGCGCTCAACGGTTACAAAGCTATTGTTGAAATGCAGTTTGCCGATTTTGTTACCTGCGGATTTAACCAGATTATTAACAACCTGGCAAAAACCCATTACCGCTGGGCGCAGGCAGTTGATATGGTTGTACGCATGCCTACCGGCGCGGGCACAGGTGCGGGGCCTTTCCACTCGCAAAGTAACGAGGCCTGGTTTACAAAAACGCCGGGGCTTAAGGTGGTTTACCCGGCTTTCCCGGCCGATGCCAAGGGCCTGCTGCTGGCCGCAATTGACGACCCCAACCCCGTTATATACTTTGAGCACAAATACCTGTACCGCAGCATTACCGGCCCCGTGCCCGATAATGATGTACTGATAGAAATTGGCAAGGCCAACATTGTACAACAAGGCGAAAAAGCTACCATCATCACCTTTGGTTTGGGCGTACACTGGGCGCTGGATTATGCGGCCAAACATGCTGAATTATCCTTAGAGATCATCGACCTGCGCAGCCTGCTGCCATGGGATAAGGAAGCTGTAGAGCAAAGCGTGCAAAAAACAGGCCGGGCACTGGTATTACATGAAGATACCCTCACCAGCGGTTTCGGTGCCGAAATTGCCGCCCACATTGCCGAACACTGCTTTAAATACCTGGATGCCCCGGTAATGCGCTGCGGCAGCCTGGATACAGCCATCCCCATGAACAAAGCGCTGGAAGACCAGTTTTTGGCCAAAGCAAGGCTTGCGGAAATGATGGAGAAGTTGCTGGGGTATTAATTGCTGGGGTGTTAAGTCAACAGCATTAAGTCCAAAGTCGTTTTTTTTCTTTTCGACTTAGAACTTAAGACTTTGGGCTAAAGCCGATCCGTACTTTTAATGCGCTGCTATAACATATGTTTTAAGATAAAACTAAACCCTTGGTATTGATTGTTTTTTTTGGGAGATTTGTAAAAGGTTAATTAATAATATATAATTAATCTTCTGCAAGATACGCATGACCAATTTTACTAAGTTTGATGAGGAGCAATTGATTAGTCTGATGCAACAAGATTCTCTTGGCGCATTTAAGGAGATTTATCAACGTTACTGGAAAGCGTTATATGCCGAAGCATACAAACGTTTAAAGGATAAGGATGCTTCGGAAGAAATTGTGCAGGAATTGTTTACTGCTTTCTGGCATAAACGGCATGAGTTAAATATCCATCAAACCATAGGGGGATACCTTTATAAAAGCGTTGGCTACCGCGTAATTGATCATTTTCGTAAAGAACTTACACGGCAAACACACCAGGAATTTTTCAAGCTTAATTACACCGAGGCCGATCACTCTACCGAACAAGCAATCATGCTTAAAGATCTGCAGCTGAATATAACCCACGTGGTAAACCAGTTACCGGATAAATGCAGGTCTGTTTATGAGTTAAGCCGGGTTAGCCATAAAACCAATAAAGAAATTGCCTCCGAGCTTGGCATATCAGAAAAAACTGTCGAAAACCACCTGACAAAAGCCCTCAACAGACTTCGCCTTAGTCTTAATAACTACCTCCTGCTGCTGATATTTCTCCTGGTAAAATAATCTTGGCGCTATAACGCTTTGTGTGGGTTAATCAATTTCAATCAGCTTCTACATGACGCTCTTCCTAAGGGCCATCGGCCCGACACATATTGTAGCCGCGGGTTTCAACCCGTGGATAGTTGGTCAAAACACGGCAAAAGTGCCATCGGCACGGCCTATATTTTGATCTAAATCCATGTATTTTTAATTTGTTCAACCAATATATACGCCCTGCTCATATGGATCGAACCTCCGGCTCTCCATCATTTGCTTTGTTTTTTTCCACGGGTTAAAACCCGTGGCTACAAGATTGGCCGAGGCTACGCCTCTAATTCGTGTTAAACAAATCCCGATGTGTCAACAACATATATCTTTAGAAGCTAATGGGGCCCCTTCTGCGTTAACCACACAAAGCGTCATCGCATAGAACCATAATTTTTTTATCAACGCGTAGGGGATGCGCTCTTTTCAAACGTCAAGTATTTATAAACCGCTAATATTTTAGTTTTCATGAAACCACTTATACCCGTAGAATTACTGGAAAAGTATTTGAATGGTAATTGCACAGAAGAAGAGATTGCATTGGTTAAACAATGGTATCATTCTTTTGAGGATGACTATGATTATATCTCGGGCGTAAGCAAAGCCGATGAAAAGGAAATAGAAGAGCGGATATTTAACCGGATTACCGAAAATATTGAAGTTGATGATAAGCCGGCTCAAACAGCAGGCGTTCGGTACCTGGGCATATTAAAATGGTCTGCCGCAGCGGCCATTGGTGCAATTTTACTGGGGGCTTTTTATTTTGTTAATAACAAAAAAGGTACCTCCTCACAGGTTGCACAAGTTGCCCCCCAGCAGGTAGAGCAGGTTGATATCACCAACAATTCAAATCAAATTTACAAAGCAGTATTGCCCGATAACAGCACCATTTGGTTAAGTCCGGGAGGTAACATAAGATACCCTAAAACATTTGCAAAAAATGCCAGGATCATATCAATGTACGGCGAAGGCTTTTTTGAGATAACTAAAAACCCCAAACGCCCTTTTATTATCAACGGGCGGTCGATAATCACCAAGGTTTGGGGCACCAGTTTTTTAATACGTGATAATTATCGCAGTAACACTGCAGATGTATCGGTTGTAACCGGCAAGGTATCGGTAAGTATTAAAAACAACGATCAGGAGAACAACGTGAACACCAATTTAGAAAAACACGAGCTGATGCTTTATCCCAATCAAAAAGCAGTTTACCTGATAGATAAACATTTGTTGAAACCGGCGGGTATGGTCAATCAGCCTGCTTTAAAAATATGGAGCCAGGTTAACCTTTCGTTTGATAACAAACCCCTGCGCGAAATTATCCCGGTACTTAATGCTACTTATGGAGTACATATAAAGGTAGCTAATGACAGGTTGAACCATTATATGCTGAATGCCGATTTTGCGGGCTTTAACCTGCCGGATGTGTTGGCGGCCCTAAAAAAATCTATCAACGTAAATTACCAGATAAAGGACAACAACACTATCGAACTTAATTAAACCAATTATTTACTAACCTCAATTAACCCAACAAGCCTATGTATAGTAAGATACCCACTTAAAAAAACACCTCAGTTCCTGAGGTTGCAAATTCACCCGTAAAATAAAAAAACTTAGAAGTGTTGCGACCACTCCTAAGCCTGAAAAGCCCAATACTGATGCACCATAAAATGGTGTAGCGGGCATTTAATTGTCTCATTTTTAACAAAGAAACATTACAAATATATGAAATTTCGTTTGCGAAAGCCTATTCCCTGGTCTAAAATCATGAAGATTACATTTAGTCAAATATTGATAGCAGTTTTACTAAGCACCATAGCTTATTCGAGCCCGTTAAGGGCGCAAAGCGTACTTGACAAAACGGTTAGCCTGTCGTTTAAACAGGTTACCGTACAGGAGGTTTTAAACTACCTGCAAAAAGACAACGACATCAAATTCATCTACAGTAAAAACTCGATAAATCTGTCGCAAAAAGTTACTGTGAATTTCGAGAACAAAAGTTTAAAAAACGTTCTTGACCAGCTGCTAAAAAGCAACGGCATTGATTACGAGGTTTTAAAAGACAGAATAGTACTGGGAAAACCTGCCGATATTAAAGCAGCCGAAGGCGCCGCAAGCACTGCCGACAAATCTGCTGAGTTTAACCAGGCAATAACCGGTATTGCGGTATCTGGTAAAGTGGTTGACGAAAAAGGTTTACCGTTGCCTGGTGCAAGCGTACGTGAAAAAGGGACACAGAACGGAGTACAAACCGATGTAAATGGCAACTTTAAGTTGAACGTTAGCAGCGAGAACGCGGTTTTGGTTGTCGATTTTATCAGCTACCGCTCTGCCGAAGTTACTGTTGGTAAACAAACCTTAATCACCATAACCCTTATTGAAGATATAAAAGGATTAAACGAAGTAGTGGTTGTAGGCTATGGCACGCAAAAAAAGAGTGTAACTACCGGTGCAATATCCGGTGTTACCGCCAAAGAGTTTGAAGACCTGCCGGTTACACGCGTAGAGCAAATATTACAGGGCCGCACCTCTGGTTTAACCATTGCCGCAAACAATGGCCAGCCGGGCGAGGGCGCAACCGTACGTGTAAGGGGTATCACCTCATTTAACAATAACGACCCGCTTTGGGTTGTTGATGGTGTTGTAGTTGATAACGGCGGCATTGGCTACCTTAACCAATCAGATATCGAGTCGATTGAAGTGTTAAAAGATGCCGCATCACAGGCAATTTACGGTACGCGTGCAGCTGCCGGCGTAATTTTGGTAACTACCAAAAAAGGCCGCGAAGGTAAGCCACAGATAAATTATTCAGGTTATTATGGCACATCTAAACCGGCGCGCACAATTGATTTATTAAATGCCCAGCAATATGCAACCCTACGCAACGAAGCAAGCGTTGCCGGCGGCGGCGCCATTGTATATCCCAATCCGGCATCATTAGGTGTTGGAACCGACTGGCAATCCGTTATTTTCAATAACAGCGCCAAACGCCAAAATCATGAGCTAAGTGTTAGCGGCGGCAACGATAAATCTACCTACTATACATCCTTTGGTTATTTGCAGCAGGATGGTATTGTTGCCACAGATATATCAAAATACAAACGCGTTAATTTTAGGGTTAACCAAACTTACAAGCCTGCAAAATGGATAAACTTTGGCGAAAACCTTGGCTATACTTATAACAAATCAATAGGCCTGGGTAATACCAACAGCGAGTTTGGCGGCCCTATCAGCTCGGCTTTAAACCTCGACCCTATTACCGTTCCGGTTGTAACCGACCAGGCGGCTGCTTCGGCCCCGGTATACGCCAATAACCCTGTGCGCAGAAATGCTTTGGGCTATCCTTACGGCATATCAAATATAGTAGGCCAGGAAATTACCAACCCGCTTGCATATATATCAACCAGGTTAGGTAACTATAGCTGGGCGCATAACATTGTAGGCAATATATACGGCGAATTAGAGCCTGTAAAAGGTTTAAAGCTACGATCTACAGTAGGCACCAAGATCGCTTTTTATGGCAATGAATCGTTTAACCCGGTAGCATACCTCAACTCATCTACCGTAACGTCGCAAAACAGCTACAACCGCGAAAGCAACCGGTTATTTAACTGGAACATTGAGAACACTGCATCGTACAACCGCACTATAGGTAAACATAGCGCTACTGTACTCATTGGGCAGGGAGCTTATTCAGAAAACAACCGCTACACAGACGGCGTAACCTATTACAACCTGCCGGTTGATAACTTTAAGGATGCATCTTTAAATTACAGCATACCCGCCGCTAACAGAATTGGTTACGGCAGCGAAGGGCAGGCGCACACCATCAGCTCGTTATTTGCCCGTGCCAACTACAATTATGATGAACGTTATATCATTGAAGGCGTTATCCGCCGCGATGGTTCATCAAGGTTTGGCGCAAACTATAAATATGGTACTTTCCCTTCATTTTCATTAGGCTGGGTACCTTCAAAAGAAGCTTTTTGGCCTAAAAACGAAACTGTTAACTTCTTGAAATTCCGTGGCGGTTACGGTGTTGTGGGTAGCGATGCCATTGCAGATAATGCATTCCTTTCAACTATCGGCGGTGGCCGTAACTACAGCTTTGGTACCGGCGATACTTACATAAGCGGTTACAGCCCAAATGCGCCATCAAACCCCAACCTTCGCTGGGAAGAAACCGCGCAAACCAACGTGGGTTTTGATGCGGTATTATTTAACGACTTTAACCTGACCTTTGAATGGTTTAAAAAGAAAACCAGTGGTATTTTACAATACCCCCCAATCCCGTTATATGTGGGCGCTATCTCAAACCCTGCGGCTAACATTGGCGATATGCAGAACAAAGGCCTGGAGTTAGAATTGGGTTACCGTAAAAAAATAGGCGAATTTAACTTAAACGTTAACGCCAACGTAACGCACATCACCAACAAAGTTACCTATTTAGGCAACGGTCAAAAATTCCTTGATGGCGCAGGCTTCCAGGGAGTTGAAGGCGGCATTACACGTACTACCGTTGGCCAGGCTTACAATTCTTTTTACGGATACCAAAACATGGGTATTTTTCAAACACAGGCAGAGATTGATAGCTACGTATCGGCAAGCGGCCATAAAATACAGCCAAATGCTAAACCCGGCGATTTTAAATGGGCCGACCTTGATGGCAACGGAACCATTAATGACCAGGACCGTACCTACATTGGCAACCCTACACCATCGTGGATATATGGCTTGACCTTTAATGCATCGTACAAAAACTTCGATATCGTTGTGTTTGGACAAGGCCAGGCAGGCAACATGATTTTCCAGGGTTTACACCGTTTAGATATCGGCAACTCAAACTTTACCACTAAACGTTTAGAAAGATGGGTTGGCCCGGGCACATCAAACACCGAGCCCCGTGTAGTTGATGGCGACCCTAACCATAACACCACCTATAACTCTAAATACTACCTTGAAAAAGGCGATTACTTCCGCATCAAAAACCTGCAGTTAGGCTATAGCCTCCCTAAAAATCTGATTAGCAAAATTGGTATGCGAAGGGCAAGAATATATGTAACCGGCGAGAACCTGTTCACCTTTACCAAATACTCTGGTTACGATCCGGAGATTGGCGGCGGCAGCTACAGTATCGATCGTGGTTTTTATATGCAGGCAAAATCGTATATGCTGGGTGTAAGTGTTGGATTTTAATAATTAATGAAATGAAGAAGAGTATAAAATATTTATCATTTTTCCTGGCGGCATCATTCGCGGTAACCGCCTGTAAAAAAAGTTTTCTGGATGTAACGCCTAAAGGCACCAACCTGGAATCGAGCTATTACCGTAACCAAACCGAGGCATATAATGGGCTTACAGCCGTTTACGATGTTGTTGGATGGCAGGGCGGCGGTTTTGTAACCAAAGAAGGCGCCATGGATGCCGGGTCCGACGATCATTATGCGGGTGGTGGTAACGCTACCGATATTAACGATTTGCAGGTATTTTCAAACTATACGCTATCCCCATCGGTAGGCCCGTCATACGAGTTATGGAAGGCCGGTTTTTCGGGAGTATTCCGTGCAAACGTGCTGATCCAGAAATTGCCAAACGTTCCGATGGACGAGGGCTTGAAAAGCAGGTACAAATCTGAAGCTACCGCATTGCGCGCTTATTTCTATTTCGACCTGGTAAGGCTGTTTAAATATGTGCCTTTATTAACCGAGTCGATACCGGCCGACCAGATTTACAACATAGAGCAGGCTACCCCTGCCGCAGTGTATAAGCAAATTGAAACTGATTTAAAAGCAGCAATAGCCGACGGAAATATTCCCGACAAAGTAGACATAACAACAGATGGCGGCCGCCTTACCAAAGGCGCTATACATGCCTTATTAGGTAAGGTTTACCTTTATGAGCAAAAATGGACAGAAGCAGCAGCAGAGTTTGCAGAAGTAAACGGAGCAACTCCCGGCCAGGAAAACACAAAATATGGTTACAAACTGCTTGCAAATTTTGCCGACCTGTGGAAAACACAAAATAAATTTAACGCCGAGTCGATACTCGAAGTTGGTCACTCATCAAAATCAGGAGGCGATTGGTCATGCATTGCCTGTACCGAGGGCAACGTTTTAAATATTATTGTTGGCCCCAGGGATTACAAGGCCCTTAAACCCGGAGCGCCGGATTACATTTCAGGTTACAGCTTTTTGCCTATCACCAAAAATTTATTCGATGCCATACACTTCGATCCGCGTAACAAGGCAACGGTTGCAAACTTAGATAGTTTAAAAGCAAACGGCATTGCCGACTATACACCGGGATATATGAACACCGGCTATTTCCTGGGTAAATTTGCCGGGCATGTTGCCGATAAAACTACCGGCGGCGGTGCTCCTGAACTAAATTATCCGCAAAATTTATACGAAATACGTTTAGCCGACACCTACCTGATGGAAGCCGAAGCGCTTATTCGTGGTGCAGGTAACACAGCACGTGCAACGGCATTAATGACCGCCGTACACACCCGGGCTTATAACGATGGGGTAACGCACGGGCTGGCTGCCACCTTTGAAAATTTGAAAAGAGAACGCCGCCTTGAACTTGCCGGCGAAGGGCACCGCTGGTTTGACCTGGTACGCTGGGGCGATGCCGCAACAGTGTTAGGATCAAGAGGCTTTACTGCCGGTAAAAACGAAATTTTACCTATCCCGCTTAATGATTTAAACAACACCAAGCTTAAGCAAGGTAAAGAGTGGGGTGGTACGTTATAATTAACTTATTGAAATAATTATGAAATTGAACATTATTAAAGCCTGTGCCCTGGGGGTACTTGCTATTGGAATGTATGAAGGCTGCAAGCCAGAAAAATTTGATGGTAATGGCTTAACCTCTACAGATCTTAAAGCTTCATTCACCGTAACGCCGGTAGCCAGTAAAGCAAACTATTATGTATTGAATGCCGATACCAAAGGCGTATTAGGTGTAAAATGGGATTTGGGCGATGGTGCTGCAATAGGCAAACCAACCGATACTGTGTTTTTTCCGGATGCCGGTAAATACACAGTTACCCTTACCGCAATAGGTAAAGGCGGCGAAACAAAAACCGCTTCGCAGGATGTTAACGTAGCCACATCTGATCCATCTGCCGGCAACCTGGTGCTGGGGTCAAATATGGCTGCAAGCGATGACGCTTTCTGGAACCATATAACCATATCAAACGGTGTTACCTTTGCTATAGATAATGGCAAAATGGTTGCAAAGGGTGGCAATTATGGCCATGCCGGTATCTGGCAGGCCATAAACGTAGTTGCCGGGCGTAAATATCAGATAGATATGAACGTTGATGGCAGCGGCGCATCTGACACCTGGTTTGAAGTTTACTTTGGCACAAAACAACCTGTTAACGGTTCGGATTACAGCGATGGTGGCGCACGCCTTGCTATAAACACCTGGACGGGTTGTGGCAAAACACCATTTAACGGTAAACTATCGGCCATACAATGCGCCGGGAGCGGTAATGTTGTTACGGCTGCCGCAACTGGTAAAATGTATTTACTTATTAAAAGCGGGGGTAATAACCTTGGCTTAACCGGTATCGAGTTTACCAAAGTAACGCTGCGCGGGGTTCAATAATTTATAACAGAACAAGGCTGCCTCAATTAAGCAGCCTTGTTCTTACGCTAATCAAAACATGAAAAAGCTATTATTTGCTATATATCCGTTGCTGGTTTTAGCTGCGCCATCGTGCTCAAAAAAGAGCGGATCGACCATGGAGCCTTTTAAACAAATAGAGCAGCCTGTTAAAACATACGGTTTTGAAAGTACCGTTTCGTGGTCAGATGAATTTGACACCAACGGCGCACCCGACCCTGCAAAATGGACCTACGATGTTGGCGGAAGCGGTTGGGGTAATAACGAACTGGAGTATTACACAAACACCACCAACAACGCGGTTATTAAAGATGGCATACTAACAATTACCGCCAAAAAAGAAAGCCTGAACGGGATGAATTATACCTCATCAAGGATGGTTTCAAAAAATGGCAGCGATATGCTTTACGGCCGCATCGAAGTGAAGGCCAAATTGCCTGCCGGCAGGGGAACCTGGCCTGCAATATGGATGCTGCCAAACGATTATGCTTACGGCGCGTGGCCAAACTCCGGCGAAATAGACATTATGGAACATGTGGGCTACGATCCGAACAAGGTTCATTTTAGCGTACACAACCAGTTATATAACAGCAGTAACGCCAAAACAAGTACTTTAGAAATACCTACTGCGTTTACCGCTTATCATTTGTACCGCGCCGATTGGACACCAACAGCTATAAAAGGTTATTACGATGATCAGCTGGTATTTACTTATACCAATGATGGTAAAGGATCTGCAGGCTGGCCTTTTGATAAACCTTTCCACGTATTACTAAACCTTGCCATTGGCGGCAACTGGGGCGGTGTGCAAGGGGTAGATGATAGTATTTTCCCCGTTTCGATGCAGGTAGATTACGTGCGTTTTTACAAAATGACTACAACAAACTAATGTCGTGTCAACGATAAATTGACGGATTGCCTTTTGCCTTGAGTACTGAGTTTTAAGTCATGAGTCTTAAGTCCAAAGTCTTGAGTCGAAAGAAAAAAATCAACTTTAGACTTCGGGCTCAGGACTTCGGGCTTGGGGCTTAAGACTTACGGCTCAGGACTCAAGACTTAACAGTAAAAATATGAAAAAATATTCGCGATACCTGCTTGGTATATTAGCCATTGGTTTTGCTGTAACTCAATATAGCTGCAGCAAATCATCAACCGGCGGCAATGATACACCCACCACACCAACCAAGCCGGTTGAGCCGGTAACCCCTGTTACAACCGACGTAAACATGTGGCTTACCACGGCAGATCAGGCTGTTTTGTTTAAGCAGCAAAATATCTCGCTGGTGTTTAATACCAACACCAGTGCCAACCCTACTATCAACGTAGATGATTCAAAAGTGTATCAGCCTATTGATGGATTTGGTTTTGCACTTACCGGGGGCAGTGCTTCGCTAATCAACTCGTTAAGCGAGGCCAATAAAACAGCGCTGTTAAATGAGCTGTTTAAAACCGATGGAACCAATATAGGTATAAGCTATTTGCGTATAACCCTTGGCGCATCTGACCTTAGCGCGGCACCTTTTAGTTATGACGATGTAAGCGGAGACGTAGCCCTTACCAATTTTAGCCTTGATAAAGAAAAGGTAGATCTTTTGCCAATCCTTAAAAGGATATTAGCCATAAACCCCGATATAAAAATACTTTCGTGCCCCTGGAGCGCCCCCGCATGGATGAAAGATAATAATAGCTTTTATGGCGGTAGCTTAAAATCCGAATATTTTGATACCTATGCCAAATACTTTGTAAAATACATTCAGGCTATGAAGGCCGAGGGTATAACCATTGATGCTATTACCCCGCAAAACGAACCGCTTAACGCCTATAATAACCCCAGCATGTTAATGGTATCGGCAGATGAGGGTAAGTTTGTAAAAAACAATTTAGGGCCTGCATTTAAAGCAGCCGGAATTGCAACCAAAATAATAGTTTATGACCACAACGCCGATCACCCGGAGTATGCAACCGATATTTTTGCAGATAAAGCAGCAGCCGATTTTGTTGATGGCGCGGCTTTTCACCTTTACGGCGGGTTCATCAACGCACTTGGAACCGTGCATGACCAATACCCTGCAAAAAATATCTACTTTACAGAACAGGCAACCTTTGCCGGCGGTAACTTTGGCGCCGATTTAGCCTACCACGTAAGCAACCTGATCATTGGTGCTACCCGCAACTGGAGCCGTAATGTTATTGAGTGGAACCTGGCCTCAGATCCTAATCAAAACCCGCATACTGTAGGCGGCTGCACTTCATGTTTAGGCGCAATTACCGTTGGCACCAGCGTATCCCGTAACGTATCCTACTATATTATTGCGCATGCCTCAAAATTTGTAAGGCCCGGAGCAGTAAGGATAGCATCCGATTTAGTAAGCAATGTGCTAACCGTAGCGTTTAAAAACACCGACGGTACCAAAGTACTGGTTGCTTTAAATGCCGGAACTGCCGACCAGCCTTTTAATATCAGTTATAAATCAAAAATGATTAACACATCGTTAAAAGCCGGAGCCGTGGCCACCTATATTTGGCAGTAACCTGTTTGCAAAAATTTAAAAGCAAGCCGGGGCATTAGTAATTTTAGTCTTAAGTCTCAAGTTCGAAGTCTCAAGTCTTTAAAAAAGGCTTTGGACTTGAGACTTCTGGCTTAAGACTTCGAACTTGAGACTTCGAACTTGAGACTGCATGACAAATGTTACGTCCCCATTTGGTTAAAAGATGTTAAACGCCATACACAAAAGCTGCCACCCGGTTATATTTGTAACAGGCTCATTAATAGTTTTAAGCCCGAAGTTTTAAGTCGTAAGCCGGAAGTCCCGGAGAGCTCTAAGCCCAAAGAGTGTGGCTTTTGACTTGAAACTTCCGACTTAAGACTCAGAACCCGCGACTTAAAACTTATTACCAACATCACACCATGCGGCACCTGCTTATCCTATTTTTTATTTGCACCGGCCTTGCAGCTTACGCGCAAAAAATAAACGGCATAGTAACTGATAAGGCCACCGGCCTGCGCATTAGCGGCGCGCTGGTAACCACAACAAACGCCACCGCCATTAGCGATATGGAAGGCGTGTTCAGCATTGGTGTTGCCAGGCAGGGAGATACGTTAATGGTAAAAATACAAGGCTATAAATCGTTTAAGCAGGCCGTTGCCCCTGCAACAACCGGCGATGTGATTGTACAGTTGGAGCAGGCAACCATCCAGCTTAAACAGGTAAACATTAGCGCCCGGCGCGATAGGGTGAAAGATTCTATCAGCAACCGCGTTCAGTTTGCCCGCGATTTTAACAGCCATCGACCAAAGTTTTCGGATATCATCAGGCCGGGCATAACATCGGGCCCTATACCGATGGTTGGCGTTGCCATTGTACCCAGCCAGCTGATTGCCCTGCTTACTTACAAACACAGCAATGCCTACAGGTTTAAGCAGGCACTCATCCGCGATGAAGAGGGCAAATATGTTGACAGCCGTTTTAGCGACGAGCGCGTGGCCCAGCTCACCGGCCTGCAATCCGATTCGTTATACCACTTCATTAACCAGTACCGGCCCGCCGCCGCCCAGGTACGCAAAATGAGCGACTATGATATTTTTACCTACATCAAAAAAAGTGCTGCCAAATTCAGGAAGCCCCACCATGATGATGTAAAAGAAGCAGAGTTTTAATTTTTTGTATAAAAGTGTGTGTTTATTGAGAACCTTTGTCCAAAAAGTGCCAATAAATCACCTAAAAGTGCTAAAAAGTATAGCAAAAATGTCACTATTAAGACAGTAGAGCCCAAAACGCCACTTGACATGCGGTTTGAATTTTGTAACTTTGACTATGACTACCGAAACACTTGAAGACTTTTACAAAAACAAATTCGACTGGCTGCCCAATAACCTGCAGCAAAACATAGGTCATTTTAATGTTTTTAAAATTGAGGATTGTATTGGCCCCAACGCCAAACCGGTTACCTATAGTCGCCGCAGCTTTTATAAAATAAGCCTGATGCGGGGCGAAAACATCATCCATTATGCCGATAAAAGCATCACGCTGTCAGGCACTTCGCTCATGTTTTTTAGCCCGCTTGTACCCTATACCTTTGAGCACATGAGCGACGACCGTACGGGCTTTTTCTGCATTTTTACCGAAGAGTTTTTTGTGGAGCGGTTCCGCAACGGATTGAGCGAGCTGCCCATGTTCGGCCTTAACGCCAAACCGGTATACCAGCTTGACCGTGCACAGGATGAATACGTTACCGGCTTATTCCGCAAAATGATGGACGAAATTGGTTCTGAATACGCTTTCAAATACGAACTGATCCGCAATTATGTTACCGAATTGTGTTACTATGCATTAAAGACCCAACCATCTGAGAATGTGTATAAACACGCCGATGCCAAATCGCGCATAACATCGGTATTTACCGAGCTGCTGGAGAGGCAGTTCCCGATAGAAACGCCGTCGCAACGCTTTGCCCTGCGGTCGGCCAATGATTTTGCGCAACGGCTATCGGTACACGTAAACCACCTTAACCGTGCCATACGCGAAACCACCGGCAAAACCACCACCGACCACATCGCCGACCGCCTGCTGAGCGAAGCCAAATCCCTCCTGCGCCACACCAATTGGAATATCTCCGAAATAGGCTACTGCCTGGGATTTGAGGAACCAACGCATTTCAACAACTTTTTTAAAAAACAAACCCAGGTTACGCCCTCCCGGTTCAGAAATGTTTGAATTTCGTAATAATTGGTTTGAATAGCGTAATTACTCCCTTTTGTTGTCATATTACCTTTGTTTTATCAAAAACAAACACACTATGGACAACAAAAAAGTATGGTTTATCACTGGGGCCTCCAAAGGTTTTGGGCTTAGTTTAGTAAAACAATTACTGGATGCTGGCCAGCTTGTTGCTGCCACTTCCAGGAACCGGCAGGAGCTTCTAGCCGCAGTTGGTTCAAACAGTTCTGATTTTTTACCTCTCCAGGTCGATCTGGTTAACGAGAGCAGCGTATCCCTGGCACTACAGCATACTCATGAAACATTTGGCCGGATAGATGTAGTTATCAACAACGCCGGCTATGGCATTGGCGGTGCTATTGAGGAACTTACGGATGCCGAAACCCGCACAGCCTTTGATGTAAATGTATTTGCTACCCTAAATGTAATCAGGCTGGTGATGCCTTACCTGCGTAAGCAGCGTTCGGGGCATATAATTAATATCGCGTCAATAGCGGGCATTACAGGCGGCGCCGGCTGGGCGGTATATGCTGCAGCCAAATCGGCAGTAATTGGCCTGTCGGAAGTATTGGCTCTGGATGTTAAATCACTGGGTATTAAAGTTACCGTAGTAGCTCCGGGCGCTTTCAGGACCAGCTTCCTTACAGCCGATTCATTAACAGTTACCCAAAATCCCATTGCCGAATATGAAGATGTGAGGCTTTCGCACTGCAAATACCTGAGCATGAATGGCCAGCAGGCCGGCGACCCTGAAAAGGCCGCTGCAAGTATCATCAACGTGGTTTATGAAGAAAACCCGCCGCTCCGTTTGCTATTAGGTGGCGATGCTTATAACCGGGCCCTAACAAAACTGGACGGCTTGTATAAAGAAATCCACGAATGGGAAAACACTACCTGCGCCACTGATTTTTAAACATTTACAGCTACCTAAAAACAATAACGATGGAAAACATTAAAAACAAAGTTATAGTAATAACCGGCGCCAGCAGCGGAATTGGTGCTGTTGCTGCCCAAAAGCTGGCCGCCCTTGGCGCCAAAGTGGTTTTGGCCGCCCGCCGCGAAGACCAGCTAAAAGCCATAGTTACCGAAATAGGCGACAATGCCATCTATGTACCAACCGATGTAAGCAAACGCACCGATCTGGATAACCTTATCCGGCAGGCCATCAACAAGTTTGGCCATGTAGATGTTTTATGGAACAATGCCGGCATTATGCCACTATCCTTTTTTGAAGAAGGTTTGGCAGATGAGTGGGACCGGATGATCGATATCAATATTAAAGGTGTTTTATATGGCATTAATGCTGTACTGCCACATATGCTGCAGCGCGGGCAAGGCCATATCCTGGCAACCTCATCTGTGGCAGGTATCAAAACATCTGCAGGTATGGGCGTATACTCCGGAACCAAGTTCGCGGTAAAGGCAATTATGGAGGCCCTGCGTGAGGAGGTGACGCAAACCATCAAGGTAACCACTATTTTCCCGGGCGCAACACAATCCGAACTTGGGCATGATATCACCAGCCCGAAGATAAGGGCTTTATATGGCGACCTTAAAAACATGCCTAAAATGGACGAAGACGCCATAGCCGACGCGGTTATCTATGCCATCAGCCAGCCCGGCAATGTATCTGTTAACGAATTGGTGATCAGGCCCCTTGGGCAAACACGATAATTAACATAAATAATTAACCGGTGAAATCATTTAACAATCAGTGAAATCGCCAATAAATCAAAAGAAATCATGAGCAATCAAAATATATGGTTTGTAACCGGCGCCTCGAAAGGGCTGGGGCTTACCCTTGTAAAAAAACTATTAAACCAGGGCTATAAAGTAGCAGCAACATCAAGAAACATCAGCGACCTGGAAAGTGCCGTAGGCGTAACCAGCGATGCATTTTTACCACTCGCCGTTAACATCAAAAGCGAGGAGAGCGTACAGCAAGCTATCGAAAAAACGATCAGTACTTTTGGTAAAATAGATGTAGTAGTTAACAACGCCGGCTACGGTATGCTTGGCGGCCTGGAAGAAACAACCGACCAGGAGGCCCGCGACAACTTTGATGTAAATGTATTTGGATCGTTAAACGTCATTCGCAAAGCGTTGCCTTACCTGCGCGCGCAACAGTCGGGTCATATTATCAATATTTCTTCAATAGGCGGCTTTGTTGGCGGTTACCCGGGATTCGGCATTTATTGCGCCACCAAATTTGCGGTTAACGGTTTTTCTGAAGCCCTGGATGCCGAAGTAAAACCATTTGGCATCAAAGTGACTGTTGTTGAACCGGGCTATTTCCGCACCAACTTCCTTTCTGAGGGATCATTAATTACGCCTAAAAACCCGATTGATGCCTATCAGAATGTACGCGATTCGCAAAATCTGCATCAAAACCAGATGGATCAGCAACAAGCAGGCGACCCTGAAAAAGCGGCTGCCGCAATGATTAAAATTGCAAACCAACCCGACGCCCCACTCAATTTATTTTTAGGTGCCGATGCCTATCAGCTGGCCCACCAAAAAATAGCATCGGTACAAAACGATTTGGAAACATGGAAAGAATTAACAAACTCAACTGGTTTTTAACAACAAAAAATAACGAGCATATAGGCGTTTGGGTAACCAAAGACGGTTATATACGTCATGAATTTTTACCAAACGGCCGTTATGATGAAACACGCGGCGATATAAAAAGCGCCTATACCGGTTATTATAACAGGTTAGGCAACCACGTTGAATACCTGGACGATACCGGCTTTGTAGCCGAAGGCGATTTTAAAGACGGCGTTTTTTACCACGCAGGTATGGTATTATATAAAGAGAGTGCCTGAATTGCAAATTTCGTAATTCTGTTTTAAGGCCATAAAAAGCTTGCTTATAAAAGCAGGCTTTTTTTACCTTTATAAAAATCTAATACCTATAAAATATGAGTTTTAAAGATCAGATAACTTCGATATTTGTGCCCGAAAGCCAGATTGGCTTTGGGTTTCAGACCGAAGAAGTACACCAGCGTGAATACCTGAGCGCTGGCGAAATGAAACCATGGGATGGCGAGGTAAACGAAGTATACTCGCCGATTGGCTTTTTTGATGCCGACGGAAATTTTACCCGCAAGCTAATTGGAACCTACCCCGTTTGCACCGAAAAGGAAGCATTTGAATCATTAGATGCAGCTATTGCAGCGTATGATAATGGCCGCGGCGAGTGGCCTACCATGAGCATTGCCGACCGCATTAAATGCATGGAGCGCTTTATATACAAGATGAGCGAGCAACGCAGCCTGGTGGTAAAATTGCTGATGTGGGAGATAGGCAAATCCTACGGCGATTCGGCCAAAGAGTTTGACCGCACCATCGAGTACATTAATGCAACCATCGATGCCCTTAAAGATATCGACCGGCAGTCTTCCCGTTTCGAAATGGCCGAGGGATTAGTTGCCCAGGTTCGCCGCTCGCCGTTGGGGGTGGTGTTGTGTATGGGGCCGTTCAATTACCCTTTGAATGAAACTTTCACCACATTAATCCCGGCCCTTATTATGGGCAATACCATACTTTTTAAACCACCTAAGCACGGTACGCTATTACATTACCCATTATTGCGCGCTTTCCAGGAATCGTTCCCTAAAGGGGTAGTGAATACCATTTATGGTCGTGGCTCTGTGGTAACACCCGGATTGATGGCCTCCGGTAAAGTAAATGTGCTGGCCTTTATTGGCTCAAGCAAGGTGGCCAATGATTTAAAAAAGCGTCACCCCAAAATAAACCGCTTGCGCGCGGTATTAAGTTTAGATGCCAAAAACGCCGCTATCGTAACCAAAAATGCCGACCTCCCTTTAGCCGTAAGCGAGTGCATTTTGGGCGCATTATCGTTCAATGGCCAGCGGTGTACCGCCATAAAAATGATATTTGTTCAAAAAGATGTAGCCGATGAGTTTTTAAAACTATTGAGCGAAGCAGTTGCCAAACTGCCGTTTGGCTTACCGTGGGATAAAGATGTAAAACTTACTCCCTTGCCCGAACCACACAAGCCTGCTTACCTTACCGATATTGTTGAAGACGCTATTGCCAACGGTGCAAAAGTAATTAACGAAAACGGCGGCGAAACGGTGGCATCTTTCTTTTACCCGGCCATTGTGTACCCGGTTAACGAAAAAATGAAGCTATACCGCGAGGAGCAATTTGGCCCCGTGATCCCGGTTGTACCATTCGAGTCGATAGAAGAGCCTATTGAATACCAGATAGATTCGCCGCATGGCATGCAGGTGAGTATATTTAGTAACGATGCCAAAGAGATCTCCTCGCTGATAGATCCGTTTGTGAACCTGGTGAGCCGGGTAAATATCAATAGCCAGTGCCAGCGCGGGCCGGATGTATTCCCTTTCACCGGTCGTAAGGACAGCGCCGAGGGCACCCTTTCGGTACATGACGCATTAAGGGCCTTCTCCATCCGTTCGCTGGTGGCCACCAAAATGAACGATGTGAACAAGCAAATCATCAATGACATTGTGAACGACAACGAATCTAATTTCCTGAGCACGAAGTTTATATTGTAGCGGCGAGGCCCCCCAGCCCCCTGAAGGGGGAGCTTTTTGATTAAAATACAGGCCTGGCGTTTTGCGCCAGGCCTGTATTTTTTTTGCTTGTCCGCTATAGTTCCCCCTTCAGGGGGTTAGGGGGCTTCGCCTCTTTTATATTGATTATTTCCACCAACACCAAATTTGGCACCCAGCTTAAAAAAGCGATGATAATATAATTATTATCAAAGTTTACACCGTTGCCAAAAACGTGGAAAAGCAGGATATAAAAGCGCAAGGTTACCGCCCCAAAAGCAAGGCCGTAACTGCGGCGCATCATTTTAACATGATCGTTGATGTTGCCTTTTTTGATAAGGGTAAACGCCAATACGGTTGATAACACCCAAAGCGTATTTTGTAGCAGGAACGATATAAAAACGCCCATGCCCCGGCCAACAAACAGCGTCATCACGTATGCTCCCGGCGCGGCTATAAACAATACCCCACAGATATATATTTTTCCCAGCGCCTTGTGCAGCCTGCGGTTGCTGTATACCGTTTTTGAAAACTGGAAAAAGCCTACCAGCAATATAATACTGCTGGCAAAAATATGGCAATAAAATGCCGGCATATACCAGCCTGTTTTAATTGCCGCTTGCTTAAATCCTAAAAAGAAAGCGTGGTTATGCGCAAAACTTTCATAAAAGGTACCCAGGCTTAAAATGGCTATCCATACAAAAGCAAAGTATCGCAATAGCCTCGCGGTAATACTCATCTGGCAGCCTGAATTTTTGGTTGCATTGCCTTTAGTTTTGCGTTGATAAAGTTGATGTTGTATTTATCAATAACAGTTAACGAATCTTTAACGTCCTCGTTTTGGGGCATATCTACAGCTTCGTTATCAAACCGCTGTTTAAAAATAGCATTCCATTTTTCGTCCTTGAAGCGATAATGATACGATGCGTAGATCTCGTTTTTCATGTATTCCAATATTTCGGCTGTTGCCACCGCTTCAACCCGTATATTTTTAGGTCGATCTGAGTTTTCAGCCGTGGTATAGCAGCCCTGCAAATAACTATCGTCCAACTTATTGAATTTTGTTGGAAATATTCTTGATGTTTTTAATACGGTGACATTGTCGCCCTTGATCTGGATAAAATGATAATATGGCGCTTCGAGCAAATTAAGGCCTTTTTCTGTCAGAGGAAAGGCAAATTCTGAAGTGATCTTGTATTGAAATAAGGAATCACTGAGCGCCAATAAGTCACTCTCGTTACACCGGCTAACAGCAAGTCCGTTATAGTATCCATCGCCCATAGAAGCTGGCACTTCAAAGCTGAGGGTTTTGTTTTTCCTTTTATCTGCCAAAACAACGGTTTTGCTACTATACAGGCTCGACCGTCCTCCAAGGTATTGCTTCCCGATGGTATAAATCATGCGTTCGTACCACGAATTAGCCTGTTCTTTTTTAGGGCGGTCAAACTTAACTAATGTTGGCTCAAATAGGTTTACACTCGTCATACTTGTAACCTTTCTTAAAGGGTTTACAAACATTGTGAAATCGGGGATAATTTTCCAATCAGCCAGGTACGACGGTGCAATATAGATGGCGTTATCCATTTTACGGGAGTTTTCCTCCATTATATCTGGCTGGCTTTTTGCCGAAAATGTAAACGACTGGCCATAAGCCTTAATCAGGGCAAGGTGTTCGGCAATATTGAAATTGGTTAATTGGGGCGAAATGATAAAATTCCTTTTCAGGTAATAATAGTTAGTTCCCTTTTTTAGCAACGCAACATTCGCGTTCTCTTTTAAAGGGTATATTTCATCATAATCGGCAGGCACAACCATTTTTCCATTTAAATTATACAGCCCTTTTTTGGTATTCTTCTCCACTTCTATCAACCCGCTTACCGTGCCGCCAACGCTACGGATCAAATCGTACGAAACGGGGATAATTTCTTTCATATCAGGATTAACCAGGCCCATTTGAAAGTTTGCAATTGCCCTATCCCGGGCTTTGCTATCATATAAATTGTCAGGAACGGTTCCCCTATATACGTAGTAATAGGTCTGATCATTAATATGATCAAACCATAAAACGCCGTCGTAATTCTTTTTTAATTTATCAGCATTTTTAAAAGCGGCCAATGTAATGGGTTTATAAAGGTACTTTTCAGGGATAGATTTACTGCTTACTATCTTCCAGAAGTTGTTATATGCCTCGTTAAAGTTTCTAAGGTCGACGCTATCTATCTTATACTGGTTATTATTGCTTTTTTCAATAGTGAACAGTACTGGCGATATTTGAGTTTTGACACCGGGAGTGCTAAAACGGGCAATAACCATAGCCGTGGCCAGTTGGTGGTTTACAAATTCAACATGGGCATTCCGGGTATCAAAATTAATGTCAAATGCCAGCATTGTTTTACCCAATGAACCACGATAATTCCCCATTACCTGCCCCAATATCTCCATTCCGGCACCTGCTATATCCCGCTTAAAAAACGATTCTGCAGAGTCTATATTCCCTGCTTTAATTTGAACATTAAATGCATTAAGGAATTTGATTATAGCAGCCTTATCCGGTTTTCCCGATATTTTATCGCGCGTAAACGAAAAACAAATAGTAAGCACAGCCAATGAAGCTATAGCAGTAAGGATAGGTTTTCTTTTCATACAGCAACGTATTTAACTTAAAACATTCAGCAAAACATTTTATTATCAGTCGCTTAAAAATAAACAATCATCCTTCTATCTTAAAACTATCTTGCAGCCAGGCTATTAGGGATTTTTACGTTTAAGGGTTTCCCATTTAGCTTACTGTTAATAAAGGCAATATTGTATTTATCGATAACGGTTAACGAATCGTCAACATTCGCGTTTTTTGTGGTATCGGATGAGTTAAAGCGGTACTCGAAAACATCACTCCATTCTTTTGTTTTAAATCGGTATTTATACGAAGCGTAGATTTCATTTTTCATATATTGAAGCATTTCCTTAGTCAAATGATCTACCGTTTTAGTTTTTCTGTCCGGGTACACTCCAAAACCCAAAGTGTAACAACCCTGCAAATATGAATCATCAAGTTTTACATATTGTGTAGGGAATACCCTTTTTGATTCCAACGCTACAAATTTGCCATCCTTTACTTGCAGGTAATGATACAATCGGCCCTCGTCAATACTGCCGGCTTCACCTTGTAATCTCACCCCAATATCAGATGTTGTTTTAAACTCAAACAGCGAATCGTTAAGTGCTTTAATCGAGTATTCGCGGCAATCACCGGTCAGGTTGCCTGAACTTTCTTCTTCGCCTAAAGTTAAATCTGCGTTAAAACCCAATATCTGGTTGCGCTTTTTATCAACTACAAGTACATTTTTACTTTGGTAAAGCCCTCCGCGACCGCCTAAGTAATCATTGGCAATAGTATAATAAACGCTTTCGAACCAATTATCAGCACTTTCTTCTTTACCTGCACCATCAAATGAAACGGCTATCGACCCACTGCCATCCTGCATTTCCTCAGAATCGGTTCCAGATAATTTTCGTAACGGGTTAGGAAAATCTATAAACCGGGGCAACAGCTGCAGGTTGGCAAGATACGATGGCGATATAATGATCGAGGTTGACCAATCCCGCGAATTGTACTCCATAATATTTTTTGAGCTTTTTTCTGATAATTCATAAGATTCGCCAAAAGTTTTAATTTGAGTTATCGCGTCGGCAATCTTAAAATCCGTTAGCTTATCAGATATCGTAGTATCCCCCTTCAGATAAAAGAAGTCTCTGCCGTTTTTCAATATTGCTAAATTCTCACCGGCTTTTAACGGATAAATATCGTCGTAATCAGCATCAGCAATCAATTTACCACCGATGTTATAAAGACCTTTTTTACCAGCTTTTTCAACTTCAATTAAACCATCTACAGTGCCACCAATATTGTGTATCAAATCATATTCAACCGGGATTATCTCCTTAAGGTCCGGATTTACAAGTCCCATTTTAAACTCATCATGCTTTGTTTTATATGGATTAGGGTTATAGAAATCAAGCGAAAATTTGCCCTTTACTACGTAATAGAATGTTTTTTGATTTACATGATCAAACCATACAACGCTATCATAACGTGTTTTAAGCTGATCTGCCGTTTTAAACGCGGCCAGGGTAATTGCGTTATAAATATCCTTTTCGGGGGTAATTTTAATATAGATTTTATTTTGAAAAGCCATATAGTCCTTCACAAATCCCTTGGCATCCACCTGGGTAATTTTATACTGCCCGCCCGGCAGTTTATGAATGGTAAATAAAATGGTCGACCGATTTTCAGATACGTCGTCGTGATTAAAACGGGTGACAACAATCGCTGTTGCGTATTCCTGGTTAATGATATTTACAACTGCATCCTCGGTATTCATGCTCGTTTTAAACAGTGGCTTGTCCTTGCCGCCGGTATTGGTTTTATTAGTAAGCACGTTCAGCAATACCTTAACAGCTTTGCTCTTTTGCTGATCTTCAAAAAAAGTTTTGGCCGAATCAATATTACCAGCCTGTATGTGTTTATTAAAAGCGTTTAAAAACTGTATAATCTCGCTTTTGCCCGGCTTATTTTGACTCCTGTATTTAAAGAATGCAAAACAACTTGCTGCAACCACCAAGACAATGGTAATTATTATGAGGATAGGTTTAGTTTTCATGATACTAAGATAGGTTTTGTTAATCAACGTGAAAAATATCGCCAAAGTATATTGTGTTGGGTTTGTTAATAAAGGGGTTCGTTGCCGTAGGTGAAGAAATAAACGTCGGGGTGGTGCTCCTCTGGAGCACAAAATAGCTATTTCTTTATTTCTACAAAGCTTGCACCCCTCTGGGGTGGCTCTTACCTTGAGTAGTTTCCAAAACATTCGTTGGCATGAATCTAAGTGATAACCTATTTCATGCGGTGGTACAGTATACCCAGGATATCAAAAACTCGTCGGAACGGAAATCAAAAAATCAGATAAATCTGTTTAATCCGGGTTCAGACAAACGCGTTAGATTGGCGCGGATACCGGCCCGCGGCTAATGCCTTGTGCAGTATGAGCAAAAAGCCCGGCCACAGGTAACGCCCTGATAAAATTGACAGCGCAGACGGTCAATTCCGCAACTATTGCTATTGAAATTAATATACATAGACAAAACAAATTCCTTAAAAACTAACTATCAATAAAATCTATATGGTATAGATTTTTAGAATGAAACGCTGACTTTTAAATCAGTATATTTGCATAAATAATAATAAAAAGACGCTTATGTTAACGATAGGACAAAAATTCCCCCAATTTTCTAAAACTGCCGTAGTTAGCCTTGAAAAAGGAAAAGAGTTTGAAACACTTACTTCTGAGTATTTGGTGAATGATGATAACGTTTGGACAGTAATGTTCTGGTGGCCAAAAGATTTCACTTTTGTGTGCCCAACTGAAATTGCTGAGTTCAACAAAAACTATGGCGAGTTCCGCGACCGCGAAACCCGTTTAATTGGTGCTTCTACCGATTCGGAATTTGTACACGCTGCCTGGAGACGCGATCATGACGACCTGCGCGATTTGAAATTCCCGATGCTTGCCGATACTTCAAAATCATTAGCCGAAGATTTGGGCATATTGGAGCCAACTGAAAAAATTGCTTACCGCGCTACTTTCATTGTTGACCCTACCGGCATTATCCGTTGGGTTTCTGTTAACGATTTAAGCGTAGGCCGTAACGTTAAAGAAGTTTTACGTGTACTTGATGGTTTACAAACCGACGAACTTTGCCCATGTAACTGGGAAAAAGGCCAGGAAACACTAACTGTTTAATTCCCCCTACTACATACGTCCCCGTACAGTTAATTTATTGTGCGGGGATTTTTTATAAACGCAAAAGAGCCCCACCCAACCCTCCCCGGAAGGGAGGGCTTTTAAAAAAATAAAAGTAAAGTCTCCCCTACCGGGGGAGATTTAGAGGGGGCTTACCTTGTTTAAAGTTTTAAGCATAAAAACAAATACCATGAATGAAAGTACCGAAGTGATCCAGGAAATACTGCAAAGTATTGGATTAGATAAAGATTACCGTACCACCAGCCTTACCCTGTTAGAAAAAGGCGAGTCGCGCTATTTACGCGATTTGAAGCTGAATTTTACCAGCACGCTTACGTCGGCCCATTTAACGGCCAAAGAATGCGCCTTATTAGGTTTAAGCATAGCGGTTAATAACAACAATACGCCGCTTACCAGCTACTTTACCAAATACGCCGAAGAGCAGGAAGCAACCGCCGCCGAAATTGGCGAAGCAGTAGGCTGCGCGTCGTTGCTGGCCTCAAACAATGTATTTTACAGGTTCAGGCATTTTACACAGAAAGAGAAATACACCCAGATTCCGGCCCGCATCCGCATGCAGCTGATGATGAAGCCTGTTACCGGGAAAGAGTTTTTTGAGTTGATGAGCCTGGCCGTTTCGGCTGTAAATGGCTGCGAAATGTGTGTAAACGCCCACGAAGATTCGCTGATAAAATTAGCTACAACCGAGGAGCGTATTTTTGATGCCGTACGTATTGCCTCGTTAGTTACAGCTACCGGCAAGGTTATTTTTTAACTATCAACAATATTTTAGCATAAAAAAAGCATGAGACTTAATAATTTCATGCTTTTTTCATAAATAACTGTTTATTACTTAATAAAATTTGCGTTTGTTAATTAAAAACTTCTAAATTTATGCCTAAGATTAAACAAACCTCGATTACACTTATTTTATTGAAAAATCAATTGTATCTCGGGGAGAGTTATTAAATTTTAATTGTTAATTTTTTTTGGGGAAAGCCGTTCCAGGTAATAGTGGAACGGCTTTTATCGTTATAAATATTAATGCGCGTCTACCGGCATTTTTGCATTTGATTTCCTGAATGGCTGCAGGTATAGCAAAGGGATAGAAAATAACATCACCAGGCCCGATATCCAGTAAGCATCATCATAAGTTAATAACAACACCTGCTTGGTTAAAGCCCCCTCTATGGCGCCATATGCCATGCGGGTAGCATCAATTACCGAGTGCCCTTTGGCCATAAAGTTGTGCAATGCAGCATTAAACCGTTCAATAAATGCAGGGTTGGTTGCCGTAATATTTGTTAACAGGTTACTACGGTGCACGCCCTGGCGTACGTGGATAATGGTAGTGAGTGTAGCAATACCAAAAGAGCCACCCAGTTGGCGCATCATGTTATTTAAGCCTGTTCCCTGCCCTACCTCGGGCCCTTTCAAGTCGGCAATAGCCAGGGTGGTTAGGGGCACAAATAACAAGGCCATACCTACACCCCGGATCATTAATGGCAAAAAGAAATTAGATGGCCCCATGGCCATGGTGGAGTTACTGAGCATTGTGGTAAATACAAAGAACAGGAACATACCCGCGGTAGCCATAAACTGTGCCGGAATACCCTTATTAAGCATTTTACCAATAAAAGGCATCATTACAATGGTACATAACCCACCGGGGAAAAGGATCTCGCCCGTTTGCTGTGCTGTAAAACCTAACAAGTTTTGGCAAAACACCGGGAACACAAACACCGATCCATATAACCCAAAGCCAAGCACAAATGATGTAAACATCCCCACGGCAAAGCTTCGGTGCCTTAATATCGCAAAATTTACTATCGGGTAGTCAATACTCATCTCGCGCCATATAAACAGGATCAATCCTAATATTGCGGTGATAGTTAATACGGTGATGTAAGGTGTTGCAAACCAATCTTCCGATTCGCCTTTCTCCAAAATGGTTTGCAAACTGCCTACAGCTATAGCCAGTAAACCAATGCCCCACCAGTCAACGGGTTTACCTTTTTCGTCTTTAGGCGTTTCGCGTACAAAGGTGTAGGCAAAAAACGCAGCAAGGGCGCCAACCGGAATGTTTACATAAAATATCCATCTCCAAGAAGAGTGATCGGTAATATAACCACCAATGGTAGGCCCTACAGTTGGCCCTACTACCGCACCCAAACCAAATAATGCTGTAGCGGTACCTATTTGCTCACGTGGCCATGTTTCAATTAATATGGCCTGCGATGTTGATATTAACCCGCCACCCGCAATACCTTGTAGTATCCGGAACATAACCAGTTCATTAAGGTTTGTAGCATTACCGCATAAAAACGAGGCAACTGTAAACACTATAATAGAGGTTATGAAATAATTCTTTCGCCCGAACCTGCTTCCCAGCCATCCCGACATAGGGAGCACAATTACGTTTGCTACAGCGTAACCGGTAACCACCCAGGCAATATCTTCAAGGGTAGCACCAAGGTTACCCTGTATATCGGGCAGGGATACGTTCACAATCGTGGTATCAATAAGCTCCAGCAATGAAGCTATGATAACCGTGATAGTGATGATCCATTTTTTAAAGCCTGTTTCAGCCATTTTATTCTCCTTTAATTACAGAAACTTTTACGCTCATACCTGGGCGCAATTTGTCAAGTACGTCTTTTGAGGCGCTTAGTTTTATTTTAACAGGTACGCGCTGCACTACTTTTACAAAGTTACCGGTAGCATTATCTGGCGGCAATAATGAAAATTTGGCGCCGGTTGCCGGGCTAAAGTTGTAAACTGTACCTTCTACTTTCATATCAGGATAGGCATCAACCTCAACATCAACCTTCTGGCCGTTTTTCATATCGTTCAGCTGGGTTTCTTTAAAGTTGGCGGTTATAAATAAACTGTTATCGTTTACAATGCTAAACAAGGTTTGCCCTGCCTGTACCAACTGGCCCAACTGTACGCTTTTTTTGGCGGCCAAACCGCTTGATGGCGCCTTGATAGTGGTATAGCTCAACTGCAGTTTTGCATAGTCAATATCAACCTGTTTCTGGGTTACACCGGTGTTGGTAACTTTTAACTGGCTGCGGGTAGTACCAATTTGCTCAACTGCTGCTTTATATTGGTCTTGTGAGGCCCTTAAGTTTGCTTTAGCCACATCCAAATCGGCTTTGGCCTGGTCAAATTGTTGCTGCGTTACCGATCCGTCTTTTACCAGGTTTGCGTAACGGGCGTAATCTTTCTGCACTTTATCTAAACGGGCAGCATTTGATTCAACCTGCGCCCTTGCGCTTGATGAGTTTGCCTGTGTAGCATAAATCTGCGATTGATTTACATTGATACCTGCGCTTGCACCAACCTGTGCTGCCTGTGCCTGCTCTAATTTTACCTTGTAATCGCGGTCGTCAATTTTAACTAAAGTTTGGCCAGCAGTTACGTGGCTGTTTTCTTCAAAATAAATAGAGTCAACATATCCGCCTACGCGGGCAACTACGGGGCTTATATCGCCATCAATCTGCGCATCATCTGTATCGATGTGCTTGCCGTAGTATAAATATTCTTTGATACCGAAAATGATGCCACCAACAAGCAATACGCCTAATATGATAGGGATAACTTTATTTGGTTTCTTTTTTGGTTCCTGTTCCTGTGTTTCTTGTGCCTTTGCCATTTTATTATCTGGTTTAAGTATTATTTGTTGTTGATTTTTCCTGTTGATTTTAGTAAAGTATAGTAAGCCAGGCCTGCATCGGCTTTAGCTAACTCCAGGTTTATTTGTGCCTGGTAAAGCAATGTTTCGGCATCGGCCCTATCGGTTGCTGATGCTATATTGCTTTTGTATTTTGATTCGAGGATCTTATTATTTTCGCCCGCTTGCTCAATTGAGGTTTGTAAAAGCTTAATCTTATCCAAAGCCATTGTCCAGTTCTGGTAGTTTTGGTTTACTTCGTTTTTAATGCGGTCAACCGTAATGCTTTTGTTTATAGTTACCTGCTCTCGCTGAATTTTAGCTTCGGTAACCTTGTTTTTATTTGTCCATAGGTTGCCAAAGTTCCAGGAAAGGGTTAAGCCAACTGATATCGGGGTAATAAACTGCCCGCTTTTAGGAATCGGGTTTGAGTTTACATCTACATAATAGGCGCTTCCTGATGCCGCCAATGTAGGCAAGGTGTTAGCCTGTATGTTTTTGATGCTGGTTTCGGCAACTTTGCCCCGTAAATCTGCCTGCTGCAATTCAACACGGCTTGCGTAAGCGGAATCAAGGTAATTGCTTAAAGGGGCAACGGGCCTGTCAACCTCGGTTATCTGGTCTATATTAAGCTGGGTACCTTCGGGTAAGCCCAACAAAACATTCAGGCTGTAGTTTATGATACGGCGGTTAGTTTCCAGGTCGATGCCATTCAGCTCGACATTGGAGCGTTGCAACTGAAACCGCAATACATCATTTTTGGTTACCAAACCCTGGTCAAAAAACCTTTGCGATTGTTTGATTTGTCCATCAATGGTTGCTAAATTTTGCGCTACTACTTTTTTGCTTTGCAATACCTTGTACAGGTTGTAATAGGAGTTAATGATATCGTAAGTAATCTGGTCTTTATCATTAACCACGTCCAATCGGGCAACCTGGCTAAGCAAATCTGTCGATTCGCGGGCATATTTGTATTTACCACCCGCGTAAAGCACTTCGCTTAAGGATAGTATGCCTAAGTAAGCGTCGGCCCTGTCGGGCAGGTTAAAGCTGCTTTGGCCAAGCGAAAGTTTATTGGCAGGTATTTCGGCGTGGTTGTATCCGTAGCTTACTTTACCGGTAGGCAAAGCCTGGTCTTTAGCCTGGTTGTATTGCGATACCGCCTGGTCAATTTTAGCCTGCGATAATTTTAACACCTTGCTGTTATCAAGGCCCAGCTTAATGGCCTCATCTAAAGTGATTGTACGGTCCTGGGCCGTTGCCGTTCCTGCAAACAGCAAACCTGATACCGCCAGGGCGGTGCCATACCTCCAAAACGCGCTAACTGTGTGTTTCAACAGTTTAAGGTGGTCGGTTTTATTATTTTGAGTTGTCATGTTCATTTACTAAATAAGCTTTTAAAAGTCTTTTCATGTATGTTTTAATCCTTGGCTTCAGTTCTTCTTCCATAAATTTTTCGTCACGGATATCGTGGCCTATAATTAATGATGATAACTGCGGCATATTGATTACATAATTTTTGGTGCCGAATATGGTTGCAATAACCATCGGGATATCAATGTCTTTATAGAAGGAGCCATTGTTAAGCCCCTCTTCAATTATTTTCCTGATCTCCACAACGTTTACCATCAGTATTTCAATTATCTTATCGGTAAGCCCCCAGCGCTTGTTCATCGATATTTCGCGGCTGATGAGTTTTTGAAAGCAGTTATTTACAATAATGCGCTCTACGTAGTTATCAATACATTTATCAAGCTTACACCAGGCAGTCATGCTGTCGTCATTACCAATATTTTGAAGCAGTGTACGGAATGACGAGATCTTACGCTCAAAGATTGCCAGGAAAAGGCCTTCTTTTGAACCGAAGTAATAATTGAGCATAGCCATATTAACACCGGCTTCGCCCGAAATTGTCCGGGTAGAAGCCCCATCAAATCCATAGTCGGCAAACACGCGTTCGGCGACGTCAAGGATGTGGTCTTTTTTGTCTATTTTATCTTTGTCCATTGTTTTAACGGCACAAAATTAATCAAACGATTGATTAATCAAAGAGGTTCAGGGCCAAATCATTAATCGATTGATTAATGATTACTATCGAATGACAAAATTGTTTTTAAAGCGGTTAAAAATTTTGAGCGTGGTAGATATATATTTAAACTGCTATGTTTTTTTAAAACAGAAGATACCCGATTTTCCGGGCTGCCTTTTCTGAGCTTTGGCGCAAAAAAACTTCATTTTATTTTTGTGTAAATAAATATACCATTTGTATCAATAAATATCGCATTTGTTACCGAAAAGTGTGAATTAATTACCTTTTTGTAAGCATTTATGCATGAATTAAAGGCCGTTTTGAAATACAAAAGGAAGCTGGTAAATTTGTACTATATACCAATACAAAAAACAGTTTTTATATTGTTTTTCACAGCATTACATTTACGGAATTCGTTTTAATTTATTGAAGTATTGCCTGTGAATTTTTACCGCCCATGCTATAAAATAACTGTTGTGAACTGTTTAAATAAACTGAATTTTGAATGGACTCCATCGGCCTATAATGCAATGGGTGCAGGCAATACCAGGCTGGTTAAAACCAGCACCGGACAAGGCCCCCAATTAATAAAGCCGCTGGTAAGGCATACTTATTCAAAAAAGAAAATCAGCGGCAGATAACCTATCGCCTTATATCTGCGAATAAGTAGTTGGCGTTAACATAGTTGATGTTATTTTGCTTACCAGCAGGGCATCTGCATATTCGGGTACGCTGCTTATCTTTTTCCATTGAGGGTCGCTGCCGAAGGCTTTCCAATGGGCATCTTTAGCGGCCAGGTCATCAAAGGTAATCATGTACGTAAGGTTGGGCCTCAAGGGACCAATTATAGTTTCGCCCCAAAAAACGGGGTTGAAACCAAGGCGTTTAAAAATATCTATTTCGCCTTGGTCAGTAAACATTTCTATCTTCTTTTTACCCGCGGCTTCGCTGGCGCTCTGGTACTGGCGTAGTTCAAAAATACGCGGCTTCCGTTCGGGCGCAGCAGTTAGTACTGTATGCGGAAATGCTTTTAAAAGGGAACTTTCTATCCGTTCATAAGCCGGCGCGGTGGCAGGCGCATTAAGGTAAGCGGCAGCTTTGGCTATATAGTCTTTATCATCGCTAATCAGTTTTTGAACCCTGTCAATTTGAGAAGTGGAGACATAAGGAATAAGCACGAACACTTTAGTTTGCCCCTGGGGCTTTACTTCTGTAAACACACCTGCACGCTTTATGGTGTGACGATTTAACGCTGGTATTAATGCATTTTGCAAATAATCTTCCACCAAACTTTGCTGACTTGCATCTTTTAAACTATAAACCCGGAGTTCATAATATTCTTCTATTGGTACTTCGGTATGCATGGTATCAGCGTTACTTACAGCGGGTAAAACGGTTGCGGTTACAGCACCCATGAGGGTTGATTTTACAAAAGAGCGTCTTTTCATAAAGGTATAATTGAAAGTTTAAATATAGTATTATTCCTCGTTCTTAACCGTTAAAAACTATCTGTGTTATAAACGTGGAGCCGTCGGCCTGCCGCCAACTGCAGGCAGCAACAAGACCAGTAAAAACTACTATTTGCTATATTTACATTTGGAATACCTCTGTATAACCGCCCACGAAAATTATCCATGCAAGATCAACCCACACAAATCATCCGCAAAATTATCCATATTGATATGGATGCATTTTACGCGTCGGTTGAGCAGCGGGATTTCCCGGAATATCGCGGTAAGCCACTGGTAGTTGGCGGATTACCCCAGGGCAGGGGCGGTGTGGTGGCTACTGCAAGTTACGAGGCGCGTAAGTTTGGGGTACGTTCGGCAATGTCATCAAAAAGGGCTTTACAGCTTTGCCCGGATGCCTTGTTTGTACGGCCACGGTTTGCTGCATATAAAGAGGTATCGCAACATATCAGGGAGATTTTCAGCCGGTATACCGATCTGATTGAGCCCCTGTCGTTAGACGAGGCCTACCTTGACGTTACCAACGATAAACTCAACATCGGCTCGGCAATTGATATAGCCAAACAGATAAAACAAGCAATAAAGGATGAACTTAACCTTACGGCATCAGCCGGCGTATCCATCAATAAATTTGTTGCCAAAATTGCATCAGACCTCAATAAGCCCGATGGATTGAAGTTTATCGGCCCTTCAAGCATAGAGAACTTTATGGAGCAATTGCCCGTCGAAAAGTTTTTTGGTGTAGGCAAAGTCACTGCGCAAAAAATGAAGCAGATGGGCCTGCATACCGGAGCCGACCTTAAAAAACTAACCGAGGAAGAAATGATACGGCATTTTGGCAAGCCGGGCCGCTTTTACTACCAGATAGTGCGCGGTATTGATAACCGCGAAGTACAACCCCACCGCGAAACCAAATCGTTAGGAGCCGAAGATACTTTTGCTTATGACCTTACCACCCTGCCCGAAATGGAAGCCGAACTGGAAAAAATTGCACAGGTGGTACATGACCGCCTGCTGAAATACGAACTGAAAGGCCGCACGCTCACCCTCAAAGTAAAATACAGCGATTTTAAACAGATTACCCGAAACCAATCATTCACCACGGCTTTTAATGATTTGGAGACGATATGCAATACAGCAAAACAATTGATGGCAGCCATCAATCCAGACGACAATACCCGCATCCGGCTACTGGGGATTTCGCTGTCAAATTTTGGTGAGATGGTGGCGAAACAAAGAGAAGAAAAAGAGGCCGGGCCAGGCGATCAGCTTGCACTGCAGCTGTAAGTTTTACCCTGCCTGCGCTACACTGCCTGCATACCGTTGATACACCTTTACCACCCCAAATTCACACCGCCGGATACCCCGAAACCAATCCGGGACACACCATTCAATTGCGTTTTGTCAATTTGGCCGTTATTGAGGTAAAGCTGGTCGGTGCCATTGCCGGTTTGCCAGGTAAAACAGCCGCCGCCAATTTGGATGGCAAAGTGATTTGTAATATCATAACTCAACTTGCCGCCCGCTTCAATACCGTAACCATTGGCATGATGGCGATAACTCACCGGGTGCTGAAAACTGGTGATTAAATTCCAGTTGCCGTTACCGTTGTAACTTACCTGGTGGTAGGTAACATCAGCCTTGAATTTTAAATGGGGGGCTATCATCACCGACGACACAACTTTTAAAAACCCGCCCTTCCATTTGGGGGCGTAGGAACTATTTAAACCCGGAAACATACCGCCACGGTCAAGCAGGTGAAGAAATTCTGTGCTCTCGCCGTAACCAATATAAGGTATCAGGCTAAAACGATGGTTATTAAAAATAACGTACCCCACACCAAGGTTCCATAAACTGGTGTTGCCTTTATTGGCGTTGAAGGTTTCATTATAGGTATTGTTGTTGCGGTTATCGGCGCCGTAGTCACTGTCGTTTACCGTGCCTGAGGATATGAAGTGCCGCGAGTAATCGCCATAAGCAACAAAGCGTTTCCAAAAGTTGTAGCTGATAAATGCGGCTGCATTTTGGCCGCCAACCTTCATCCATTTAAGTTCCGAAAGCACATTGGGGTTTTGGCCGCTGATGTTGCCCGATATCGACCATCTGAAGTTTTCCTGCTGGTAACCTATTCCGGCATCAACCTGTAGCTTTTTTTCAAGCTGCTGCGCATGAACCAGGCAGGCGGTTATAATCAGTATAAAATAAAAGCTTGCAAACTTTTTCATCAGGTAAAAATTAGCCTGCCCATACGGATAAGGGCAGGCCAATATAAATGTTAACTATTGATTTATGCCAAATGCCTCCCAGCCCGATGCGGTTGTACGGGTACAGGTCATGGCTTGTGTGCCATTTTCGCTCGATATAAATTTGCCGTTATTGCCTCTCAGGGTAACCTTTCCATCCGAAGTTGGTACCCAGTCGAATTTTTCCCAATCGCCGATGGTGGTGCGGTTACAGGTAATGGCTTGTGTGCCGTTTTCGCTCGATACATATTTGCCCATGCTTTGCAGGGCCACTTTGCCGCCACCTGCATCTACAACGGTAAAAGTTTCCCAGGCCTGGGCGGTTGCGCGGTTGCACCACATGGCTTGTGTACCATTCTCGCCGCTTACATACTGGTTGTTAAAGCCTTTTAATGTAATGTTCGATCCAATTGGCGGCGATGTGCTGCTGCCCGAAAGGTTGTATACCCGCACATAATCAACCACCATATTACAAGGCAAAGCGCCATCGTTAATAGTGTTGCCGGGCAGGTCGCCGCCTATGGCCAGGTTAAGAATAATGAAGAACGGATTATGAAAAGCGCCGGTATTGTTAATATTGCCTGCTATATTACCGGTAACATACAGTGTATTATCTACATACCATTTGATAGAATTGGTATCCCACTCTACCGCGTAAGTATGGAAACCTGTAGGCGTTGTGGTAGTACTGCCGCCATATTGCGAGTGGCCGTTAACATACCAGTGCATGGTACCCAATATGGTATTGGAAGTATTCACTTGTTCCATAATGTCAATTTCGCCGCATTGGGGCCATCCTACGGTGCCTATATTGGCGCCCAGCATCCAGAATGCCGGCCAGGTACCCTGCACTGCAGGTAACTTAATGCTGGCTTCAATACGGCCGTAAGTTGGCTGGAATTTACCGGCGGTGGTCAGCTTAGCCGAGGTATAGGGCTGGCCGCCCACGGTTTCTTTACGGGCGGTGATAGTTAAATAACCGCCTGATACTGTGGCATTTGCCGACTGATAATACTCTTTCTCGTTATTAACATTGGGGTTACCATTGTCAATATTCCAGTTGGCGGTGTTAACGCTGGTGCCGTTAAATTCATCGCTCCATACAAGCGTTGCCGCCCTCGGTGTGGTAGTTTGGTTGGCTTCGGCAGCGGCGATGGTAGCAGGTGTCTGCCTGTTGGCATCTTTTTTACAGGAAATGGCTAAAGCAGCCAGGGCTACTATTGCGAAAGCGCCCTTTTTTAAGTTTAGAATTGATTTCATAAGATTGGTATTTGTGTTATAATTGATTGCGTGTTGTTGAGAAATAACTTGAGATATTAACCCTGTCATGCTGAGGTACGAAGCATCTATTCGCGAACTTTTCTACCGGTTGCACAGTTAGCAGATACTTCGTACCTACCCATGACATATCCAATTTTCCTGTCATTCTGAGGTACGAAGAATCTATTCTACGCCTTGCATGGCCACCGGAAAAGTTCGCGAATAGATCCTTCGTACCTCAGGATGACAGTCTTTTATTTTGTATGTCGTCCCCTTTAGAATTTCGCGAAATTTTACCACTCGGGGCGACAATCACTTTTTTTAACGATTTGACTTACTGGTTCACCCCAAAAGCTTCCCAGCCGGATATGGTTGTACGGTTACAGGTCATGGCTTGCGTGCCGTTTTCGCTGGATACATACTTGCTGTTGTTGCCCCGCAGCGATATTTTGCCATCGGCGTTAACTACCCAGTCAAATTTTTCCCAATCGCCAATGGTGGTTCGGTTACAGGTGATGGCTTGCGTACCGTTTTCTGACGACACGTATTTTCCCATGCCCTGCAAGGCTATTTTACCCGCACCGGCGTCAACCACGGTAAATTGCTCCCATGCCGATGCGGTTGGGCGGTTACAGTTCATGGCGGCTGTGCCGTTCTCGCTGCTTACATACTGGTTGTTAATGCCTTTCAGCGTAATAACCGAGCCTATCGGGGCACCGGATGATGACCCGCTTGATTGGGTACCATTCCATTTAAAAGTGGCCACTGCGCCTGCAGCCAATGAGTAGGTAAATGACTCGGCGCCCCATTTCACCTTAAAGCTTATTGCAGATGAGCCTGTATTAAGCGCGATAAGTACCTTGCTCCCGTCGGAGTTTTTAAAGGCCACATCCTGGATACTGCCCGATACATTTGATGAAATGCGAACTGCTCCGGGCCTTACAAAACGTGCCGCGTGGCCTATGATGTAATAACCCACGTTGCGGGTTATTGATGTTCCGCTTACTGTAATGGCGCCCAGGCAGGTGCTGCAGCCACCGGCTGTGTGCGGGTTATAATTAACATCGGCTGCCAGGTTCCATTCCAAAACGTTGCGGCTCCAGTTGCGGGTAGCGCCAATAACCAGGTTATTAACGTGCCATGACAGGTCGCCACCAAAATTGCTTGGCGCACCAACCCATTGCTCGGTGAAGTACACATTTTTGTTAGGGTATGCATTATGCACATCGGTTAAAGAAGCAATTGACCCCGCATATAAGTGAAACGCTGATCCATCAACATAAGGGTTTGCGCCGCCATCGGCCAAAACAGCCTCCGGATAGTCAATCCTATCGGTATTATGGTCGTAAGCGATGATCTTGGTAGCAAAACCGGCCGCCCTGATCTGCGGGCCAAGATTGTTTTTGATAAAAGCAGCTTCCTCGCTGGCCTGCATCACCATGCTTGGGTTATTGTATGGGTTAAGCGGTTCGTTTTGCGGGGTAATGGCATCAATAGTAATACCCTGTGCCTGCATGGCCTGCAGGTATTTTACAAAATAACGGGCATAAGCATCATAATACGCTGTGTTTAAGCTTCCGCCGGTGTAGCCGTTGTTGCCGGTAGTGTTAACCTTCATCCAGGTTGGGGCCGTCCAGGGGGTGGCTATAATTTTGATGGATGGATTGATGGCGATGATCTTTTTCAGGATCGGCAGCATATCGGTATTTTCCTGGCTGATGCTGAAACTGTTCATGTTTACATCGCCTGCCACCTGGTCGTAAGTAAAATCGCTCGAGCTAAGGTCAGATGCACCAATGCTGATACGTAAATAACTGATGCCTATCTGGCCGTTTGCCGTACCAAAAAGCTCGCTTAATACGGCAGCCTGGTTGCCGCCCAGCCCGTTCAATAAACTGGCACTGCCGCCGGTTAGGGTAAAACCAAAGCCATCTATACCCTGATAGGTGGTATTTTCGTCGACAGTTACGGTGGTGGCGTTGGTGCCTGCATCGGCAGCAAAATTGAAGCTGGCCTGTGCCTGTAACAGTTTTGATTGATCGGCCGTGGTTACCCAGGCGTTTACAACTTCGTTGGCTGCCCGGGCTACCGTGCTGCTGGTTTGTTGAGCTTTGGCTTCGCCGGTATTGGCATCCTTTTTACAGGAAAACAGCAAGGTCGCGGGTATCAGGGTGAGGGCTGCAAGCCGCTTTAAATAGTAGTTAATGTTCATAAAATTTATTATTTGGTTTAATTGATTGCACAAAAAATCCAGGGCAAAAGGCCTGTTACGCATTGCTAAATCGCTTTACCAACTTAACTAATGTTTAAAACACCCTCAATTGAACGCAGGCAAAACAGCATCGTTCAAAATAGTTTTTCAGGAATACAGGCTTATGTATGGCTTATTATTACAAATCAAAAATAGGCTATTTAAAATGTAATAAACAAATAAAATTTACATAAATAACTGATATATAGTACATTATGAAATTTTGATACGGTTGTATCACATGAGCAATAAATTAAAAATATAGGTTTAAGCGCCGGGTTAAAGGATTTTCAAAACATAAAAAATAATTATGATACGCTTGCGTCACAGTTAATTTTAACAGAGATATTTTTATAACCTAAGGGGGTAAATTGAGTAATTAGATGTAAGGGGGAGGGATAAATCCGGGGGCAAAGAGGGACGACTGCCGCGAGATTTTACGAACTGCCGCGAGGTTCCAACTCGCTGCTAAACATGGTTTCAGCTTTCAACTGAACTGAAGCCAAAGGCTTCAATCAGTTTTACCCACGAGTTACGCTGCGCTAACCTCTCGGGAGATAATGCGGCATTTTTTATACCTATATTTATACAATATAAGCTTTGTAAATGGAAGTGCTAAATGGAGATCTTAAAAAAATATAAACTTGTTTTTGAATACTCAGCCCCTCCAACTGGAATTATCGCAATTCGCTCAATAAATCCTTTGCTATCTCATTATATACAAAGCGCTCAAACCGCATTAGAGGCGGGGATGCTTTACAGGTCTGTAAACGATTTTGTCGAGAAAGAAAGCCCGAAAGAATTGAGGTTGCCAATAAAAGGAGATGTGTTGGTTTACCTGGAGGCGACCGAAACTTATTTCGGTGAAGATTTTAAGGACAACACCTATGAGGAAAGTCGGGTTAAAGCCTCCTTTAGCTTACCAACAAATGATTTTCTTTTGATAGTCCAGGCATGGCTCCAGTTTCTGGTAGCAAATAAAACCCGCAAAGTTGAAGTTACAAACGGACAGGGGATTATAGAGATCATTACCGACGGCTTTTTGAATGCATTGGTTATTGAAGAGGCTGTGGCCGTAAACTGGCCCGATTGCCGGGGAAGTATCGGCGAATATTATTCAGTATCTGACAATGATTACCAAAAGCAATTGGAATTAACTGTCGGGTTAGATCATTCATTGGCACATGGATCTGACAACGAAATCCTTGAAGAGATAATTAAATTTTTGGATTTGTTTGACAATGGCAATTACGACGTTGCTATCTCGAGGCTTGACAAAAAGAACTGCTCTTTCTATAGCGATAGTTCAATGGTCTATTCCGATTCTGTTCCTGAAGAATATCGGTTTGCCTGTAATTACTATGATTATGGAAGTGGGGATATTTACCTTTTTACCCGACGCCGTAACCGTATAGATCAAAACAGGGTAGATCATTACGTGAATCTAATAAATGAGGGTGCCCGTCCAAAAGCAATTATTTATTATCACTACTATTATGATGATTCAAGCGCAAGCCCGAATTACGTTTTAGACGGACATCACAAAATATTGGCTTATCAGCAGTTGGATATGGATATTCCCGCTGTGATAATTTGCAAACGGGATATGCTCGGCGAGCATAAAGCTAATATTCTTCCCTACGTTGTAGATGTATTAAAACTTAATGAGCTTAGGCACGCTATATTGGAAAATGAAAATGTAACAGACATTGATGCTTACAGGAATGAAAGAGTGAGCAAGGCACTTGATGACATTTTGTTAAATTACAAAGGTATAGGCATTGAGTTGCTTCAACTGTTTTATAATGCCTGGCATTCACCCGTTTCCGGGCACCGGGAATGGGCTGCCGAAAAGCTATCAGTACTTCAACACAACATAAACAAGGGCAAGGGGCAAACACTTTATCGTAAAACATTTATTAGTGAAACTTCCTACCCGGCTTGGGTAAATACATATATTGAAAATGATTTGGATTTTGAAGTGTGGAAAAAGATTCTTCTAAATGGGGAGGAAGCCTCGGTTGATTGGTTTACAATACAAAAAACAACTGCCGAAAAATATAACCCTTCATACCGCAATACCCCAAACCCTCCGATAACAAGGAATTTGGATTTTACATCAGCACAACCTACTTCTGATGAAAGCCTGAGTAAAACCTGGCCTTATATTAAAACAGCATTGCTGGTGATTCGATTGTTGACAAGGTTAAAGTAATTGTGTTATTCCGAGGTAGAGGAGGTTTCATATTTGAGATAAAAACAGAAAAGACTTGTGCTTTAACAGCCAAAGGCTTCAATCAGTTTTACCCACGAGTTACGCTGCGCTAACCTCGCGGGAGATTCAAGAATTAGCCATTTTTTGTCTTAACTCTTGATTCTAACTTCTTGATTCTATTCAGTTACCAGCTCCATCACCTTTAAAATGGCATCCACATACTCGCGGTTGTTAGCCAGGCGGGGTACCTTGTGCTGCCCGCCCAATTTGCCTTTTTCTTTCATCCAGTTAAAAAAAGTGCCTTCGGGGGCGCGGCGTACTATGGGGCGGCGCAGGGCCAGGTCTTTAAAGCGTTTGGCATCGTAATCGGAGTTGATGCGGCGCAGGGTTTCATCAAGAATATCCACAAAACGTTCAAACTCGTTGGGCTTTTGTTCAAACTCAATTATCCACTCGTGGGCGCCACAATCTTTACCATTAAAATAAACAGGCGCGGCAGTATACTCACAAATTACGGCACCGGTTTGCTGGCATGCCTCTTCCAGGGCTTGCTCGGCATTGTCAATAATCACTTCCTCGCCAAAGGCATTAATAAAATGTTTGGTACGGCCGGTTACCCGGATGCGGAAAGGCGTTAATGAGGTAAATTTAATAGTATCGCCTATCATATACCGCCAAAGCCCTGCATTGGTGCTAATGATGAGCGCGTAATTTTTATCCAACTCCACCTCGTCCAGCGTAAGGGTATGCGGGTTTTCATCGTGCAGGTTTTCCAGCGGTAAAAACTCGTAAAAAATGCCATAGTCCAGCATCAGCAGCATGTCGCCCGGTTCGCGGGTATCCTGGATGCCGAAGAAGCCTTCGGATGCATTATAATTCTCCAGGTAATACATGTCATCGCTGGGAATTAACGCTTTAAATTGATCGCGATAGGGGCCAAAGTTAACCGCGCCGTGAAAATACATCTCCAGGTTGGGCCAAACTTCCAGCATGTTTTTTTTGCCGGTTATTTCCAATATCCGTTTAAACAGCACCAAATTCCAGGTGGGTACGCCGCCAATGCTGGTTACGTTTACATCCCTGGTGGCCTGGGCTATTTTTTCTAATTTCTCTTCAAAGTTATCCAGCAGGGCAATTTCCAGTTGCGGCGTACGGTGAAGCTCGGCCCAAAGGGGCAGGTTTTTCATGATTACGGCCGATAGGTCGCCAAATGAAGCATCCGGGTTTATGGTGCTCACCTGGTGGCTGCCGCCAAGGGTAAGTACTTTGCCAGTAAACATGCGGGCATTGGGCTGGTTATTAAAATAAATGGTAAGTACATCTTTGCCGCCCTTAAAGTGGCATTCTTCCAGCGCCTCCTCGCTTACGGGGATAAACTTGCTCCTGTCATTAGTTGTTCCCGATGATTTGGCAAACCAACGGATCTCTGAAGGCCACAACACATTTTTTTCGCCTTTGAGCATCCGCTCTATATAGGGCTTCAGCGTATCGTAATTTTGGATGGGCACCCGCTCCTTAAACTGGGTAAGGTTTTCGATGCTTTTATATTGATACCTACGGCCCCACTCGGTACTCTCGGCCATGGATATCAGCTGCTCAAACCATTCCTCCTGTACTTCGTTGGGATATTTCATAAAAAGCTCAATCTGATGAATGCGCTTTTTCATGAACCATGTAAATACGGAGTTAAATATTGTCATACAGCTGGTTTATTATTGGGGGAATACTTTTCTCTTCAGAACAAAGTTAGCACCTAAATATACTTTACGCACCATCTCATTTTCGGCCAATACCTCGGGCACGCCCGACTCTAATATTTTACCTTCAAAAAGCAGGTAAGCGCGGTCGGTTATTGACAGTGTTTCCTGTACGTTGTGGTCGGTAATCAGGATACCTATGTTGCGGTGCCTAAGCTTTGCTACCATCGCCTGTATCTCCTCAACCGCAATAGGGTCAACCCCGGCAAAAGGCTCATCCAGCAAAATAAAGTTAGGCTCGGCTGCCAGGGCGCGGGCAATTTCGGTACGGCGGCGCTCGCCGCCTGATAGCAGGTCGCCCCGGTTTTTGCGCACTTTATGCAGGCTAAATTCGTCAATCAGTTCTTCCAGCTTGTCTTTTTGCCGGTCTTTAGGCATGCCACCCATCTCCAGCACCGCTTTAATATTATCCTCAACAGATAGCTTGCGAAACACCGAAGCCTCCTGTGCAAGGTACCCAATACCCTTTTGCGCCCTGCGGTACATGGGGTCCTGGGTTATATCTTTATCATCCAGAAAAATAGTGCCTTCGTTAGGTTTTATCAAACCAACTATCATATAAAACGATGTAGTTTTTCCGGCACCATTCGGCCCCAGCAAACCCACAATTTCGCCCTGCGCCACATCAAACGATACATCGTTAACAACAGTGCGCTGTTTGTACTTTTTTACTAAATTTTCTGCTCGTAGTATCATTTAAGTCTTGAGTTCTAAGTACTGAGTTCTGAGTCATTGCCGATTGTACAGATAAGTCGTAAGTGTATTTACTTCTGACTTAAGACTATCGGCTTAAGACTTAAACCTTATCCCCTTTATATTCAACTGTATGTTTCTTCGTTCGCGCCAAATGTTTTCTTCAATGCTGTAGCAAATATCAAAGGGCACGCCTGGCTTTAATTGCGGCAGGTATTCGCCGTGGTTAAAGGCAATACAATCAAAGGCTGCCGTACCTTCCTGCATTACAGCCATTTTTATATGTGCCTGCCCCACCAGGCCTGCATTACCGCTAACATACACATTTTTACTTATGAAAACCGGCGCCATATTTTCGGGCCCGAAGGGCGCAAACTGGTTCAATATCCTGAAAAATTTCGGTTCTATCTGGCTTAAACGTAATTCGGCGTCAATTTGTATCTGTTGTATTAATTGTTCGGGCAATATGGTTGCGCTCACCACTTCTTCAAACCTGTCTTTAAAAGCCTCCACGTTTTCGGGCAGCATGGTTAACCCTGCGGCGTACTTGTGCCCACCAAACTGGATGAGCAGATCTTTGCATTCGCAAAGTGCCTCGTAAAGATCAAAACCCAGCACGGAGCGCGCCGAACCTGCTACATGCCCGTTTGATTGGGTAAGCACAATAGTAGGCCGGTAATACTTTTCGGTAAGGCGCGATGCCACAATACCAATAACGCCTTTGTGCCAATCCTTGTTAAATACCACGGTAGATTTTTTGCCTATCAGCACCTCGTCACTGTCTATTATCTCCAGGGCTTCGTCGGTAATATTTAAATCGTGGCCTTTTCGCTCCTGGTTACGGGAGTTTATCATCATGCCTTTTTCCCTGGCGGCTTTTTCATCACAAGCTATCAGTAATTCAACCGCATGTTTGGCATCATCAATACGGCCGGCAGCGTTAATACGGGGGCCTATCAGGAACACCACCTCAGATATGGTTAGGTTTCCCGGAGTTTTGCCTGCAACCTCAATCAGCGTTTTTACACCAACACACGGGTTGGTATTTATTTTTTGCAGACCAAAGTGTGCCAGCACCCGGTTTTCGCCAGTAATATGTACAATATCGCACGATATGCTGATACAGGCCAGGTCGATATATTCAAGCACGGCTTCAAACCGGATGCCGTTTTTTTCGGCATACGCCTGTATCAGCTTAAAGCCTATACCGCAGCCCGATAATTCTTTATAGGGATATTCGCAATCAGCCCGTTTGGGGTCGAGCACCGCCACAGCTGCGGGTAACTGCGCGCCGGGCAAGTGGTGGTCGCAAATAATAAAATCTATCCCCAGGGTGTTGGCATAGTCAATTTTATCCACCGATTTAATACCGCAATCAAGTGCTATAATAAGGCTAAAACCATTTTGGGCCGCATAATCAATCCCCTGGGTTGATATACCATAACCTTCTTTATACCTATCCGGAATATAGTATTCCATGTTTTTATACTGCTTACTAAAAAAGCTGTAAACAGTGGCAACAGCGGTGGTGCCATCAACATCGTAATCGCCATAAACCAGTATCTTTTCGCCGGCGGCAATGGCGATTTCAATGCGTATAACCGCTTCCTCCATATCCTTCATCAAAAAAGGATCATGCAGGTGCCGCTGATCGGGCCTGAAAAAATACCGGGCGCCTTCAAAATCGTTTACCCCCCTGTGTACCAGCAGGCTGCTTAAAACGGCATCAATATTCAGTTCGGCAGATAATTTGCGTACCAAATCCTCATCGGCATTATCCCTTATCGCCCAACGTTTATTCATATCTTTGCAGCTTTTATAACAGTAAATATAATTTTTGGCACTTTAAACGGCCAAAGTTACATTCAAAATCTGACACATCGCAGCTATGGAAATTTTCGCGTTAGGAGAAGGCTCATATTCAGTTGATTCGACTAAAAAATTTATCCCCTTTAACCCCGAAATCGACAATTTCAGGGATCGTCCGGGTTCATTGTTCATCCATGTAAACCCATTCCTGATAAAAACTACTCATCACCTTATTGTGCTTGATACCGGCCTTGGTTTTAAAGACACCCGCGATGAATTGTTGCTGCACCAAAATATCCGTAACGCGGGGTTCGATCCGGATGATGTAACACTGGTGTTGATGTCGCACCTGCATTATGACCATTCGGGTGGCCTGGTGGTTGAGCGTAACGGCAAGCTGGAACCCAGTTTTCCGCAGGCAAGGCACGTGATACAAAAAGGAGAATGGGAGTTTGGCATTACCGGCAAATCATCATCATACCATAAAGAGATTTTTGAAGCGCTTGACGGCACCGTAGATATAACGTTTGTAGAGGGTAGTGGCGAACTGATTCCAGGCATCCGTTATGAGCTATCAGGAGGGCATTGCCCCAATCACCAGGTATTCTGGATAGATATGGAAGGCTCGAAAGCGCTGTTTGGCGGCGACGAGCTACCGGAACCGGAGCAACTGATACGAAAATTTATAGCTAAATATGATATGGATGGGCGCAAAGCGATGGAACTGCGCCAGGAATATGGAAAATTGGCATCCGAAGAAGGGTGGACCTGCTTGTTTTATCATGCCAAAACAATTGCTATTGGCAATGTAAGCAGCGATGACGGCGGCGAACACTTTAAAGTAATGCCTGCTTAGTCTTGTGGCTGAACTTCAAAAAGCTCTTTAATTTTTTCGACGTTTAATGGTTTGCTGATAAAATCTTTTACCAGCGGGTATGAGCGTGCTTTGTTGATATCGTTGCTGAATACTGATGATGAAATAATAAAGATTTTGCTTTTGCCCAGCGGATCGAGGTTTAAACGTTTGTATTCATCTAAAAACTCCCAGCCATTCATAATAGGCATATTAATATCCAGCAAAATATAATCGGGAAGTTTGGCGGGGTCTTTTCGCTGAATTTCAGATAACTGATCAATAGCAAATTTACCGTTTAAACAGGCCATAATCTCGGTATTTAATAAAGCCTTCTTTATTAATTTTATAGAGATAAAATTATTGATCTCATCGTCATCAACCAATAATACGCTCACGGATTTAGTGTTAATTGTCATAATTTGCTTAAATCGATACGCTTTATACGCAACGTTAAATTAAAAGGTTATCCCCAGAAAACGGTATTTTTACAAAATATTTCATGCCTCCACAATATCCCGGCAATAATGACGATTTTTTTATAAACAAGGCTTCATAGCGGAGATAAATAATTGATTCAGAGGGCAAAATTACAACAACCCGCTCCCGGGCAGTATGCGACATGGCCCAGAATGGCCTCAAAGAGCCTTAAACGTTGGTATTTTAAAGCAGCAAAGGTACCTTATATTGAGTAATAAATTGGTTACAATTATTTACACCTAAGCCAAAGCAATTATCGGGGCATAAAAATTAAATTATAGTAACGATACCCCCGAATAATGGACCTTAGCATTTGCGAAGATTTTGGCGACAGCCAAATATCACACCGGCTAACTGCCCAACAATTTGAATTACAGCAATAAAGCAAAAAAAACATTTCAGGCAAAAAGGGCGTCTATTTATACGTAAGCAGCCTTTATTGCATATAAAATAATTTCAAAAACAAATAGGGTAAAACTTTTTATGCGTTTTAATCGTATCTTTGGAAAGATTATAAATAACAGTTCATTCTAATCATTCTAATTCAGTGGTAATAATAATATTCTTCATCGGGCACTGGTTCCTGTCGCTCTTTTTCCAAACGTTCTTTTTACACAGGTATGCATCTCATAAAATGTTCACTACCAACAAATTTTTTGAGGGAACATTTTATCTGCTGACATTCATTTGTCAGGGTTCATCTTTTTTAAACCCGCGTGCTTATGCTATTATGCACCGCGAGCACCATGCTTACAGCGATACCGAGAAAGATCCGCATTCGCCACATTTTTTCAGGGATGTTTTCCAGATGATGGTGTATACGGCAAAAAGTTACCGCATGCACGAAAAAAGACTTAAAGACCCTGAAGAACGCTTTAAAGGAAACATTCCGGAATGGCGTACGGTTGATTACATTGGTTCGTCAATGGTATCGCGTATAGCATTTGGTGTTTTATATGTTGCTTTTTACGTTGTGTTTGCTACTCAATGGTGGATGTACTTATTAATTCCCGTTCACTTTTTAATGGGCCCTATACATGGTGCTATTGTTAACTGGTGCGGTCATAAATATGGTTATGCCAATTTTGATAATGGCGACAAATCAAAAAATACTACTCCGTTTGATTTTTTAATGCTTGGCGAATTGTTCCAGAACAATCACCACAAACGCCCCAACCGTGCCAACTTCGGCGCCAAATGGTTTGAAATTGACCCGGTTTACCCCGTAATGAAGGTAATGCACTGGATGCATATCATCAGGCTAAGGAAAGCGTATTTATAGAAGGTTAAAGGATAAAGGCGAAAGGTAAAAGGTTTTTTGCCATATATAAAAGCGAAAAGTGATCTGGTTGGATTGGCTTTTCGCTTTTTTGTTTTAAGCCAATTTTACCTTATTCCAACCTTTCGCCTTTATTCTTTCAGTCTAACCTTTTGCCTTTCACCTTTTCCCTTTCGCCTAATTAACTATCTTTGCCGCTCATAAAATTCACAACATGAGTGTTTCTAAATTAGCTCAAAACTTACGCGGCTCGGAGATCATTAAGATTGCGGGCGAGATAAATGAATTAAAACGCCAGGGGCAAAATATTGCCAACCTAACTATTGGCGATTTCGACTCCAATATTTACCCCATCCCTGCCGACTTAAAAGACGGCATTGTTGATGCTTATAACCACAACCAAACTAATTACCCGCCGGCTGATGGCATGCTTAACTTGCGCGAAAGTGTATCGGCATTTTTAAGCAGCCGTATGGGTTTAAATTATAAAGCTAACGAGATATTGATTTCGGGCGGGTCGCGCCCATTGATCTATTCAACCTTTCTGGCCTTGGTTGATCCGGGCGATAAAGTAGTTTTCCCGGCACCATCATGGAACAACAACCACTACAGCGACCTTACCAGTGCCGAAGCTATTATTGTTGAAACCAAGCCCGAAAATAATTTTATGCCTACGGCAGATGAAATTGCACCGCATTTAAAAGGCGCAACTTTATTGGCGCTTTGCTCGCCCCTTAACCCAACAGGCACCATGTTTAATAAAAAAGACCTGGAAGAAATTTGCGACCTGGTTATTGCCGAAAACAAAAGCCGCGCAACCGGCGAAAAGCCTCTGTACCTGCTGTACGATCAAATATATTCGCAGTTAACCTTCGGCGATTTTAAGCATTATGATCCGGTTACTTTACGCCCTGAATTGAGGCCTTATACCGTATTTGTTGATGGTGCATCTAAATGTTTTGCCTCAACAGGCGTACGCGTAGGCTGGGGTTTTGGCCCGGCAAATATTATTGATAATATGAAAGCCATTGTTGGCCACATGGGGGCATGGTCGCCAAAGGCCGAGCAGGTTGCCATGGCTCATTTTATTACGGATACGGCCGCTGTTGATGCTTACCTGGATGATTTGAAAGGAAAAATCCGCGCCAGCTTAACAACGCTGCACGAAGGTTTCCAGGCACTGAAAGCCGAAGGCTTCCAGGTAGATTCGATAACCCCAATGGGCGCTATATATCTTACCCTTAAAATTGATTACACCGGTAAAACTACACCCGATGGGCATGTATTAAAGGATTCGGCTGATATTAACTTTTACCTTATCAAGGAAGCTAAAGTGGCCCTGGTACCATTCTCGGCCTTCGGTACCGATGATTCGGTTAACTGGTTCCGCGCATCTGTAGGCGCAAGCACGCTGGAGGATATTGAGCAATTGATACCGAGGGTGAAAGAGGCTTTGAGTAAGTTGAAGTAATAATTTTGTCTGAACCGGAATTTGCCGAATTTATTGAATTAACAGAATTCTAAAAATTCTTTAATTCGATGAATTCCGGTTCAGATAATTTCATCTGCACATCTACCGCAGTACCCTCGCCGCAACCCCTTCGTTGGTAATTTTCACGGGCTGTATCATGCCATCTTTATCAAAGTACATTTTATCAATGCACATTACACGGTGGTTGCCGTCGGTCTCGGTTAATGGGCGGCGGTGGTATACAATGTACCATTCATCGGTGCCAGGCACGTTAATAACCGAGTGGTGGCCCGCGCCGGTAGCAATACTGGCATCCTGCTTTAAAATGGTGGCTATCCGCTTAAACGGACCGAACGGGGTATCGCCCACGGCGTAAGCTACCCGGTAATCGGGGCCTGTCCAGCCGCCTTCGCTCCACATAAAGTAGTATTTGCCTTTGCGTTTAAACATTACCGGGCCCTCTACATAGCCCTCGGGGGTTATTTTCCGGTAGGTAACACCATCCTCAAAAGGCACCACGCCGGTAAAGTCGTCTTTTAGTTTTACAATATTACACTGGCCCCAGCCGCCATAAATCATATAGTACTGGCCGTTATCATCCTTAAAAACAAACTGATCAATAGGCTGTGCTTTGTTAATGATCTGATCTATCAGCGGCTTGCCCAGGTAATCTTTGAACGGGCCGGCAGGGTTATCGGCTACAGCTACGCCAATACCGCCTTTTTCGTTATTGTTCTGAATGTCGTTTGCGCCAAAGAAGATATAATATTTACCGCCTTTTTCGGTAACGGCAGGCGCCCAAAGCGCACGGCGCACCCATTTTACGCCAGAGGTATCAACAATGTGGGGGTGTTTGGTCCAATGAACCAGGTCGGGCGAAGAGAAGGCATCCATGAAAACCTGCTCGTTGTATTTAGCCGAGTAAGTTGGATACAGCCAATATTGCTTATTAAAAATTTTAGCTTCCGGATCGGCATACCAGCCCTCAACAACCGGGTTGCCCGATGTTTTTTTATCCTGGGCCAAAGCACGCCGGGCCGGCGCCACCATAGCGGCCGCTATGGCCGCCGTTAAAAAGATTTTATGATAAATACCCCTTTTCATAATAAAGTTGATGTTTTTTAAGACCGCTAATATAACAGCTAAATTGGTTTAGTTGATACGGTTTCTGCAGATCATATGCCCGGCTATACCCGGAGCAAGTTTACCTCAACGCCAATCCATCCTTATATCGCTTGGGTTTTACCTGGAAGTGCCTTTCAAACAAGCGCCCAAAATGGCTCAAATTGGTAAAGCCCAGCTGGTAGCCGGTTTCGGATACAGATTGCATGGCCAGCAAGCGGGCAGCCTCGTTCATCCGGGCCGATTGGTAATAGTTATAAATACTATCGCCAAAAATCTGGCGGAAAAGTTGTTTCATTTTGGTAAGGCCAATACCTATTTTGCCCGATAGCTCGGGAAGCTGCGGGGTTAAGCTAAGGTCGGATAAAATGGCGGCCCGCAGTTTGTATATCTTTTCGGCATCAGCCTGGTCTACCGTTATAGAAGCGGTTTCGGCACGGTGCATCAGCTTGCTGAACAGCAGGTATATGAGTTCTTCGGCCTTGTTTTTGTAAAGCAATGTGGCCAGTGTGGTAGTTTCATCAATTCTGCTTAATTGTTTTAGCGCGCGTTCCATCTCTGATGTCATCACTTCGTGCAGCACAAACGATGGACTTTCCTGCAACAGCGATGCTATGGGGCATCCAGTTTCCTGCAAATCTAATGTGTTAATGAGCGTTTGGCGGGATGCGCCAACCACCAGGAAATTAACATGCTGGTTGGCCGGGACAACCATTTCCGAAAAAAAGTTGCCGGTACCCAGTTCAACCTCGCAGCCATTACTGCCGGTAAATAAAGGCCGGTGCGGCAATTCTGCTTCCTCCACCGGGATGCGCCTGCAATCAAACTTTAAGGTGAGCATGGTTGATGATGAAGCTGCCAGGCGGCGCAAAACAAGATCGTCCTTAAGCCAATAGCGGTGAATGCACAGAGATAATCCGTTATTCAGGAATACTTCCTGTATAAACCCCTCGCCAATTGATTGGGGCAGCGTTACCCGGTCATGGGCTATCCCGGCACCAAAACGCCCGGCAAAAGCATGGCCAAAATGAAAACCTTTGCCTACTTCAAATTCAAACTCTATCGGCATAAAATATATTTAAACAGTGGTTATTGAAAAGCCTGTTATCCCGTCATCCTGAGGGATGAAAAATCTATCAACGTTGCATGACCAATAGAAAAATTTGCGGGTAAATGCTTCATACCTACCCATGACATATCCAATTTTTCTGTCATCCTGAGATACGAAGGAGCTATCAGCTCTGCATAACCGATAGAAAAGTTCGCCAATAGATCCTTCGTACCTCAGGATGACAGTAGTTTTTTTTGGATATCATTTCCCCTTCAGAACTTCGCGAAATTTTACAATTCGGCATGATAGGTTAAAACATCCCAGCATCACAAAAAAGCCTACTTATCTAAATAATCCGGCGGAAACATTTTTTGTCCGTACTTTTCGGATAGTGCGCCCATTTTGCTTTTTAGCTCGTTGGTCATTGGCGGCAAAGGTAAAAATGTACCAAAAGGTGCGGGTTCGCCCGCTTCCATAAAAAAATCTTCCATACCGGCGGGCATTACCGTGCAAAGCAAATGGGCCATTTGGTTAGATTTATTACAAAAGCAATGAACAATACCCCCGTAAGGGATATTCACAAATGAGCCTTTCCCTGCAATATAACTGCCCGCTTCAGATTTTACCTCAACTTCGCCATCAACAACGTAAAAACTTTCCTGCACATCAGGGTGAGCGTGCGGCACCGGGCCGCCACCGGGCGGTACCAGCATATCTATCAACGCGTATTTACCATCGGTTTGCCTGCCCGATATGATTACCCGGTACGAGTTACCTGCCATGGCAATCCCCTGCCCTTCTTCCGGGCCAACAAACGTTACTGTTTTTTGTGTGTTTTCCATCGTCAATTAAAAATAGATAAATGTAAGATAAGTATTGCCTGTCATTATCAGGCCACGGCCATTACCGGGTAATCGGTATAGCCATGCGCTTCCGGGGTATATAAAGTTGTAAAATCAACCTCATTCAACGGCGCGTTTTGCTCCATACGGGTCACCAAATCGGGGTTGGCCAAAAACGGGCGACCAAATGCAAGCACATCGGCAAAGCCTTTGGCTAAGGTATCGGCCGCTGTAGCGGGCGTATTGCCGTTACAAAGTATGATGGTTTCCTTAAAGGCGCTACGGATAGCATCAAATGTTTTCTGAGGAATTTTTGGCGAAAAGCCGATATGAATATAAGTGATACCTATTTTATTTAACTCCTGCGCCAGGTAGGCATAAGTGTTGTGCACTTCATCTGCATCATAGTCCTGCAAATCGCCAAGATTTGAGAAGGGAGAAAAACGGATACCAACTTTTTCTTTACCAATAGCATCGGCAATTTGCTGTACCACTTCCAGCGCGAAGGAAGCGCGGGCTTTATAATCGCCTCCATATTCGTCGGTACGGTTATTTACGTTGGGGTTTAAAAACTGTTCAACCAGGTAACCGTTGGCGCCATGTACTTCAACGCCGTCAAAGCCGGCTTCCACGGCATTTTTTGCGGCTTGTACATATTCTGCAATGGTTGCTTTTACGGCTTCGGTAGTAAGGGCAACCGGAATTGGGTAATCCTGCATTCCCAAGCTATCGGTATGCATCTGGCCTGCCGCTTTTATGGCCGATACGCCTACAACCGTAGCCCCCGCGGGCAAATTTGCCTGGTGGGCTATGCGGCCTGTATGCATTAATTGTACAAATATTTTGCTGTTACCGGCATGTACAGCGCCGGTAACTTTTTTCCAGCCCTCAACCTGCTCGCTGCTAAAGATGCCGGGGATACGTGCGTAACCCAAACCACTGGGCGATGGCGATGTACCTTCGGTAACGATAAGACCCGCGCCGCTGCGCTGATGGTAGTATTCGGCCATTAAATTGTTAGGGATATTGCCAATGGCCCGGCTGCGCGTCATGGGAGCCATTACCAGGTGGTTTTTTAACTGAAGTGTTTTTGTGCTGTATGGAGCTAATATAGTATTCATGTTTTTTTGTTTTGATATTATATATCAAATGTCGGCACAGCCATGAACTTAAAATAGCTATAAAAGGCTTAAAAATAGTCTGATCGGACGAATAATACCGGCAGCTTTTTTATCTTTTAAAATACTTCCCTTTTAAAATTCTGTCCATCACTTCGTCATAAAAACGCTGGCCAATGGTTACCCTGGCGCTGCCCAGGTTAAGCATATTGCCTTCAATGGTGTTAACCATTTTAAGGTTAACAATATGGCTTTTATGTACCTGTAAAAACTTTTCGGCAGGGAGTTTTTCCTGGATACTCTTGATAGTTAAATAAACCACCAGTTTTTTGGGGATGGTATACAGCACCACGTAATTGGCCATAGCCTCTACATAAATCAGGTCGTCGTACAGCACACGCTCAATTTTACCATCGCATTTAACATAAAAATGGTCGGGCTCCGTTTTAACAGGGGCGGCTTGTTTTTGTCTTAATGATTTTAACTCCAGGGCTTTTTGTACTGCTTTTAAAAACCGATCTAATGAAAATGGTTTTACCAGGTAATCAACTACTGCCAGCTCAAAACCATCCAGCGCATATTGCCCATATGCTGTAGTCATGATTACCATGGGGAGGTTGTTGGCCGAGCGAAGAAACTGAAGCCCGTTCATTTTGGGCATGTTTATGTCCAGGAACACCAGGTCAACATCCAGCTCATTCATCATCGCGGTTGCCTTCAAGGGGTTTTCGGCCGTGCCAACCAATACCAGGAAATCAATCTCTTCAATATACTCCTGCAGCAGTTTGCGTGCAATGGGCTCATCATCAATAATAAGGCAGTTAAGCGTCATACGTTAAACAGGGTTAAGTTTACCTCATAACCGGTATCGGAATTAACAATTTGGAGTTGGTGCCTGCCGGGATATAAAATTTCCAGCCGGCGCTTTGTATTGGCAATCCCCAGCCCTGATGACTTTTCGATCTGGTTCACAAAGGCATCTTTAGTGTTAAAAACGCTGAACATCAGGTTGCTATTTTGGTATTGCAGGCCAATGCATACCAGGTTTTGCTTATCCTCATTAAACCCAACATATTTAAAAGCATTTTCTATAAAGGTAATGAACAGCAGCGGCGCCACGTTAATTTGCCCGTTTACATCATCGGCACAAAAAGAAACGACTATACGCTCGTCAATGCGGCCTTTTTGTATGGCTATGTAATTGCGGATGTAGTTAATTTCGCTATCGAGGGCTATTTGTTCAACATTACATTCATACAGCTGGTAACGCAGCATTTCTGAAAATACCAGCAGCATTTCGCGGGCATCCTTGTTTGATTTATCAATGTGCCCGTAAATAGAGTTGATGGAGTTAAACAGAAAATGCGGGTTAAACTGCGCCCGCAAAAAATTGAGTTCGTTGGTGGCTTTTTCTTTTTCAATTTGTTCGATATACAATTGTGACCGTATTTTTTCGATAACCAGGTGCACCGCCAGGATGCAGGCCACCCAGAAGAAAATATTGATAAACGAATCTAAAAAGATGTCGGGGAAACTAAACCTGGCGTTTTTAACTTTAAAAACATAGGTGACAACGGCAATTGATACCGGCACCCTCATAAGCGCTGTAATAACAATTCCCCCTAAAAAACACAGGCCAAATTTTACATACCGTTTTTTATTAAGCAATTGCGGAATGGTATACAGCGCGTTGAAATAGTAATTTGCCGATATAAACAACAGGTAACAAAACTGTATGGTAATGGCATGTGTAAATACCAGCGTACCGTTCCTGAAGATAAACACCCAGGACAGGTACGCCAATACCCAAAATGTGAGGTGATATATTGTTTTGCTGGTTTTCAAGGTATACGCCCGGATTTGTTTATTAAAGTACGTTAATATGATGCACAAAAAAAATCAATTGGTTATTTAGGTTCCGCGCCATCGGGAAAGGCCTGCCCTTTATGACAGGTGGTACATGATACAATCAATGTAGCGTTGCCAATTTCGGGGTGCTTTACTTTTAAATATTTTTTGTTGATACCAAGGGTCATGCGCATCATGGCGCGCGCTATCTGCTTTTCGGGCTTTGCATCGCTGGCAAAATCAAGCCCGTGTCCATCTTTATTACCGGCGTGGCAAAAACCACAGCTTACCCCAAGGCCATCGTCAAAATCGTCGGCCATAATGCCCTGCAGCGCTTTGGAACTTATGCTTTTTGGCAGCACTTTTAAATTGGTGTATTGGGGTGTATCGGCGGTTTTATCAGTTGCGGCCACGGTAACGCTTACTATAGCTGCTAATGTCATAACAGCTATAAACTTCTGGTTTATTTTCATTTGAGTGTGGTATAAAACTGTTAAGCCTTTTTTGCAAGCACATCCAGGTTTACCTCCAATTCGTTGGCAATGGTGCTTGTGCCGCCAATGCCAAAATCCTTGCGCTTTATTTTGAACGAGCCTTTAAATTGATAGCCACCGGCGTGGGGCGCTGCTGTAAAAGGGAACACTATTGGCTGGGTTTTACCTTTAATGGTTATTTTGCCGTTTAGCAAATAGGCACCTCCTTTGCCGGTTACTTTTGTTGACAGGAGCCTTATTTTAGGGTTGTTTTTTACATCGAAGTAGCTATCTCCCCTTAAATGCTCATCGCGCAGGTTGTTATCTGTATTTACAGTTGCCGCGTCAACCGTAACATCAAAGTTCGCTGTATCCGCATTGTCAGGATCAAAATTGATAAGCCCATCAAGGCCGCCAAAAGATCCCCCGACATCAAAGCCGAGGTTTTTGATGGTAAATTTTAACGACGATCCCTGGTTTACCGGCTTGTATTGCGCGTAGGTGATATTTAACCCGCAAAGCATCAGCAACAATAAAATTATCTTTTTCATGCCTATTTATGTTCTTCTATTTTATCGGCCTCAATCAATGGCGTATCGGTAATAGCCAGTGTGTGATTGTGCTCAACATAATTTACTGTAGTTAGGCCCAGCATGCCACGTAACTTTTCGGCTGGAACCTTCAAAGGCCCCGGCGACGGTGCAGCGCCCGGTGCCGGCTGCGGGAAAGCGGTTGAGCATGCGGTATGAAAGGTTATATTACCCTCAACCTTTTGAATGGTTTGATGGATGTGCCCGTTTAAAACCGATACCGAGCCAAAGCGTTTTAGCAGCGCCAAAGCCTGCGCACTATCGTCAGTTCCCCAGCCCCAGGCCGGGTAGATGGCCCAAAGCGGGATGTGTGCAAAAACCACTATCGGTGTGCTGTTGGTTAGTGGCTTCAGGTCATTTTCTAACCATTTTAACTGGGCAGCACCAATATAACCAAGCCCGCCATCAACATGATTGGTAACATTTACCAGGCCTATGAAATGTACCCCATGCGAATCAAAACTATACCAGCCATCGCCCAGCGTACCTTTGCCGTAACGCTCCAGGTAAAGTTTGCCGTTGTCGGTTACATCATGCTCGCCGGGAACGTAAAATATTTTTTCGGTTTTTACCGCTTTTAACGATTGTTCCAGCGTGTCAAACTCGTCGGCTTGCGCCAGGTGCGATAAATCGCCGGTGTGCAGCACAAAGGATGGCGCTACGGGCATTGTATTGATTTTGGCAATGGCTGCGTTTAGCGTTCCAACCACATCGGTATTGGCCGGTTTGGCAAAGCCGATGTGGCTATCACTGATCTGCACGAAGCTAAAATCGGATTTGGGCACCAGCAAGCCTTTTTTGAGGCCGCCTGTTGCTTTATCTATCATCTGGCTCATGCCATATGATTTCAGGATGCCGCCGGTCATCATCCAGAGTACGCCGGTGCCTGCCCAAGCCATACATTCCAGGAACCCGCGACGGTCAATACCGTCGTTATTGACTTCGGGGTTTAACGCCTCTTCAGGGTGCAAATGGTTTTTCATAACGTTTATTTTTTTTTGTTGGTTAATGAATTACACCGCTAAAAAAGATAAAGAAACCCGATGGCTATATTGTTTTACATGAAGCAAGCCCAATACTTGACGAACGATGGGTTTTGGATGGAATTAACATTGCTAAAATATAACCGGTATTTGTTGTAAGTTTAATGTGCCAAACGTTTACTTTTAATATTGCTACCATGCTGTTATTATGCAGCCAAACCAATGTCTGTTATAAATGAATTTTGATAGTACCATTTTACTGAACCCCACCCATAACATATATGGGCACGAAATACTAAAACTGTTTCTTGCGGTGGTAACCGGCTGTATTCTTGGGCTGGAGCGGGAGATAAGGGGGAAATCGGCGGGGTTCAGAACCCTGGCGTTAATTTGCCTTGGTGCAACTGTTTTTACCATATGCTCTTATATGCTAGGGGTTGAAACCAACCGCGACCGGATTGCGGCCAACATTATTACCGGCGTGGGCTTTATTGGTGCCGGGGTAATATTTCGTACAAACTCCTCCGTGTCAGGGATTACCACGGCCGCCTCTATATGGATATCGGCGGCCTTGGGAATGCTTTTAGGTATTGGCGAATTTGCCCTTGCCGGCCTTGCACTGGTAGCCACCCTGTTTGTATTATACGCCCTTGATTTTATACAAATTTGGATAGATAATAAATTTGAACATCGCCATTACCGGCTGGTTTTTAAAAACACCTGCCAGCTAAGCACCTTGTATGACCAGGTAACCCCGCTTAAGCTGAAAATAGTTAAAATGAAAACTTCACGTAAAGATGTACAAACCATCCTGGAGTTTGAAATATGGGGAAGGGAAAATAACCTTGCTTTATTTAATCAATGGCTTATAGATAGTGATGAGGTTTTGTCGTTTGAATGGTAGGATGGCGGTCCAACTGGTATTCATTTGATAAAAGCTGATACAAAATAAACCGATAGACATGATGCCGTGTTTATTGAACTATATTGGACAATCTGTTTTAAACAGGTTAGCGAAATTTGCCGGAACCAAAGTCGCCGATCAAACCAATATTCAAATAGTTTTACAGCATCATGAATCATCAACCTACGGGATATATAACCAAAACCATCTTTTTCCTGGCCGCTATCTGCACGCTTGCTGTTCATAAAAGCCAGGCCCAGGCCGAACTGATGCCCTACGGTAACCTGAACGGCATTCGCGTACAAGGCCAGCTTATGGATTTTAACACCAGTATTGATGTGGTTGGCAACAGCTGGCACAAAATAAACGCGACAGCAAAGGAACGCCAGCGGCCGAAGTTTAAAAGAGATGGCGATGTTGAAACTGTAAATACCGCTATTGATAGCCTGGTATTTACCGAGACTGTTACCGACATAGGCAAGGGCAAAATCAAAATAAACATTACCTGCAATGTGCGCAGGGATACCAGCATTATAGGCGTTTACCTGGGCCTGCGTTTGCCCAAAGCAGTGTATGCAGCCAGCCAGGTTACACTAAAAGACCAAGCCATGGCAACCGAAGTACTTAAAGATGATATGCCTACAGTAACGGCTAAGGGCATTACCTTTAAATCGCCTGTGCAACATTTCAGCATCAGCACCAATGAGGCAGCGCTTATTATAAGGCCGCAAAGCGACGATTTAAAATACATTCAGCTGTACTTCCCCATTTGCGAAGGCACGCTTAAAAAGGGTGATTTATTTGAGAAAACCTTTGAGATTAAAGTAGAAGGCGATATTGACAACACCGATGCAACTATCCTGCTGGATGCCGCTGCTCAGGGCCGCGAATTTGCCGGACTGGGTGGCAACTTCCGGTTGCAAAACGCAAAAACCGACCCGCAGGTAATAGATTATTGTTTGAAAAATCTGCGCGTAGCCTGGGGCCGGGTAGAGATGCCCTGGCGCGATTGGCAACCGGATATGAACACTGATCCTATAGCTATGGCCGATAGTAGTAACCTGAATAACCATGTCAGGCAGTCGATGGAGATGGCGCAACGGCTGGGTCAAATGAATATGCTGGTGGTATTAACGGCATGGGCGCCGCCGCAATGGGCGGTTGTTGGTAAGCTAAAATACCGCCCCACACCGGATGGCGTTTGGGGCAACCCGCTTAATAATGATAACACGCAGCAGATTTACAAATCAATTACCGATTATATCATCTACCTCAAAAACCATTACGGCGTTGAGGTTACTTACTTTTCGTTCAATGAATCGGACCTGGGTATCAACATACGCCAAACAGGCCAGGAGCACCTGGCGCTTATAAAAGGACTGGGTAAATATTTTGCAGATAAAGGCTTAAAAACCAAATTGCTGCTGGGCGATAACTCCGATGCTACCACCTACAAATTTATTTACCCGGCCATGAATGATCCGGAGGCCCGGCCATACATTGGCGCGGTATCCTTTCACTCCTGGCGCGGCTGGGATACTCCAACACTTCAAAAATGGGCCGATGCGGCTGCCAAACTAAACCTGCCCCTTTTGGTTGGCGAAGGCAGTATTGATGCCGCCGCGTGGGAGTATCCGGCTTATTTTGAAGAGCAATCATACGCGCTTGAAGAGATTAACCTTTACACCCGCCTGCTGGCTATATGCCAGCCCTTATCAATTTTGCAATGGCAGCTCACGGCAGATTATTCACCATTGAGCGGCGGCGGTATTTTTGGCAATGATGGGCCCTTGAAACCAACCCAGCGCTTTTGGCAGCTAAAGCAGCTCGCTTCAACCCCGGCCGGCCTGAAAGCCCTGGCGGTTACTGTTGATAAACCTGCCATATCATGCGCGGCTTTGGGCGATGCAGGCAAGCACAAATACGTTATCCACTTGGTAAATAACAGTGCCGCGCGTAAAGTTTATTTAAAGGGCTTACCGGCATCTGTTACCCGGCTTAAGGTTTACGTTACCGACAAAGACCATAACGTTAGCCAAAAAGGCGATATTAAAGTTATTAATAATCAAGCCGCATTTAAGCTAAGCGCCCGGTGCTTTACCACGCTGGAGAGCGAATAGTACTAAGTCTGGAGTCCTTAGTCTTAAGTTCTAAGACGCTGTCTAAATTTGATTTGCTAATGTTTTTATGCTTCTAATGAATAGACAACAACGTATTCGCATGGCAGCGAAGACTCACCCGGCTACGCTGCGCTGGCCACCCTCTCTTCGGCTTCGCCGGAAAGATGGGCTTGAAAATTCTTTATTTTTTTTCGATACAATGCATTGATAGTCAACGCTCAAACCCCCTCTTTCCACCGCAGGTGAAGAGAGGGTGGCGGGCACAGCCTCGCCGGGTGAGTCTTAACCGTCATGCGATATTCCGCATTCCCGCTCTTACGTTTCGCCAGGTTTTGATTTCAATCATGGCCTTCCTTTTCAAATTTAGACAGCTTCTAAGTCGAAAGCTATTTATTCTCTTTCGACTTAGAACTTAAGACTTCCGACTTAAAACTTGTTTTCAGGGATATTTAAACCCGGGGAATACGAGATGGAAAATGCTCCACCAATTGTCTTCCAGGGAAAAGTATAGTTTAAATGGCCCTTCAAAATGAATGGTTTCGTTGTTTTCCAACACGGCATCATATTTTACCGATCCCTCGGCATGGCCAAGGCCCGAGCCGGGTTGTAATTGAAAGCCGATATCGTAAATAAAATATTCTTCGTTATTAAATGCCGTGTACGCGCTAAAAATATTGCTAAGCTGGTGTACAATTTCGGCCCGGCTGTAGGTTTTCCTGTCGGGAGCCACAAACGAATCGCCAAGCACCCAACTGCGTTCGTCAAAGTCTTGTTTAAACCATCCCGATAAAAACTCCAGGGCTTTATTTTGAATATTGGCTTTATGATTGGGATGAAACTCTTCATAATCAAAATGGCTTGTCATACCCGGTATCGTAAAATCGTCGGTTTCATGGTCAAACAATTCTTCGGTAATGAAAACATATTTAGTGCGATTGTCCAAATCGTCAGAAAAATCGACAGCAAGATTCTTGCTCAATAGCAAATCGGTAATTTGCTGCAAAGCCTCGCTTACCTGTATGTCGCTTAGTTTATCTGCCGGTATAAAATCGGGCTGGCCCAATAGATCATAAACCTTAACCCGTTTTGAATTAGCGTAGTTATGCTCAAAATCAAAAATATTCTTTAAAAAAATATTCTCAATTTCCGGGTCAACAGGGTTAATGATACGAGGGTCGGCGCCCAATTCGGCCTGCAACTTTAAACGCAGCAGTTCGTTTTCCATCCGCAGGTTTTCTTCCGGGTCGTCGCTTAGCGGTTTGTCAAAAAGATCGTCGGTGTTTTCCATAGTGACGAACAAAATAGGCAAAGCCCGGTAAAATTTAAAACTTTACCGGGCTTTTAATTTTGATGGCTATTTATCTTATTTAAAACCAAGGCTTACCGATACCACATCGGATACCAAACCTACGTTTTGCTTATAATGGCCGTACCGCAATTCCAGGTCATGTAAGTTTTCCCAACCTAACACACCTTTAGGAGGCGCTATCCTGAAACCGGCACCAAAAAACTGGCTGTTGAACTTTGCATATTCGTAGTTGCTGGTAAAATACGTTTGCGTTACGCTGTTTTGCTCATAAGGCGCAAAGTATTTGGCCGCCGTTTGTGTATAGTACCTGTAAAACGGGGATATAGAAAAGAATGGTGTAACCTTATACGCTATCTCAAGATTGGCCGTGTTTGATTGGGTGCCCCAGTTGTCCCAGTAATAACGGTAATATGATCGCAGGATAACGTTATCGCCCAGGAAGTAATTGGCCCTGAAACCTAAAGGCAATTTAAACCGCGATGATGGCAGTCTTTCGATGGTATCTTTTCCGTTGGAAAAATATACCCGGTGAAAGGGCAGGCTTAAAAAGCCATGCTGGGTAACAACATCGGCCAGGAACATGATCTGTAGCCTTGATGTAACAATTTGCGAATAAGAAAGTGATGCTGTATAAGTATTTCTCGGGCTTGATGGAATATTGGCCTTGCCTCCACTTTCAGAACTTGATGAATTGCCGCTTGCTGTTGTAACTGTAGTAACCGTAGTAGTTGCTGTCGGAATAAACTCCGATGGATATATCAGCTTAACATGGTCAAAATAGCCCTGTAGCTTTACGCCAAACTCGCCCATCCGGTTTGCTGTTTTGGCCGAGAAATGTAAATCGGCGCCAAGTGATTGGTAGTTATATTCGCCGGAGTAATAGCTTCCTATGCCGAAGCTTGTCCCTTTTTTGGTATTTTCAATAGTCCAGTCCAGCGATGGGTATACCCGGCTGCCACCGGTATTTGATGCGCCTGTTTGCGAAACATAGGCAGCCGATGCCGAGGTGTGATGATCAAACCCAAGGCCTACGGATAGGGTGTTTTTATTTAATGTATTACCCAGCCACACCAGTTTCAGGTCGATGCCATTTGCAATATCCGTTACGTTTTCGGTACCAATGCCCCCGGTAACCGCCGAGTGGTTACCATTTTGTTTGTAATAGCTGGATACCAGGTTAACTTCATCAACCCTTAACCTGCGCGGCCGGTATGCGTTGGTATCCTGGCCGGTAGTTGTAGCCAAAGTAAAGCCCGGCTTTAAGTTATTGGTAATGCTATCTTTTGAGGCTTGCGCATAGGTGTGCATGCGGCATATCAGGGAAAACCCCAACACGGATAAATATATTTTCTTCATGGAATTACAGAATCAGGATTTAATATTAATTGCAACCGCAGCCCCCGCCGGTTTTACCCGCGTTGGCACCTGATGCCGCTTCACGATAGGATTGAAAATTTAGTTCGTTTCGCTCTACTTTTCGGTTGCTCAATGCCATCTCCGAATCATTGATCCTGCTTTTTTGATACTCCTTAAGGTGTACACACGATGTAAGCGATGCTGCCAGCAAAAGGCAGCCGGCTATTTTAATCAGTTTATGAGTCATTTAAATAGGGGTATTAAGTTAAATTAATATTATTTGAGGTATATAAATTATCGTCGTCGTCAATTATTATGGCTTCAATATCATTCATCTGGTTTATCAGGTCCAGGCCGGCATAAACCCCCATGATGGTAACGGGGGTGGCCATTGCATCTGCTATTTCGGCGTTGGTAGTAATAATGGTTACGCTTTTAATACCCGCCACAGGCATACCTGTGCGCGGATTAATGGTATGAGAATACCTTTTGCCATCAATAATCACAAACTTTTCGTAATTACCCGAGGTTGCAACCGCCAGGCCCGAAATACTTAGATATGAAAAAATTTGGTTGGAAGCATCGGGATTGGCAACACCTACGGTCCATTTTTTTCCATCGGGCTGATAGCCCCAGGCCGTAAGGTCGCCAGAGGCATTTACAACTCCGCTTACTACACCTTTATCCTGCATTATTTGCTTGGCCCTTTCGGCGGCGTAGCCCTTTCCAATCCCGCCAAAGCCTATCCGCATTCCCCGCTCGCGTAAAAAAATGGTGCAGTTTTGTTCGTCAAGTACAATGTTGCGGTAATTGATCAGGCGAACCATACTTTTTGCGGTAACAGGGTCGGGCAGAGATGTCATTTGCTGATCGAAATTCCATAACCGTTTATCAACCGAACCGTAGGTAATATCAAACGCCCCCTGGGTTACATTTGATATCATGATGGAGCGTTTTACTAATTCAAATGTTTCGCGGCTTACCTGCACAGGCTTAATACCTGCATTGTTATTTACCTGGTTGGTTTCACTATCGTTGTTAAATGTGGTAAGCAAAGCTTCAATGCGTTGTATCTCCTCAACACCGGCATCAATACACTCATTGGCCCATTGCTGGTTATCTGCAACTACACTTAACTCAAAGCGGTTGCCCATCAGTCGCAAACTGCGTTTGTGCAGTGTTGGAGCGCTTGCTTTAACTTTAGTTGCTACCATTGGCAAACTGATTTATCTGTTCAATAAATTTTTCAGGCGTTTCATCAGGATAGCCATCCCATTGTTTTAAAACTTTGCCATGTTCATCAACCAAGAGGGTGAACGGAAATTTACCTTCGGCGTTATATTTATCGGCCAGCGCCTCATTTAACTTTACCTGATCTTTACTTAGCTGGTTTTTCTTCTGACGCGGAAAATCTGCACGTACCAGTAAAAGGTGATCTGCTGCATAGTTTTCAAATACCGACGATTCCAGGATCTCTTTTCGCAGCCTGATACACGGCCCGCACCAGTCTGATCCCGAAAAGTTTATCAATATTAATTTGTGCGATTGTTGTGCTTCGGCCTGGGCTTTGCTAAAATCGCCAAGCCAGTTAACAGGCGGTGAGATAAGAAAGAAAAATATTATTGTTAATATTTTCATTTTAACACATAATTAGGGGAAAAGAATAAATAACACTTAAAGTTTAAATACCGTTGTTAACCACGAACTTGCAACTATAAATCGGCATTAATAACCAGGTGCGGATGAATGCCATTATTGTGTCGATTAACCGGGTAAGGATAACTTTTATCTCAATATTAACTGAACAATCTGTAGTTAGAATGAAAATTGAGGGATTTAACAGATTTTAACAACTGATTGACAGTGTGACTATTCGGCTTTGGCAGAAATTTTTTGTAGCAAAGGCTTGTAGTGCGGGTGTTAAAATTAACAGACAATATTCACACAAATCAGAGCGGATTTCATAAATCCAATCCTGTGAAAAACAACATAAAAACTGTTTTTTGTGCTGGTAAACAATACAAATTTACAAACTTCCTTTTATATGCTAAAATAGCCTTATAATCATGCATAAATAGTTAAAAAACAGGTGATTAATTCACACTTTTCGGTAACTAATTCGGTATTTATTGATACAAATAGTGCATTTATTAATACAAAAATAAAATGAAGGTTTTTTCCGCAAAAGTTCAGAAAAAGCAGCCTCAAAAATCGGGCATCTTAGGTTTTAAAGCTGCCAACTTTGCCATCGCCCTACTCCTGGGCCGATGGATAAATTAAACCATGCCGATAACACAATTAAAAATGGTTGTTCATACAACCCGTCATCGAACCAAATTTTTCGGTGCTTTTGATTTTGCACTTTCAGGGCAAATTATTTCCGGGAACGATTGCACAGTTTTATTTGGGGATATTTTTTTTTAATCGCTCAGGAGTAATTAACCTTGTTTACTGATTGAACCTGTGCCATCAATTTCCATACAATCCAAACTATGAAAAAGATACTGCTGCCCTTTTTGTTCATGCTCCTTTGCTTCGATGTGTTTTCGCAGGAAACCATCGTTAAATACCTGTCGGGAACGGATAAAGACCATACCATACCCTGGGATTTTTATTGCACAGGGGGAAGGAAGAGCGGCGTGTGGACAAAGATCGCCGTACCATCGAACTGGGAGTTGCAAGGCTTTGGCACCTATAACTATGGTCATGATAAGGTTAAGGGCAACGAGCAGGGCTTATACAAACATGAGTTTTCTGTGGATAACCTAACCGGCAAAAAGATTTATATCGTTTTTGAAGGATCGATGACCGATACCAAAGTGACCATCAATGGCAAGCAGGCCGGCCCGGTGCACCAGGGTAGTTTTTACCAGTTTAAATATGATATAACCGATTTGGTAAAACCTAACGCACAAAACCTGCTCGAAGTAACGGTTGATAAAACATCGGCAAACTCATCAGTAAATGATGCCGAGCGCCGCAATAGCGACTTTTGGGTTTTCGGTGGAATTTACCGGCCCGTTTACCTGGAAATTGTTCCGGAAACCTTCATTGAACGGATGGCGGTAAACGCGAAGGCAGATGGCTCTTTCCGGTTAGATGTATATGCTCAAAACTTAAAGGGCGATGAGCTGATTGAAGCCCAAATACAAACCCTTAATGGGCAAAAGGTAGGTAAGCCATTTGATGCTAAAACGAACCCGGCGGCCAACCATATTGAATTACAAACCAATTTTGCTAAACCGTTATTATGGAGTGCGGAGTTTCCTAACTTATACCAGGTTGTGGTTGCTTTAAAAAACAAAACGGGCATTGTTCACCGGGTAAAGCAAAAATTTGGCTTTCGTACTGTAGAGCTGCGCACCAACGATGGCCTGTATGTAAACGGTGCAAAAATAATGATGAAAGGTAGCGACAGGCACAGCTTTTGGCCTGAAACCGGGCGTAGCCTGAGCCATGGTGTTCACTTAATGGATGTGAAGCTGATGAAGGAAATGAACATGAACGCAGTTCGCATGTCGCACTACCCGCCCGATCGCGATTTTTTGGATGTTTGCGATTCATTAGGCATATATGTGCTGGATGAGCTTACCGGCTGGCAGGCTAAATACGATACTGTGGTGGGCCGCAAACTGGTTAAAGAGTTGGTAGTACGCGATGTAAACCACCCCTCTATCCTGTTTTGGGATAACGGTAACGAGGGCGGTTTTAACCGGGGGCTTGATAATGACTATGCTTTATATGATCCGCAAAAACGCACCGTGATTCACCCATGGGAAAAGTTTAACGGCACCGATACCAAACATTACCCCGATTACAATTACATGGTTAACGCAGCGGCCAACGGACAGGAAGTTTTCTTCCCCACAGAGTTTATGCACGGCCTGTATGATGGTGGTGCCGCCGCGGGCCTTGATGATTTTTGGGCGCAGATGGTAAAACATCCGCATGGGGCAGGCGGCTTTATCTGGGCGTTTTTAGATGAGGCCGTAATCCGTACCGATAAAAACAACACCTATGATTCTGACGGCAACCACGCCCCTGACGGCATTGTTGGGCCACACCGCGAAAAAGAGGGCAGTTTTTATGCCATAAAAGAGATCTGGTCGCCGGTTTATATCAACCCGCAGCCAATTGATGCCGGTTTTGATGGCAAAATACCTGTCGAAAACCGGTATTCGTTCACCAACCTTAATCAATGTAGTTTTAGGTGGAAACTGGTTAAATTCCCGTCGGCACAAAGTAAAACTACTACCGGTATAGTAACGGCAACCGGTTTACTAAAAACCATTGCGCTTAAACCCGGAGAGCAGGGTACGTTGAACTTAGCGCTGCCTGCATCATGGAAAAAAAATGATGCGCTATACCTAACAGCTTACGGACCCGATAATAAAGAAATATTTACCTGGAGCTGGGCTATTAGCACACCGGCTGCCATTGCCTCCAAAATCGCTGCATCTCCGGCTAAATCGGCTATAAAAACAACTGAGACCGATCAATTATTAACCATCAGGTGCGATGGCATTAGTTATGATTTTGATAAGGTTACCGGGTACATTCAAAAAGTGAGGAAACCGGCAGGCGCAATTTCGTTATCGGGCGGGCCGGTATTGGCAGGTGTTAATACCCAGCTAAAACAGTTTACACATAAAGCCGACGCCGGCAAATATATTGTAGAAGCCGATTACCAGGGCGCGGGCTCGCTACATGTAACCTGGACTTTCGCTTCGGGGCACCCGGTTAAACTGGAGTACCAATACGTACAACAGGGCGATGCCGATTTTATGGGTATCACTTTCAATTATCCCGAAGAAAAAATCACCGGCATAAAATGGCTTGGCCGCGGCCCCTACCGCGTTTGGAAAAACCGCCTGAAAGGCCAGCAGCTTGGTATTTGGCACAAAGCCTATAACAATACCATTACCGGCGAAACCTGGGGATATCCTGAATTTAAAGGCTATCATGCCGAAGTTAACTGGGTAACTATCGAAAATAAGGAGTCGCCGTTCACTGTTTATTCTGCCGATAAAAATACTTACCTGCAAATGCTGCACCCGGCAAGGGAAAAAGACGCGCTGAGCAATAACAATGTGGAGCCGGCTTTTCCTGAAGGAAGTATCGGGTTTTTAAATGCCATTGCTCCCATCGGCACCAAATTTCAACCGGCAAAAGTAATGGGGCCGCAAAGCCAAACCAACCATGCCGGCGGCGAGAAAATAAGCGGAACACTTTGGTTTGATTTTATGCATTAATACCCCCAAATTTACCAAGTGGGCGGCAAAACACCGTTACAAACCAGAGCTTATTTTGCATCTCAACAGTCATTTTCAATCAACCACAAATCACAACTAACTGTATATCAATACACAAACTGCAGTATTGCCGCATTAAAAACAAATTCCTTACCTTTGCGGCATGGATATTCTCCCTATAGCCCTCCAGGCGTACTTAGATGACCATTGCGATCCGGAGCCGGAAGCTTTGCAGCAACTGAACCGCGAAACGCATTTAAAGGTGCTGCGTCCGCATATGTTGTCGGGCCATTACCAGGGGCGGCTGCTTAGTTTTTTGAGCAAACTGGTAGCGCCTAAATGTATCCTGGAGATTGGCACCTTTACCGGCTATTCGGCCATTTGCCTGGCCGAAGGATTGGCAGAGGGAGGCATCCTCCACACCATCGAGGTGAACCGCGAAATGGAGGATATCATCAATTCACACTTTAAACTAACAAATGTTGAAAATAAAATAAAGCTGCATTTTGGGCAGGCAGAGGCCATTATTGCTGATTTACAGGCTGATATTTTCGATTTGGTATTTATTGATGCTGATAAAAAAAATAATTTTACTTACTTTCAATTGGTTTTTGACAAAGTCAGATCCGGAGGATTAATAATAATTGATAACGTTTTGTGGAAAGGAAAGGTGTACGGCCCCGAAAATGATGCCGATACGCAAGGAATTCGCAAACTAAATGACCACATAGCTGTTGATAGCAGGGTAGAAAAACTGATCCTGCCTGTACGCGATGGCTTACTGGTTATCAGAAAAAAATAAATTATGAAGAAAATCTTACTGATTACCACCCTGTTGATTTCAACAATTGCTGCTTCAGCGCAAAAAAACACTTCACAATCTTATATCGAGAAGTTCAAAGATGATGCCATTCGTATTATGCACGAAACCGGCATCCCTGCAAGCATCGTTTTAGGTGTAGCTATGCACGAATCCGGCTGTGGCAACAGCACCATTGCCCAAAGCCTTAACAATCAGTTTGGAGTAAAAGGCGGAGGCAGTGTAGTTTTTATTAAACACAATAAAAAAGTACGTTCATCCTACAAAAAATACGATTCGGTTTTTGATTCATTCCAGGATTTTGCCCGCATCATGACCGAGCGCAAACAATTCAGCCACCTGGCCGATGCGCTTACCCACTATGATTACACCGGCTGGGCAAAAGGCATCCAGCGCAGTGGTTATGCCAGCAGCCGCAAATGGGCAGCGCAGGTTTTAGGTATCATTAAAAAATACGACCTGAACGATTTGGACGAAAACCCTGCAACACAGCCTAAAGAATTAGCAGAAGCCAAACAATAAACCTATTTTGGCATTTTAATAAAAATGCCAAATACCACAGGTTTAGCTGTATGAATAAAACGTGTTACTTTTTTTTAATTGGTGTTATTTGTTTTAGCTCCTGCTCGGCACGCAAAACAGTATCATCTTCAAAAAACTCCAAGAATTCTATCTCCAACCGCGATGCACATCGCAACAACAGCAATATCCAAAAAGCCAACAGCGCTTCTATGGCGGGCTATAAATCGCTGTCGAGTTTAGATTATATTGATCGTTTTAAGGCCATTGCCATACAGGAAATGAACCAGTATGGCATTCCTGCCAGTATTACACTTGCCCAGGGGCTGTTTGAATCGGGCGCCGGCAACAGCGATCTGGCCCGCATTGCCAACAACCATTTTGGCATAAAATGCACTGCCGACTGGAAAGGAAAAAGCTATTATAAAGATGACGACCAGGTGAACGATTGTTTCAGGGTGTATGATAACCCCGAAGATTCGTTCCGCGACCACTCCACCTTTTTAAAACGTAAAAACTACGCCAAACTATTTGAGCTGGATAAAAACGATTATGAAGGCTGGGCCCGCGGTTTGAAGGCAGCCGGCTATGCTACCAACCCCAAATATCCTGAACTACTGATAAACCTTATTGTAAAATACAACCTGGACCAGTATGATCGTGCCGAAGGTGAAGCAGCCAAAATAAAACGCGAAGACCGTGTACTATCGCAAATTAATGACAACATTGGCAAAGCCAATACAGATACCCTTACCAAAACCAAACCCGACGATAAGATATACACCGTAAAACAGGGCGATACACTATACAACATATCTAAACGTTTTGGTATAACTGTTGACGAGCTAAAAGCGTTAAACAGTATACCAGATAATAATATCCACATTGGGCAAAAACTGGTGGTAGTGAAATAGAATCAAGAAATTAGAGTCAAGAATCAAGACAAAAGCAAAAAAGCACCGTCATTGCGAGTGCCCATCAGGTAAAACCTGAAAAAAATGAGAATGACGTGCAACGAAATATAGTTAAATTAATGTCCTAAGCTACCGTCATTGCGAGGTACGAAGCAATCCCGAACTATGTGGGACTTAGCACGTCGGGGATTGCTTCGTACCTCGAAATGACGGACGGAAAAAAGTCTTAACTCTTGATTCTCGCCTCTTGATTCTTTCCCTTAAAAGTTAATTGTTGTTAAAAAAAACGGCTAATTAAAGCCTAAAGTTTATTTTTGGCGCCACAATGAAAAAATGGTTGTTCCTGTTTATCTGCATGTTATCTATACGGACTTTTGCACAGCAAAAGCAGGTAGAGGGCATTGTGTTTGATAAAGACAGCAAAGACCGTATTGCCAAGGTAAATATTGTGAACGCCACTACGGGCAAATCTTTTTACAACAACCTTAAGGGCGAATTTACCATAGATGCCCAGCCGGGCGATATGCTGATATTTATAAAGGCCGATCATTACAGCGATACCCTGAAGGTACAAAGCAGTAATGCCATGGCCGTTTATATGAAGCGGTCGGCCATCATGCTCAGGGAGGTATACATCCGCGATACGCTGCTCACGCCCGAAAAGCAATTTGCAGCCACCAAACGCGATTTTACTAAAATTTACGGATCGGAATATAGCCAAAGCCTGTTGTCTGTTGCGCCCGGCCTTGGGGCGGGTATTGGTATTGATGCCCTGTACAATGCCTTTAGCCGCAGTGGCCGCAACGCCGCTAAGTTACGCGCAACCATCGAGGAAGATTACCACCAGCGTGAGATTGATTTCCGTTTTAACCGCGCGTTTGTGGCCAGCGTAACCCGCCTTAAAGATCAGCAGCTTACCGATTTTATGCAGCGCTACCGCCCCGGCTACTTCCTGGTAAAAACTGCTACCGATTACGAGTTTATCACCAGCATAAAAACCAACTTGCGCCGGTTTATGCGTTCGCCCCGTAAATCATCGTATACGCTGGCTCCGTTAATTACGCCCGCGGTAACCAATAATTAAAGTTTTTTTAATAGCGGGTTACTTATGCCGAGAAATCTCTTTTAACTTTTTACTGGTGCTTGTAATGTTCCAAAAGGGTAGCCCCTAAGGGGCAATGTCATTAAGTTAAACAATTGACAGGATGCTCCAGAGGAGCAAAAGCTTTGTAGCATAAATGAATTAACGTTTTTGCGTGCCAGAGGTACGCCACCTAACGTTCCGTACCTCTGGCACGGGAAGCTCATTTTGATATTTTTACTACAAAGCTTTTCCCCCGCTGGGGGAGAAAATCCTTAACTTAATGACATTGCCCCGTAGGGGCTACCTTTTTACCAACAAATCTTAAAGGCAATTTCCCTGGTTACTTACACCGGTTATGTTAAATCTTTTTAAATTTTATCACGTTATCCTGCTCCCATACGCAAAGCATTTGATTGCTGCCCAGCGGGATAGATTTTAAGAAACCACCTTTGCCTACCATAACGGCATTTTTATTGGAGGCCGATAAAACCTTTAGCGTATCATTCTCCTGATATGAAATTATAGTTTTGGTACCGGCCGCGGCAATGGCGCAATTTCGGCCTTTGCCTATCAGTATTTCCGATCCGCCCGGCTGCGCATAAAAAATCTCCCCTTTACGTTGCCACACGGTATGGATGCTATTTGCTTCGTCAACAACAATGCCGCCGCCATCCATAGGACAGCCATTAAGCGCCCAGGTATTGGTACCCATTTTTTGGGCCGGTTGAAAAACCTTGCCACCATCTACAGATTTGGTTACATACAAATCCCTCGATCCATTCAACCAGTTTCTGAACATAATGGCCACTTCCTGCCCATGTACCGCGATGCTGGGCTTGCAGCACTCGCACACATGCCCATCCGGCGATTGATAGGCTAATATATTTTTTGACCAGCCGGTGCCTTTGGCCGCCAAGCCCGAAAAATAAACCTGGTTCCTGTGCCCCGTCCGGGTATCCAGCCAAACGGCATAAAAATTATCTTTTTTATCTGCGGCTATGCCCATCAGCCCTTCGGGCGCCGATTGATTAATATCATTTATTACACCCATCATTTCCCATTTTGAAGAGGAGTGTTTTAACCGGAACCAGTGGATATTACCCGATTTATCCATTGCCGTAATCACCGAATAATTGGCCGAACTGGCCAGCTGCGGCCCTCTTGACATGCCCAAATGCATGTTTGTTATATGCCCCACCAGCGCCGGTTTTGAAAACGAGACTCCCTGATTAACAGATGTAGCGCAAAAAATATTATCCTTATCGCCAAATACTATCCTGATGATGCCCTTACCGTCGGCGCTAACCTCTGGCTGGCTTCCGGTTGATATAGCGCCTTCTGCCGCAAGTGCTTTAATGGCTGGCGCTAATAATATAATCCCGAGGAGGACAGACAGCAATGCTTTTTTCATAATTAATTTTTAAATGAGAATGGTTTACCCTGGTAGTTGGTAACTGGTATTAACAACGTTATAGCATGTCAAATATACCCAAATGATTGAACTTATAATTTGCTTATATTGGTCATTTACCATCCCTATGAAAACAAATACCTGTTTTATCGCCCTGATGTTTTTGGGTGCCCAACTGCTATCAGCGCAAACAAACCAGCAAAAAATAAATGCAGCTATAAAAACCAGTCAGCAGGCAGTTTTGACGAATACCTCAACTTTGTAGCAATCGCTAATGAAACGATGCAGTAGTTTTGCACCTGTTCTTTCTGACATTTACCTGTTCGAATTGGTTACTCATCGTGTCGGTTTAAGTTGGTTAATTTGAGGGGGTATGGCACCAATTTTCATTCGAAGTAATCAAGGGTACATTTACCTCGCCGCCATCACCTCATTCGTCAGCTTTACAAAATCATCCACGCTCAGGCGCTCGGCGCGTAGGTCAAGCGTCGGGTTTTCGGTCATTTTTTCTTTGTTGATGAGGGATGATATGGCGTTACGCAGGGTTTTGCGGCGCTGGTTGAAACCGGCTTTTACAATTTGCCAGAATAGTTTTTCGTCGCAGTTGAGGTTTGCGGCCTGGTTGCGGGTAAGGCGGATAACAGCCGAGAGCACCTTGGGCGGCGGATTAAATACGCCGGCTTTTACGGTAAACAAATATTCTACCTTATAATAGGCCTGCAAAAACACACTCAGGATGCCGTACTCTTTACTGCCCGGTTTGGCGGCGCAGCGTTCGGCCACTTCTTTCTGGAACATGCCCACTACCTCGATAACCTGGCTGCGGTTATCCAACACCTTAAAAAGTATTTGCGACGAAATATTATAAGGAAAATTACCAATGATAGCAAAGGGCTTATCGGTAACGGTTTTAAAATCCATTTCCAAAAAGTCGGCATTCATGAGGCGGGTACCCAGCTGGGGGTATTTCTTTTTAAGGTATTGTACTGATTCATCGTCGATATCGATCACCGAGGTTTCATAGTCTGTTTTGAGCAATAAAAAGTCTGTTAGTACACCCATGCCAGGGCCAACTTCCAGCACATTGGTAAACCTGCCTTCGGGTTTCAGGCTGTCTACAATTTTGGCTGCAATATTTTTATCGGTTAAAAAGTGTTGCCCTAAATGTTTTTTTGCCCTTACCAATGTCATTATCTGTCAAATATTTGAGCAAATTACGTGATATTTGCGCATTGATTGGGAACAAATGTTTTATTTGCGGGCGGAAAGAGGTGAAAGGCGAAAGGTAAAAGGCAAAAGGCTCACGTCAAAAAGTGGTAAAACGCGAAGGGCAAAGGGTGAAAAGCAGGAATTGGAACCGGATAACAAGCTGTAATTCTGAAAATTCTAAAATCCTGCAAATTCTGATTCGGACAGGTTGCGTTAGGGATTGAAGTGGATACCGGCTTGTAGAAGAAGAATTAAGAGTTAAGAGTCAAGAATCAAGACAGGAACAAAAAATTGTTAAACCGGCATTCTGTAAATTCAAAAATTCGGAGAATTCTGGTTCAGACAAAATAAACCAATATAAATTCAATCACCGATCAATCAGTGAAATCACCTCCAAATAATAGGTGAAATCATAAAATAATAGGTGAAATCATAAAAAATCATGAGCGATAAAATAAAAGTAGGCATTAGCATAGGCGACGTTAACGGGATAGGTTTAGAGATAATTATTAAAACCCTGGCCGATAGTAAAATTTATGATTATTGTACGCCTATTGTTTATGGCCATACCAAGGTGGCATCGTTTCACCGCAGGGCTACCAGCGTTGCCGAGTTGAATTTCCAGGTAATTAACGACCCATCGCAAACACAGCATAAAAAACCCAACATGATTAATTGCTGGGAAGAAGATGTAAAAATTGAACCCGGTATGGTTACCGAAGCCGGTGGTAAATACGCATTTATATCATTAGAGCGTGCTACGTACGATTTAAAAGAGGGCTATATTGATGCCCTGGTTACCGCGCCTATTAATAAGGATAACATACAGAGCGATAAATTTAACTTCCCCGGCCATACCGAGTATTTGCAGGAGCGTGACGGCGCTGCCGAATCGTTAATGTTTTTGGTGAGCGATACCTTGCGTGTTGGTGTGGTTACCGGCCATATCCCGGTATCAAAAATATCTGAAAGTATTACTGTTGATAAAATTGTGGCCAAGCTTAAGCTGATGAACCACAGTTTGCAAAATGATTTCTGGATACGCAAACCCAAAATTGCCGTGCTGGGGCTAAACCCGCATGCCAGCGATAACGGTTTAATTGGTCACGAAGAAAAGGACACCATTATACCGGCTATTGAACTTGCCCGCGATAACGACGTACTGGCTTTTGGCCCCTACCCTGCCGATGGTTTTTTTGCCAATGGCACTTACCTGCAATTTGATGCTGTGCTGGCTATGTATCACGACCAGGGGCTGATCCCTTTTAAACAAATTGCTTTTGAATCGGGGGTGAATTTTACAGCGGGATTAAAATTTGTGCGTACATCACCAGATCATGGTACCGCTTATGATATTGCCGGTAAAAACCAGGCATCGGAGGTATCGTTCCGCGAAGCTTTATTTACTGCCATTCATATAGTTAAGCATCGCCGCGAAACGCTCGAGCTGAACGAAAATCCGTTGGCTTTTAGCAAACTGAGCCGAGACAGGGACTAAAAAAACCATTGAGTAACCATAATGTTTCAAATTAATTGCCGTTTAGTTAAAACATTTGCTTTACTAATGCATTTACTCCCTTAATGAATACTTTCCCGGACCGGATACGCTCCATTGATGCTTTTCGTGCCTTTACGATGCTGCTCATGATTTTTGTGAATGATCTTGACGGTATTCCGGGTACGCCTCAATGGCTCAAGCACGTTGCCGAAAACGCTGACGGATTGGGTTTGGCAGATACTATTTTCCCTGCTTTTTTATTTATTGTAGGCTTATCTATTCCCTTCGCATTTCAAAACAGGTTAAAAACGGGTAACTATAAATTATTGTCGCGCATAGCCAGCCGGTCGTTGGCACTGGTGTTTATTGGTTTTTTTCACGCCAATATGGAAACCTATAATGAGGCTGCCACCGCCCTGCCCAAGCCGGTATGGGAAAGCCTGGTTACCTTTAGCTTCTTTTTTATATTTTTAGATTACGGCAAAGAAACCAGCAACCTGAAACGTTACCTGCTACAGGGTTTTGGTATAGCGTTGCTGATAGCCATGTCGGCCCTGTACCGTACAACAGATCCGGGGCATACCTGGCTGCATTTTACATGGTGGGGTATCCTGGGCCTCATAGGCTGGAGCTACCTGGTATGTGCGCTTATTTACTATTACTCGGGCGGGCATTTATGGATACAGGCCACCGCCTGGATATTTTTCATGATGTTTAACCTGGATGTGCACTTTGGGTTCCTGAATTTTTTAGAACCTGTACAAAAATACGTTTGGATAGCAGGCAATGGCGCCATGCAGGCCTTTACCATGGCCGGGGTGTTTGTATCGGTGCTGTACATGCGCCTTAAGGCCAACAACGAGCTTAAAATGTTATGGGCGGCGCTTATCCTTATAGCCATTATATTGTTTAACCTGGGCTTTATTGTGCGCTACTTTAGCGGCGGCATTAATAAAACAAGGGATACTCCTTCGTGGGTTTTAATTTGCACCGGCATCAGCCTTATAGCCTATGCCATATTTATTTTTGTGGTTGATTTTAAGCACAAATACAACTGGTTTAAAATTATTGAACCGGCAGGCACCAACACCTTTACCTGCTATATTGTACCCTTTATATTTTATCCGCTATATGAAATGAGCAATATTGGCTACCCCGAGTACCTGAGCCAGGGCACCGGCGGGCTTATTAAGTGTATTGTTTTTGCCTTTGTAATGGTATGGCTTACCGGGCTGTTGGATAAGATAAATGTAAGGCTGAAGATTTAGTGTTAAGCCTTGAGTACTAAGTATTGAGCCCGAAGCCATAAGTCGAAGATTTTTGATTTAGAACCTGGCTAAATTCGGTTTACTAATGCATTTATGCTTCTAATGAATGGATAACTATTTAGCATGTCGGTTACGACTCACCCGGTCGAGGCTACGCCCGACCACCCTCTCTCCGGCTGAAGCCGCAAAGAGGGTTTGGGAAATTTGCAGTTAATAAATAATTGATTATTAAATAATTAAATATAAAAAACCTCTTCCCACCACAGGTGAAGAGTGGGTGGTCGGGCGTAGCCTCGACCGGGTGAGTCTTAGCCAGCATTCAAGCGAATGTGTTGTAAATTCCAATACATGATGCCCGGTACGAGGCAATAACGATCATACCACCTGCCCCGCTCATTCATCGCGGTTGATTTTATTTCTTCTTCTTTTCAAAAAATAATTGCACATTTGCAGCAATTCCTTAATTGTTAACCCATAATAATCAGGAATCATGACGCAGAGTATCTCATCCATATCCCATTAGTGCGCTACCTGAAACAGGTGGACAGCAATCCTTTTTTACTGAAATAGCATTTTGTAATTGTCGTTTTTTTAACGCCTCAGGGTTTTGCATGTCGCCGGATTTTTAAGTTTCGTGGTTTGCTGCAATTTCAAAATGGGTATATCCGCCACGGCGGATGAACTTTTGAAAATCATAAACAGATTGGCAAAAAATTAAACGAACAAGTCCGATGGACATGCATGATTGGCCGTACATTAAAAAGTCGGCCCGGAGAAAGAAACGGCTCGTAAAAAAAGATTTCGATAAAAAATTGATCGGGCTGGATAAACAGCGTGACATATTGTGGGCAACAAAGTATAAGTTGCCTATGGTACCATTAGAAAGGCCTTACCAAAGTGGCTGGAAACGGCTGTTTGCTTTGCGTGGTGATATCTTACGCAGCGCTAAGGGAGAATTTTACCAAACCCTGCTCAAAAAGATTAATACCGTTCAATATCATCATGACCGCGCTTTCAAAAAGAGAAAAAGAAAGCGAGGGAAATATGTGTATTCTGAAAAGCCGCAGATTTTGCGAGTAATTGACGAATACGATTGGCTACGCAACACCCTTAAGTTAACTGATAAGGAAAAAGTCCTTTTCAGTCCGAAAGAAACATGGTCAGTCAGGAAAAAAGCGCTGATAACCGAATATCACTTTCTAGAGACCTGGCGGTTTGTGTTAGTTGTAAAACCCCATATAATATATGAGAAAAAGCAACACGATGAATTGCTGGAAAAGGAGATCAAGCAAATCGAAAACAGGATTAACCGCGAAAACCTACAACCACGAATGTCGAAGCTGGTTGGCGGTAGCCGGTACAAATATTGGAAGTGGCGTGACGAACCTGAAAAATACAAGAACGAATTAAAAAACAAACCCGTGTATACCTTACAAGAGGAATACATGGGCTATTAAACAGCACCCTTATGGGCAATTTAAAAACAAAAGAATTAGATAAAATAGGCTACACAGGCGATGCATTAAAAAGCCTCGCCATCAATGCTGTAGCCAGGCACTATAAGCACAGCAATAAAGCCGATGTAATGGCATTATTAACAGCTGTGCGGGATAACCCGGCTGCCTATACCGCCGATGACCGGCTACAAAAAATAGCGGAAGCATTTATTGAGGCTGAGGCAGAACCGGCCTTAAAAACATTTAAGCTGATGGACGAGCCCGCCCCTATTAAAATTTATGGGGCTGATGAAATTGAAGAGATAGCCAAAAAGCAAATGACCCTGGCACTGTCATTACCCATCAGTATCCGTGGTGCCTTAATGCCCGATGCACACAGCGGCTATGGCTTGCCCATTGGGGGCGTGTTGGCCACCCGCAACGCGGTGATTCCCTACGGGGTAGGTATGGATATTGGCTGCCGTATGGCCCTAACTATTATTGATGCCGATGAAAAGTTCATGAAAAGGTATGATCATCAAATTAAACAGGCGATAGGCAAATGGACACATTTTGGCATGGAAGGTAGCCTGCCTGTACCCCAGGACCATGAGGTATTGGATAGCCCCCTATTTAATGAAACGCCACTGCTTAAAAAGCTGCGCGGCAAGGCCGAGCAGCAGTTAGGTACATCGGGCGGCGGCAACCATTTTGTGGAGTTTGGTGCGATAGAACTGGCCCAAAACAACGCGACGGGCTTACCCGCTAAAACCTATATGGCCTTGCTTACCCATTCGGGCAGCCGTGGGCTGGGCGCAAATATTGCCCGCCATTATACACAGGTGGCCATGAATACCTGCAAGCTTCCGCGCGAAGCGCAGCCCCTGGCCTGGCTTGATCTGGATACCGAAGCCGGGCAGGAGTATTGGTTAAGCATGACCCTGGCCGGCAATTATGCCAAAGCCTGTCACGACCGGATACATAGCAACCTGTTAAAAAGCCTTGGACTAAAAACGCTTTGCAAGATAGAAAACCATCACAATTTTGCCTGGAAAGACAAACTTGCAGATGGCACCGAAGCCATCATTCACCGTAAAGGGGCAACGCCTGCACATGTTGGCGAGTTGGGCATCATCCCCGGCAGTATGGCAACTCCTGCTTATTTGGTAATGGGTAAGGGTAATGCTGATGCCTTATACTCGGCATCGCATGGTGCCGGCCGGGCCATGAGCAGGCATGACGCCAGAGGCAGCACCACCAAATCGGCCATGAAAAAAATGCTGGCCGGGGCTGATGTAACGTTGATTGATGGCAGCATTGAGGAGAACCCGGCAGCTTATAAGGATATTGAATTGGTAATGAATGCTCAAACCGAACTGGTTGCCATACAGGGCAAATTTTGGCCGCGCATAGTACGCATGAATAAAGAATAGTAAAATGAAAAAATTAATCATACAAATAACAGCAGGCAAAGGCCCCCTGGAGTGTTGCCTGGTTGTAGCCAAAGTACAGGATTTGATGCTGAAACAGGCCTCGGGTGCCGGGCTGGATTTATCGGTGATAGAAAACAAAAAGGCAGAATTAAATAACACGTTATTATCATCAACACTCCTGTTACAAGGCGACAATGCTGATGAATTTATAAACGAATGGAACGGCACCGTACAATGGATAGCGCAAAGCCCGTACCGCAAATTCCACAAGCGCAAAAACTGGTTTGTTGGGGTGGGTATTTTTAGTGTGGGCGAGCAGGCAAAGTTTAATCCTAACGATGTAAAGTTTGAAACCCTGCGTGCATCGGGCCCCGGAGGGCAAAATGTAAACAAGGTAGAAACAGCGGTACGGGGGACGCATATACCCACAGGGTTGCAAGTATTAGTTATGGACAGCCGCTCGCAATTACAAAATAAAAAACTTTGTGCCGAACGCCTGGAGGCTAAGCTAATGGCTATGCAGGCCGAAAAGCAGATAGCGCAACTGGAAAGTCAATGGCTGGCACACCACTCCCTTGAGCGGGGCAACCCGGTGAAAGTAATCAGGGCGGCATTGTAAGGCGCATCCAACTGCTAAACGTTAAACCCGGATAACATCGCCCAGACTTCCGAAGTTTAAAAAACTTCGGAAGTATTCTTACTGCTAACTCATTTTGCTCCCATCAACCCAACCATAAAATCTAAAGCGGCTTTATCAGGTAGCGGCTTGGCAGCCGGCGTTTCGCCTAGTATCATTATCTGAGCATCGGTGGTGTTATAGGTGGGCCATGGCGGTAAACCGGCTCCATTTGGATTGCCGGTTTTGGCAAAATTTGTCCAGTAGGTGGATATCGTTGTGGCCAATTGCTGGTCGATTGGCTCCCACGGGCGGTTCAGGAATTTAAGGTTATCATAAGCATAAGCCACCTCACCGGTATGGAATGCGCCGTATTTTACAAAATCGGCCGCGGCAGGCAGGCGGCGGGTAAACCGGTAAACATATACTTTTGCCTGCTTTTTACCACTCTGCACATTTGCCCATGTATAATTTTGAACGCCGAAAATTTGATCGCGGCTGATATTGATCTGCGACCTCGCAGCTTCAGCGTCCGTCTCACCGGGATAATGCTGTAAAAAAGCCGTAGCCTTTTCGCCGTATTGTTCGGCTATCTGCTTGTTGTATTCTTCGGCGGTTTTTAATTTACCAACAAAGGCATCATCTTCATTCCAGCCGGTAAGTAATGCTACGTGGTTTTCTTTGTTCGCTGTAAAAGTACCTGCAATGGTTTCGGGCAATACATAACCATCAACAATGGGGCGCGCCTGCCATTTATTAAGCAAATCTTCGGCAGGAATATTCCGCATATCAGCAATGGAGTTTGCTTTCAATTGCTGTGCTAATTTCAATCCGCTTTGTTCGGCCTCCTGTAATGTTGGCGATCCGAACTGGCCACTAATAAACATGGCTCCACTTTCGGCGATAGCCTTTTGAAACGATCCCTTTGCTAAAGGCGAGGCTACTAAACAATTTACGCTCATGGCACCCGCCGACTGTCCGGCTATGGTAACATTACCAGGATCGCCGCCAAAATTTTTGATGTTTTGTTTTACCCACTTAAGCGCCGCCAGCTGATCCATCAAACCGTAATTACCAGAGGCGTTGTGGCCCGACTCTTTACTAAGTTCCGGATGGGCGAAAAAACCAAAAATCCCGACCCTATAATTAATCACTACAAAAACAACTCCTTTTTTGGCTGTTGCTTCGCCATCGTAAATAGGGCAAGCCGCTCCACCCGATCCAAAACCACCTCCATAAATATACACCAGCACCGGCTTTTTATCAGCGGATGATTTGGCATTGGTCCATACGTTCAGGTACAGGCAATCCTCGCTGATGGGCTGATAGGGAATCAAAAACTCGCGGGTATAAACACCAAACTCATCTGGTTTTGGCTGTATAGGGCTGGCCGAAAAGGTGGTACATTGTTTAACACCGCCCCATGGTGTCACGGGCTTAGGTTCTTTCCAGCGCAAACTACCAACCGGCGGGGCGGCAAATGGGATGCCTTTGAATATATGAACAGTGCCATCGGTGTTAGTGCTGCCTGATACCAAGCCGGCGTCGGTTTTTACCGTGTTGAGGCTAGTGCTTTGTGCATAGCATATGGCGCTACTTGCAAATATCAATAAAAACAATGCAAAATGATTTTTCATATAGATTTTATTTATACCATGTTTTCAACTGTTACAATTCCGCCATTACAAGGTACGAAGCAATCCTCTACATACTTGTCTTACGTAGTTCGGGATTGCTTCGTACCTCGCAATGACGGTAGTTTGGAATATTCGTTTAACCCCCATTACGGCTTTACACTCACCTTATATTTTGCCGTGCGGGCATCGCTGATAACACCTTTCCAGTTTAAACCGAAACCAAAATCATATACGTGGCCCTGGTCGTCGGTATAGCATTTCATGTCATGGGGTACATCTTCAAACTGTTGCTCTACGGTTTTCATATCTACAGGCATTTGCAGCGGTAATAATGCCGATGGTTCGGTTTTACCGGTGAGGATATCTAATGTGGCCTGGCCCTGTACGCCAAAATCTACCACTATAGCATTCGCGTTTTTTTCAAATTCAGAGAACACCATGGGGTTGGCCATATTTACCGATACAATAACGGGCTTGCCTTTCATTTTTGCATAGGTATCATTCACCATTGCCAGGTCGGTAACGTTAATGGCTGTTGCTGATTTATCCTTGTAGGTTCGGTTGGTAAATTTTTCTAACGGATCGCCACCGGCTATACTTGTGGCGCGGGCATCAACCGCTTTATACTCGCCATATTGCAGACTGATTGGCACATAACCCGTGCCGCCGTTTTTGGCATCCTGGCTATTGTAACCACCACCGCTATTAGGGCTGCTGATAAATACCAGGGCATAATCGGCCTCTTCGGGACTTTCGGTTACTTTAAAATATTTTTTTACTGTTTCCATATTAACCGGGTATTCTAATTTCTCGGGAGTTTCCATTCCCAGGAAATTACGCCCGGCCGGCGTGAATTTTTTAGGTACGTAAACAGTTTTGCCTGTTTGCAAGGGCAATACATTCCCTTTATTTTTAAGCATAACTATTGATTTAAGCTGAGCGACATAACCCGCATTCATAAATTCGGGATTGCCTACCACAGCTTTGGTATCTTCGGGATCTAAATATGGGTTTTCAAACAAACCTGTCCTGAATATATTGCGCAGCAAGCGTACAGCCGATTGCTCAAACCTTGCGCGCATAAAAGTTTCTCCATGATCTTTCACGCCCATTTGGTAAGCAGCAATCACTGGTGCAACCTCGTTGTTACCACCAAACTGATCAACACCGGCCATCAATATTTTATAATGGCGCTGCGCCACAGATAAGCCCTCTACCCCCCATGACTTTCCCGACAGGAAAACATCTACAGCGGTTTCGTCGCCGGTAACCAGCCAATCTGTACAAACAACACCGTCAAATTTGTATTTTTTGCGCAGCAGGTCGTTAATAATATACGAGTTATAGTTGTTGGCAACATTCTCTTTGTTTTTGGTATCCTGGTTAAAGGATATGGTATAGTAGGGCATAACCGAGGCAGCCATACCGGTTTTTCCATTCAGCTTAAAAGCCCCCTCAGTAAAGGGGATTAAATGCTGCTTAAAATTATTACCTGGATAAACCGCGTATTTACCATAACCATAATGCGCATCGCGGCCGCCTTCGCCTGCGCCACCGCCCGGCCAGTGTTTTACCATGGCGTTAACGCTGCCATAGCCCCAGCCGCCGTTAATTTCTTTATTGCCGGTAGATGCCTGGAAGCCATCAATGTAGCCCCGGGCCATATCAGCAGACAATTGCGGATCTTCGCCAAAAGTGCCGCTTACACGGGCCCAGCGGGGCTCGGTAGCAATGTCAACCTGTGGTGATAGCGCGGTGGCAATACCCAGGGCCCTGTATTCCAAAGCCGCTATATGGCCAAAGTTTTCAACCACCTTTGGATCAAATGTGGCCGCAAAACCCAACGAGCCTGGCCACATAGAGATAGCCCCACCCGCACCGGCGTTGTACTCGGCAGTGGCAACGGTTCCGTGGCGCGGATCGGAACTGTTATTGTTGGGGATACCCAATCCTAAGCCTTCAACAAATGCCTGGGCGTTATTATTCCATTTTGCTGCAATCTCGGGGGTTTGTACCGATGTAATAAGCACATGGCGTACATTATCTTTTTCTAAAAACTGTTTCTGTTGGTCGGATAGATCATAGGGGCTGGCACCACTCTCGGCAAATACCTTGCCGCCATAAGTACCTTTAAATGGGCCTGCGGGTGCTGCCGGTATGGGTTGGTGCCTGCTGTATAGCATCAGTCCGGCAATTTGCTCCACACTCATTTGCGATGCCAGGTCTTTGGCCCGCACATCAACAGGCAAACGCCAGTCTTCATACTTATCCAACTTACCGTTTTTATTCAGATCTTTAAAAGCCAGGCCATCAACCGTCAATATCTTTACGCCCGATGTGGTGGCATAACCCAGCTGTTGCCCGCCAGTATTGCTTACAAAAACAATATCGCCCGATTTTTTCTCCGTCCATTTAGTTTGGGCCATAGCGCCAGTTGCAGGCAGCAGCGAGAGCAACGCGATAAATTTGAATTGATTTGCCATGAAGATTGTAATTGGTGTATGTTAATAATTGGTGTGTAAATGCAAGATAGCAAAGCTTTATTAAGTTATTACTATCCCTCCGTTACCTGTAAAAGCCTTTGCAACCGTAGTCGCAAAGGCTTGATAGTTTAGTTTAGTTAATATATATGTTTATGTTTTTATCTTGATTCCTGACTCTAATCTCTTGATTCTTTTTTACTTCAGCTTCAACTCATTGATAGCAACCTCGGGTACCAAAGCCTTAACCACTTTTTCAACAGTGATGTCTTTAGCCAGTTTAAAAGAGGCTTTTTCTTCTATCTGTCTTGACGATGAACCAATTCTTACTTCATATTTACCTGCATCGGCTATCCAGGCTTCGCGGCTGGTGTAAAAAGATGCCAGGTCGGCTGCTTTGATGGTGAAGCTTAGCGTTTGCGATTCGCCGGCTGCAAGCAGGCGGGTTTTGGCAAATGCTTTTAACTCCTGCTCTGGTTTATCAAGGTCTTTTTTAGGCGCGCCCAGGTATAATTGCACTACTTCCTTGCCTGCAATATCTCCCGTATTTTTAACTGTTACGGTAGCAGTAATGCTGTGCATAAAGTTAGGAGCACTTAGCTTTAAGTCGCTAAATTTAAATTTCGTGTATGACAGGCCATAACCAAATTCATAAGCCGGTTTTATACTGGCTGCATCATAATAACGGTAGCCAACATAAATTCCTTCTTCGTAGGTAACGGTTTCTGGTTTAGCTGCCGGTGTGCCCGGAAAATTACCGGCAGATGGTACATCCTTATAATCCATTGGAAAAGTGGTAGCCAGTTTGCCCGATGGGTTAACCATACCGCTTAAAACATCGGCAATAGCATTACCTGCCTCAAGGCCCGGCTGCCAGGCCAATAATATACCATCTACTTCATCGCGCCAGCTGGCAACATCAATAACACCGCCAATATTTAACACTACAACAACCTTTTTTCCTTTAGCATGGAAAGCATCCGCTACGCCCCTGATCAGGCCTTTTTCGGCATCATTTAAATAGTAGTCGCCATCCAGTTTCCTATCGGCCCCTTCGCCGGCATTTCTGCCGATGGTGATGAGTGCTTCATCGGCACCGGCAGCTTCATCGGCCACAATGCCATTTACATCCATTTCGGGAATAGGGGCGGGATGATCAAAGAAGTTTTTAGGCTTAGGCTGTTTCAGCTTCATATCGGCCAGGTAAGCGGCGTAGCTGCCTGATAGCTTTTCCTGTACTTTAAAACCAGCGTTTGTTAAACCCTGCATCAGCGAAATGGTGTAAGCCTTGTTAACATCGCCGCTACCAGTGCCGCCTGCTATAATATCATAACTGGTGTTGCCAAATACAGCTATCCTTTTTGCCGGATAAAATGGCAAAGCATGGTCGTCGTTCTTAAGCAAAACCATTCCCTGGGCAGCTGCTTCGCGTGCTACTTTAGCATGGGCCGCCAGATCAGGCGCATCTGAATATTTATATTTGGTGAACGATGGGGATTTAATAATGACATTTAAAATCCGCTCCACGTTGGCATTTAGCTGCGTGATAGCTAACGACCCATTTTTTACCGCTGCCACAATAGCTTCTGATTTATCTGGACTGCCCGGCATTATCAAATCATTACCGGCTTTCATTTGCGCTACGGCGTCTTTACCGCCAAACCAGTCGGTCATTACAAAACCTTTCAGCCCCCATTCGTTTTTTAAAACTGTTGTCAGCAAATCGCGCCTCTCCGAAGTAAATGTTCCATTTAATTTATTGTAGGATGACATCACTGTCCACGGTTGCGATTTTTTTACAGCGATACCGAAACCTTTAAGGTAAATTTCGCGCATGGCCCTTTCGCTCACAATGGTGTTGATGGAGTTACGATTGGTTTCCTGGTTATTGGCAGCGTAATGTTTAATAGATGTACCAACACCGTTAGATTGGATACCATTTACGATAGCAGCTGTCATACTGCCTGCTACCAGCGGATCTTCTGAGTAATACTCAAAGTTACGGCCACCCAGCGGATTGCGGTGAATGTTCATGCCTGGCGCCAATAAAATATCCACGCCGTATTCGCGCACCTCGTTACCAAAGGCTACACCTACTTTATTTACCAATTGGGTATCCCAGCTGCTGGCCAGCAAAGTTGCCACCGGGAAGGCTGTTGCATAATACGTTTTTGATTTATCGCCATTCCTGATAGGCTCGATACGTAAGCCGGCAGGTCCGTCTGAAACAGTTATGGATGGAATTCCCAAACGCGGAATAGCATGCGTGCGGCCGGCAGCTCCCGGAACTTTTTCGGGGATATTATAAGCGTCAGGATCTGACGGAGGCAGCTTAAACCCGCCAATATCTATGGCTTCGGGCTTTTTACCCTTTACCGGTGGCGGCACTCCGGGCATTTTAAAGCCCATACCTACTACCAGTTTTGATTTTTCTTCCAACGTCATTGCAGCTACTATCTGCTTTACATTGTTCGCCCGCAATTGCAGCGGTTGTTTTTTGGTTTGAGCCTGTACCGACGAGTTTAAACTCCCGGCCGCCCACATAATTACAATAGCAACACCAGATCTGTAGCTTATTTTCATGATTAAGGGTTAAAAAAGAAAGTGCGTAATAATTGGTTATAACTTGTTTATTAACAGCAGCAAATGCTATTGTGTCAATATAACACAATAGTATATATTATCTTTGGTAATAACAAGGGCTGGCTAAATATTTTTAAAGGGTTGTTTTTTAAATCAGATGGACAACGTGCGAGATTTGCGTTCGTTGAAAAGCCCGGCCTTTGCGGGGTAAATGATAAATAGCAACGTTTGTTTCAACCAGGTGTGGTTTAAGCCTAAAGGCCCGAAATGCAAAAAGACACCTGTTAGGGTGTCTTTTATTTTATTTAATGCTCTAAAATACCAATTTAGCTTGGCTATGGTTGTTCCTAAAAAAGCAGCGTATTTTTTAACGGGGTATCAAACATTAGCTTTTCCAGGTAAGTGGTGCGTAAGGCATCTTTAAGAGCCATGGCGTGCCTTTCGTGGTGCATATCGCTTGATATAAAATCTATCAGTTGATTATCTACCAGCAATTCTGCTTTTCTTTTTACATCGCTGCCGTAGTACCCTGTTAACGATATAGTGTTTAGTTGCATACTACAACCCCAGCCATGGATGTTTTTGTATTGTTCAATATCCATGTAAGGATACCTTTCGGGGTGTGCCAAAATTGGCTTATATCCCAGGTCATTCATTTTTTGCAAAACAGGTATCACATTAGGTGGCTGATTGATAAACGAAAACTCAAACAGTACATAATTATCGCCCATGGTCATTAACTTCCCTTCATTTACGCGCGCCTCAAAGGTTTCATCAAAATAATGTTCGGCGGCGGTTTCTACAGGTATATCTATATTTTCTTTTACCAGTTCGGCTTTCAATAACTCCAGCGATGCAGCAATTGTTTCGGGGGTGTTGCGGTAAAAATCGATCATGACGTGTGGCGTGGCAATAATCTTTTTTATACCCAGGTCCATCATCTTCCGGATGAGGATTACCGAATCCTGCGGTGTTTGCGCACCATCGTCAATTCCGGGTAAAACATGCGAGTGCATATCAACCATGATAGACTCATAGTTGAAAGTTATTTCTTTTTTTACTTTTTTACTTTTAAAAAAACCAAACATAGTTAACGGTTATTGTACTGCCCCTTGTAATATTGCTGGTAACTACCCGAAGTAACATGATTAAGCCACTCCTCGTTCGCCAGGTACCAATCTACGGTTTTTTTCAATCCTTCTTCAAAAGTAATACTTGGTACCCAACCAAGCTCGGTTTTTAATTTGGTGGCATCTATGGCATAACGCAAATCATGCCCCGCCCGGTCTGTAACATAGGTGATCAATTTGGCTGATTCACCTTCGGCACGGCCCAGTTTTTTATCCAGAATAGTACAAAGCAAATTAATCAGGTCGATGTTTTTCCATTCATTATGGCCGCCAATATTATAGGTTTGGCCGGCTTTGGCATTGTGGAATATTACATCAATGGCCCTTGCATGATCCTCTACCCAAAGCCAGTCGCGAATATTTTCGCCTTTACCGTAAACTGGTACAGATTTGCTTTGCTTAATATTGTTGATAGCCAGCGGTATCAGCTTTTCAGGAAAATGATACGAGCCATAGTTGTTTGAGCAGTTGGATATCACGGCATTCATACCGTAAGTATCCTGGTAAGCGCGCACAAAATGATCTGAACTTGCTTTAGATGCCGAATAAGGCGAATGCGGATCATACGCCGTTTCTTCGGTAAACATTCCATCTTCGCCTAAAGTACCATACACTTCATCAGTTGATACGTGGTAAAAACGGGTTTGATCATAACGTCCTTTCCAGCTTTCGCGGGCGGCATTCAGCAAATTTACGGTACCTACCACATTGGTCATTACAAATTCCAAAGGGTTGGTAATCGACCGGTCAACATGTGATTCAGCTGCGAGGTGGATTACCGCATCGGGCTTCTCGGTATTAAAAAGATTATTTATAAACTCAAGGTCAACAATATCACCTTTAACAAAGCTGTAATTTGGCTCGTTTTCGATATCTCTTAAATTTTCAAGGTTACCGGCGTATGTCAGCTTATCTAAATTGATGATTTTATAATCCGGATACGTTTTCACAAAACGGCGCACCACGTGCGATCCTATGAAACCTGCGCCACCCGTAATAATGATTTTTTGCATTTGCTGAAATTTTAGTTTATAGCGGATTTTGAGCTATATATTTTTCCCATTCCCAGGCCGATGACATCATGGTTTCTAAACCCAATTCTGTTTTCCAGCCAAGTTTATTAGTTGATTTGGTAACATCGCCCCAAACCTTTTCCACATCGCCGGCACGGCGCGGGCCAATCTGGTAGTTTACCTTTACTCCTGTTGCTTTTTCAAACGCGTGGATTACTTCCAATACCGTACTTCCCTGGCCGGTACCCAGGTTAAACACATCGTACCCCTGGTAGTCGTCACGTTCGGCCAATTTCAGCGCGGCAACATGTGCCTTGGCCAAATCAACTACGTGAATATAATCGCGTACGCAGCTGCCATCCGGGGTATCGTAATCATTGCCGAATACTGTTATTTTTTCGCGTTTGCCAATAGCGGTTTGAGTAATAAAAGGCACCAGGTTTTGCGGCACACCAATTGGCAATTCGCCTATAAGCGCGGTTTCGTGCGCACCAACCGGGTTAAAATATCTTAATGATACTACTTTATAGCTGCTGGTACCAGAAGCTATCATATCTTTCAAAATCTCCTCGGCTATTTGCTTGGTATTGCCATAAGGCGATTGGGCGGGTTGCACCGGCGCTTCTTCGGTTACCGGCAACTGCTCGGGCTGGCCGTAAACAGTACAGCTTGATGAGAACACAAAATTTAATGGTTTGCTATAATAGGCATCCAGTAAATTAATAAGCGAGTAAAAATTGTTACGGTAGTATTTTAATGGCTTTTGAACCGACTCGCCTACTGCCTTAAATGCAGCAAAGTGAATGATACCGGCAACATCAGGCTCGGCAACGGCCAGCGCCTTTACGCCTGCTTCATCGCACAGGTCGAGCTTATGAAAAACCGGTTTGTAGCCGATGATCTTGGCAAGCTGATCTAAAATTTTAGGATCTGAGTTTGATAGGTCGTCAACAATAACAGGTTCGTAGCCTGCATTTACCAGTTCGACAACGGTATGGGAGCCAATAAATCCGAGGCCACCGGTCACTAATATCTTCATTTTTAAGTAGGGTATATAGTAAGCCATAAAGGTAAGCAAATGGATGAATTTACATACCTCCTTTTACTAAACAACCACCTTTTACTTTACTAAAAGATGGTTGTCCGGGTATTATTTATAGGAAGGGCATTTTTTGACTATTTATTATAGTACGTAAAATCCTTATGATTTATTTCGGTTTCGGGCAACGATTTAAAATAGTCCAAAGTAATCTTTAAACCTTCGCTCCTTGATACCTTTGGTTCCCAGCCCAAAATAGCTTTTGCTTTTGTAATATCCGGGCGGCGCTGTTTCGGATCATCAGTAGGCAATGGCAGGCTAATCAATTCCTGGTCGGTGCCGGTTAATTTAATAATCTCTTCGCCAAATTGCTTTATAGTGATCTCGTCGGGATTACCAATGTTCATCGGCTGTGCGTAATCACTGTGTAAAAGGCGGTAAATACCTTCAACCAGGTCATCAACATAGCAAAATGAACGGGTTTGAGACCCATCGCCAAACATGGTCAATGATTCGCCTCTTAGCGCCTGCCCAATAAAGGCTGGCAATACCCGGCCGTCGTTTAGCCGCATCCTTGGTCCGTATGTATTAAAAATGCGAACAATGCGCGTTTCTAAACCGTGAAAGGTATGATAGGCCATGGTAATGGCTTCCTGGAAACGCTTGGCTTCGTCATAAACCCCTCTTGGCCCAACAGGGTTTACATTGCCCCAGTATTCCTCTGGTTGCGGGTTCACATTGGGGTCGCCATAAACTTCAGATGTTGAAGCTATCAGCATCCGGGCACTTTTTGACCTTGCCAAACCCAACAGGTTGTGTGTACCTAATGAGCCCACCTTCAACGTCTGGATAGGGATTTTAAGGTAATCTATCGGACTTGCAGGCGAGGCAAAATGCAAAATGTAATGCAATTCGCCCGGAACAAATACAAACTTGGATACATCATGGTTATAAAACTCAAAATTCTCCAGTTTGAACAAGTGCTGAATATTGCGCAAATCGCCGGTAATTAAATTATCCATGCCTATTACATGGTAATCTTCTTTAATAAACCTGTCGCAAAGGTGCGAGCCTAAAAAGCCCGCAGCCCCGGTAATTAAAATTCTTTTACGTTCTGTCATTAACTAACTACTTTACGTCCGATGCTGCTGTAATAAAAACCATAGTCTTTCATCCTGTCCAGGTCATATAAATTACGTCCGTCAAATATAACAGGCGCATTTAACTTTTCTTTCATGAAATCAAAATCCGGGGTACGAAAAACAGGCCATTCGGTAACAATCAACAAAGCATCCGCATCTTCAAGAGCCGAATACCTGTCCTTTGCATAGGCAATTTTATCGCCGAGTAATTTTTTAACGTTTGGCATTCCTTCGGGGTCATAGGCGGTTACCGTAGCTCCGGCTGCAATAAGATCATCTATGATGTATAAAGCCGGTGCTTCGCGGATATCATCGGTCTCGGGTTTGAAAGCCAATCCCCAAAGCGCAAAGTGTTTGCCTTTCAGCCCGTCGGCCCCATAATACTCGCGCAGCTTAACTACCAGGCGTCTTTTTTGTGTTTCGTTAACTTCCATTACCGAGTTCAGTATCTTGAACTCATATTTGTTTTCTTCGGCTGCTTTTGAAAGCGCCTGTACATCTTTAGGGAAACAGCTACCACCATAGCCAACACCCGGAAACAGGAAGCGTTTGCCTATGCGGGCATCGGCACCTACGCCTTTACGCACCATATCCACATCGGCGCCAACCAGTTCGCACATGTTGGCAATTTCGTTCATGAAGGTTATTTTGGTGGCCAGGAATGAATTTGCCGCGTATTTTGTAAGCTCAGAAGAGCGTTCATCCATATAAAGGATAGGGTTACCCTGGCGTACGTATGGAGCATATAAATCGCCCATAATCTGGCGGGCTTTCTCGTCCATGGTACCAATAACTACCCTATCTGGTTTCATAAAATCTTCAACGGCCACACCTTCGCGTAAAAACTCGGGGTTTGATACCACCGCGAAAGGCACATCGGTATTAGCTTTTAGCACCGCAGTTACTTTATCGGCAGTACCTACCGGCACAGTTGATTTGGTTACGATAACCTTATATTCGGTAATAAGTTTTGCAATATCTTTCGCGGCACCAAGCACATAGCTTAGGTCGGCAGATCCATCGGCGCCCGGAGGGGTGGGTAAGGCCAAAAATATAACTTTTGCCGGAGCAATCGCTTCGGCAAGGTTGGTGGTAAAGGTTAACCTTTCCTGTTTTATATTCCTGTTAAATAACAAATCAAGCCCGGGTTCATAAATCGGCATTTCGCCCGCCCGCATCTTGTTCACTTTTTCTTCTACAATGTCAACACATATAACTTCGTTTCCGGTTTCGGCCAGGCAGGTTCCGGTTACCAGTCCAACGTAGCCTGTACCGATTACAGCAATTTTCATAATTTATTTTTGTTTTGAGTGTTTAGTATTTGTTTACAAGATAACATGCAAGCAGGCTTTAACAGCACTGGGTTATTAAATATTACAGTATAAGTTTTTGTTGTTAATTTTAACCTTTGCTAATATACAATTCATACGCTAAAATGATATTATATACTATTGGATTACGGCTCTATTTTATAACCATTTATATAGCCTCGCTGTTTAATCAAAAAGCAAGCCAGTGGATAAATGGCCGGAAGAACCAGGAGCTTATACGTATAGATAGCAGTATTTGGTTTCATTTTGCATCATTAGGCGAATTTGAGCAGGGCAGGCCTATTTTAGAAGCGATAAGGGCCTTATATCCGCAGGAAAAGATTGTAATTTCATTTTTTTCGCCGTCGGGTTACGAGATCAGGAAAAATACACCACTTGCCGATTTTGTGTATTATTTACCATTGGACACGGCAAAAAATGCCACACAATTTATTGATGCCATACAGCCCAGTATGGCGGTTTTTACCAAGTATGAGTATTGGTATCATTTTTTTGACGAGTCGTATAAAAGACGAATCCCCTTGTATATTGTATCGGGAATTTTTAGGCCGAAACAGATTTTTTTTAAATGGTACGGCGGCCTGCACCGCAAAATATTAAGCTTTGTAAGCCACTTTTTTTTGCAGGACGAGGCATCAAAACAGCTACTACAATCCATTGGTATAACTAACGCTACTGTTAGCGGCGATACCCGCTTTGACAGGGTATGGGCCAATGCCCAACATCCCAGAGAAATTCCAGGCATTGCCGAATTTATAAACGGTCAAAAAGTTTTTATTGCCGGCAGCACCTGGCCACAGGACGAAGCATTACTGGCCGCCCTCCCTGAATTATACCCCGGCTGGAAATTTATTTTTGCCCCCCATGAAATTGGCGAAGCCAGGATAAATAACCTGGTTAGTTTATTACCTGCAGGATCGGCAGTTAAATACTCGGAGTTAAGTGAAAATTCAAAACTGCGAAGCACTCTTGAACGCCGCGAAGAAACAACAACTGGTGAAAAACTCAAAATTCAAAATCAGGAACCTGCCACTCGCAACTCACCACTCACTACTCACCACTCACTACTCACTACGTTGATTATTGATAACATCGGCATGCTCTCTTCTTTATATGCTTACGCCAACATCGCTTATATAGGTGGTGGTTTTGGCGTAGGGATACACAATACACTGGAGGCAGCCGCGTTTGGCTTGCCCGTCATCTTTGGCCCTAATTATCAAAGATTTAATGAGGCAAGAGATCTTATCGCTTTAAAGGCAGGTTTTAGTATCGGTGATGGCAGCCAGCTTAAAGGCATTGTTGATACATTGGTTAATGACGAAGCTTTTTACAACATTACAAGTAAAAAAGCTGGTGATTACGTAAACACACATATCGGGGCAACCCAGATGATATTGGACCACATTATAACGCTGCCATCCGCCTGATAAGATAGGCCATTTTATCAACCACATCGCAAAAAAAGAGACCCGGCTCTTTTCAAAGCCAGGTCTCTTTTTTACTCCGAGGGCTCAATAAACTACTTTGCCTTTTTAGCTAAATCGGCCAATGGCATGGTTGTCATGCGGCCAATTACTTTTTTACCGCGATAGGTTATCACCCTTAATTGCGTTGCATCCTTAGGCGCATCAATAGGGGCCGTGTACTTCGGATAAAAATTATCAGGGAACGAGTTATCAAAACTGTAATAGATATCCAAACCCGGCGCCTCGCTGGTAAGGGTTATCTTAAGTGTATTATCCGGATTTTTAGTAGCGCTGAACGAAGGGTCGTAAACACTTGGCGCGTATTTGGTTTCAGCCTCATCAAAGCGTTCAAAATGTTTTTCAACCTTGCCAAAAAAGTATGGCCAGCTCTTTTTCTCTTTGGGCGACCATACCAGTTCGGCAATGGCCATACCACGTGGCCAGGTCATGTACTCGGCCTGGCGTATATTGTACACCTGTTCTGTCCAAAGGTTGGCCTGTGCGCCTTTTATAAGTTTGGCATCAACGCTATCGGGTACTGGTTCATATTCATAAGTTTTGTTCAGGCGTAGCTTTGCATAAACTTTGGTTTCGTTTACATCGCTTTGCATATAATCCAGGTAGGCAAATGTTGTTGGGCTCATCACCACATCGTGGCCCATTTTAGCGGCTTCAATACCGCCTTTAACGCCCCGCCAACTCATTACAGCCGCATTGGGCCCAAGGCCGCCCTCCAGTATCTCGTCCCATCCCATGAATTTTTTCCCTTTTGATTCTACAATTTTTTCAAGCCGTTTTTCAAAATAGCTTTGCACCTCCTGCTGGGTTTTCAGGTTTTCTTTTACCATAAGCGCCTTAATAGCCTCACTTTGTTCCCAAAAGTTTTTAGCGCACTCATCGCCACCAACATGGATGTAACCAAAGGGGAAAAGCTGGGCAATTTCGGTCATCACCTTATCCAAAAAAACGTAAACGCTTTCATTAGCCGGGCAAAGGGTATTATCTACAATGGCGGTATTATGCGGCCCGTTCCAGTTCATAAAGGGCTCGCCGGAGTTTACTACATATTTATCGGCACCCGGCGTACATGAAAGTTCAGGATAAGCCACTACTGCTGCAAGGCTATGCCCCGGAACGTCAACCTCGGGCAAAATATTAACAAAACGGTCTTTGGCGTACTGTACAAGTTCTTTTATATCTTCCTGGGTATAAAAGCCACCATAAGTGCGTGGCTCATCGGCAGCCGGTGGGGTAAATGTGCCAAACTGGCCAACCTTTTTTACGTTATAAGCGCCCACTGTAGTAAGTCTGGGCAGGCTTTTAATTTCTACCCGCCAGCCTTCATCGTCGGTTAAATGCAGGTGCAGCAGGTTAAGCTTATATTTTACCATATTATCAATATACTGCTCCACCTCGGCTTTGGTAAAAAAGTGGCGGGCAACATCAAACATCAGGCCCCGCCATTCAAACCTTGGGTAATCTGTTATATCAACCGCGGGGGCTGTCCATTTCACGCCTTTCACAAATTCCTTACTTTCTATTTCTTTTGGCAATAGCTGCATAAAGGTTTGCACACCATAAAATAAGCCTGCCGGGGCATTTGCCTTTATCACCACTTTTTTTGCAGTTACCGATAGGTTATAACCTTCGGCACCAATCGGCGGGTCATTTTTTTTATTAATAACAAACTTTATGGATGCCGTTGGCGCAACGGTTTTTACCGCTACAGCAGTACCTGCCGCCGCACCAAGCTTCTTTTTCATGTACGCTATAACCGGTGCCAGCCCGGCTGGGTTACCTGTTTCAAGCACAACAATTTTGGGCAACACAAACTTACCTGCCTTTTGGGTAACCTTAACGGGCTCCGGAATAATTGACAGGCCATTGTTAGGCGCCTGGCCAAACGACAAAGCATGCAGTCCACAGCAACCGAGTAACATGATTAATTTTTTCATAAAGAAAACTTAGTTTTTTGAAAGCGTTTATAATTGGAAACGTTACGCAAATTATACTTTTTAAATAATATTAAAAAGTGTTGCCAATATAAAATTTGTATTGCCACATTAAAATTCGCCACATTAAAAAAAATGATTGAACAATTATTGCATAACATTTAAACTACTGTCAATAAAAAAACAAAAAGATCAGCCATAATCCAATATTGCTGATACCAATGTTACGTTCTGCCCAGGCACGTGTTCAGAAAATCGTCCCAAAAACACAGTCAATTTAAATCATAAAAAAACTATTTTATAATTAAGTAAAAAAACTTCCTGGCAGCTTCTCCTGTGTTTTTTATTAACATTAAGTCTCTGTTAATCTTTAGTTTGCGCTATATTTTTTGTTTTTATTATGTACTTTAACAAGGTAAAGTAATCTTGCAGGTAACCATATAAAAATCATCAACCCAAATTAATCACCCCAAAACAATTTTTTTTATGCAAAATGTTTCTTTTTACTCCACAGCAATTTTTGCCTGGTTAAGTACTTTCGGCATCAACTTATTGAGTGCCGTGCTTGTATTTGTTATTGGCCTTTATATTATCAGTTGGGTAGGCCGGTTGCTCAGCGTATCAATGGCCAAAGGAAAAATTGATGTATCGCTCCAATCATTTTTAGGCAGTGTAATGACGGCCGGCCTAAGGGTTTTACTGCTGATAACAGTTGCCGGTATGCTGGGCATTCAAACAACATCGTTTGTAGCTATTATTGGTGCCTTAGGATTGGCGGTAGGCCTGGCACTACAAGGCTCATTGGCCAACTTTGCCGGAGGTGTACTTATCCTGATTTTTAAACCATTTAAAATAGGCGACATTATTGACTCGCAAGGGCAAAACGGCGCTGTTATTGAAATCCAGATTTTTAACACCATATTGCTTACCCCAGATAACAAAACCGTTATACTGGCAAACGGGGCTGTATCAAACAATACCATTGTAAATTATAGCAGGCATGGCAGCATCAGGGTTGATATTTCGCTGGAGATTGAACCACAAAACGATATGGACTTTGTGCGTAAAATAGCTACGGAAGCCTGCCTGAACCACCCACTTGTTTTGGCACAACCTGCGCCCATTGTAAACGTATCTAAAATAAACGAAGGTAAAATTGGTCTTGGCGTTTGCCCATTTACCAAAGCCCAGGATTATTGGTCGGTGCTTTTTGGCGCGCAGGAGCTTATCAAAAAGGCTTTTGATGAGCATAAAATAGGCATTCATTCTCCGCACCTGTTTATTACCCAGGTGCCGGGCGCTGCAACAACACATAATTAAATTATAGCCGAATTAGCAAAAACTTAGACAATTATATCAAGTGCTGTAATTAATAACAAAGCCCGGCAAAAAAATGCCGGGCTTTTGATTGATATGGTATAGGTGTGATTTTTATTATTCGTCTGCATTATTGTCTTCTTTTGCAGCAAGTTCTGTTTTGCCTAACAGCCTGGCGCTTTCGGCCAGTTTAATAAATTCGGCGCGGTAGCCTTCGGTGTCATCGCCCTTGGCGGCCCGGGCCATTTTAATAGCCTGATCATAACCAGAGTTTTGTTTAAATTTCGAATCGCGCAGTAGCATCCCAATTTCGGCAACAGCGGCGGCAAACCTAAAATCGGTTGATGTTGATTTCAGGTTAATTGGCTCATCTTTAACCGTAACCTGGCTCAATTTACTTTTTAAGGATGTTGGCTCCTTATACCTGAATTTGATGGTCATCATTTCATCAGATGAATTTGAATAGGCAACAGGTTTAGGTTTCTGATATTTTAACGGATCGACACTGACCGAATAATCATCCTTTATCCCCGCAGGCACTATCTCATAAAAAGCGGTAACCGTATGGCCCGAGCCCATATCGCCGGCATCTTTTTTATCATCATTAAAATCCTCTTTGGCCAGTACCCGGTTTTCGTAACCAACCAGGCGGTAGGCCTGTACTTTGGCGGGGTTAAACTCTACCTGTAGTTTTACATCTTTGGCAATGGTAAATAAGGTGCCGCCAAATTCGCTTACCAGGGTTTTGCGGGCTTCGGTTATATTATCAATATAGGCATAGTTCCCGTTGCCTTTATCGGCCAGGGTTTCCATCTTGCTATCCTTGTAATTACCCATGCCAAAACCTAAAACCGATAACGAGATGCCGCTTTCCCTTTCGCGCTCAATCAGCTTTTGCATGTCATCATCGCTTGATGCACCTACGTTAAAATCGCCATCGGTAGCTAAAATCACCCGGTTATTGCCGCTTTTCATAAAGTTTTGTTTAGCAATCTGGTAAGCCAGCTTAATGCCTTGTCCGCCGGCTGTTGAGCCGCCCGCGCTTAAATTATCAATGGCATTGTTAATGGTTTCCTTTTTATCGCCGCCGGTTGCAGGCAGCACTACGCCAGCCGCGCCGGCGTAAACAACCAGGGTAACCTTATCTTGCGCCCGCAGTTGGTTAACCAGCATTTTTAATGACGATTGCACCAGGGGCAATTTATTAGGCTCGTTCATGGATCCCGATACATCTATTAAAAATACCAGGTTTGATGCAGGCAGTTTTTCGGTTGGTATTGTTCTGGCTTTAAGGCCTATGCGCAGCAGGCGGTGTTTGCTATTCCATGGGGCTGCGGATAGTTCGGTATGGATGGCCACGGGGCCGTTATCTGTTGGCCCCGGCAGGTTGTAGCTAAAATAGTTTATCATTTCTTCAATCCTCACAGCATCTGCAGGTGGTAACTGGCCGCTATTGATAAAGCGCCTTACATTGCTGTACGAAGCCGCATCTACATCAACCGAAAATGTAGAGAGCGGTTCGGCCGACACTGCTTTAAAACCATTTTCTTCGATGCCTTTGTAACTTTCATCGGTAACCACAGGAGGCTGGTAGCTTTTCAAAACATCAGCATTAGCCGAATAACCGTAAATGGCTGATGCATTTCCTATTGTTACAAGGCCAGATGCTTTGCCGCTTAAGCCTTTTGCCTTGTATGATTTTGCAGCTATACTACTTACACTTCCGGTAACTGCCATCCGTTTTTGTATCCCATAACCGGTTACAACAACCTCGTTTAACTGGTTTGACGTTGCGTGAAGGTAAACTTTCAACGTGTTGCCTTTACCTGCTTTTACATCCTGCGTGGTGTAACCTATAAAGCTGAAGGTAAGTACGGCGTTGTCATCGGGTACAATAATGGAATAGTTGCCTTTGGCATCGGTTTGTGTTCCAAAACCTGAGCCCTTAAGCAAAACCGATACCCCCGGTATTGCTAAACTATCTTTGGCATCATATACGGTTCCGCTAATGCGGTGGCTGTTATTAGGCTTAAACCCAGTTAAACCGGCAAACAATAAAATAATTAAAACTAACTTTTTCATCCCTGGTTATTTTTTAATAAGGATGCAGGCGGCGGATAATTTCCATAAACCGTTAAAAAAATTTATTTTGCACCTTTTTAATGACCAATTTTATTAAACCAGGCAAAACAAGCACATCAACGGATGACGAACTGCTTAACATTTACCGTAAAAACGGCGATGTTGCGGTTTTAGGACAACTATATGAACGCTATATGGGCCTGGTTTACGGCGTATGTTTAAAATACCTGAAAGATGAAGATGGCGCTAAAGATGCCGTAATGGGCATTTTTGAAGAACTGGTAGATAAAGTTAAAAAACACGACATCAGCATATTCAGGAACTGGCTTTACGTATTGGGCCGCAATTATTGCCTGATGCAGTTAAGGGCCGGCAAAAAGCTGGATGTAATTAATTTAGATGATGTTATGGAATTTACCCCATTACTGCATCATGATGATAATAACCGCGAAGAAGCCTATAAAGCTTTGGAGCAGTGCATTGATAAACTGGCCGGTGCCCAAAAACAAAGCATCGATTTGTTTTATTTACAAGAAAAGTGCTACAAAGAAATTGCCGAAGTAACAGGTTTTAGCCTGAACGAGGTAAAAAGTTATATACAAAACGGCAAACGCAACCTTAAAATTTGCCTGGAGAAGAGCAGTGAACACTAAAAAGGCCGACATATTGCAAGTAAGAAAGTACCTTAACGGGGAACTTGATGCCAAAGCTATGCACCGGCTGGAGCACGACGCCCTTGACGATCCTTTTTTGATGGATGCACTGGAGGGTTTTGAACAAGCCCCTAAAAACCAGCAGGCCAACCTTGCCGACCTTACCGCGAGACTACAACAACGTACCGAACAAAAGAAAGGTCGTGTAATATCATGGCAGGTATGGTCAATAGCGGCATCAGTTCTTATTGTGCTTACCATTGGCGGCTTGTGGATTAAAAGGACCTCGCCGGAACAAACAAAGCAACTTGCCGAGTTACAAAAAGATAAAACACAGGTTGTCAGTAAAGACACTGTGGCAACGCCGCCGCCTCATACCACACAGGAAACCTTACTGGCAAATAATGCGGCAAAACAACCCGTTTTGACCAGTGCCGACAGGCCGTTTATTCCCCGGAAATACACTGCCGGTAAATCGGTTTATCAACAGGAGATTTCCGCCAACGATAATAAAACTGCCGCCCCTGCCGGGGATGTGTTAAAAAAAGTCCCCCAGGTTGCCGAACCTACTGTTGAGCCTAAGCAGGAAAACAGCTCGGTAAGCGAAATGGTAGTGATGAACTACACCGACAACAAAGCGAAAGCAGACAGCCTTGCGCTGCTTGCCAAAAAAGCCCGTGAAAAAGCATCTACTCCCATTGAATCAAAATTAATGGGCAACGTTGGCGGTTTGCAGGTAGTTACATCTAAAGATGCCAAAACCCAGTTTGGCTATAGCAGTATAAATGGTGTTATAGTAGGCAAAGGCGATAACATGCCGGTTGTTGGGGCGGCTATACGCATTTCGGGCACCAACAAGAGTACAGTGACCGATGTAAATGGCTACTTTACTATGCCTGTTACCAAAAATAAAGAGACGCTTGATATTGCATCCATAGGTTACCAGCCAAGACAGGTAAGTGTAAAACGTGGCGATAGCCTTAAGGTAGTACTCAACCCGGATAATGAAGCCCTTGCCGAGGTTACGACAGTTGGCTATGGCACCGATAAAGTATCAAAACCGGTAGCCGCACATCCGCAGGGCGAAATGGCGGGCTTAAAAAAATACCTGCAGGCAAATGCCATCGTGGCCGATGGTGACGCCACCGGCACAGTATCGGTACAATTTACTGTGAATACGGACGGTTCTTTAAGCGATTTCAAGATCAAAAAAAGCCTTTCGGCGGTTGCCGATCAAAAGGCTATTGACCTGATAAAAGCCGGCCCAACCTGGGTAGGCAACAGCAATGGAAAACCCGAGCAGGTTACTGTTAAGGTAAAATTCGCTACGAAATAGAATCAAGAGGCAAGAATCAAGACGGAAAAAATTCGTAATTGATGCTATAGGTATCCGCTTAAAACAGTCCTTAATATTTCAATCAGTTCGGGATCGTTAAATTGATAGTTATCTTCAATATCCAGCACTTTTACCTGCTTGCCGCTTACGTCCAGGCGTTGGCTTAGCAGCTGTTTATGCCTGCGCTCCATTACAAATATAACATCGGCCCGGTCAATCATTTTTTGGGTTACCCGGATACGGGCCGTGGCGCTGGTACCTGCCGAGTGGGCGGTATGTTCCGGATGATTTTTAAACAACAACTCGGCCGTTGGGCTGCGCCATTGGTTTTTGCTGCAGATGAAAAGGAGGTTGGCCAAGGGTAATTTAATTTCCGGTAAAAGCCGGTGCTATGCGGTAAATTATGGCAAGCACAAAAACGGCTATCGATAAGTAATAAATCCTTTCTCCCTGCTTGCGGTCGTTTTCATCGTAGCCGTAAACCTGTTCACCATCGGGGAGCGTTTTTTTGTAATGTGATAAATGCCATCCTATAAATATGCCAAATACACCACCGGCAAATGAAATTATATAACCAAAAATTATCCATGCATTCTGGGGCTTCTCGGGTTTCCTTAACTCTTCCAGGCGGTCACTTTTCAAATCGGATAATACATTTTCGCTTATAGCAACTCCGCGGTCAATCAATATTTTGCGAGCCAGTTGGTAATCGAATGGACTCCATTCGTCGGCTTTTGCCAGCACGTCTGTCAGCTCGGCATCGGTAAAGTCAAATAAATAATGGTCCTTATCCACATGGTTTACGTTTTCCTGCTCTTTATCATTCAACAGCTGGTTTGCACGCTCAAAATCTCCTGGGTTTATTTTTATTGAATACTCAACAGTAAGGTCATTACTCCTGAAACCGGGATCAAATGACGGGGTACTTTCCTCCATATCATATTCAATATCTCCTTCTTCAAGCACATCAACCAGAGCATTGGCCAGCGCGGCATCATTAAAACGTTTGTACAATATCAATCCGGGTGTCATAAGTGTTTAGGCATATAAGTTGTTACAAGCCGTTTTTGGGTACCCAGGCCTGGCTTTTAATGAGCCATTTTCCGCTTACGTACCGAAACACAAAGGAAAACGCACCTTCTTCGTTAAACGGGTCGCCGTTAACGGTGCCGGTGTATTCAACGGGTACAATCAGGTAGGCTACCTCTTCGGTTTGCTGAAAAATTTTTATCTTTTTTATGTTTACGGTAAAATCTCGGATTTTAAAATCGCTCACCGCCTTTTGTACCGAGTTTACCCACTGTACACCGGCCAGCTGCCCGTTCCATGAATAAGGCTGCTGCTCGTCGGTAACCACGGCGTTGGGGGCGTAAACATCGGTAACTTTATCAATATCAAAAGTATAAGATGCCTTTAATACCGTATTAATGGTTTGCAAAACCTCGGGGTTAATTTTCTTTACGGTATCTTCGGCGGCCATATCGGCAGCAATGGTTTTTTGGCTTGTTATTAAAATTAATAACAAGCTTGTGTACACCATTGTTAATATGCTTTTCCTCATTTTATACTGTTAAAATTACTGGCCATGCGCTTTTTGGGCTTATAAAGTTAAGCATCAATCATCTATTTAAAGATAATATCTTTTTAAATAGCACCTCATATCTATTTTCCTTTAGCATTCATATAATCCAGCGTTAAATTGCACAATGCTTTTACACCCAGGCTAAAGCCACTTTCGTCGATATAAAAATCGGGCGTATGGTGCGATGGTGCTTTTAGCGGATCGGCACCTTTAGGCATGCCACCTAAAAAAATGAACATGCCAGGTACTTTTTCCTGGTAAAAGCTAAAATCTTCGGCACCGGTAACAGGCGGCTTTAACATCACATTATCGGCACCGGCTGTTTTTTGCAGGCTGGGCAGCATTTGCTGTGTAAGCGCCGGATCGTTATAAGTAACCGGGTAATGGCTGCTATACGGAATCTTCACCTCGGCAGTAGCGCCTTGCGCTTCAGCCGTTTTTGTTGCTATCTGCTTTACCCGTTCAACAAGCATCTTTTCATCGGCCGCAGTAAATGAACGCAAAGTACCCAGCATTTCAACGCTTTCGGGAATAATGTTCGACCGGTTACCGCCTTTGATGGAGCCAATGGTTACCACTGCCGGGTTTTCGGTTATGTTTATATTACGGCTTACTATAGTTTGCAGGTTATTGATGATCTCGGCCGAAACCACAATCGGGTCAACGCTCGACCATGGATAAGCTCCATGTGCCGACCGCCCTTTTACGATAATCTGCATATCGTTAACGCCTGCCATTGTACCGCCCGGGCGATAGGTTATTTTACCAACCTCGGTTTGCGAATTAATGTGCAGGCCAAATACTACATCAACTTTAGGATTTTCAAGTACACCTTCCTTCACCATTTCTTCGGCACCGCCTTTTTGGCCGGGCTCTACCCCTTCTTCGGCAGGCTGAAAAATAAATTTAACAGTTCCGTGCAACTCGTTTTTCATGCCCGAAAGCACCTGGGCCACACCCATCAAAATAGCCATGTGCGAATCATGTCCGCAAGCATGCATTACGCCAACCTCCTGGCCGTTATAGGTGGTTTTTACCTTTGATGCAAAAGGAACATCGGTGCGCTCAACAACCGGCAAACCATCCATATCTGCCCTTAAGGCAACTACCGGGCCAGGCTTGCCGCCTTTTAAAATGCCCACAACGCCGGTTGTAGCTACGCCCGTTTGCACCTGGATACCCAACGACTGCAAATGTTTGGCAATAATTGCCGAAGTACGCACTTCGTGGTTACCCAATTCGGGGTGTTCATGAAAATCGCGGCGCCAGGCTATTACCTGGTCTTTAAGGGCATCGGCTTTAGTACTCACCTGGCTTTGCTGGGCAAATACCTGTGTTGCAAACACCAAAAAAAGGGGAGCGATGCGTAATTTCATGGGCGCAAGTTTTGAACCGTTAATATAAGAACAAAACGCCGGATAATTTAATGTACCGGTTTGAATTTGAAGCTGATGCCTTTTCAATTCAAAATTATTGTAAGGCTGGTATAGGCCGGTTACTTTACCCCAGTCAAATCAATATCAAAAATAAGCACCGAATTTGGCGGGATAGGCCCTAACGATGCGCCGCCATAGCCCAAAGCCGATGGCACAAACAGTACAATATTACCACCCGCTTTTATATGTGGTACACCTATTTGCCACCCCCTTACCAAGGCGGCTAATGGTGAAGAGTAACCATTTGCCGAATCAAATGGTGGCCCGTTAAGCAGTTTGCCCCTATAATTTACCGTAACCGTAGAATTGATGGTTGCTGCGGCGCCCGTACCCGGTTTAACAACCTGGTAGTACAGTCCCGACGAATCTTTACGGCCTTTACAACCGGGTTATTGGAAAGATAAACCCGGATAAGCGAATCATCAATACGGGCTTGTTTAACAGCATCAACCTGCGGTGCGGTTTTGCATGACGAGATGCCAATAACCGCGGCAAATAATAAAAGTAGTTTGTTCATCTATCAGACATTAATCGAACAGCTAAAACTACAGAAATATAGCAACAAAAAAGCCCGGAATAATATCCCGGGCCTAAGCTTAAGGTAAATTAAAAAATTTAAGCGCCCGGAGGCGAAAGGTCTACATCAAACCTCAATACCGCGTTTGCAGGAATTGCTCCTGAGCCCGAGGTACCATACCCGTAAATGGATGGTATCAGCATAATAATTTTCGATCCTATAGGTACGTGAGGTAAAACTATCTGCCATCCATAAATCAAACTGCTCAACGGGGCGCTAATAGAGGCATTTGTGGCAAATGCAGTTCCGCCAAGCAACGACCCGGTATAAGTTCCTTTGATAGTGGTTGTAGCCGTAGGATATGCCCCTGCGCCAGTAGAAACTACCTGGTAGTAACATCCTAAAGTATCCTTAACATTGGTAATTTCGGGGTGAACGGTTAAATAAGCTTTAATTGCTGCATCGTCGTCGGCAGCCTGCTGTATTGCTGTTGTTATTGTCGGGTCGCTAACTTTTGTACATGACGACAGCGAATAGAGGGCTAAAGGAAATAGAATTAAAAGTAAAAGTTTTTTCATTTTCATACAGATCAGTTAACATTAATAGGGTTAAAGACACTAAACGTTGCAAATTGTGAAAACGTATTTAGGCAGGTATTTCCATTTCGGCAAAATACACGGGTGTAAATATACAATCCAAATCAATTTAAGCCGGCAGGCAGGGATATTTTTTTACTCATCCCCCGTAAAAACTGTAGTGCTAATTGGCTACCGCAGTTAAATTGACAGAAAATATCAATACTGAATTTGCGGGAATAATACCGGCCTGCGCATTGCCATAGGCGTAGCGCGATGGGGTAATTATCAGCATTTGCCCGCCTGTTTTAAGGTATGGCAATGCAATTTGCCACGCTGGTATCAGGCCATTGAGTTTATACACCAGGTTTGTGCTTGAATCAAAAATAGTTCCATTGGTTAATTTACCGGTATAAGCGGCAGATATTGTACTTGTTAAGGCCGGGGTAGCACCGGTACCCTGTGTAATTATCTGGTAATAAACACCTGTTGTATCCTTTACCGCATGTATTTCGGTATGTGCAGCCAGGTAAGCCTGGATGGTTGTCTCATCGGTAGCAGCCTGTTTAGCAGCGTCAAAAGGCACCACATTATTATTTGATTTGAGGCATGATGATGACAGCATCGCCATTGGCAATAAGAGTAACAGTAGAATTTTTTTCATTTTTAATCAGATCAGTTTAGTGCCTATACGGCATAGCTACCATAAATGCTACAATAAAAAACTTATACTGTTGTTTTAATATTAAGCTCTTTAAGCTGTGTATCGGCAATGGTTGATGGCGAATCGATCATCACATCGCGGCCCGAATTATTTTTAGGGAACGCGATAACATCACGGATAGAATCTAACCCGGCAAAAATAGATACCAGCCTGTCAAACCCAAGCGCTAAACCACCATGTGGTGGGGCGCCATATTCAAAGGCATCCATCAAAAAGCCAAATTGCTTTTGAGCTTCTTCGGACGAAAAGCCCAGGTGCTTAAACATTAATGATTGCATGGCGCGGTCATGGATCCTGATAGATCCACCGCCAACCTCGGTACCATTAATAACCAGGTCATAAGCATTGGCTCGCACAGCTCCCGGATCGGTATCCAGCAAGGCGATATCCTCTGGTTTTGGCGAAGTGAAGGGGTGGTGCATGGCATGGTAACGCCCGGTTTCCTCGTCCCACTCCAGCAGCGGAAAATCAAGCACCCAAAGCGGCGCAAATTTATTTTTATCGCGCAGGCCTAAACGGCTACCCATTTCAAGGCGCAATTCGTTCAGTTGTTTGCGTACTTTATCGGCATTGCCGGCCAATACCAGCATTAAATCGCCGCGTTCGGCTTCAAATGCCGCTGCCCAGTTGTTCAGCTCATCTTCGCTGTAAAATTTATCAACCGATGATTTTAAAGTACCATCTTCGTTATAGCGGCAATATATCATGCCGGCAACGCCAATTTGCGGGCGTTTTAACCATTCGGTAATTTCATCCAATTGCTTGCGGGTATAGCTTGCACAGCCTTTGGCGTTGATGCCCACAACCAGTTCGGCATTATCAAATACGCCAAAACCTTTTCCTTTTACAATATCATTCAGCTCTACAAACTCCATCCCAAACCTTACGTCAGGTTTATCAGAACCATAAAGGCGCATCGCGTCGGCATATTGCATACGCGGAAAATCGCCCAGGTCGATACCTTTAACGGTAGTAAACAGGTGGCGGGTAAGGCCTTCAAAAATATTCAGGATATCCTCCTGGGTAATAAACGATAGCTCGCAGTCAATCTGGGTAAACTCTGGCTGGCGGTCGGCACGCAGGTCTTCATCCCTGAAACATTTCACAATCTGGAAGTAACGGTCGAACCCGCTTACCATCAGCAATTGCTTAAATGTTTGCGGCGATTGCGGCAAAGCGTAAAACTCGCCCGGGTTCATGCGGCTTGGCACCACAAAATCGCGCGCGCCTTCCGGGGTCGATTTAATCAGTACCGGGGTTTCTACCTCCAGAAAATCAATATCGCTTAAATAGCGGCGTATTTCCTGAGCCATTTTGTGACGCAGGATTAAATTATTACGAACAGGCGCACGGCGCAAATCAAGGTAACGATACTTGGCGCGCAGTTCTTCGCCACCATCAGTTTCGTCTTCTATCAGGAACGGCGGAATTTTAGCCGAGTTCAATATCTCTATACCAGCAACAGCAATTTCAATTTCGCCGGTTGGTATTTTTGTGTTTTTGTTTGAGCGCTCCAGCACCTTGCCGGTAACCTGTATCACAAACTCACGGCCAAGCTCGCGGCTTTTCTCGCGCAGCAGGGCATCAGTATCTGTATTAAAAACAAGTTGGGTTAAACCATAACGGTCGCGCACATCAATAAATGTGGTACCGCCCAAATCGCGCGATTTTTGTACCCAGCCGCACAATGTAACTGATTGGCCTAAGTTGCTGATATTTAATTCACCGCAGGTATGAGTTCTTAGCATAACAATATTTATAAAAGTTTGCAAAAGTACGTTTTTGAGGTGAAAGGAGAAAGGTAAAAGGAGAAAGGTGGAAAATACAGTGGGATTGGTACTTATAATTTGAATTTTTTAGGATTTCGGCGACTGTCCCAAACACTTAGAATTTCTATGTGTCCTGGTGTAATTCGGTAATAGAATAGGTAATCAAGAATAACTTTTATCCTTATTGACGGAGAGTCTGTTGCCTTGCCAATCTCAGGGGAGTTGGCAACAATGGCAAAGCTTGCTTTAACCAGATGATCAAGTTTCAAACTGTAAGCATAGGATTTATTTCTTTCGTTCCAATATTCTAAAATTTTAATCCATTCTTTAATAGCTCTCTGGGACCATACTATCTCCCTAAACATTTATCAATAAGTTTATTCGCCTCTTCGTTAGTTACAAACATTCCTTTCTCAATTTGCTCAATACCTTCATTTACTGCAATTATTTCCTCCGGGCTTAATTGATAAACGCCGCTAATTTCATCTTCCATTTCTGTAATCATCAATAACTCCCTTAGCAATTCCATGTTATCGGTATTGCTTATTGTGGCTATCAGCTTTTCTTTTATTTCTATATCGGTTAACATAGCAATGGTCTTTATCCAAATTTACAAATAACATTTTAAAAATCAGAAATGAAAGCGGGACTTTCCGTCTTCCCGACTTTTTTGACTTTCCGACTAAAAAACTATCTTTGCCCCATAATTCTCAAGGGGTGCCTTGCTTTGGTGTAACCAAAAACGAACTGCAGAGCGTTTTTAACCAAACTGAAAGACAGGCTGAGATCAAACCCAGAGAGCCCCCCAGCCCCCTAAAGGGGGAGTGATAAAACTTAAAGCAAAAACTTTAGGTGTATTTACTCCCCCTTCAGGGGCGCGGGGGGGCACTCGCACCTGATCCGGGTAATGCCGGCGTAGGGAGAGGTAACAAGTTAAGTGTACTGCCATTGTACCCTGGTGAGCAGATGGTTTAACTAATTTTTAGTTTAAAAATTTTGAAAAATGTATTCGCGGCTATCATGGCCCTGCTGTTGCCTGTTTTGGCATCGGCCCAACTTTCCATATCCGGAAAAGTAACCAACCAATCGGGCGAAGCACTGCCCGGTGCAACCATCACCATTAATAACCCTGCTGCCAGCGTAGTTGCCGATGCAACCGGCAAATATGGCTTTACTAATCTTAAGCCAGGAAGCTACACGCTAAATGCCAGTTTTATTGGTTATCAAACCATCAGCAAAAACATAGTATTGGCTGCAAACCAGGTTATCAACCTGGCACTCGTTAACGGCACCCTTGCTGCCGAGGAAGTGACCATCAGCGCTACCCGCGCGGTTAAAAACTCGCCAACAGCATTTACCAACCTCAGCAAAAAAGATTTAGCAAAAAACAACTTCGGGCAGGATTTGCCCTACCTGTTAAGCCTCACCCCATCGGTAGTTACCACATCCGATGCCGGCGCGGGCATTGGTTACACCGGTATCCGCATTCGTGGCTCTGATAATACCCGGGTAAACGTTACCATTAACGGTATCCCGCTGAACGATGCCGAAAGCCAGGGATCGTACTTTATCGACCTGCCCGACCTGGCCTCGTCTGTAGATAACATACAGGTGCAGCGCGGTGTGGGTACATCAACCAACGGTGCGGGCGCGTTTGGCGGCAGCATCAATATCCAGACTACCACACGCCGTGATACCGCTTATGCCGAAATCAACACATCGGCCGGCTCCTACGGCTCTATCAAAAACACCGTTAATGCCGGTACCGGCTTATTGGATGGGCATTTCAGTTTAGATGGCCGTTTATCGCGCATCCACTCCAATGGCTATATTGACAGGGCTACGTCCGATTTAAAATCGCTTTATTTGAGTGCTGCATGGTATGGCAAAAACAGCACCATCAGGGCCAACGTAATATCGGGCCACGAGCGTACATACCAGGCCTGGAACGGTATTGCCGACTATGTTATTGGCGATAATACCCGCAAGGATAACCGCACTTATAACGAGCTTGGCCTGATGGACGATGCCGGTAATTTTTATAAAGACCAGGTAGATGATTACCTGCAAAACCACTATCAGTTACTGTACGACCAAAAGATAAGCAGTAAGCTATCTTTTAGCGGTGCACTACATTATACCAAGGGCAAGGGTTATTACGAGGAATACCGCCGCCAGGATGCCGTGGCCAATTATGGCTTAACCCCGGTTATTATGGGTATGGATACAATCAAAACTACCGACCTGGTGCGCAGGCTTTGGCTTGATAATGAATTTTATGGCGTTACCTACGCATTAAAATATCAGCCCCAAAGTAACCTGAACATGACCCTGGGTGGTGCTTATAATGAATACAAAGGCGCGCATTACGGCAATATTATTTACACCAAAGAAAGCGCCGGTATTGGCCCCAACTATGAGTACTATCGTGATAATGCCAAAAAGAACGACTTCAATATTTTTTACCGTGCCGAGTGGCATTTAAACAAGGTATTACTTTATGCCGATGCGCAATACCGCCACCTTTACTACAATTTTTACGGTATCGACAAAAACCAGCAGAACGCGCAGCAAAGCATCGAGCTTAACTTTTTTAACCCCAAAGTGGGTATTACTTACCAGCTTAATGAGCAAAACAATGTATACGCATCATTTGCGGTAGGCAACCACGAGCCAAACCGCGACGATTACGTAAACTCCACCCCGCAGGCCAGGCCAAAAGCCGAAAACCTGAAGGATTTTGAAGCAGGTTACCGTACTGTTGGCAAAATTTTTAGCGGCGGCATTAATGGCTTTTATATGCTGTATAAAAACCAGCTGATATTAACCGGGGCACTTAATGATGTGGGCGGCGCCATACGCACCAATGTGCCCGATAGCTATCGTACCGGCGTGGAGCTGGATGGTAAAGTACGCATAACCAGCCAGCTTAACTGGGGTATAACCGCCACCTGGAGTGCCAACAAGATCAAAAACTATCACCAGTTTTTCTCTAATTACGATGACGGCACTTTAGTTGAAGAATCGTTTAAAAAAACAACCATTGCTTATTCGCCATCGCTTACCGGGGCCAGCATCATCAGCTATAGCCCGGTTAAAGGCGGCGAGATCGCTTTTATCAGCAAATATGTGGGCAAACAGTATTTGGATAATACCATGAACCAAAACCCGGCAGGTTTTAATATAGCGCCGGATAACCAAAGCAACCCATACGCGGCCAACCGTTACCTTAAAAGCTATTTTACCAGCGATGTAAGGCTGCGTTATAACTTCAGCATCAGCCAGGTTAAAAACATTGGTTTGGGCTTGCAGGTAAATAATGTTTTCAGCAAAAAGTACGAGGCTAACGGTGCTACGTACCCGGATATTGAAGGCGGCAACATGGTAAACTATAATTACTATTTTCCGCAGGCACCGCGCAATTTTATGGCGATGCTTAGTTTGAATTTCTGACAGGAATGGTCACGAATTGATACACACGAATGGTCACGAATTTGAGCGAATTTCACGAATCTGGGCGGATATTGTGTTTGGGTAGATGTTATACGTTGGGTTCAGTCAGTACGGAAACAAAAGTCTCCCCTACCGGGGGAGATTTAGAGGGGGCTTCTGGCCGGATAGTGTGTTTAGGTAGCTATTATATGTTGGATTCAGTCATTACTGAAGCCAAAAGTCTCCCCTACCGGGGGAGATTTAGAGGGGGCTTTTACATTAATTAAAAACCGCGTTTATGCATGATTTAATAAAGCTTTTTATTGATCAGATAAAAGAAACCACCTGGGTACAATGGCTTGCCGTTGCCCTGGGTGTTGCCGAGGTTTTGCTGGCGCGAAAAAACAATATCTGGCTTTATCCGGCCGGTATTTTGGGCACCGCAATTGCTATTTACCTGTTATTGAATGTTGGGCTTTATGCCGAATCGATACTGAATGGTTATTATGTGATCATGAGCGTTTACGGCTGGTGGTACTGGGTTAAACGGCGCAACGAGCCGCCTGTAGAAATTTCATGGAGCACCAAAAACGAATGGGGTATAAGCATTGCCATATCTGTTATTGGCTGGATATTTTTTTATGTACTGCTTAAAAACCTGCCTGCCAAATACTTCACCCCATCAAACGTACCTGTTTGGGACGCGCTGATATCGTCGACCGCCTGGGCAGGCATGTGGCTGCTGGCCCGCCGAAAAATAGAGAACTGGATTTTTTTAAACATATCAAACCTGTTTGCCGTACCCATCCTGTTTTACAAACACCTGCCCATGTTTGCGCTGCTCACCATCTTTTTATTTGTTGTAGCTATTTTTGGATACTTTGACTGGGCTGCGAGAGTCAAGAGTCAAGAATCAAGAGTTAAGACAGGAAATTGAACGAGGGATAAGGTTGTTAGCTGGATTCCGTTTACTTTTTAAACAGGTTCATTATCAGCCTTTTTTATCATGACCAAAATCTATCATCTGCACATCTGAAATTTGAAATCTGCACATCTAAAATCTACCCCATGCCCCATCCATCATACTTACTAAAGCCCGAATGGGTAAAAACAATCCGGGATACTGGCGCAGAGGCCGAAAAACTGGCCATGCTTCACCCTGATCAATTGAAACTGGTTTACGAGCAGGGCTGGTTTAAATTTCTGGTGCCGAAAGCCTATTCGGGTTTACAGCTGCCTTTGCCGGATATGGTGCGCTTGGAAGAAAGCCTGGCCTGGGCCAACGGCAGCTTGGGCTGGGTGGTTACCCTTTGCAGTGGTGCGGGCTGGTTCGGCGGTTTTTTATCGGCAGATGTCGCCCCGGAATTATTGAACAATCCGGCACTATGCCTGGCAGGCAGCGGCGCATCAACAGGTACGGCAACTATTACAGATGGCGGCTACATTATTAACGGCACCTGGAAATATGCCAGCGGCGCACACCATGCCACCCACATAACAGCCAACTGCATTATCAAAAATGGCGACGAACCTGTTTTAGATGCCGACGGAAACGAACTGATATTACCTTTTATTTTTGATAAAAAAGACGTGGAAATTTTCCCCGCCTGGAAATACATTGGCATGATGGCCACCGGCAGCGATGCCTACCAGGTAAGCAACCTGTTTGTTAAAGCAAACAGGTGTTTTAAGATCGATCCGGCATATGCAGTAATCAACGAACCTTTGTACAAATACCCCTTTTTACAATTAGCCGAAGCTACGCTGGCGGCAAATATATCGGGCATGGCTGTGCACTTTCTTGACCTCTGCGGGCCCTTATTTGATGAAAAACAATTAGGCAAACGCCAGCCAGGCACCTATCGCGATGCCACAAAACAACTGCTGGATGAACTTACCGCCAAGCTTAATAACACCCGGGCCGAATTTTACCGGGCCGTTGATGCTTCCTGGCAGAGTGGTTTAACCGGCCCAGCCGGGTATTTGACCGAGGTAAGCGCCACCAGCCGCAAACTGGCCAAAACAGCACGCGAGAGTGTCGACAAGCTATACCCCTACTGCGGCCTGCAAGCTGCCAACCCCGATACCGAAATAAGCCAAACCTGGCGCGATTTGCATACCGCAAGCCAGCATAGTTTGTTAAATAGCATTTGAGCCCCCCTCTAAACGGCGAAGCCCCCATTAGCTCCTTCAATGTAAAAAAACTAAATGCTAATAATCGCCCCCGGAAGGGAGACTTTAAGATGTCCTGCTCATGATGTGCGCACAAAGTAAAACTTCTGTCTTGATTCTTGACTCTTAATTCTTGACTCTAATTTTGTAACAAAACCCATACTTAACATAAACTTCATATGGCTTTTTAATTTCATTGTTGATATTTGGCGATCCAAAACAAAAAAAATGAAGCTTAAATATCTGTTGCTTTTAATTTTAGCCACTGCCTCTCTTTCGGCATCGGCACAATCTCACAAAAAAAAACATAAACATACCGCAAGGAGGAACAGCGATAGCGAAATTACCTACCACCGCGAACGCTCTATGCCCATGCCTACCGGCCTGCCACGCCCCAAACTGGTTATAGGTCTTGTAGTTGATCAAATGCGTTGGGACTACCTGTACCGCTATTTTGACCGTTACGAAGATGGCGGCTTTAAGCGAATGTTGGGCGAAGGCTTTACCTGCGAGAATACCAATATTGATTATATCCCCACAGTAACCGCCGCAGGCCATACCTGCATTTACACCGGGTCGGTGCCTGCCATTCATGGCATCGCGGGCAATGATTTTATTGTGCAGGCTACCGGAAAATCGATGTATTGCACAGACGACAGCACGGTAACCGCCGTTGGCAGCACGTCAAAGGCAGGGCAAATGTCGCCACGCAATTTACTGGTAACCACCGTTACCGACGAGCTTAGGCTGGCTACCAATTTCCGCTCAAAAGTTATCGGCATCGCCCTAAAAGATCGTGGTGGAATTTTGCCCGCCGGGCACACCGCCAATGCCGCCTACTGGTTTGATGACGCCAGCGGCAACTGGATAAGCAGCACCTACTACATGACCGATTTACCTGCCTGGGTTAAAAATTTTAACAGCCAAAAAATTGCCGAAAAATACCTTAAACAGGATTGGAATACCCTTTACCCAATAGCCACCTACCTGCAAAGCGCCCCTGATAACAGCGGCAAATACGAGGGCAAATTTGCCGGCACCAGTGCGCCAACCATGCCGGTTAATACATCGGCATTGTACAACGGCCATTTAGGCATGATCCGATCTACCCCTTACGGCAATTCGATGACGCTTGATATGGCCAAAGCAGCTATAGAAAATGAACAATTAGGCAAAAACACAGTTACCGACTTTTTAGCGGTAAGCCTTTCATCAACAGATTACATTGGGCACCAGTTTGGCCCTAACTCTGTAGAGATAGAGGACACTTACCTGAGGCTTGATCATGACCTGGCTGCCTTTTTTGCTTATTTAGATGGCACATTGGGTAAAGGCAGCTACTCGGTATTTTTAACAGCCGACCATGGCGCTGCCCATAACGCCACATTCCTGAAAGACCACAACGTACCTGCCGGAACCTGGGACGATGCAGCCGCACAGAAAGAAATGAATACAGTATTAAACGATAAATACAAAGTTCAAAACCTTGTTATCAGCATGGATAATTACCAGGTTAACCTTAACAATGCCGCCATAAAAAAAGCAGGCATCAGCGAAGCTGCCATAAGGCTTGACTGTATAAGCTATCTGCAAAAACAACCGGCTGTACAATTTGCCGTTGATATGCAAAACGCAAACGATGCAACAATCCCGGTTGATTTGCGCAGCCGCATTGTAAACGGTTATAACACAGAACATAGTGGGGTAATACAAATTGTGTTAAAACCAGGTTATTACTCGGGCCACGGAGCAACCGGAACAACCCATGGCACCTGGGCGCCTTATGACACTCATATACCACTGGTATTTATGGGCTGGGGCATTAACCATGGCAATACTACACGCCAAACCCACATGACGGATATTGCCCCTACCGTAGCATCACTATTACACATACAAGCCCCCGATGGCTGTATAGGCAAAACCATTAGCGAGGTAATCCGGTAGTTCGGTTGCGGGTTGCGTGGTTCGAGGGGCGTGTCGCCAGGTTCGGGAATTGACATTTTACCGGCAACACGCCCTTCGCAACACGAACCACATAGCCAGGTTCAGGAATTTGATATTTTACCGGCAACACGCCCCGCGTAACACGAACCTCTGAAAGCGTATATTTGCGTCTCTTTTTAGTTGATTAGCTACAGGCAACAATAACCACGCAACACGCCACCAAAATGAAAAAATACATCTCCAGGTTTCATTACATCACACAGGATATGCCGCAGCGCAGCCATATACAACAGGTTGAAATTGCGTGTAATGCCGGGGCCAACTGGATACAATATCGCTGTAACACCAAGCCGGAAAACGAGCTTATTGCTGAAATTGACCAGATAGCAGCCATTTGTGATGATTGGGGCGCTACGCTTATTATTACCAACCATTATCAACTGCTTGATAAAGTTGATGCTCAAGGTGTGCATATCGAAGATGAAGCTGCCGATTTTAGCGCGATCCGCGAGGCAATTAATGATGATAAAACTTTAGGGGCATCGGCCACCAACCTGGCCGGCCTGCTTAAAACTCAGGATTCAGGCATAGTTGATTATTGTGTATTGGGCCCGTTCGCCCATACTGAAACCAGGCCAAATAATTTCCCCTTGCTGGGTTACGATGGTTACCGTCAATTAGAAAAAGCCCCAGTTGAAATTCCGGTTATTGCAACCGGCGGAATCCAGTTACAGGATGTTGAACTATTGCTTAAAACTGGCATTTACGGTATAGCGGTTTCATCGGCCATTAATCGTTCTGTTGATCCGGGCGGAATGGTGAAGGAGTTTTACCGCAAAGTGTACTAAACTTATTATAACCCCATAGTAAGTTCCATTTTTGGTATTTGTTATTTCTGAATAACAAAGGCACCTTTCCTACATGCCAAAACTGCTACAAAATAGCTGGTCAAAAAAGATTGGGGCTTTGTTTCAACGATGCACATTTAACTATAACAAAGAATATTTTAGTTCATTGAACAAAATGAGCCGTTGATTTTATATATTGCATGTAAATCCAATATATAACCTATATCCCTCTTTATGGAAAGCTATAATAGACTGTGGCGGTTGTTCTTTGCTATTGCGTTAGTTTCAATCGCGGTTCAACAATTTATTTGCTCTGGTTTCAGGCCGGTTATTATGCCTCCCGAGCCAGCATTTATAGGCCAAAGTACCTTTTGCATGTGCGTATCCGGCATTTTGCTCATACTGGTATCTGCTGCTATTATATCGGGCATCAACTCGCACATCGTTGCCGACTACCTGGGGGCATTCATGCTGTTGATGATTATCCTTTCGCACGTGCCTTATAACATTAAAATAAACCAGCTTTTTTTAGCGGGATGGAACGATGCATTTAAACTGCTGGCTTTATGCGGCGGGGCATTTATTGTAGCCACATCAATACCATCTGACAAGGTTAGCGGTATCGACGCAGTTACCGAGAAAATACGGCCGGCCGGGCCATACTTTTTTGCTACAACTATGATTGTTTTTGGCATCGAGCATTTTATATATCCAAAATTTGTGGCGCTGCTGGTACCATCGTGGATTCCGTTTCACTTATTCTGGGTGTGTTTCGCAGGGATAGCGCTTATTGCTGCCGGCGTGGCCATTATGCTTAAATTCAAAGTAAAACTTGCGGCTTCCCTGTTAGGCTTAATGCTGTTTTTATGGCTTATCATGGTGCACATCCCACGCGGGCTCGATACTTCCATAGTCGACCACGCCAATGAATGGACAAGCGTTTTTGAGGCCTTAGCATTTAGCGGCATTGCATTTTTAATAGCCGGTACTTATAAACCAGCGCAAACGGCAGCCAGTCAATAATTGGTCAAATCAGTTGCGTATGTTTTAGCTAAAATGGTTTTGTTGTATATTCACGCAAAATTTAAAACTCATGACAGCTTATAGCTTTTTACAACATCTCCATTCGGGTTTCAGGTATATTGTACTGGCATTAATTTTGGCCGCCATTATTGGTGCGTTTATTGGGCTGACAGGCAAAAAGCCTTATACCAATGGCAACCGCAAGCTAAATTTGTTTGCCATGATATCGGCACATACGCAGCTGCTTATTGGTATAGTACTTTATTTTGTAAGCCCGCTGGTACAGTTTAACAGCGAAACCATGAAAAACAAAGTGACCCGGTATTTCACTGTAGAGCATTGGGTTATCATGCTGATTGCACTTGCCTTAATTACCATTGGTCATAGCAAATCAAAAAAAGCAGCTACCGGCGAAGCCAAACATAAAGCCATTGTCACCTTCTATTTGATAGCTTTAGTGATAATTTTAGCCGGTATTATACTTATCCCACGTAGCTAATAGGATTTAGCAACAAATAAACTTTCAAAAAAATTTGATAATTCATTTTTCTTTATAAATTTGTGCCCACGATGATTAAAAACACAAATAAAAACAGCTGGTGGCACCAATTAAATTTGGCAGCCGGATACGTTTTTAGTCAGCGATGATCTAATCAATTGTAAACCTAAGTGGAAAACCCGGCGACCCCAATTCGCCGGGTTTTTTTATTTATATATTTTTTGAAAACATAACATGAGCACTTTTAAAATAACAACCACCCATAAAAAACTACTGGCCGATACCACCACGCCGGTGAGCATTTACCTGCGCCTGCGCGATGTATTCCCAAACTCGCTGCTGCTGGAAAGCTCCGACTATCACAGCCGTGAAAACAGCTTAAGCTACATTTGCTGTGAACCCATAGCTGGCTTTGTGCTCAACAACGGCATACTAAAAAAGCATTATCCAGATGGCAGTGGCGAAAGTCTTGAAGCCGGCAGCTTTGAATTGATTGACCAGCTTAACCAATTTGTTGGCAGTTTTGAAACCGACCCTAATCCATTAAAAATTATCTCGAACGGCTTGTTTGGCTATTTCACTCATGAGGCGGTTGAACATTTTGAAACCATCAAACTAAAACAAACCGACGATAATCCCAGGCAAATCCCGGTAATGCAATACCACATTTACCGCTATATTATCGCTGTAGATCACTTTAAAAATGAGCTTTACATTTTCCACAACCAGGCCGAAGGCGGCCCAACCAACGGCGGTATCGAAAAACTGGAATACCTCATCAAAAACAAAAACTTTCCCGAGTACAGCTTTAAAAGCAGCGATGTAGAAAAATCGAACCTTACTAACGAGGAGTTTATCGCCATTGTTGAAAAAATGAAGCAGCACATTTACCGGGGCGATGTTTTCCAGATAGTGCCTTCAAGGGCATTCTCCCGTACCTTCCAGGGCGATGAGTTTAACGTTTACCGGGCTTTACGCTCCATCAACCCATCACCCTATTTATTCTATTTTGACTATGGCGATTTCCGCATCTTCGGCTCATCGCCCGAAGCGCAAATCACTATCAAAAACAATGTGGCCAGCATTTTCCCTATAGCCGGCACTTTTAAACGCAGCGGCGACGATGAAAAGGACGCCGAAATAGCCCGCAACCTGGAAAATGACCCTAAAGAATCGGCAGAGCACGTAATGCTTGTTGACCTGGCCCGTAACGACCTGAGCCGCCATTGCGAGCAGGTACAGGTTAAAGCATTTAAAGAAGTACAATACTATTCGCACCTTATCCACCTGGTATCGCATGTAAGCGGTAAGTTATTGCCCGGCGTGTCATCCTTCAAAATAGTTGCCGATACCTATCCCGCAGGTACCCTGAGCGGGGCGCCAAAATACAGGGCAATGGAAATTATTGACGAAAATGAAAAAGCCAAACGCAGCTTTTATAGTGGCGCCATAGGCTTTATGGGTTTTAATGGCGAATTTAACCACGCCATCATGATCCGCTCGTTCCTGAGCAAAAACAACACGCTGCACTACCAGGCAGGGGCCGGCATTGTAGCCGGATCTGTTGCCGAAAGCGAACTGAAAGAAGTGGACAATAAAATTGCAGCATTAAGGCGGGCTGTTGAACTGGCCGAAGAGCTGTAGGCCCCCTAACCCCCTGAAGGGGGAACGATGGTTTGATAATAAACAATTGAGTGATATTTTTTTAGATATATACAATGAACGAACATATAAACTCCCCCTTTAGGGGGCCGGGAGGCCAGGGCGGCAATATCCTGATAATAGACAATTACGATTCCTTCACCTATAACCTGGTGCATTTGGTTAATGAGCTTGGCCTGCAATGCGAGGTTTGGAGGAATGATAAATTTGCTTTGGAAGATGTGGATGCTTATGATAAGATCATCCTGTCGCCGGGGCCGGGCATACCATCTGAAGCAGGTTTGTTGCTGGATGTGATCAAAAAATATGCGCCAACCAAAAGCATATTTGGTGTTTGCCTGGGGCAGCAGGCCATTGCCGAAGTATTTGGCGGCAGCCTGTATAACCTGAGCCAGCCCATGCACGGGATTGCCACCCCCATAAAAGTGACCGATGCCGACGAGCAATTGTTTCGCGATTTACCCGGAAACTTTAAAGTGGGGCGTTACCATTCATGGGTTGTAAGCGCGAATGATTTGCCCGAAGTATTAAAAGTAACGGCTATCGACGAGGAGGATAATTCTATCATGGCCCTGTCACACCGCGAATACGATGTGCGCGGCGTCCAGTTTCACCCGGAATCGATATTGACCGAGTATGGTAAAGAAATGATGGGCAATTGGCTGAATGGCTAATTAACAGATATTGATAACTTTGCATTAACAGCACAATATTAAAAACGGGTTACAACCCCTGTCATGCTGAGGAACGAAGCATCTGCCACCGCCATGCATTGCCGCCTGCATAGTTCGTGAATAGATGCTTCGTCCCTCAGCATGACAAGGGGACTATTAAAATATTAACTAAACATTCCCCCTTCAGGGGGTTAGGGGGCTTAGGCTTTATGACGATACTTGATAAAATAGTTGCCAATAAAAAAAAGGAAGTGGCATATGCCAAAAAACGGACATCATACATTGAGTTAGAGGAATCTGAATATTTTCACAGGGAAACATATTCATTCAAAGATTTCCTGCTCGATCCTGCCCGCACCGGTATCATTGCCGAATTTAAGCGTAAATCGCCTTCAAAAGGCATTATTAATGACAAGGTAAGAGTTAGCAAGGTAACAACCGATTACGCTGCTGCAGGTGCATCCGCACTGTCTGTTTTAACCGACCGCGATTTTTTTATGGGTCGCAAAGCCGATTTAAAAAAAGCTCGTTCTGTAAATAACATCCCTGTTTTGCGCAAGGATTTTATGATAGATGAATACCAGGTAATTGAGGCCAAAGCATTAGGCGCTGATATTATCCTGCTGATAGCTGCCATTTTAACCCCGGCAGAAATTGACAAGCTTGCCACCCTGGCCAAAAGTTTAGATCTGAATGTACTGCTTGAAGTACATAACCTGGAAGAGCTGGAACGCAGCATCCACCCAAAACTGGATGCCATTGGGGTAAATAACCGCAACCTGGCCGATTTTACGGTATCTGTAGAAACATCTTACCAATTGGCTAAACATATCCCTGCCGAATTTATGAAGATATCTGAAAGCGCCATCAGCGATCCGGAAACCATCAGGCACCTGAAGCTGGCCGGTTTTAACGGCTTTTTAATTGGCGAAACCTTTATGAAACAGCAAGACCCGGGATTGGCTATGCGGGAATTTGTGGCGCAGTTGTAACGAAAGCCAGAAAACAGTACAAATTTACACGCTTTCTTTTTTAATTCAAAACCGCCCTTTATTCATGTATTTATAGGTAAAAAACAAGCAATTATTTGGTACTTTTTAGCAACAAATGCGTTATTAATTGATACAAATAACACATTTATTTACACAAAAATTGAAATGTGCTTTTTTGTACAAAAAACCCCAAAAAAGCAGCTTGAATAATCGGAGTTCTCCAGGTTTTCAAAACTGTTAGCATTGCCACAATTTTATTAATGGGTTGAGCGGATAAATTAAACCCGGCCGATAAAATAAATTAAAAACGGAACCGATAAAACCGGGAGAAAAACCCATAAAAAAGCGGGGCCGCCAATTGGCAGCCCCGCTTTTTTATGGGTACTATAAATTAGTGTTTATCGAAAAACAATTTGGTGGTTACCAAATCGCCACCTATTGCTGTAGCAGCTTTGTTATAGTTGGTTACATTCACGTTTTGCTCATTAACAGGATATGTGAGGCGAACTGGAAACGCCGTTTGAGCTGTTGACGGTGCTGTAAGCACAGGGTAATCCAGCCTTCTTGTTTCTGTCCAGGCATCCCAACCTCTGTTGTACAAGGCAAGGTATTTCTGAAGCCCGATTTTATGCAAATCTGTACCGCCAGTGGCTGTTGCAAACGCAACTGTAGGTTGTAACAGGTAGGCTGCTGCTGCTGTTGCAGAAGCGCCCCAATAAGTTATGGAAGCTGTTACCGCGCTGTTATAGTGCCCGGCAACCGAACCTGCAACCGCATAGCCTCTTGATATCGCCTCGGCAAGGTTAAACTCAGTTTCTGAGTAATCTAATAACAAACCAGGGAAATCAGGGTTTGTTATTTTTCCGATTGAAGAGCTAACCAATAACGGGCCAGATGGCTTCGAAAACAAGCTGAAAGTTGCGCTTGATCCAGGATCTGCTCCAGTATAGGTGCCGGCAGAATTCACTGTAAAATAATATGGAAGCCTTGGATCAGCAAATGCAGTTTGCGGTTTTAAGAAACCCATGATAGTGCTACAGGCAACAAAATCCTGTCTTGCGCTTTGTACCAAATCAACCCATACCGGGTTGGTATTTGGCGGGCTGGTTAAATATTGAAATTGAGCATTGTCGCTATTTGAAGTAAATACCCCTGTAGCAACAGCCGATTCAACAACCGTTTTTGCTTTCGCATTATCCAGATCGGCTATGGTGATACCCATTTTAAGCTTAAGGGTAGCAGCAAACTTTTTCCATTTGGTAACATCACCTCCGTAAATCACATCTGCCGAGCCAAAGCTTGCAGCCCCGGTATTTAAAGCTGCAATATCAGCATCCAAACGGGTTAGCAAACTGTAATAAACTGTTTTGGCATCATCAAACTTCGGGAAAGGCTTGCTTATATCCAACGCCTCGGTATATGGAATATCACCAAAAGTTGTTACAAGATAATAGTACGTATATACCTGCATCACATCAGTAATAGCAATTTCGTTTTTTTGTATATCAGCACCGGTTACATCAGTTGGTATCAGCGCTTTTGTACGTTCGAAATTATAAATTACATCCCGGTACAATGCATTCCATATATCATCAGGTATCGGACGGGTAGTAATATCGTAGTTACTCTCGTCAGTATAGGTTGTTTCCTGCCATTGCTGTTCAATCAAACGGAATATATTTAAATTTACGTTTGATGACGTTACGGTATTGGTTAACCTTCTCTGAGCATTGGTAAACAAGGCGTAAGAAGGAACTATCGACGGATTCTTCGGGTCGTTATTCAGACTCGTAAGATCCTTTTTACACGCCGAAAACACTATCGACGTTAGTAAAAATACTCCTAATATTTTTTTCATAATTCTTTTACTTAAAAACGTAATTTCAAATTCAGTGAAATGGTGCGTGTAGTTGGATAAGCACCTACCTGGTAGCCTTGTAAATTGCCGGATGTTAAACCTTCTTCAGGATCTGAGTAAGGTAAATTTTTATGTATTATCCACAGGTTTCTTCCAATAAGCTGGAAGGTAACTTCTTTAATCGGGCCAAGGGTTGATATCGTTTTTTGTGGAAGAGAGTAACCGATAAGGGCTTCTCTTAACTTTACATAACTCGCATCATACACAAAAGCTTTGTCGGGCAGGCGTGCATAACCAAAAGCACCATAGTTACTTGCACTTACACGTACAGTATTTGGCGCACCGCTTTCAGTTACACCTGGCCTGATAAAACCACCACCATTTGCAAGTGTATTACGTACGGGGTTTCCTAAATCGTTGGTATAAACTGTTTCAGGATACAAACCGGTAGCTAAACCATAGTACATATCTGTTGAAAATACAGAGCCGCCTTTCCTGATATCTACCAGGAAACTAAGGTTAAAGCCTTTGTAAGTAAAGCTGTTGTTAATACCACCTATCCAATCAGGATTTGAGTTACCAATGTTTTCATTAGGGCCGCTTTGTAAATATTGTCCGTTAGCACCAACAATCTTTTGTCCGTTAGAGGCGTATTTATAATCAGTACCCCTTATCATGCCAAAAGGCTGGTTTAAGCTGGCGTTAATTGATACACCACCCTGGTAGCTATTCAACTCCAGGTTTTTAGACTCTTCGCCTGTACCATCTTTAAATAACTCGGTAACCTTACTTCTGTTTCTTGTAAAGTTCAAGGTCATTTTCCAGTTAAAATCCTGTGTGCGGATAGGGGTGCCGTTTAATGATAACTCGATACCTTTATTTTTAACCGTACCGGCATTTAAATAGCTGAAAGAATAACCTGTAGCTGTTGATACGTTTACAGGCAATATTTCGTCAAAGGTTGATGTTGCGTAGTAGCTACCATCAAAACCTAAACGATTATTAAAGAACGACAACTCCAAACCAACCTCGGCACTTTTTGTACGCTCTGGTTTTAAGTTAGGGTTATTTTTGGTTGTGTTAACAGCCGATTGCGGGCTTGCTCCAAATGGCGGAGTAATAGTGTAAGTATCATTAACGCTATATACAGGGGCATCGGCACCTACCTGTGCGTAGTTGGCCCGTATTTTACCATATGATAACCAGGTATACTGTTTCAACAATTCAGAGAAAATGAAACCACCTGCTACCGAGGGATAGTAATAAGTATTATTGGCCTTTGGCAGGGTTGAAGATTTATCTCTCCGGATAGTTCCGTCTAACGTTAGTAAATTGTTATAAGTAAGCGTTGCCCCGGCAAAAATACCATCAACCTCTCTTAGGCCTTTGTACTCTATAGGTGCGTTAGGCGTATTTAAAGAGTTTGAAAGCGAGTATACACTTGGAACAATTAAACCACCATTAGTAACTGAATATACACTTTGAGTGTTTTCTTTCCTCACGTTTGTTCCTAACAAAGCTTTCAGGTTGAAAGATTTTGACAGGTTTTTATCAACGTTTGCCAACAGGTCATAGTTAGTTTCAGAAAAGCTCTTATTGTTTCGTGAATAATATGGCACGCCAACGCTGCTCACGTTCTTGCGTTCCTCATCTAATTCTGTATAAGAATCTAACGAAGTTCTTCCTGTAATAGTTAACCAGCTAACAGGTTTGTAAGTAGCGTTAACGTTACCAATATACCGGTTACGTGTATCACTTTCAAAGTTCTGGTAGCGTACATAATATGGGTTATCCCAAAATATCGGGGTTAAATTACCTGCTAAAGGATCGGCATAGTTCCAGGTAATGTTTTTACCTGTCCTGTCATAAGCAGCCTTCAAAGCCTTAACATCATTATTTACTTCCCACCACTGCCTGAAGTTGGTCATAACGTTTCTGGCACTTGCACCATCATAACCTGTTCCGGGGCGGCCAACACCATTAATATTGTAGTAATTAACACTACCACCTACAGATAATTTAGAGGTGATGTTATAAGTTCCACCTAAATCAACTATATTTTTTTTGATGCTGCTGTTAGGAATAATACCATTTTCATCATTACGGGTAAATCCTAATTTAAATGATCCGCCATCGGTTCCGTTGGTAATCATGATGCTTTGGTTATTTGAAACCGGTTTTACAAAAAACGAAGTAGGATCGTTTGTTGCAGCAACCCAGGGAGTAGCTTTGCCGAAATTCGGAGATGTTTTATCAAAAGCATCCCATTGGTAAACCTTCAGGTTTGGATCAAATTTAGCACCGTATGATGCATCCTCTGTTGTTGGCGTAACTAAATCATTTTTGCCGTCTCCGTTTACATCTCCGTAAAAGAAATATCCGGTTGGGTCATTGTAGTAATTACCGTAACCTGCGCCATAGCTATGTTGATATTTTGCAAAAGTAGATTTATCTACTTCGCCAACGCTAACACTGCTGTTGATTGTAATACCAACACCTTTTTTTGCTTTTTTACTGGTGATTAAGATAACGCCGTTACTACCACGTGAACCATAAAGCGCACTGGCTGCAGCACCCTTTAACACCGTAACCGACTCAATATCGTCAGGGTTAATATCTGATGAAGGGCTTCCGTAATCGTAACCGCCACCGCCAGATTGCTGGGTAGAGCTGTTATTATTGCTGTTATTTACCGGAACGCCATCAATAACAAACAACGCCTGGTTGTTTCCTGTTATTGATTTTACACCCCTCAATACAACGTTGGTAGACGAACCCAGGGCATTATTTTGGCGGATCTCTAAACCAGCAACTTTACCCGATAAGCCATTAATAAAGCTTGAAGACCGTGTTTTGTTAACCTCATCGCCCGACACTTGTTGTGCGGCATAAGATTGCTGGTTGCGGGTCCTGGAAATACCCAATGCACCGGTTACAACAACTTCGCCAAGTTGCTGGCTCGAGGCTATCAATACCACATCCATTCTATTACCGTTTACAGGCAAAGATTGGGTGATGTAACCAATAAAGCTAAATGATAATGTTGCATTGTCGGGCACGGATAAGGAGTATTTACCGCTTACATCGGTTTGAGTACCGGTTGTTGTGCCCTTAATGCTTACTGATACCCCCGGCACCGGTAAGCCATCTTCCTTGGCCGTAACCCTTCCGGTTACGGTATGGTTTTGCGCATATAGCTGTGTTGCAGCAAGTAAAAAGATGCACAAAGTCGTAAGTAGACTTTTTTTCATGAATAATGTGTTAGTTAATAGTTAAAAACTTTGAGAGGCTAAATCTATATAACATTTATATTATAATCAAATTAATAATTGTAAAATTTCCTTTACCTACATATTATTACGCCTAAAGAATATTTTTATAAAAAGTTATAAAACATTTTGTTTCTTTGTGCGTTCTTTTCCTATTACTAATTCATTTTAGTTAATAATAAGACAGTTAATAAAGTTAATTAGAACAGGGAAAATGCGCGAGGCATTTTCCCTGTTTGCTTTTATTACCTATTCCACAAAACAAATCAAAAAGCGAGCTTCATTCTTTAAAAAAGATAAGACATACCATAGTCACCCAAAGCCTTGTTTTGAGGCAAACATTTTAAAGCATCAAAAGATAATTTTGCAATGATGCCACCAAACCCACAAAAAAGCCGGAAAAAGCCAAGCAGGTGGCTTTATTAACAATATTTATTATTGCAAATAATTCATATTAAATACCATTTTCTTTAAAGTAAACAAAATGTTACAATTCATTAACTCACTGAAAAATAAAAGGTTAATAAAAAAGGGCTCGTGAAAACACAAGCCCTTTTTAAACCTATACAATATTGGGAGTTATTTTTCGTTGCTCATCGAAAAAGGCACGTCGGCGTCTTTTGTGCCACGCTCTTTATTGGGGGTGGCAATCATATCAAAATTCAATTCGGCACCGCTTAAAAGGCCTTTATGGCTCACCCAGTTGTTGGTGTAGGGCTTGCCATCAATAGTCAGGCTGTTTACATATTTGTTGGCAGCACTGTTGTTGGGCGCGGTAATGGTAACCGTTTTACCATTCTCTAAATTAATGGTTACCTTTTTAAACAAGGGCGCTCCTAACACGTATTGATCGCTGGCCGGCGTTACAGGGTAAAAACCCATGGCCGAGAAAATATACCAGGCCGATGTTTGCCCGTTGTCTTCATCGCCGCAATAACCATCGGGGGTAGCTTTGTACAGTTTATTCATGGTTTCGCGGGCCCAGTATTGGGTTTTCCATGGCTGGCCGGCGTGGTTGTACAGGTAAATCATGTGTTGTATGGGCTGGTTGCCATGCGCGTACTGCCCCATGTTGGCTATCTGCATCTCGCGGATCTCGTGAATAACGCCACCATAATAGCTATCGTCAAACGTGGGCGGCATGCTGAATACTGAATCGAGTTTGGCTGCAAATTGTTGTTTGCCACCCATCAGGTTTATCAGGCCCTGTATGTCATGAAAAACGCCCCAGCTATAGTGCCAGCTGTTGCCTTCGGTAAAGGCGTCGCCCCATTTAAACGGATTGAATGGCGTTTCAAAAGTGCCATCCTGGTTTTTACCGCGCATCAGTTTAGTTTGCGGATCAAAAATGTTACGGTAATTCTGGCTGCGTTTTTTATAAATCTCAATTTCTGATTTTGGTTTGCCTAAAGCTTTCCCTAATTGGTAAATGGCAAAATCATCATAAGCATACTCTAAGGTACGGGCGGCATTCTCATTTATTTTAACGTTGTAGGGCACATAGCCAAGGGTATTGTAATATTGCACTCCCCTACGGCCGGTTGCATTTGGCCCCTCGTTGTTAGCGCCGTGTTTAAGTGCCTGGTACAATGTTTCAATATCATAACCGCGCATACCCTTCAGGTAAGCTTCGGCTACTACCGAGGCCGAGTTATTACCAATCATACAATCGGCATAGCCCGGGCTCGACCATTCGGGCAGCCAGCCGCCTTCTTTATAATCATTTATCAGGCCTTCCTGCATCTCTTTATTGATAGACGGGTAAACCAGGTTCAGGAACGGGTACAAGGCCCTGAATGTATCCCAAAAGCCTGTACCGGCAAATAAATAACCGGACATCACCTTACCATTGAAAGGGCTGTAGTGAATTTTCTCGCCTTTGGCATCTATCTCGTACATCTTGTTAGGGAAGAAAAGCATCCGGTACAAGCTGCTGTAAAATGTTTTGGTTTGCTCTACAGTGCCGCCCTCTACATTCAGCCTGCTCAGGGTTTTATTCCAGGTGTCTTTGGCTTTCTGGCAGGTAACTTCAAATTTATCATCGGCCAGTTCGCGCTTTAAATTAAGCTCGGCCTGTTCAATACTTACAAATGACGAGGCTACTTTTAAATGTACCTGCTCGCCGTTGGTGGTTTTCAGGGTAATCACCGCGCCCGCGTGGTCGCCAGTGTATTCCAGCTGGCCGTCGTCCTTTTTCCAATCGTGCCATGCCGATGCCAGCGCGAAAGGTTTATCTACATAAATAACAAAGTAGTTTTTGAAGTTGGCCGGTACAGCGCCGCTGTTTTTGGTGCTGTAACCTACAATCTTTTGCTCACCGGGAATAATTTTTATGTATGATCCTTTGTCAAAAGCATCAATTACAATATGCGAGCTATCGCTTTTGGGGAAGGTAAAGCGGAAGCTTGCGGCACGTTCGGTTGGTGTAATTTCGGTGGTTACATCATAATCGGCCAGGTAAACGCTGTAGTAGTAGGGTTTAACAATTTCGGCCTTGTGCGAAAACCAGCTGGCCCGCTCTTTCTCGTTCAGCTTTAGCTTGCCGGTTTCCGGGAAAATGGAAAACATACCATAATCGTTCATCCATGGTGATGGCTGGTGGGTTTGCTTAAAACCGAGGATCTTATCGGCATCATAAGTGTATTGCCACCCATCGCCCATTCTACCGGTTTGCGGTGTCCAGAAGTTCATGCCCCATGGCAGGGCAATGGCCGGGTATGTATTTCCGTTTGATAAGGACGGTTTGGATGCTGTACCCATCAGCGGGTTAATCAATTCAACAGGGTCTGTTACCCTGGCGCTTTGCTGGGCAATTGTAGCTGCCGGTAAACAGGCCAGTGCCAGTAAAAGTAGTTTTTTCATTAATCGGAGTTTGTTTTTTAAGAGCGATGAAAGCAACAGTGGCTATTATAAAAGCTGCTGTTGATATCGTCGGATGTATTTGTTTTGTTATTTGTTTTAAAAGTCTTTTTAAAAATGATTAAATAAAAATGTCATTGCTTTATACACGCCATCACTTATTTGAATATATAAACATCCGATTGAACGTTGGCTACGACTCACCCGGCCGACGCTGCGCTGGGCCACCCTCTCTTCACCTGCGATGGAAAGAGGGTTTAACATTACAGTATCCTTATAATCAATAAATTAAAAAATATAAATTTCTAAAACCCTCTTTGCGGCTTTAGCCGGAGAGAGGGTGGTCGGGCGTAGCCTCGACCGGGTGAGTCGTAGCCGCCATGCGATATACCACATCTCCCCGCCTCTGCGTTTCACCTGACCTTGTGCCACTCAATAATCGTCTATTGTTTTTAGACAGCTTTTAATAATTTCTTTCCGGTGCGAATATGGCAATCTGCCATAAGTAAAAAAACTCCCGCGCATGAAAATTCACGCACGGAAGTATTAATCAACTTTCTCTCAAAAAGTATTTTTTCACCATTTCAACTCAACCTTTATACCATCGGGACTATTGGCGAAACCCAGGTATAAGGTTTTTGACGGGGTATCCCATGATGTTTTAACATCAGTAATATTTTGTCCTTTACTATCGGTTATAACAATTTGCTTTGGCTGGCCCGGCAATAAAACCCGCGCGCTGTTAAGCGTTTTTACAGGGCTTTTGGCTATAAAAGAATAGCTGCCGGCTGCAACTTTTTCATTATAGATCCTTGAAGCCGAAGCTAATACCTGGGGTATGTTTTTATTGGCTACCCGTGCAACATTGTATAACAAGGCCTGCTCGCCGGGATTGATCACCTTTTCGGCCAAAATCGGTAACTGCGGATCGAACAGATCAATTACCGGGCCTTTTACGGTATAAGGTTTACTGTCGGCATTTTCATCCATTACGGCTACAATATCGTAAGGCCCACGGGCCAGGTACAGGCTATTTTTAAAGGTTAAAGCGCCGGCATGGGCATCTTTTTCATAGGCTTGTTTAACGGTGCCGATATAGTTACCATCGTTAGCTGCCTGCAGCACATATTCTTTAGGGTTTTGCCTCAACACATATACCGCGCCTTTGCCAACGTTAAACTTTTGGCTGTCGGCAGTTGGGTTTACACCAAGTAGTTTAAATAAGTGCTGCGACGGCGCTTTGAAGTTATTGCCCTTAGTATCCCACCATTCCATTACAGATTGATAAGGGTCATCATCGCGCCCGCAATAAATGAGCACGCCGCCTTGCTTTACCCAGGCTGCTAATTGCTGATGAATTTGTGCCGATACGGGCTTCATATTAGCATAGCTCATCACCAGTACTTTGATATTTTTGAGCGATGCCGCATAGCCCAGGTTTTCCATATGCACGGTTTGTACCGGCACGCCATGTTTTAGCAGGGGCAACGTTTGGCCGTAAAAGTTGGAGAACTGCGGATCCTCGAACCCGTTATGTGTAGGGAAGCGTTGAAACATCAGTGTATTACTCATCAGCACGCCAATGCCGTTTACACCGGTCACCTTATTGGCTGATGGAGGCATACTATTGAGGGCGTTAACCATCACCTGCATTTGAGTTGAGTAGTACTGAGGGATCAGGATCTTTTCGTTACTATTGGCAACCTTGTAGGGATGGGTATAAATGCGCTCGGGCCAGGGCATCACCTCGTAATCAGATACGGTTGGGTACAATAGTTTTGCGGTGAAGGTAGCCTGGTAATTTCGCTTGTAATCGCTCCAGTCTTTTTGCCTGTCTTCAATTGGGTCGGTTAAAAAAAACATTTTGCGGCCCGTCGGCGCGGTCATGGATACCATCGACCCATATTCCAGATAGGCGTTTTCAAATACGCGTTCTTTTTGCAGGCCGTTAAAATAAGTCGGCTCGCGCGAGGTGCCCGTCCACACCTGGGCTATATACCCATCAATACCGGGCAACGAAGCCAGGCTTGCCTCGGGACTAACAATTTGCCACGATGAATAATTAACCAGCGAATGCGTGGCGATAAACACTTTTATATTTAAGCCCTTGCTTTTGCCATAGGCTTTAGCGTAAGATGATACTTTTTCAATAGCATCATAATACAGGTGATACTTTAATTTGCTGGATAAGTAAGTATTCTCGGCCGATGCATCCTGTGGCTTCCAGGGGAAACCGTAATAGCTTTGCCATTGGGCTTTAAAACCCGCGCTATAGCCAGCACGCGCCCAAAATTCAGGTTCTTCTAAAAATATATTGGTGATGCCAACATCAATTACCCTTTTGATAACCGCTGTTTTCATATACTCGATAAACGAGGCATCGGGCACTACATACGGCATATCCCTACCATGAAAAATGGTATCGCCCTTTTGGGTAACCTGCCCAACGCCCAGGTGGTTTTTACCATCCCATTTACCCAGGAAATAATCTTTGTAATCGCCCCAGGCTATGCCGGTCATGAAGTTGGTTTGATAGCCGTGATCGCGCCAGGTTTGTACGCGCTGTTCAAAGGTCATGCCGGGATGGTCGTTGGTTCCGTAAACAATAGCAATGTCGCTGCGGACGTCAATCTCGGGCATCCAGGGGCTGGCGGTTTGGAAAGCGGTTTTCTCTTTTAACGGTGCCGGTGCCTGCTGGGCAAAAACGGCAGACGCCAGCATAGTTAAACAACAAGAAACAAAAATGTTTTTCATAGATAGGTGCAGGGCGGTAGATGCTGCTTAATACCACACAATGATAGCATAGGTGGTATTAAAACAAGGGTTAATAAATGGGTTAACCCGGTTTAAATTTCATTAACCCATTAAAATTAATCGCTTTATTAACCGTGAAATGGCGGGAAGGCTTAAGTCGAAAGTCTTGAGTTCTAAGTCAAAAAAAATGAAAACTTACGGCGACCCTTAAATTTGACATGATAAAATGTTATCGTGGATAGCTATCAAATTACCTTGTTGCTTTTTTAGATATTTATCAGGATTTGGCCCTGCATTATAAACATTCAATTTGAACGCCGGCTACGACTCACCCGGTCGACGCTGCGCTGGGCCACCCTCTCTTCACCTACGGTGGAAAGAGGGTTAATTTACAAAGCATTAACAATCAATAACTTACTAAATATAAACCTCTATAACCCTCTTTGCGGCGTAGCCGGAGAGAGGGTCGGCCAGCGCAGCGTAGCCGGGGTGAGTCGTCGCCACCATCCGATATACGACATTCCACACCTCTGCGTTCAGCCTGGCTTTAACAATCAATAATGGCCATTTTCTAATCGCTTTTTAACAGCCTCCTACGGGACTTTTAACCTAACACTTCCCGACTTTAGCCGCCCCCTATTTACCGCAAATTTTATCAAACGGGATAGGGTAATCAATTCCCAACGATCTTTTATATTCAGCTATAAAATCATCGTAGGTGCGGCGGGCGTGTTCAATACCCCTGGTGCGCCTGATGGCTTTCAGTTTATAGTTGATGCCGGCATCGCTAAACGGGTCGATATTTAAAATCAGCCGGCTTATCTCCAGCGCTTTTTTAAAGTGTCCCTCATCATAGGTGTTTTTTATTACAGGCTGCAAAGCTGGCATTAACGCTTCTTCGTATTCCTCTTTAAAATCATCCAGCCAAACATCGGGCATAGCCGGCAGCAGGCCGCCACGTGCAATCAAATCAAAATGAGGGACCTCCAATGCAGCTGCCCCCTGCCCGTTGTTAAGGCTGGCTTGCACTACAAAATAATCACAAAAAAAGGCGTCCGAAACAGTAAAGCTATACGTATCGTTGACGTAAGCCAGCTCAATCCCTTCCAAATCAGCAAGAATACTTCTCAGGTGATTTAAGGTAACGCCCCTGATGTTTTTTGTTTTGGCTACATCTTTATCGGCCCAAAGGGTGGTAGAAATACGCCTGGAGGTTACACCGTTTTTATCGCGGCTGTTCAGTAAAATCAAAATAAATAGCTGTTTAATTTTAGGGCTAAACAGGTAGGTAATATCCTTGCCGTTTTTATCATAAACCGTAAATGCGCCCAACAAATAAACCGCATTAACCTTGTTGCCCATAATTTCCAAGGCACTTTCATCCTGGGTTAAATCAGCAGTTTCCTGCACCGGTTTGGCTTTTTTTCTTTTCAGGTAGATGAATGCTACACCGGCCACAAGCAGTACCGCCGCCAGCCCGGCAACGTAGCTATACAAACCGGTTGTTGTGCTTTTAGCCTGTTTCGATTTTAAATAAGCGGCATAGCTTACCGGGGGAAATGCCAGCGAATAAATTTTGATACCCGATTTTACAGGCGAAGTAAACTCCTGCGTGGTGCAATAAAATTCGTTAGCGTCGCTATTAAAAAACAGGTTAACATCGGTTTCAATCCGCTCGGATGTTACCGGGATCTCGCCGCTTACAACCTCGTATGATCCATCTTGAATAGCATATTTATACAGCTTCAAGCTGGTTTTAGGCCGCTCGTGGGGGTAACACAACACATAAAAATATTTCCCATCTTTTGACAGGATAATGTTATTGGCCGGTACAAAAGCTTCTTCCTTAGGCTTAATCTCCCAAAGTTTTTTTATGGTATGGTTGGTTAGGTTAACCCGGTACAAATCATAAAAATGCATACCACCTACAACCTGGCTGCCCGATTGATTGCCGATGCCGCCGAATATATACACGTTATTATTCGCGTCGGCAGCGCTGCAGGCCGAAAAAAACCGCGGATCGATATGGTCGCCGGTAAAAACCACCGGCTGCCAAACCTGTTTTAGGGTATCAAATTTAAAAAAATCATTATAGTACCTGAACGAACCATAGCCGCCAAATAAATAAAGATCATGGTAATCTTTATCGTAAAACACGTTGTGGTGATGCCGTTGCGATGGCAAGGCAGCGTTCCCTTTAACCTCCCAATTTAGGTCTTTCAGATCAAGTGATGCCATACCCGACAACCTACCCCGCGCATTGTTTACCTCATACGCATACAACTTATTCTGTTTGGGATTGATAATGCTTTTGCCCAGTAACAAGGGCATAGGCAAGGCGTTTTGATAGGGGTTAGATGATTCCTCATCATTCCTGACATTATATTGCGTTACCGAGTTGCTGCCAAACAGCACCATGCTTTGTTTTTGCTGATTAAAGTTTAGGCCCACAACCTCGTTAAAGCTTTTTGACAACAGTGGCTTCCAGAAGTATGATTCATTAATAAGCCAAACCGGGTTTTCCACAAAGCCAATCCCGTCGCCATTGCTGCTGTGCACGTTTTGGCCTTCCCACTCATCTAAAGGGAACGAATAACGCTGAGCGGCATCGCCAACTTCCAGGTTGCGGATGGCCATATTGGGCACATCGGAGTAACGGGAGTTTTTGCCAAAAGTAATAGCCGGGCTGATGCTGCCGGCGAAACCAAAGCCCGAAGCGCCATACGGTTTACCGTTAACCCACACTGTTGCTTTATCCCCAAGCAAGTCCAGCTTGATTTTGATGGCTGTCCATGTTCTTTTTGATAGCCGGGCGGCACTTAGCGGGATAGTGATCTTATTGCTCTTACTATCGATGTTGAAATTTAAGTAAGGGGTACCGTTTAAATAAATATAACTGAGGCTATAGGAGTTGTTTTTACCGTCGGCAAGGTTTAAAACATAGCCCAGGTGCGAATTATCCCACAAAGCCAGTTGGAAGGCGATGGTTAGTTCATCATTAAATTGGGGGTTTTCCTGTTTAAAAACGGAATAGGACGTCCGTTTTTCCATTAAACTGTCGTTCGAGTTGAACTGCAAGCCCTGTGCCTGTAATTTTAAGCATGAGCCAAGGGCGGCAGCAAAAACCAAAATCCTATATACCCAGGGATGCAGTAATAAAATCCGGCTCGCTTTTGTCATTGAATACACTTGTCTAAAATCCCCGGGACCAGGGGAATGAACGCAAGTGCTAAAATATGTTTTTTTTGAGTATGCTAAATGGGGAATTTCTTTATTACCTCCCCGGCACCAGCTTATTATAGGCATCTACAAGAATTGCCTCTTTATCCTGTATCGTATAATATTCCGCACACAGGATTAACCCACTGTTAGTGCGCTCCAATGTTACCCTAACAAAGCCATGCCGGGTATCGCATGAATACTCCAGTTTGGCACCATTCAGAACTTCGCTTTCGGCGCTAAAACGTTCGTCATCGGTATGGGCTACGGGGTGCAGCTCGTCAAAGCCACCTGCGCCGGCTACAATGTATGGCACGGTAATACTATTAGGATAACGCTTGCTGATACGCTGGTAATTATGTACGTGCCCGCTAAAAACCATATCGGGCCAAACATTGGTTTCGGTAAATGCGCCCTCCAGGAATTCGATCATGGGCGAGCTGGAACCGTGGTTAACATCTGCCGAGTACGGCGCATGATGAATGCTAACCAACAATGCCTTTTCCGGATGGTTTTGTGCCGATGACTTTAATTCCTGCAGGAACCAATCCCGCTGCTCGGGCGTTATTACGCCATATTTGGGCACGTTACTGTGCAACCCAATTATGGTTGCCAACGGGGTATCCAACGTCCAGTAAATATTGGGCTGAACCATGCTTTTCCGCGGACTGTCGCCGGCAAATGGTATTGCCCGTTGGTGCGTATCGCAAAAAACAGCAGCAAAAGCATCCAAACTTTGGTATGGCTTATCGGCATTGGGGTTTATGTCGCTGTCGTGATTGCCGGCTATGGCGAATATGGGGCCGGGGTAATTGTTATAGGGATCAAAAAACTGGCTCTTGTAATATTTTTCTTCGCCATGGCTATACACTACATCGCCCAGTTGATACAGGAACGAAGGCTTGTTTGCCGCCGCCGAAGTTTGATACTGCGAAGCCATGGCATCGGGCACCCTTTTCTGAAAATCAGGATCGCGAAAGCCGCCGGTATCGCCCACTACATGAAATATCATGCGGTTATCGCCTATGCCGGGCAATATGTCGTTAACATTTAAATGGTATGGGTACTTTCCCGACGGTGGCGGAGGCGGCAAAAACTTATAGGTATCGTCGGGCTGATCTTTTTTAAAAACGGGGGTGGTATATTTAGGGGATATTATCATTTAGCGTTAATCATCAAAAGGCCAAACATACCAAACAAATATAAATTGAAGGTGAACAAAAGTTTAAGCGCCCTGTACTCCCGGTTTATGGAGCCCGCTATTCGTGTAGCACCAGGATAGCTTTTACTGATTTGTTCATCACCTGGTTTACCGTACTCCGGGTAAATAACCGGTAAACAATGTTATGATGATGTTTAACCAGGCAAAGGATATCGGTTTCGTGCGTTTGCACAAAATCAACAATGCCGTTTATGGCGCTGCTGTTGTTAATATAGTTAAAATCAAGTTCGGCGTTTTTTATTAAGCTGCTTAATTTGGCCTCCCCTGTCTTGATATGTTTATCGTCAGGCTTATCGGCTACATAAAGCACCTGCATTTTAGCGGACGCAAATGCCTGTACCATCTCGTTTAAAGCGTTTACATCTTCGGCAGACAGGCGGGTTTCAAAATCTGTGGCCAGCGTAATCACCGGCACCCTGGAGAACTTACTTTCCAGCGGGATAATTAAGGTAGGCGTTTTCACCCTGCTTACCATCATGCTTGCGTTGCTGCCCACAATACCCGCAATACCTGTTGCACCGGTTATACCCATCACCAAAAGCTCTACAGGGTTTTTATCAACATAACGGGTTATCACAGTTTTCAAAAAACCAACATCACAAAGCGTGCTTACCTTAACCGAAGCATAAACCTGCTGCCGGGTAAATTCGGCGGCCCACTCCTTTAAAGCCTCCCTTTTGTTGTTATAGTAATCTTCAATAAAAATAGCGTTGTAAGTGCTGTTGTTAATGCCTTCGGTAGGGTGTATGGCATGTATAACGCAAACATCCCTGTTTAAAACAACGGCCAGCTCCATTGCGTAAGCCATTGCGTTGGCAGCGCTTTTTGAAAAATCGGAAGCAACAAGAATCTGTTTCATTTTCGGCCTTTTAAATAAACAAATGGAAAAACATGAATAATAAAGATGCTAAAATTATTGCTACCGGTAAAGTAAGCACCCAGGCCATCGCAATATTTTTTATTGTTTTATTATTGAGATTGCCTTTACCGCCTGAAGCAACCATAGCGCCGGCAATGCCGCTTGACAGCACATGTGTAGTACTCACCGGCAAACCAAATGCAGTACTAAGGCCAATGGTTGATGCGGCAACAATTTCGGATGAGGCACCTTGCGCATAGCTTAAATGTTCGTTGCCAATTTTTTCGCCAATGGTAACCACAATCCTCTTCCAGCCAATCATGGTACCCAATCCAAGCGATATTGAAATTATAGCGATTACCCACACCGGCGCAAAATCTGTAACATGCTCCAGCTCATCCGCAGCCGTGGTAAGCGCTCCGCGGTCATTTGCCGCTAATTTTATCGCATTATCTTTAAGCACCATCCTGATTGCTTTTACAGTTCCCTCTACCTGTTTACGGTAATTATAAGTTTTGGCAACATCGGTTTCATTTTTTTCGGCCAGCGAAGCTTTTGCCTGGGCAATTATAGCTGCCAGTTTGATAAACTCACCTTTGGGTGCATTGCTTGTTGTGGTGTTTTTAGTTATCACGATGCTGGCCTGGTTAAATGCCGCCAAAACTTTATCATTACCAATATGATGATTAACAGCAAACCGGGCTGGTAAAAAGGCTATCAGGATAAGCATAAATAAGCCAACACCCTTTTGCCCATCATTACTGCCGTGAAAAAAGCTAACCAGGGTACAGGTAGTAATAAGTAAAAGCCTGATCAGAATTGGCGGCCTGTCATTTTCGCCGGTTGGGATATGGAACAGGGCATGTGATTTGGTTACATGCTTTAAAAACAACATGAGCAGGGCCGCAGCGCCAAAACCAATTATGGGCGATAAAATAAGCGACATGCCTATCTCTTCGGCTTTACCCCAATTTACGCCCGGGCCGTGATAGTACCAGGTAAAAGCCAAACCGGCGCCAATCATAGCGCCAATCATGGTATGTGAGCTGGAGCAGGGAATACCCAGGTACCAGGTACCCAGGTTCCAGATGATGGAAGCAAGCAATACCGATAGCACCAGGCAGGCGCCTACGCTTACGGGCAAAGTCATCAGGGCATCAAGCGGCACCAGTTTTAAAATACCCATGGCTACCGTTACACCGCCCAAAAACACGCCTAAAAAATTCCATAAGCCCGACCATGGGATTGCATATACAGGCTTTAAGGCCCTGGTGTATATTACAGTTGCTACCGCGTTTGCTGTATCATGAAAGCCATTCACAAACTCGAAACCAATAACAGCCAGGATGCAGACGATAAAAACAACCAGTAAATAACCGCTTAAATTAACCTGGCCAATAAAAGGAAGTGTGGCTGCAAGTATTGAAATATGCATATCAAATTATGTTTGTACCCCGGCAGGCTTATTTAGCTTCTTAACCTGCTCTCAAATAACAGCTTCAAACATTGCTTTAATACCAATTTCAGGTTAATTGTTTGTTATTTAATTGTTTATGATCTTTACCGGCATCAACACTAAACACCTACAGTTTTATCAGCTTACCGTTATACACCACATGCCCGGCTAAAGAAATTACATACATGTAAATGCCTGGGTTAAGGTTTACAGGTACGGTATTTTGCAGGTTATTAAGCGTTTGGGTTATGCTGAGTTTGCCGCCGGCATCGTATAATTTGAAATCGTAATTATTGATGTCGCCGCTTAAAACGGTGAATTGTTTGTCAACCGGGTTTGGGTAAACGGCAAATTGTTTGTTTTGCAGCACAACGGCTTTTACGGTATCGGTATAAATAAGCTGGTTATCGGTGGTGGTTAGTTTGGCCCGGTAATATTGTACCTGTTTGGGCGCGGCATCTGTAAACTGGTAACCGAGCTGGTTTGCCACTACCGGCGAGGTGCCGATTGATGTAAAGGAAGCCGGGCCGGTCATTTTTTCCCAGGTAATGGATTTTAGGTTTACGGTGCTGCCCAGGAAAAGATCTAACAAAACTTTATTGCCTGTAACGTTTGCCAGTAATGTTTTCACATAGCAGCCAACGCCTTGCGTGGTAACATCAATGGTGTAGCTTTTTAACCCTTCAAAACCATTGCCGGTTGCGCTTACAGCAAAATACCTGGAGGTTTGTTGCCCTGCGGGGATAATAACCGTTGTATCTGTTACGGTACGTAGCTTTTGCAAAACATCATCTTTTATAGTGTAAACCACGTAACCTGTGCTGCCCTGCTGCGGCGACCAATGCAACAACGTACCTTGTGCACAGTTATAACCAACACTTAGCGCTACAGGGGCCGAGATGTTGAATTCGGCACTTAAAAACGAGTTGTTACCGATATCCATTTTAAGCATGGCCGTACTGAATACATCCGGGGCCTGCCAGTTATAATAATTATTTTTCAGTGTTACGTTATTAACAGCATTCCAGGTAACTCCGTGATCATAGCTGATGCTTAGCCTGCCCGTTGCCGTATCAAAGGAGCTTTGCCAGCGCAGGTAATTATCGCCGGCAGCAAAAAGCTGGCTTGCAGCAACCGGATAAATCCACTCGAATTTATTTGCCTGGATGGCCTGGTAAGCCATATAAAACTTTTGCGGACCCAACGGCACTTTGCGACCTTTTACTTGTATAGTGTAAATACCAGCTGCGGGGTTTGCAATAGCAACCTGCTCGGTATTATTTATGGTATCTATCTGCCTTTGCGCCGGCTTATGTAGCGAATCGAGCGAGGGGAAGCTGCTTAACGTCCAGGGCAAAATAATTTTTCCATCGGGGCCGGAAACTGACAGATCCAGGTCGTTAACCAGCGCGGTGGGTGCATTTAGCGTGGCGGCAGGATCTGTCCAGGCTATGGATACTTTTAATTCTTTTGTGCCCGTGGGTACATCTACCGAAAAATCGCTTTGGGCCGCATTACCAACTGTGCCGCTGTTAAACCGGTTATCCTGTAGGGTACGCATGGCTTCCAGAGCGTTTAGTTTGCCGTAGCCGGTTTTAAAATCGACATAAGTATTGCCTATATCATCGGCCGAGTTAATCAGTATCGCTTTAATTAAAGCAGCCGGAGGTAAGCTCCCGTGCTTTAGTTTATAAGCTTGCTGCAGCAGGGCTACAGTTCCCGACGCAAGCGCCGCTGCGCCGGATGTTCCGTCTTCGCCATCGGCTACCAGCTCGGGCTTTACACGGCCATCATAGGCCGGCCCGCCAGAGCTTAAATCTTCGGGAAGGTTTGTGCGCCCGGTACCACCAATTACCAGTACATTTTTAGCCTGTTTAAAATCGCCCGATAAATTGGCTACGCCTGTTAAACCATTATAAACGCCCGTAGCCGGCGCGTTGAGCCCAACATTGCCCGACGAAAACACGTGTACAATGCTGTCATTTGCCCATACCTGCTCATCATATGCAACAGACTCGGCACCGTAATAATTTTCAATTCCCGTGCCATACGAGTGATTTTGCAAACCAATATCAAAGGCTTTAAAAACAGCTGTACTATCGGGAAACAGGTTGATGAAATCGGCAGAGGTAAAACGCACCGCAGGTGCAGCGCCAAGCCCTTTTATGAATGAATTGCCATTACCGCCAATAAGCGTGGCCATGGTAGTAGCATGCCCGGAAGTTATGGCCGATGACGGGAAAGATGCAAAAGTACGACCGAGCAGATCAAGGTCATTATCATATTTATCTTCTTTAACACTTACATTAATGCCTTGGCCGTTAATACCGGGGTAAATGCTTTGTATTGTGCTAATGGTATTTGCGCCCAGGTCAATGTCGCTGATTGCCAGTTCGGCGTGCGCCTTGCGGGTATTATCTGCAAAAACAACATAGGGCTGCTGTAATAATTCGTTTAGCTTGTTAATGGGGATACTGGTTGTTACGCTATTGCCATATGTGCCGGTTATCCTGCCATACTTTTCTACCTCCTTGATGGCCGTTATATTGCTCAGTGTAATGTTAACAGCAATCTTGCTGCTGCTTTTGGGATGCTTTTGGCTGGCCAGAGCAAGGTTATCTGATGCCTTCCACAGGGAATTTGCAGGCGCTATTATTTCAAAATCGGCATTCTGCGGGATGGGGTTGTTTGATGCTACAATATAATAATTGTATGAAAGTCTTTTTATAACGCGTCCATTCGCAGAAGGCGTAAATGGCCGTTTATTGATCTTAACGATATAAAAATTAACAGAGTCGGCTAATGCTGGTTTAGTTGCTGCCGAATAAAGGTCTTTAATAAATTTGTCGCCCACGGTTTGCTGCGACCAGGAATATTTAAAACAAACAATAAAAAAAATAATAGGCAGTAACTTTTTAGCCATGCTTTAAGTTAAATAACAATAAGAGAGGGCAAAGCCCTCCCTTATTGCGAATAAGACAGTACCCGATTACCTGATAAAATGTTTTAGTATAAATAATTTAAAGCTATTACATCATTTGAATTAAAAGTACGGTCGGTACCTGACGAGCAGGCCAGCATCCATGAACCTGCATCGGCCTTGGTTGGCGTACCAGGAATGTTAATGGCGCCAATACCGGCACTGCCTTCGTTTGAACGGCTTCCTCCGCAGCTAAACGCGCGGTTCATGTAATCGGTATGACGGAAACCTATGCAATGGCCTATTTCATGCTGCAAAACCGAAGTTAAGTAATTTACATCGGGGTTGGTACCGTATGCCTGCGCATTGGTATTCATTTGAATTTGATTGTAAGGGTCACCTGCCGATGTTGGGAAGCCGGACGAACCCAGGGTAATATACCCGCCACTTGGCCCCTGGTTAAAACCAATTACCTGTATATTACCTCCGCTGCTTACAATCTGGAATTTGATGGTAAGGTTTAAGGCATTATAGCGCGCCACAGCGGCGCTTGTTGCTGTAGCATAAACCGTTGGCAGGTTTGAAACCGACACGGTAATTGTGCGTGGGAGGCTTTTAACCAGGTTGGTGGTGCGGTACTGCTCATTTTCGGCAATGCGCAAATTGGGGCTTGTACTTACTTCTGATAAATTAGCCTCGGTTAAAAGGATATCGCCTTCTACCAGGTAATTATCCCCCTGCTTTCTTACTTCATCGGTACTAAAGCCAAGGTCACCTATTTTTTTTAATACATCTGCCGAAACCGCTGTTGTTTGCTTTGCCGGCTGGCTGTTATTTTTAGTACAAGAAAATAAAACAGACGCAGCAATAACGGCACAAAGGCCAATTGTTAATAATACCTTGTTTTTCATGTGTGTTGGTGTGTTAAGTTAATGTTCGTAAGGTTTTCCTAAAAACTCAATCGGCTGGCCAGCATTTCAAATAATATAACTTATCGGGTAATTATATTATTCGTTTAATTGTATACAATTACAATCTTAATTTTTAGTTAAGCGTAAATTAATTTATATTTTTCTAAAAAGCAAAGATTGGCAATTATTTTTCTAACGATTAAATATATAAGCCAATAGTTACCTTTCGGGTTACTACTAACTACCGGTAATAAAAAAGCTGCCTCTGCAATATCCCATAAATAAAAAAGGCCTGTCTCTTTCGGGACGGCCTGTGGTTAACTTTGCTGTTTATTTGTTTTTGCCGGGGTTTGGTCAGTAGCAATATTTGCTCCTCTTCGCAATTAACTACTTATTTTTTGGGTTACATTTTTAATCACGTCGTCCAGTTCATTTGCCGACAAGTCTAAATATTCCAATATCTTTTCTCTTTCCGGATCATCCGGCGCAAGGTTTTTTATAATCGGGATTAGCCCCATTATCCGCACAAGCGGCGCCCTGATAATGTGCGACTGGATCCATGATATCTCTTTGAGTTTTTTGTTTTGCTTTTCAATTTCAGTAATGTGTTTCAACTGGTCGGTAATATCGTGGGCTATAATTAGTTTGGCTTTTTTACCCCGGTAATTCATACCATTACTTTGAATATCAACCTGGATAAGCTCGCCATCCTTTTTTTTATGGGTAAATGTTCCTCTTTTTGTTAACCCATCTGAGTTCATAGGCCCATTTATGAGTTGCTCCACCTTTGCGATATCCTCCGGCGGCCTGATATCCCTTATCGTCATCAAGAAAAATTCCTCCCGGCTGTAGCCATATTTTTTTATGGCCGCGGCGTTTACGTCCAAAAATCGCAAGGTTTCAATATCTACCACCCATTTGGGCAAGGGGCTTAAATCAAATAAATCACTGTATCTTTTTTCCGATTCAAGTAATAACAAGTTTGCTATTTTACGTTCGGTAATGTCTTTAAAAAATACGGATAAACCATCCTCAGTGGGGTATGCGGTAATGTCGTACCATTTTTCTAATGGGGTAAAATAGTCTTCAAAGTGCACATATTGTTTAAGAGCCATTGCCTCATGATACATCTTATATGATTCGGAATTTACCGACCCTGCAAATACATCCCATAAATTTTTTCCTAAAATGGTATTCCTTGACGTTTTCAGCACCTTTTCTGCCGTATTGTTCCAGTAGGTAACAGTCCAATCATTGTTTACAGCAAAAAACGCATCGCCTATACTTTCCAAAATCCTGTTTTTTTCTTCAGATAGCTGCCTTCGCTCAAGTGTAAACTGTACCTCCTTTTGCATTTCGGTCATTTTTATGCTCTGGGCCACCTGCAATTCGCTATACTTTTTGAGCTGAAATGCCCATAACGCACAAATAAAAGAGATAACCGCAGTCAGAAATATGTGCATCCCAAATGTGAGCAGATCAAAATAGCTAAGTTGAGTAAAATAAATATCGGGCAGGCCGGCATCCTGGAGATAACTGAATAGCCCGTGGTGAATAATAACCACCACAATTATAGGAATTTGAAGTTTCCAGTTTTGATAGGTGATCATTGCGGCGCAGCCAACGAAAGCAAAAAAATGCATTTCAAACATACCGTGCATCTGGTAAATAAACTGCGCCATAAACAAACCAAACACAGCACTTAAAACATATTGGTACAAGGTTGACCCCGGCAGCAGTGCTTTTGTAGAATAGTAGGCAACCAGGCAAATACTTCCAACTCCGATGCCAATGAGCCAGGTACCGTAAAAACCCGCTAAAAAAAGCCCCACCAGGAAATAGGCGACCAAAAAATAATTCATTATTTTATCCGACCGTTCTTTTACATCCAAAAGGAGTGCATCGGGCTGGCCAGGTAATGAAAGTTGGTTGTGCATACTTAAATAATCATTTATTACAATCAGGAAGCCGGCAACCGTATGCCCGGAGCGCAAGTTGGTTAAAAGCAAGCTTAGGTTGCATCCCTAATATTCCTTTTATAGCTATTGCTGCGTAGTTTGTTTTTTCATTAGTACAATACCTGCTGCGGTTATAATTGCCCCGGTAATACAATTCATGCCGGGAATTTAGCAACGCTACCTGCGGAGTAGAATAAACGCCACATGCCCTGGCGATAGATTGATCAAATGTTACGGGGATATTTAAACCCAGTTTATCCTGAATTTGCCTGGCCGTATAATAGCTATTATTTAATACCACTACTGCAAACTTTACCTGGCTGCCATATTGTTTTACCAACGACTTAAAAACAGTTATATTAAACCTTGAACAGGCGCAATCGGGGTTAAAAAAATGCAGAAAAACAGGTTGCTTATTTTCTTTTTTTAGTTGCCCTCCCAAGCTAATAAACTGACCCTGGTAAACCGGCGTATAGTTTTTGGGGACCGGGGTTGGCAACTGATAAACAAATTCATTGTACCAGAATAGAGCTACGGCCGCGCCAAATAAAAAAATCAACCAAATAGCCACCACCAGCTTTTTCATCCCGTTTTTTACGTAGGGATAGTTTAAAAGTTGCTTATTATAATAAGATAGTTCGCCGCCGATATAATCAGCATGAAAATGAGTACGCCACATCCAACCGGCAATTCAAATATTTGATAAAACAGGTAACTGTAATTTATTTAGCCGATCAAAGACTCTCCAGTTTCCCTAACTTTCAAAAAAAATACAAAAAAAAGATAAAAACATTTTTTTTTCCTATCATTACGGATGCGATTTTATCTGGGAACCCTTACCCTCTTATTTTTCCTTATTTCGGCCAATGGCTCTGCGCATGCTACACGCCGGGCGGTCCGCAAAAATCATAAAACAACCAAATCGGCAAAAAGGCATAAGCATTTTACTACATATACCAGGCCTGTTATTGATACAGCCATTTCAACAGGGTGCGCCAGCCCCGAGGAATTGATAACTTTTGCAAAATCGCTGCAAGGCATCCGTTACAGGTTTGGATCAACCAATCCCGAAAAAGGTTTTGATTGCTCGGGCTTTGTTAACTACGTATTTAATCATTTTGGTATTTCTATCCCCAGGAGTTCGGTCGACTTCACCGATGTACAGGGTGGGGTTGATTTAAAAGACGCCAAATTTGGCGACCTGATATTATTTACCGGCACCAAAAAACATACCCGCAGGGCCGGCCATATCGGCATTATTGTATCTATGCCCGGCGAACCAATCCAGTTTATCCACTCCACATCGGGCGAGGCAAATGGTGTAACCCTGACAACCATGAATGATTATTATATGGGGCGTTATATGCGTACCATCCGCGTATTTTCTGATAATAACCAGGCCGAAGCTTACCCCGAAACTGCTTCGCGTTAGGCTTGAGGCTATTGCCGCATCTAAGCATCCACCGCGGCTTTTCCCCAATAATTAACAACCTTAAAACGAACCGAATACAAATATCCGGGGATATTATTGTTGAATTTGGCGCTCAATATCAAAAGTTATCATACCTTTGCAGCCCATCAAAACAGTGCGGGATGGAGCAGTTGGTAGCTCGTCGGGCTCATAACCCGAAGGTCGTAGGTTCGAGTCCTGCTCCCGCTACATTGAAAATGAAAGCCTCAAGTTGAAAAATTTGAGGCTTTTTTATTTGACAAGTTTTTTTTTGAGGGATCCGGTAGGGCACAAAAGGGAAAATCTTCTATTAAAACCGTGCCTCTGTGAATGCTGCAGACGTCATTATCAATTTCTCAAATTACCTAACAGTCAGTTTAACCACGTCCTTCCATATGTCGTCCAAACGATCTCATAGAACCTAAGTACACCGCCACTGGAAAATCTTAGTTTTAACAAGCACTTGTGCTACAAAAATTAAAAACGATTATATTGCAGGAGTCCTGTATGACCAAATTATCTTATTATTGTATACATTTGTATTTCAGCAATTTAACGCATTCTATACAGCATGTTGTCGTTTAGTATCACTCCGTTAAGAAATATTTGTGAAGTAGCAAAAACTATTAAGCCTGCCGCCACAGCATCTATCATGGGTATAAATGTGGCAAAGCTTCGGGGCAGGCTATGGTATATTTATATAGTAGCTGCTTTATTGTTGTTAGTTAGTACTTTTTATTGGCCGATCTTTTTTTTTAACCCCCAAAATTCAAATACTAAGAATTATAGAGTTGGCGAAATTTTATCCGGCACTACTATTTTGAAGAGCGCCGGCGCTTCGCAAAATAGGTCGCCCCGCGCAAATAAAAATTCAGTCGCAATCAGTTTGCTTGCAAATGACAGCTTGAATAATGTGGCAACTGCAATTATACAGGAAAACTACATGAAGTTAGCCCTCGCAATTGCCAACAAAAAGCGAGCTGTTGGCTGCAAATGTGGAATTGTTGAAATGGGACCTGCCGAACCCCTCAGCTGGAATGACAGCCTTTTTAAAGCGGCCTACCTTCATGCCGCCGATATGGCCAAACTTAATTATTTCAGCCATATAAGTAAAGATGGACGCAATGCAACCGCCCGTATTATTAAGGCAGGCTATAATTACCAGGGCTTCAAATCATTTGTGGCCGGCGAAAATATTGCCGAAGGACAGGAAAGTTTACCTGAGGTTTTTGAGGACTGGTTTAAAAGCGAGGGCCATTGTAAAAACCTGATGAACCCTAAATTTAAAGAAATTGGCCTTGCCATGGTAAATGGGTACTGGGTTATGGATTTTGGCGGCCGTGTAGTATTTTCGGAGGCTGAACAGGAACAAATTAAAAAGGGCGACCTAAAAGTGGCAGAATAAATAGCGCATTTATTGCCCACCCACAGAACCTGGCTTGTAAAAAAAGGAAGCTGCCAGCTATGACAACTTCCATCACAATTAAAACTATGCCGCCGCTTCTGTAAAAACATGCGGCAAGTATTATTACTGACTATACCCTTTTTTGCTTAACTCGTTAATTAATTGTACCCGGCAGTTTATCTGCAATTTGCGGTAAATATTTTTTATGTGCTGCCGTACAGTATCAGGCGAGATGAAAAGTTGATAGGCTATCTGCTTGTAGGTATCGCCTTTTATTAACAAGTTAGCAATTTGCACTTCACGAGCGGTCAAACCTTCATGGCTCTGGTTATTATCGGTTTGCTTGTTGCTTGAAAAATATGCTATGACTTTTTTTGCAATGATCGGGCTCATGGGTACACCGCCGTTGCTGGCCTCCATTATAGATTCTTTGATCTTGAATAAAGGCATGCTTTTTAAAAGGTACCCGGTGGCGCCTGCTTGCAGTGCTTTAAATATTCTGTCCTTATCTTCATAAACAGTAAGCATCAAAATGTTAACATTTGGAAACTTTTGTTTAATCAGGAATGCCCCATCCAACCCGTTTATTTCTGGCAGTTCAATATCAAGCAACAGCACATCGGGCGCGGCTGTTAAAGAAGACATAAAACTCCTCACGGATGTAAAGCTATCAAGCAGTTCCAAATCATCCTGCATTTGCATATACTGCACCAGGCTGTTGAGTATAAGCACATCGTCCTCAATTATTGAAACCTTGATCATCAAACAAATTTTGCAAAAAACACAGTTTTATCATATAACATATTTGGGGTATAATTTTATCACCGCCGTGTTTTAAGCATAACGGTAAAAAAATCATCAGCAGGTGTAATTACCAAACTTGCCTTTATGCGCTTTGCCCGCATTTGCATGTTTTTTAAACCCTGCCCTGTGTGATAACTGCCAGGTTTAGCATTAACTGTGTTTTTAATAATGATAGTCATGCCCCACGCCTGGTTATTTAATGTGATCCAAACCGGAGTAGCGTTGTTATGCCGGACGATATTGTTTATGGCTTCCTTGAAAATGAGGTATACGTTTTGCCTTACAAGTTGCGTTAAATTGCCGGTCTTTTCAAATCCGCTCACCTCAAAGCTAATTTCAGGGAAATCGCCCAGCATAAAATGCACATGCTCCTTCATGCGCGATAGCAAATCTTCCTGGTTATCATTGCGCGCATCGACCGACCAAATAATATCCGAAATAGATGCTATTGCATCTTTACTATCGTTTGAAATGTTCCGAATAATCTCACTATCAGTAGATTGTTTTATATGCATTAATTCACTGCTCAGCGATATACGGGTAAGGTTACTGCCAATTTCGTCATGCAGGTCGCTGGCTATAGAAGTACGCAGTTCCATCTCCCTTTTTAGTTTTTTTATCCGCGATACCCAAGCCTGATAAATCAACAGCAATACAATTAATACTATCATGACCTTAAACGGCCATGACTGGTAGAAAGATGGCCATACCACAATTGTTTTTGTTAGCCACTGCTTTGGTTTAGTATTGGTAGGAAACCGGGCTTGAAACGTATAAGTACCTGGTGGAAGTGAATATAAATTTATCTCGTCTGAAAGTTTGTTTGTACGCCAGGTATCTGAAATTTCCCTTATCCTGAACAAAATATCCTTTTGCTTGGCGGGCCCTGCAAATTTAAGGGAAACCGTGTTTTCGCCGGGCTTTACATTAATTATGTTAGCCGCATTGGCAAATAAATCAACCTGGGGCAGGGCTACGCCATTTGTGCTCTTTTTTAAATAGGACAATATCAGTTTGTCGGCGTTATTGGAAAGTAATGATTTATAATAATCGATACTAAAAAAGGCCAAACCATGTAAACCGCCCATAACCACCTGGCGCCCTTTTGGGTCATAATATATTGCCGAATGGTTAAATTCCTGAGTATAATTTTCTTCAAACTCGTCGTTATCCGGATATGGAAGAGCCTGCATGTTGGCGATATTAAATACGCTTGCTCCCTCGTTAGTACCGGCAAAAAGCAATCCATCAACTTCGAGCAAAGAATAAACAAAATCGCCTGCCAGGCCTTTTTCAAAACCAATGTTATCTATTACCTTTCCACCCGCATCAATTTTAATAATCCCCTTACCTAAGGTGCCCAGCAATATAGTGTTCTTATATGGCAGGATGGTATATACCGGCATATAGTCTGCATTGCTGATTTTTATTTTAGTAAGCCCGGCCTTGTCCATCCTGAATAATCCACCTTCGCCTGCCAGCCAAAGGTGATTATTAATAAAGGCAACATCTTTTATGATACCCAGCCTTTTATCAGTAAACCAACACGTGTAGCTCCATTGATTAAGTTCGTTTTTTTTTGCGAGGTATAAAGAGTTTCTGACAGCACCCAAAAAACCGTCTTGATATTTTATTAATTTATTAATAACCATGCTTGCCCGATTTGGATTGGGCAGTAATTCATACATATCTGTATAGGTATCAAGCACAACAAAACCAGATCCCCCCTCGGTACCAAGCATTACATGCCTTTTGTTAATTGGCTGTATTGCATACGTAGTAAAAGGCAGCGCCTTATAGCTGTTTTTACCAAAAAGGTAGGTGCCCCCATTATACGTGCCAATATAAAACCTTAAACTGTCATTATAAATACCCCTAATACTCTTGTCTTTAAAAAAACGCATCGCCTTATTGCTGGCAACCGTATCACTCAATCGGGGATTTCCGGGCGTAATCAAAAACAAATTATCGGGTGTGAGGCCTAAATACTCATCAGCCGTGGTACATTCTTCAACCGCCTTCAGATCAGAAAACTGGTTTATGCCCCAGTATAGCCTAAAAAAAGGCGATGCAAGCATTTTTTTATCGGGCTGGCGGCATATCACTACTATACTGTCCTTTGCCTTAAAGCAACAAATATAATTACTGCCCTGATATTCATACAGTTTGTTAAGCGATCGCTTATCATAAATTATAAAACCAAGCGGATATCGGGCGACAAGATATTTGGTGGTGGAAAAGGGTAATCCAACAAACTGACCACTTTTATCATAAAGCATCCGGTATTTATACGATCCGTTGACCAGCACTGAATCGCCCTTTCCGGTTCTTATCAAATTGGGTTCTGCGGTCGCAACATTATTTCTAACAAAAAAAAATAGTTTACCTTTTTCGTCAATAAGGTATTGCTCTATACCTGATCCATTATTCCACCCTCTTAAATGTTGTAGATTAAGGCCTTTTTGCAAGAAACCTGCTTTATTGAAAACGAATATTTGCCCGTTTTTTGAAAGCAAATTCAGCTTATGGTTAAAATTGTTTATTATAAAACAGTTAAAGTCCTTTACTCTAATTTTATAAAGTTTGAGTTTAGTATAATCATAGCAGTAAATTAGATCGGGGTCGTTATTATACCTTAGAAAAATAAAGTTTTGGTAACAAAATAACAACTTTATCAGCAAGTTAGGGGGAAGCGTTATGTTGGGCAAGCTAAAAGGTTGCACATCGGTGCCATCAAAACGCCAGATACCATGATTGGTAGTAAAATAAACAAAGCCTCGTTCGTCTCGCGCAATATTGGTAAAAAGCGCTCTGTTAAATGGCTTAGGCATATTCAGCTTCTGGGCGTTAAAAAGCGATTGCGCTTGAGCACAACCAAGCCGGCAAGCAAGCAAAACCGCGCCTACAAGTACGCGAAATAATGTTTTCATGATTAGAGTAGAAGTCTCTTAATTAACCCGATGAAAATTTTTTAGGGCCCGACGCGACTAAGTGAGGTGCACTTCGCTGACTTAGGCATCAACGTCTAATTTAAGAAAATTATCTCTATTTTACTACTTATAGGAATAAAATGCAATTTGTAGCTTAATAAAGCTCCTTTATTACCCCCCCCCAATAGGAAACCTTCTTAATTGTTAATAGCGCGGTTAGCTCCATAAAATACCCCAAAGATGTTATGGTTACCATTTGGCTGCAAGGCTATTTTTGAATAAACATAAACGCCTGTTTAATAATGCAGACGACAATTGTTACAGATTAGTTAGTTCTAAAAATTTTGCCGCGTTGGATAAAACAGCGTGGCTTTTGTAGAAGGGCTATTTGGCAAGATGTCAGGATGCTCGGCGGCGTTGCAAAATGCGCTAATTAATATCAATCAACACCACGCATAAACCCTATGACAATGACCCGAAAAACACCCTATTTTAAGATCTTACAATTTGGACAAAAAAAAGCTCCATCTGGCTGTTACCCAAACTCCAATTTATTAAACGGTTGTAATTTTATAGCCAGGACAGGTATCTTTATCATGATCCTTTGCTGCGTTAAACCTAACGCCCTCCTGGCTCAAACCTCATTTGAAGGATCGATGTCTGCGAAATTCGACTCATTGTTTCATAACCAGGGGGCAGTAGTGCGCAAAAAAACACTTTATAATAACGGTGCACCAACAAGCCTGATGTCTCCTACCGGATTTGGCGGTAACGGCACTTATATTTATGGCGGCCTGGGCGGCGTTTATCCGGAACAGTACCGAAATAATAAAGCTGATCTGATAGCTTTTGGCGGCCTTAGCTTTGGCGACCCGATAAAGTATGTAAACATCGCCTTAGGCCTCAATATGACTGATGTTCATAAATTTCAAGATTTCTCGGGCAATTTTAGCATAAGCAGGCTGCTGCCCGGTGGTAGCAGCATCTCGGTAGGCGGCTTGCAGCTTTTTGCCAACAAACGCGAGTCCGATTCGCCGTCATCAACTTTTTATGCGGCGTTCAGCCATGCTGTGCAAGGGCTACCTTCAAAAACGCCTGGGGCATCTGCATTATCATATACTATTGGTTTTGGCACGGGCCGCTTCCGCGATAAAAGCCCGGCCGATGTTTTAAATGATAAAGGCTTACACGGCACATCGGTATTCGCAGGTATTTCTTACGAAATTATTTATCGCGTAAATCTAAATGCCGAGTGGTACGGTACTAACCTTGGGCTGTCGGCCGGTTTCCGTCCATTTAAAAACCCGCTTTCATTCAGCATAGGAGCCTCTAACTTAGTCACTTCGTACTCGGGCGATAGGGTAAGCATGATATTTATGATGGGCTATCCTTTATCGGTAAGCAGGCTTGTGTCAAAATAACGTATACCAACGTGTTAATAACCATAACCTATAAAAAAGTACTTAAAACATGAAAAAACTTAATTACATATTACCTATATTGTTTTTGACAACAGGCGCTAAGTTGGCATACTCACAAGTCAATAATAATTCCGATTGGAAAGTCCCTGTCCCCAGCCACTCTGATTGGAACGTACCCGCGCCGCAATTGCTACCGGAAAAAATATCGGATATACCCTCCATTTTGCCGCCCAATTTTCTGGTAAAAACGGTGATGGAAATTATGCCGCCCCTGCCCGAAGGAGGATCATTTGCACCACCACCGCCCTATTTAATTACCTCGTTTAAAAAAGATCCCGGTAATAATAAAAGGGTTAGCGATGCTGACGAAGAATATATAGCAAAACTTAAAAAAGCGCTGGCCGACAGGCAGTGCTGTTGTTGTTGCCCGCCGTTGGTGCCAAAGAAAAAGCCAAAAGTAAAACCGGCTGTACATAAGCATAAAAAGCCATTAAAAGCCAGCATAAAACATACGCTTGCAATTAAGCCTAAGATTGTAAAACCGGCGTCGGCCAAGGTAAAAACGAGGTACATTATAAGGTACAGGTACAAACCGTATAGCTGCGGATGTGCCGTCAACGCACCACTTGATACAAGCAGGACCAAGTAATAAAAATAATATACAAATCATCAAACAGTAACAGACAATGAATATTTTTAATACAATTGGCAGGAAAGAAATAGCGGTAGCATTATTTCTTTTTACAGGTTTCAATGTATATGCCCAGCAAAACAACGAGGCGCCTAAACCGGTTGCCGGCAAAACTTATCTTAAGCAAACTATTGTAAAATCAGAAAGCACACTGCAAAACGGTACAGCCAGCGTTAACATAAGTTCGTCGTCTGCTGTGACAAAAACATACAATTTTGAAGCATCATACGGTAACTCACTTAAGGCTAAAGTGGTAACCACTCAAATAACCGATACTATAAACTCGGGTAAAGATCATTTTTACTTTAGTTCAAACAAACCGGCAGACACATCGGGCCAGCTATCCGCGGCGCTTCGTGCGGTTGTTGGCGCTGAAGACATTTATATACTTGACGGGCAAGGCAACGTAGCAGGCATACAAAAGAGCGCGCCGGTATCTGTTGTTGATTCAATCATGAGTTTTGCAGGTTTAGAACGCGAGGAACTTACGGTAGGAAAAAAATTTCCTTTAATAGTCGACATCGCTAAATTGAAAGACCTTGAGCCCAGTAAGAGATGGGGAGATACGGTATCAGATATACGGGGCAAAACAGTTGGCGAATATTGGCTGCAAAGCAATAACAAAGCGGTTACTGTACTTGCATTTATTAAAACAACTAACGATGATAAATTAAACACGCATTCAACAGGAACTTATACCATTGATAATGCCAGTGGAATAGTTCTTAAAAGAGAGATACAACATTTTACAACAGGATACCAGATGTTCCAGGGCAAGCCTTTTATCTCTACCCGAAGGTCCACTGTTACAGAGATCTGTAGTTTGGTAGATTAAGCACTGGCAGACTACCCGGGAGTATTTGCAACGTAATCTTGAATCATTGCCAAACCCTCAAAAAAGCTTTAGATTGGTCCTCTCCCGTCTACATCGAAATAAAAGCCTCAAATCTTCTGATTTGAGGCTTTTTGTCAGGCTGTACACTTCAAAAAACATCCAGGAATATACCGTATACCTGCGAAAAAACCGCGAGCGTTAAATATTTATTTGGTGGCTAAAGTTCTGATATAATTTTCCCGTCTTCCATCCTGATGGTCCGGTCGGCGCGTTTTGCAAAATCCGGGTCGTGGGTTACTACCAGGATTGTTTGCTTGTTTTGCAGACAAATGTCTTTTAAAATTTCAAAAACAACATCGCTGTTCTTTTTATCCAGGTTTCCGGTAGGTTCATCGCCCATAATAATTAGCGGGTCGTTGATTAGCGCGCGCGCAATTGCTACACGCTGCTTTTGCCCGCCGCTAAGCTGGCTGGCATTTTTGAGCGCCTGGTCATATATTCCCAGGGTTTTTAAATGCTGCATTGCCTTTTCTTCTATTACTTCGTTGGCGTATTTACCCAGTTTCATGGCTGGCAGCATCACGTTTTTGAGCACATTAAACTCCTGGATGAGGTAATGAAACTGAAATACAAACCCTATCTTTTGATTGCGGACAATGGCCAGCTCGGCATTGTTTTTTTTACCGAGAGTTTCATTATCCAACAGCAATTCGCCTTCATAATCAGTATCCATAGTAGATAAGACATAAAGCAGGGTTGATTTACCACAACCAGATTTGCCCGTAATTGAAACAAAGCTACCCCGGTTGATGCTGAAGTTGATATCCGTAAGTACGCGAAAGCGTACCGGATCTAAAAAATACTTATTAATATTAATTGCCTGTAAAACCGGTGTATCCATTATTTCCCCCTTATTATAGCAACCGGGTCAATCTTTGCAGCCTTACGGGCCGGAAACAGGCCGGCAAAATAAGTGGTAACCAGCGCGAAGCTTATACCAATTAAATAATAGATAAGGCCAAAATTTACCGGGTAAGTTTTAATAGTTGGCAATGCCGAAGTTTCGAACGGAATATGACTGATAATAACCGACAAACAATAGCCTAATATTAACCCGATGATGCCGCCAACTACCCCCAACACCATGGACAGTTGAATAAATATAGCTTTAACATCGCTGCCCGAAAAGCCGGTGGCCTTTAATATCGCTATGGCGTCCATTTTTTCATAGATGAGCATATTCAATATGTTGTATATCCCGAAGCCGGCAACAATAAGTAAGGTAACACTTACACTATAGGCAATGGTGTTTCGTACAGTAGTGCCGGTTTCAAACTGTGCATTGGCCGTTTGCACATCGGTTGCGCTTACATCAAATAAACGGGCATATTCCCTGGCAACTGCCGGTGCAAGGGCAATATCTTTTAGTTTAACTTGTATATCGGTTATGTAATTTGCCGGCTTACCCTGTAGTTTTTGCGCCGTTTGTATCGATGTAAAGCTTTGCACATCATCCACTTCGGCTATCCCGAATTGCACAATCCCCACAATTTTCAGCATGGCCCGGTCTCCGTCGGGCGTGGTAACCTGTATTACATCGCCTATTTTAACAATTAGCTTATCTGCAAGTCCCTTGCCAATTATTATACTGTTACTCACAGTATTCAAATTGGATATAGTGCCCTCAATAATGTTGTCATTTAAGTTAAACAGCTTTTGTTCAAGATCAACATCAACCCCATCAATTACACCCGATAGCTGAATAGTACCGCTGTTAAAAAATACTGTGGTACTTGTTTTAGGGGCCACGTCAACTACACGCTCATCTGCCCGGATGGTTTTAATGATACTGTTGGCATTATATATCTGTTTTCCCTCGTCCTTAGGCTTTACCGACAGGATAAAATTCCGGAAACCGGTAAACTCGGCTGCACGGTTAATGGGTTGCGTTTTTGAAGGGGCAATAGCATTATATAGCCTGATATGAGGGGTGCGGTTAATAATCAGGCTATCTAACATTTTGTTTAAGCCGGTCATGAAACTAATAAGGGCTATAAACATGGCAATACCAAAGGTAACGCCGGCCGCCGCCACAATTGATTGTTTCAGGCGCGCCATTAATAAGGCAAGGGCGATATTTAAGAGCAACGCTGTTTTCATTTAATCGGGTTTATAAATGGTTTCCAGCGTATCCAGGCCATACAATATCTGCACGTTTGCCTCGTCTTGCACACCCGTTGTTACCTTTTTTTTAACATCGCCTTTTAGCCATACACAATTGTTTTTATCCAGGTAGCTCCTGGGAATAAGAATGGCTTTTTTATTAACGCTAACTACTATATTAACCTCGGCCGTTAAATTAGGATAAAGCTTTGCAGGAGGGTTCAAAAACACGGCTTCCACCTTAAATGTGCGCGACCGCTCGTCCATTATGGGGTAAACTTTACTAACCTCCCCCAGGAATGTTTGTCCCTTGTAACTATCCATCGTAATTTCAACCTGCTGGTGGAGTTTAACCTTTGTGATATCTTTTTCGTCAACATCCATCTCCAGGTAAAAATGATCGGGTTTCCCTAAAATGCATAGCGGCGTTTGTGTGGTAATCAGCCCGCCTTTATTTTTAATTGCATCAAATACTTTTCCGTCAATGTCACTCTTAACTAAATAGTCGGTTTGCCGCTTTTTTGAGATACTATAATTTATTTTAGATAGCTGTAAATCGTTTTCCAGTTGCTTTTTCAATTGCGCTAAACTTGCAACGGCCTCATTGTAATTTATTTTCGATGTGGTAAATGCAAGGTGGCGCTGATCAAAATCTAACCGGGTGCCTATGTTTTGCTCCCATAAATTCTTTTGACGATAATAATTGGCCGAATCGAGCTGGTATTTTTCTTTAGCTGTTTGCACCTGGTACATCGCTTCCTGAACCCGTTCGGAGTTGACCCGGCTGTTTGATGTTGTAAAATCTAAAGCCTGGCGGGCATTGGCCGCGTTTAGCTCGGCTTCCCGGCTTTCCAGTACAAAAAGTATATCTCCTGTTTTTACCAGGTCGCCGGGGCCTATATTAATTTGTTTTATAATACCGGGCACGGTTGATAACACAGTGTATTGATCTTTTGCTTTAACATTTGCAGAAGCGTACAGCGACACAGTAATATCTTTTATAACTGCCCTGGTATGATCTTTTTTTGACGAGCACGCACCAATTAAAAATAAAAGAGGAATACGGTAATTAACCAGTTTCATTTTGACTATAAGTTTACATCTTCGGCCATCGCAAATAACAACCGGTAAGCAGCCCGTAAAAAATGGAACCGGGCCTCCCGGTTCCATAATGTGCAATTGTCATCTCCGAAAGACGCTTCATGCATATCTACCGAAACAGGAATAAATTCCATCCATCGGGTACTACAAACTTAGCATTTACCTAAGCGCGGGGATGTGAAACACGTCATTATTAAAACTGACTTTCGTCATTTCCTGTAAGCTATAACCTTAAACACATCAACCATGGAGCAGCTATCTGCAAAGGCGAACGTGCTTTTGTGACCACTCCTTTTTAATTCGACAGATCATCATTCCTGATCTCGTTTTTGCTCTTTTTGATACCATCCCTTAAACCTCCAAAATTATAGTTCAGGCTAATGTTAAAGGACCGGAAATAGTCTCGGTTGGTGCTGTATTGTGAAAAGGCTGCCCCAAAGGTTTGATTTTGATTGTTGCGGTATTTGGTGAATGGGTTTTTGATCCCTGCAGCAAAACCCAGCTTGTTTTTAATCAGTTCTTTGTTCACTCCAAATGCTGTACTCACCATCCCGTTTGATGTTCCCTGCAGGCCGTTGGGGTTGCGGCTTATTACATTCACATCTGCATTAATGCGCCAGCCGTTACTAACCTGGAAGGCATTAGATAAAGCAAGGAAATAGATGTAACGGTTGTTATGGACAATAACCCCATCATTTGGGCCAGATAACCATAGGTACATCAGGTTGCCATTTAAATTCACGTTATACCATTTACTTACAGGGTAACCCATGTTAAAGTTAGCACCCAGGCTTTGGGCCTTGCCCACATTGGCATAAGTGGTGCTGGTTACCTGTGTTGCATTGTTAAAATGAGTAACTTTAAGATCGAGGTTGTTCATGAACGAATAATCAAGCCCGATATTTACTGATAACTTTTTGTTGTTGCTATAACCCGCCTGCACATCATTTAACACCACCGGACGAAGGTTTGGATTACCGGTTGATTCGATATTAGGGTTAGAGTTATCGATATATGGGTTCAGCCTGTTTATTCCCGGCCTTCTTATCCGTTGGGAAAAACCGAAATTGACACTACTCTCGTTCTTGAAATTCTTGCTTACTGCAAATGACGGAACAACATTAAGGTAATTTTGATCAGCAACAGACCCGGATGAAGTGAAATCGGCCCGTATCACAGTTTGCTCAAGCCGTACCCCGGCACTAATGTTCCAGCTTTTTAATGAAACCTGGTAAGAGTTGTATGCGCTGTACACATTTTGAGTATTGGTATACAAGTCTGATAGCGATGGGTTCAATTCAAACTCGCCGCTGGCAGGGTTTAATGAGTTGTACCTGAAATCACTTGCATTGTTTCTGAATATAGCCTTTACTCCGGCTTCCATATTTACCATTTTTACCGGTGTCACAAAATCTACCTGAACGGTTTGCTCCCTGAATTTTTCGTGATTATATTGTTTATAATTTGGCGCTGCCTGGTTAACCTGGTTTAAAAAGCTGATTTCTGTATTCTGATCGCTGGGGTTTGTACTATATTGATAAGAAAATGTCAGCAAGCGGTTCTTTACAGCTTTAAAGCCCAACTGGTAATTAAGCGCTGCATCAATACCATAAGATGTGCCTGTATTATTATTTGTAAGGTCATAATGTTGCGGTTGTATATTGGCCCCATTTAAAGCAGAAGAAAGGCTGCTGCTGCCGTTTGAACGGTTCCCATTGATATTGAACTGACCGGAGATGAGTTTAAGCGAGTCGATTTCATAACTTAACTGTGTGCCGAAATAGGCATTTTTATTATTTGATTTACCAAAACCCTCCTGTTGCAAATTTCCGGCAGATTCACCTGAACTTGTCCTGTTGTTGGAAAAACTGGTTTGCGGAGAATTATATATACTTGCCCCGCCAAATGCCGAAACACCAAATTTGCCCATTTTAGCGGTAAATGAACCGCCAACTCCCGGCCCGCCGGTTGGCCCGCTTTCATTTACATTCAGTGTTCCGTTATAGCCATCGTTCACTTTTTTATCGGTGATGATATTAATAATACCAGCCAGGCCTTCGGCATCGTATTTAGCCGGAGGTATGGTGATCACTTCAATTTTCCGGATGGTAGAAGCGGGCATGCTTCTGAGTATGGCAGTCAGGTTACCATTCACCATGGTCGAAGGTTTGCCATTAATGAGCACCTTATAACTGGAATTTCCTTTTAGCAAAATATTGTCGCTGCCATCTAACGAGATAAAGGGAATTTTATGCATCATGCCTAAAACGCTGCTTCCTTTGCTTTCCGGGTCAGCTTTCAGGTCATAAACAACCCTATCGGCCTTTTGATTAATGATGGGCCTGTCGGCAGTAATTGCCACCTCTTTTAACGAGGTAACTTGTGCTGCAAGGTAAATGTTGCCCAGGCTGGTGTTATCAGCCAGATCAACAGCAACAGCTTTTTGCCGATAGCCTACAGCCACAATGGTTATATGATAACGCATTTTTTGTAATGCCGAAAAAACAAACAGGCCGCTATCTTTTGTCACCATAGCCCGCACCGGCTCTCCCTTTTCGTCTTTTAACCTAACGGTGATGAATGACAACGGTTCATGACTAACAGAATCAATTATTTTACCGGATAAGCGATATGCTCCTGGTGCCGATTGCGCCAGCGTAGCTTTATTGAGCATTAATAATACACTGATAATTAATACTATGCAGATGGAATTAAGTTTAGTTTTCATTGTGATAAAAATTTTAATGGTAGAAAATATGGGATGTAGTTATCCATTAAGTGCTGTAAAGCGCTTTTAAAGGATGTAAAAAATTAATTGGATGTGTTAGCCGGGCCTATTGCTGCCTGCCTTTTTTTCGTTGAATGGCTAAATAATAGGTCAGGAAACCGGCGGCAATAAAGATTGTTTCGACGCCGTATGGCAGGGGCGAATCTTCGGCACTGTAAGGAATGTATTGCATTGTTACCAAACCTATACCGGCAAAAAACAGGATGATGCCCCACTTTAATGATTCGGTACCAAAGCCCGAGAGCTGTGCTAAAAATTTAACCGAGCTTTCATTCAGCGGACCGGCATCCAGTATCCTGTTCTTGAGCCTGTGATTAAACAGGGCAATAATCAAAACGGCTAATATGATGAAAAACACTATGAGGATGATAAAAGGAAGTAACTGTTTCATGATGTTGTTATTTTAAATGATTTGATACAGTAGTCAGCAAAATAAGATAATCGGTTGCAATTATTTTTTATTATTTTTTGCAACCGTTTTGCGCTACCGGCTGACTACTGTAATATGTTAAATGAAAGGGAAATTATATCCAGGATAATTAAGGGAGATTTCCGCGCCTTTGAGCTATTGGTAAAAGAATATGAAAAACTGGTATTCTTTGTAACTAACCGCATTGTACAGGATTTGCAGGATAAGGAGGATATTTGCCAGGAAGTTTTTATTAAGGTACACCATAGCCTGCCCAAATTTAAATTTGAGTCGAAGCTTTCTACCTGGATAGCCCGTATTGCTTATTTAACTGCCATCGATTATACAAAAAAATATAAAAAGGAACGGCAGAACGATTACCCGGAAAATTTAGACAACTATTACTTTACCAATGAAAACCCTGAGCAGGTTTTAACAAAAAAAAACATTTCCGAATATATTAACCAACTGATAGCACAAATGCCGCTGGCCTACCGAACAGTACTAACATTGTACCACTTGAATGAATTTTCGGTACAGGAGATTGAGCAGATTACCGGTACGCCCGAAGGTACTATAAAGAGCAATTTGTTCAGGGCTCGAAAACTGTTGAAGGAAAAAATAGAAAAAGACACCAAAAATGAGCCATTATGAAAGAGCTAAATGACGAAGAAATACAGCGATTGCTGGAAGGCGACCTAAATTTACCCGGCCATTCGCTATCGGCAGATGAGCAAACAAACCTGGGGCAGTACCAGCTGCTGTTTGAAAAACTTAAAGAAGAACCCAAAGAGGGCTTACCCTATAATTTTGCTTCAAAAGTTAAAGCACGTTTACAGGCACAAATCAACCGGAAAAAAGACATTCGATTTTATTTGGTGTCTTTAGTTGTATTGGCAACCGGTTTCGCGGCATTTTATGAATTGCTGGCATTTGTTAATACCAACGCGAGCAACCAGCTTTTTGCAGTTGCCTTTAAATTTAAATGGATTGTTATTTTAGGTGCAATACTGTTTTTAGGAATACTGTTTGGCGATCAAAAACTGGTAAAAGAAAAAATCATAAAAAACTAAAAGCAATAATCCATTCCAGGTTCACAACACCATTGTGCCGATTGGGGTAATGTGCCGTTTTTTTTGCCCCTTGCTTACTGGTCGTTATATAGCCTGAATGAAAAATACCGGATCTGATGTAGTATAACAGGACAATAGCGCGTTAAATCCTGTCGCAATACACCCCGTAAATTGTCCCGGATGCCTATGCCCGTGCAGCAAAAAATCATTTAATTTTGAGATAGTTAAGTAGCTACCATTAAAACAATTAGTGCTTAAAATTTTAAATTATATCAACACCAAAACCATTTACCTATGTTACCCATCAAACCACACCTCTGGTTCGACCAGGATGCAAAGCAAGCGGCTGAATTTTACGCATCGTTCATGCCCGATTCGGCCGTCAATTATGCCAATCACTTCCCGATGCCTGGTGGCGAATGTGAAGTAGTAGAATTTACTATTGCAGGCCAGTCGTTCTTTGGCATTAGTACCGGGCACAAACTTGGTATCAATCCGTCCATTTCATTTATGGTTAATTTTGATCCCTCGCGCAACCCGGATGCCGACAAGCATATCGACGACATATGGAATAAACTTATCGAAAACGGCAAAATAATGATGCCATTGGATAGTTACCCTTTTAGCAAACGTTATGGCTGGGTTGAAGATAAATATGGAGTATCCTGGCAACTGATCCTGACCAACCCCACCGGTGAAGAAAGGCCCGTAATAGTCCCTTCGCTGTTGTTTACCCCACCGGTTGCAGGTAAAGCCAATGAAGCAATCGACTTTTATTGCGCAGTGTTCAAAGATAGCAAACGCGGCACCACGGCATTACGCCCGGAAGATATGGGGCCGGATAAAGCAGGCACGCTGTTGTTTGCCGATTATTATATTGATAAAACCTGGCTGGCCGCTATGGATAGCGCCCATTCGCATGGTTTCAATTTCAACGATGCCGTATCATTATTAATCCCCTGCGAAACCCAGGAAGAGATTGATTACTATTGGTCGGCGCTTTCCGCTGATGGCGAAGCCGGGCAATGCGGCTGGTTAAAAGATAAATACGGCGTATCGTGGCAGGTGGCCTCTACCGTTATGTTCGATGCGCTCAAAAACGGTAGCCCTGAACAAATTGCGCGGGTTACGGAAACTTTTATGACGATGAAGAAAGTTCAGGTAGCAACCCTGCAGCAGGCCTATAATGGTAAGTAACCAATTCCAATTACCTTAATATATCAACACTAATAAATCATCGGCTGATGCGTGCCCAAGTAATTACCCGCCAGGTGTGCGAAATGAAAAGCCGGTAAAACAGGTGAAGTGGCCCGGGTTTAGTTAGTTGGCCGCTATCATGAAAACGGGAGCCCCAGGGTTGAAACATCCGGGGCTCCCGTTTTTGCAATCTATTTTTGAAGCAAACCATTGGGCGGATAGCCAAACAGGTTTTTGAATGCATATGAAAAATGCGACAGGTTCTCGAAACCGGCTTCAAGATACACATCGTTGGGTTTGCGCTTATTTTCGGCAATTTGGTAGTGGGCCAGTTTTAACCGTTTTTCTGTCAGCCATTTTTGGGGTGTGGTATTATACACTTTTTTAAAATCGCGCCTGAATGTGGCCAGGCTGCGGCCGGTTAAATAGCCAAACCTATCTAAGGTCATATTAAACATATAATGATGTTCCATAAAGTCGGCAAGATTTATTTTGCCGGGCTCGGCAAAGTTGGCCAGCAAGCCATCCACACTTTTATCAATTGCCCGGAGGATACTGATGGCTTCTTCAATTTTTATATGGGCCAGGTCGGCAGGCAGGCTTTCGCCAAGATCGAAATAAGGGATTAACGATGCAAGGCAACTTTCAAGTAAAGGGTGCCTGGTAAACCTGTATACCTTTTGCAGTGGTTGTACCTTGCCAACGGCTTTATGTCTGGAATAAAACTCCTTAAGTTTCTCTGTCGTGAGGTGCATAGCCACGGCCTTATGCGGTTGGCCATCCTTTGGGTAATTAATAACCGTTGCCAGCTGATTGCGCGGAATCAAAAATATATCGCCTGCGTTAAAAATATAACTGGCCTCGGCCTGTATAATTTTTGTTTCGCCCGAAATAAACCAAACCAGGATGTGATGCTCAAACATCACTTCTGTTTTAAAACACTTCCCGCTAAAAAGCGATAGCTTAATATCGGGGCTGATATATTGCGTCTCAAATTCCATATGATCGAAGTAAATTTACAAAATAAATCAGCCCGGAAAGCTATTGGTGATGTATCGGATATCTGATGCCGACTACTCACCAGGCCCCGACGCATCGAGGGCCACCGTCTCTTCGGCTTCGCCGTAAAGAGGGGCCTGGACGCCATTAATGAACAAATAAAATTTCCAGCCGGATTGCATCTCTCCTTGCCGTCCTGGCGGCAAATTCCCCCTATCAATCAGCCCTAAATAATACCCCGGTCATTTCTTCGCTTAATGCCCACAGTTTTCGTGCATTTTCGGCGTTTACCGAGTATGGTTTTACACCCCTCAGGGATGAAGGATCACTGTAGTCATGATTAATATTTCCCTCGTCAAGCTCGGCCACATCGGCATCTTCACAATAAACACCGCCTATGCCATTTAATTGCGGACTGGTAGCGCACCAAACCGATGTAGCAGCGCCCTGGTCAATATTTTTTAGCTTGGCTGCCACTTCCGGCTTAATGTTACCATCCTGGTCATGGGTGCCCATTTGCTGAAATAAAGCCATAGGTGCTACACGGCCCAGGTCGGTGCCGATTACCGAACCGGGGTGCGCCGAAAAAGCGCGCACATTAAAAGCCTTGCCCCGGTGGTCAAGCTCTACCGCAAAAAGATTATTGGCCGATTTTGATTGCCCATAGCCCTGTAAAGTTTCGTAATCGCGGTTGATAAAATTGGGATCGTCAAAATTGAACGGCGCAATTTGGTGGCCAAAAGAAGATACATTAAGCACACGGGCGCCATTTGCTTTCCGCAAAGCGGGCCAAAGCCTGGCCGTTAACTGAAAATGGCCCAAATGGTTGGTAGATAGCTGTGACTCATATCCCCGCCCGTCCCGTTGCAGTGGCACCCACATAATACCGGCATTATTAATCAGGATATGCAGGGCATCATGAACCGCGAGGAATTTTGCTGCGAACGCATCGATGGATTCGGGCTGCTGCAAGTCCATTTCTTCAATGATTACATTGGCAGTTCCTTTTAAGTTATTAGCGGCTTTACTGATATCGCGGGCCGGTACCATTACAGTTGCGCCGGCCGCAGCCAGTGTTTTTACCGTTTGGAGGCCAATGCCCGCATAACCACCCGTAACAATGGCAGTTTTGCCATTAAGATCAATCCCTTTTATAACATCATGAACAGTAGATGTTGCATTAAACCCCGATTGGAGCGGTTGCTGTAGGGCTCCGTTATAATTGTCTTTTAAGTTCATCGTTTTTTAATTTTATTTTCAAGACAAAACTAAGGGAGCCAGGAAAAAGCAGGTTTGTTTAAAACATCAAACCGCTTTGTTTAAAACGTCAAAAAAAACAGGAGCGAAACAAATGGCCTTTTGTGCTTTGCTTTATTAAAGCCCACTTTTGTTCCATCGCATGCAAAACAACATCATTAGCCCTATTGTCAATTTAAAAGTTTTATTTATCATTGCGTCACAAAAACGCATAGGGGCACCCCTGTTCAATAAACCGGTTATAACATTACATTTCTTCTTGTATTTCAATAAAATAAAGCATATTTATAATTCGTGCCGCGTTGGCACGGCCAAAGCCATACAAAACCTTTAACACGCTTAAACTAATGACCCAAACTCCTGCGTACCTCGAATCAAAAAGCCATTATAAAATTTTAGACGGACTGCGCGGTGTAGCCGCCCTGTTAGTGGTAACCTTCCATATTCTGGAGGCCAATAATGGTGGCAGCCGCTTTGCCCAGATCATTAATCACGGCTACCTTGCTGTCGATTTCTTTTTCCTGCTTTCGGGCTTTGTTGTGGCCTATGCTTATGATGATCGTTGGGGCAAAATGGGTCAATGGGATTTTTATAAACGCAGGCTTATCCGGTTGCAGCCAATGGTTATCATGGGCAGTATTATTGGCGCCATATTTTTTTATCTGCAGGCATCGCCTACGGTGTTCCCGCTGATAAGCGCCACGCCCGTTTGGAAAATGCTGCTGGTTATGGTTATTGGTTGTACACTAATCCCGATACCCATATCAATGGATATACGCGGCTGGCAGGAGATGCACCCGCTGGATGGCCCGGCCTGGTCGTTGTTTTTTGAGTACATAGCCAATATTTTGTACGCGGTAATTGTGCGCCACTTTTCAAAAACAGTACTTGCCATATTTGTGGCCATATTTGCCGGCTTGCTTATCAACTACCTGGTAACCGGGCCGCAGGGCGATGTTATAGGTGGCTGGAGTATCAATAAACAGCAGATGAGCATAGGCTTTACCCGTTTGCTTTACCCGTTTTTTGCCGGGATACTGCTTTCGCGCTTAGGAAAGCTTATCCATATTAAAAGCGCGTTCGCTGTGTGTAGCATACTTGTTTTTATTGTACTGGCTATCCCCAGAATTGGCGGCACCGAACACCTTTGGATGAACGGTTTATACGAAGCATTTGTTATTATTATCATGTTCCCGCTTATTGTTGCCATTGGTGCCGGCGGCGAGCTTACTGGCAAAACAGCCACAAAAGTGTGCCAGTTTTTTGGCGATATTTCTTATCCCATTTATATAACCCACTACCCTTTAATTTATTGGTACACCGCCTGGGTTATTGATAATAAAGTACCCATGGGCTACAGCCTTTGCATTGGCTCGGTTGTGCTGGTTAGCAGCATAGCCATTGCTTATGCCTGCCTTAAACTGTACGATGAACCTGTTCGCGAATGGCTCAGGAAACGTTTTTTGGTAAAAAAAGCATAAAGATAAATGCTATGCACTGCATCAATTATAAAGGGGGAGACTTACGAAGTATCCCCCTTTTTGTTTTTAGTTTGCAGCTTTATTCTCGAAAAACCGCTTCTGGGTTTTCAGGGCCCCATCTAATGATTTTTGAATATAGGCAATTCCCTCTATCGCTTCAGGGGTTGATGCTCTTTGCCCAATTTCTGCCGGGTTGGTAAAATCAACCTCTTCAACGCGTTGATTAATCCACCAAAGGTTGCCAAAGGGATCTAAAACCCGGCAAACCTTTTCTCCAAAATAAAGCGTAGTTATGTCGGTAACCGATTTAGCGCCCAGTTCTAAAGCTTTTTGATAGGCGCTTTCAACATCGTCCACATACAAATTCAAAAACGACGGCGTTGATGCCCAATCCGTTCTTGAATCAAATAACATAACCAAGGCGTTTCCAATTTTCACTACCACATGTATAATTACGCCTTCATCATTGGTAATCCTGCTATTTGGAACTTCCCTGGCATCAAATGCCGCTATCAAAAAGGCAATTAAATTGACCGATGATGGCGATATGATCCATGGCGTTATTGATGTATAATCATCTGGTACCGTTTTGATTTTTTGCGAACCGAAGCTTTTCATGATTTTCCGTTTTAATTTTTAACGAAATTACCGGTAGGCAATGACAGCCCTATGTCAGCAGTATTGAAATTAATTTTTAATGGAGGAAGAACGAAAACCGGCGGGAGACCAAAGTTTTTAAAACTGCGCATGCAAGGAGTTTACAACAGGTGATAAGTATTTGGCTGAAGCCTAAAGGGAAGAGCTTTAAGCAGTCTCTTTCGATAAGCTCCTGATGACAGAAGTGGTGTTGTAAAACCCCTAAAAAGCCTCGTTCAAACCCAAAAAGAAGCCTTTTGAGCCAAACTTGCCAAAGGCATAGTCGAGGCACAAATTGGTGCGGGTAGCTTTGTTAAACAGCACCCGCAAACCACCACCGCCGCCAGGCTGAAATTTTTGGAATAGCTTGGTTCCGGCTTCGTCATTCGCGGTTTGCTCGCTAAAAAAGGCTACCCCGCTTATGAATTTATTTTTGAGGATAGGGAAACGGTATTCCACTTCGCTGTAGTTAAACCTGGTACCCTTAAAATAACCGGTAGTGTAGCCCCTGCCGCTGCGAAAGCTGCCATCTTTGGCCGTACCGGGCAATTCAAGATAGGGTATATCGCCGCTAATGAGGTACGAACCCCAGTTCCAAAAGGCAATAACATGCTCCGGGTTTTCTGACGATAAGCTAAAATACTTCCTGAAATCGGTAGTAAACTGTACAGCGCTTTTGGTGCTACCCATCCAGGTTTGGTTAACCCGGAAACCCGCATCGGCATAAATTCCCTTATAGGCACGGTTCTGATTATCGCGGGTGGTGTACTGAACGTTAAAAAGCAAACCATCAGCCCGATAGCTATCCCGCTTAAATCCGTGCTCATCACTGTAAATATTATACGGCGTTAAATGGTTGGTGGTATCTGCTTTGTCCTGAATCTTCGTACGGATATCAAACGACACACCGGCACCTACAAACAGATTTTTCTCTACTTCCTTATATACCTTTTCGCGCAGGTTTAAATAGATGGAATGGTATGCACGGCCTTTACGACCTGCGTTAACAAGCGCCTGGTCGGCTGCGCTGCCTCCCGGATCTGGCTGGCCTATTCCCAAACCAAAATCGGGTGTAACACTTTTGGCCGCCACTATATTACCCTGAAAATTCCACTTGTTGCCTGGGGTATAAACGTTATGGTTGATATAAAAATAAAGAATCCCTTTTGTGGTATACGATATTGAAGTTGCCGCAACCGATAATAGCGTATTCGGATCGCCCCCTAATTTACGCCCTGCCACGGCCTTTATACCCAGCTGAAACCCAATACTGGGGTTAGATGCAATATTGGGAATAACCGTTATGCCCGAAGGCTTTTTGAAAACAGAATCGGGCTTCTTTTTGGGGTGTAAAACAGCTGTTACCAGGTTACCAAAATCATACTGTTTTGAAATATCATTGGCTTTTTTCTGAAACTTCACCGAATCGGCATGATGTTTTATTGAATCTCTTTTCAGGGAGTCGTGAACAACTACCTCCTGCGCGTAAGCATAATTTTGTATGGCCACCAATACCGGTAATAATAAAATTTTGAATACGATGTAAAACCTTTTGTTTATGTTGTTTTGCTGCACTATCGGGATTGAAAAATGTTAAACTTCAACTACTTATCCTGGCCCTTTAACACAGGGGCCAATTTTTAAACCTGAAAACCATTGAAATGTTTGATATTAAAACTGCCAGTACAAACCTATGTGGTGTAGGCTTTAGCATTGCCTGTTGATAACTTAGTCCAAAACACGCTGGTTATTGCCGTGTAACGTTTTGAATACTTCTATCGTCTGCGTATTTACATAAACGGTTTAATAACCCCGAAACGGTTATTTATATGCTTTATTTGCGTTTGGTGGGGCATCAATAAAGAACTTAAATAGTATCATATCTGAAATATTTATCCTATTTTCGGACGTTTTTTGTGTGAATTTTTAATGAAGTTTCTTTTTTAATATAATAATTTTAGTTCATGATACATATAGGGGCGCGGTACCTTACTGCCGATGATTTTGCTAAGATTTTGTTTGATGGCGAGGAAGTTGGCTTGGATGCATCGGTTGTTAAGAATGTTGAGGTTAATTACCAGTTTTTGCAGGGTTTCTCTTCAAACAAGCTCATATACGGTATCAACACCGGTTTCGGGCCAATGGCCCAGTATAAGGTGAGCGAAGAAAATTTGCTGCAGTTACAATACAACCTTATCCGCAGCCATGCTTCGGGTGGTGGTAATTTAATGCAGCCCCTGCTGGTTAAAGCCCTGATGATTGCCAGGCTTAACAGCTTTATGCAGGCCCGGTCGGGCGTGCATACCGATTTGCCCGAACTGCTTACCCAATTAATTAATAAGGATGTTGCCCCCAATGTATTTGAACATGGCGGCGTAGGCGCATCCGGCGATTTGGTGCAACTGGCCCACCTGGCACTGGTTTTAATTGGCGAAGGCGAATCAAGCTATAAAGGCGAGCAGCACGACACTGCCGAATTGTTTAAAGAACTGGGCATCGAGCCGCTATCTATAAAAATCCGCGAAGGTTTAGCCATTATTAATGGCACATCGGCCATGACGGGTATTGGCATGGTAAACATCATCCAGGCCAAAAAACTGCTGGAATGGTCAATCGTGCTGTCGTCTATGATTAACGAGGTGGTGCAGGCTTTTGATGATCATTACTCTTACGAGCTTAACGTGGTAAAACACCACCGGGGCCAAAACGAGGTTGCTGCCATTATGCGCGATGTGCTTACCGGCAGCAAAATGATCCGCGATCGGTCGGAACACCTGTATAACCCCGATAACCTTAACCAGGAAGTTTTTTTGGATAAGGTACAGGAGTATTACTCCCTGCGCTGTGTAACCCAGGTTTTGGGCCCGGTTTACGATACCATTTTTGAAGTGGAGCGCGTTGTTACAGATGAGCTGAACTCTGTAAATGACAACCCGGTGATTGACCACGAGGCCAAAAACATTTTCCACGGCGGTAATTTCCATGGCGACTATGTTTCCCTGGCTATGGATAAACTGAAAATAGCTATTACCAAATTGTGTATGCTTTCCGAAAGGCAGTTAAACTACCTGCTTAACGAGAAGCTGAACCATAAATTTCCTCCGTTTGTTAACCTGGGTGTGCTGGGCTTTAACTTCGGGATGCAGGGTATGCAGTTTACTGCCACTTCAACCACTGCCGAAAACCAGACCCTATCGTACCCAATGTACCTGCACAGTATCCCTAATAATAATGATAACCAGGATATTGTAAGCATGGGCTGCAACGCCGCATTGATGACTAAGCGCGTTATCGACAATACCTTTGAAGTGCTGGCCATACAAATGATGGCTATTTTACAAGCTATTGATCACCTGGATTGCAGCGAAAAGCTGTCGCCCACAACCCATACCGTTTACACCGATCTGCGTGCCATATTCCCTAAGTTTATTGAGGATAAGCCAAAGTATAAGGATATGGTGAACGTGAAGCAATACTTTGAAAAAGCCGAGCACGTGCACCTCATTAAAAAGAGAAACTCCCACATTTTATAATTGCAAGCATATACTTTACGTAAAAAATTAACACACCAGGACGATGAAATGTGCATTAGTAACAGGCGGATCAAGAGGAATAGGCCGCGCCGTTTGCTATAAACTGGCCACCATGGGCTATTACGTGCTTATTAATTATAAAAGCAACCAGGCAGAAGCCGACAATACGTTAGCTGCAATTAAAGAAAACGGCGGCGATGGCGAGATAATGAAATTTGACGTATCCAGCAAAGAAGATATCCGCGCTGTATTAGGCGGCTGGGTTGAAACTAATACTGAAAAATACATTGAAGTGCTGGTAAATAATGCCGGCATTAAGGATGATACCCTGATGATGTGGATGAAAGATGAGCAGTGGGACAGTGTATTAAATACCAGTTTAGGCGGTTTCTTTTATGTAACCCAGGCTGTTTTAAACGGCATGCTGGTTAAAAAATATGGCCGCATTATTAATGTGGTATCTTTATCGGGCTTAAAAGGTTTGCCTGGCCAGGTTAATTACTCGGCTGCCAAGGCGGGTGTAATTGGCGCAACCAAGGCGCTGGCGCAGGAAATTGCGCGTCGCGGTGTTACCGTTAATGCAGTTGCCCCCGGTTTTATTAAAACCGATATGACCGACGGTTTGGATGAAAAAGAGCTAAAATCCATGATCCCCATTAAACGCTTCGGCACCCCCGAAGAGGTGGCCAGCGTGGTTGGCTTTTTAGCATCGCCCGAAGCTTCGTATATTACTGCCGAAGTAATTTCTGTTAATGGCGGCCTTTATTCATAATTAATCATTTGTTCATATTAAACAAACACATTAATATTTCAGGATTAAATAAATTTATTTAGTTTTAAGGGAATTGTTAAATGATTAAGCCGGTATTAGCGTTATGAATAGAGTTGTGATTACAGGGATGGGGATTTACTCGTGCATTGGGAAAACCCAGGACGAGGTAAGAGACTCGCTTTTCCACGGCAAATCGGGCATTTTACTCGATTCTATGCGCAAGGAGTTTGGTTACCGGTCTGGCTTAACCGGCTTTGTCGACCGGCCCAACTTAAAAGAAAAGCTCGACAGGCGTTCACGCATTATGCTGCCCGAACAGGGCGAGTATGCCTATATGGCCACCATTGAAGCATTGGCCCAGGCAGACATCGATATGGATTACCTCGATCAAAATGAAATAGGTATCCTTTACGGTAACGATAGCTCGGCCAAGCCGGTTATTGATTGTACCGATATCATCCGCGTAAAAAAAGATACTATGCTGGTAGGCTCGGGAGCGGTTTTCCAAACCATGAACTCCACCGTGAGCATGAACCTGGCCACCATATTCAAATTAAAAGGCATCAACCTCACGGTAAGCGCAGCCTGTGCAAGCGGCTCGCACGCTATCGGCCTTGGCTATCATCTTATTAAAAGCGGCCTGCAGGAAGGTATTATCTGCGGCGGCGCCCAGGAGCTTAACCATTTTTCGATGGGTAGCTTTGATGCGCTTTCGGCTTTCTCTACCCAGGAAGCTACGCCAACAAAGGCATCGCGACCGTTTGATAAAAGCCGGGATGGCCTGGTGCCAAGCGGCGGCGCAGCTACCGTGATTTTAGAAAGCCTGGAATCGGCACAACGCCGTGGCGCAACTATTTTGGGCGAGGTTATTGGCTATGGGTTTTCATCAAACGGCGGCCACATATCCAACCCTACCGTTGGCGGCCCGGTACGCTCATTGGCTATGGCCCTGAAGGATGCAGGTATGACCGCGGCCGATATTGATTACATAAACGCCCATGCCACATCAACCCCTGCGGGTGATGCCAGTGAGGCCAAAGCTATCCACGAGGTTTTTGGATCGAGCAAGCCGCTGGTAAGCTCAACCAAATCTATGACAGGCCACGAGTGCTGGATGGCCGGCGCAAGCGAGATTGTATACTCTATGCTGATGATGCAAAATTCGTTCATCGCGCCAAACATCAACTTCGAAACCCCCGACGAGGATTCGGTTAAGTTAAATATCGCTACCACCACCATCGAACGGAATTTTGACGTATTTTTGTCGAACTCTTTTGGTTTTGGCGGAACAAATTCGTCGCTGATTATTAAAAAATATTGATTAACCTACCCTTATGCAGTTTTTAGAAATTATAGAAAAAACAAATGCTTTTTTAGCAGAAGAATTTGAAATTGGTGTGGCGAAAATATCGCCTGAAGCCATCCTGAAAGATACCCTTGAACTTGACAGCCTGGATTATATAGACCTGGTTGTTGTAATTGAAAGCAATTTCAATTTTAAGGTGCAGCCCGAAGATTTTGTCGGCATTATCACTTTCCAGGATTTTTATGAATATGTTAATACCAAGGTGAACGCCGGCGAATTGGTGTAATAATTGCGCAATTTGCAGATGCTGATCTGCAAAACCTTTACTGATTTTACCTGAGCCACTGTTAAAACCTGTTAAACCTGCTAATATGTTTGTACCTCCTGCCAATACTCCCGACCTTATCCCGCAAAAATTTCCTTTTGTGATGATAGATCATTTGACCTGGACGGATGATAAAAGCAGCCGCACCCAATTTTGTATAAAAGCAGATAACGTACTGGTTGAGGATGGCGAATTTAGCGCGGGAGGGCTGGTAGAAAACATAGCGCAAACGGCCGCCGCCCGTGCCGGATACCTGGCCCAAAACAGCCAAAAAGCCGATGCTATAGGTTATATTGGTGCTATTAAAAACCTCGAAGTGTTTTCTTTGCCTAAAATAAATGATATCTTAGAAACGGAAATCGTTATTGATAATCAAATATTTGATGTAACACTGATATCGGGGAAGGTAAAACGCGGCGAAGAAACTTTGGCGCAGTGCCAGATGAAAGTATTTATAATTCAACAATAAATAATTTAATCTAAATCATCAAAATGAAACCTACAAAAAACACCTGGCTGATAGCCTTTTTACTAACAGTTGTAAGCAGCCTGCCTGCTTTGGCGCAAAGCACAAAAGCCGATATTTTTTCGGGCAGTGCTAAAATTACCTGGTTAGGACTTGATTTTACACAAACAAAATTTATAGGTACGGCTGAAGCCAAGGTAATGGGTATCGGAAAAAAAGACGATATAACACCTGAGGAATTCAGAGACGATTATACCGTAGGATGGAACCGCCTTTTTGTTACCGAGCAAAAGAAATATGATGTGGCCGAATCAATCCACCACAGTTCTGTTGATTATGCGCTTGATGTAGCTAAAGCTTCAAACGCCAAGGCAAAGTTTGATAAACTTTACACCGACAACCCGAGCGATTTTAAATTATTGGATGAGGCAAAAATTACCGCTATTGTAAAGGGTTACGATTTCCAGAACAAAGAAGGTATTGGCTATATATTTTTTGTAAGCGGCATGAACAAAGGCATTGATAAAGCCGGTGTTTGGATAACCTTTGTTGATATGAAAACAAAAACAGTTTTGCTAACCAAATATTATGAAGGAAAACCAGGCGGTTTCGGCCTTAAAAACTACTGGGCAAAAGCGTTTTTAAATGTAATGAAAGATGTAAAATCTGATTACAACAGCTGGAAATAAAAAGCACTGACAAGGATGATCTGCGCCTTTGCCGGCACAGATTCATCCTTTACAAAATTGACGCCGGCACGAAAATGTATCGGCAGTAAACAGAACGAAGAATTGCAAAAAACACTGATAAATGCCACCGAGATAAGTGTGAAGTTTAGCGAGGTTGATTCGCTGGGTATTGTGTGGCACGGGCACTATGTACGCTATTTTGAAGATGGCAGGGAGGCTTTTGGAAAAGCATATGGCATTGATTACCTTACAGTTTACAATAACCAATACGTAACCCCTATTGTAAGTATTGATTGTAAATACAAACAGGTTTTGCGTTACGGCGACAACGTAATTATTGAAACCGAATACGTACCAAGCGAAGCAGCCCGGTTAAATTTTAACTACCGGCTGTTAAACGCAGCAACCGGCGAGGTAGTGGTTACAGGTTCAACCGTACAGGTATTTTTACAGCGCGATAATTTTATGCTTCAATTAACCAATCCGGTGTTTTTTGAAGAGTGGAAAAAGAAATATGGGTTCTGAGATCTGGGGTCTGGGGTCGGAGGTCGGAAACAATAAACAGACTACAGATCCCAGACCTCCGACCACAGAAATCGGGCCTCAGAATAAGACACAAAAGAGTAAAATTGATGAATACAGAAAAAGTTGATGTGTTGGTAATTGGCGCCGGCCCGGCGGGTACGGTGGCTGCTTCTATTGTGAATAAAGCAGGGTTTAAAGTTAAAATTGTTGAAAAGCAAAAATTTCCGCGTTTTGTAATTGGCGAAAGCCTGTTACCCCGCTGCATGGAAGCATTAACCGATGCCGGCTTTGTTGAAGCAGTGGAGGCAAAAGGATTTCAGAAAAAATTCGGAGCCAAGTTTGTAAAAAACGGCGTCATCTGCGATTACTTCTTTTCAGATCAGTTTACTGATGGCTGGAACTGGACATGGCAGGTGCCCCGCTCTGAATTTGATAAAACCCTGGCCGATACCTGCGAAAGCATGGGTATCCCGGTACATTATGAAACTACGGTTACCGATATCAAATTCAACGGCTCTGATTCGATAACAACCGTTGAAGATATTGATGGCAACCAAACCCAAATTGAGGCCCGGTTTATTATTGACGGCAGTGGCTATGGCCGGGTTATCCCCAAGTTATTTAACCTGGATAAACCATCGGGCCTGCCGCAACGCAAGGCTTTATTTACACATACGGTAGATGTAAAGCGCAACCTGTTTGAAGAACCTAACCGCATCACCATAGTGGTACATAAACCCGGCGTTTGGGTTTGGATTATACCTTTCTCCAGCGGCGTAACCTCGTTGGGGTTTGTAGGCGATCCGGACTTTTTTGCAGGTTACGAAGGCGCAGATGACGAAGCTAAACTACGCAGCTTAATTGCCGCAGAACCCTACCTGAGCGAGCGCTTTAAAGATGTTGAATTTGTTTTTGAGCCAAGGATATTACAAGCCTGGAGCAGCACCACCAATACTTTTCACGGCGAAGGCTTTGTGCTTACCGGCAATGTAACCGAGTTTTTAGATCCCATCTTCTCATCGGGTGTTACGCTGGCAACTGTATCCAGCCAAAATGCTGCCAAATTGGTTGTCCGCAAGCTAAACGGCGAAGATATTGATTGGGAAACCGAATACACAGAAAAGGTGATGCAAGGCGTGGATGTTTTCCGGTCGTACGTAAATGCCTGGTACGAAGGGACGCTGGATACCATCTTTTTTTCGGGTACTTTTGTTCCCGAGATTAAAAACCAGATCTGTTCTGTTTTGGCAGGATATGTGTGGGACCAGCAGAACCCGTATGTTAAAAATCATGATACGGCAATAAAAAAATTAGCGCGAATTATTAAGTTAGGGGAGCAAATTAACTCGCCTGTATAGTTATAAAATGGACAAATTAATGAATGATCTGAAAGAACAGATCATAGACCAGTTAAACCTGCAAGACCTTAAGCCCGGCGATATCGGCGATGATGAATCGTTGTTTGCCGATGGATTAGGATTGGATTCGATAGATGTTTTGGAGCTGATAGTTTTGATGCAGAGTATTTATAAAATTAAACTTTCAAAAGCCGAAGACGGCCCCAAAGTATTTCAGTCGGTGCGCACCATGGCCGAGTATATTACGGCTAACCAGGCAGCATAACAGAGTCAAGAGATTAGAATCAAGAATTAAGACAGGGGATTGTTATCAGTCATAAACAACAATAACTGCTACGATTTAATTCCCAATGTCATGCTGAACTTGTTTCAGCACCCCATACGCTAAGTGTACATCATGCGAGTCACTTTTCCTGTGGGATCCCGAAACAAGTTCGGGATGACTTCCGTTTTATAAACTGTCATGCTGAGGTACGAAGCATCTATTCGAGGACTTTTCAGACGACTATAAGTGTCGGTGAATAGATTCTTCACTACGTTCAGAATGACAGACTTTTGCTTTTTTAGCATGGAGGAATACTCCCAATCAAACCATTTTACAATCCTGGTGTCTATCTAAATAATAATTGCCTTTAGTAGTGAAAATAAACAAACTATTACTTACTGTAGCCATACTTGCCGCCGCATTTAACGCCAATGCGCAGCATGCCGGTTATACCCAGCTTACAGATCTGTCGGCATTTAAAGCCCAGTTTACGGCTACCGCCCAAAAAACTACCAGTATTAAAAGTGATTTTGTGCAGGAGAAAAACCTGAGCATGCTATCGGAAAAGATCACATCCAAAGGAAAATTCTGGTTTAAAAAGGATAACATGGTGCGGATGGAATATACCCAGCCATCCAAATACCTGATGATCATCAACAAAGACAATATTTTGGTAAAGGATGAGCAGAAGGAAAATAAAATCAACACCAAATCCAACAAACTTTTCCAGCAAATCAACAAGATCATTATCGACTGTGTGCAGGGATCTATCCTGAGCAACCCCGATTTTAAAGTAAAAGTGTTTGAAAGCAAGGGAAGCTACCTGGTAGAGCTGGCGCCGCTATCAAAGGGGATAAAAGATTTTTTTAAATCAATCAATATCTCGGTTGATAAAAAAGACAACTCGGTAAGTAATATTGATATGCAGGAGCCATCCGGCGATAATACTACCATTCACTTTATAAATAAAGAGATTAATGCAAACCTGCCTGACGCGCTTTTTGCTGCTAAGTAGTTGCCTGCTTGCTTTTGCCGGCTGTTCTTCGGTTTACAAAAACCTGAAGCCCGCTACGGGTAATTTTGATCATATCTACCAATTTCGCCCCCAATTTTCAGTGGTATTATACAATGCCGAAATAAATGTAACCAGCCATCATTTAAGCGGCCTGCTACTGATGAAGGCGATGCCGGATAGCAGCACCCGCATTGTATTTTCCAGCGAGATGGGTGTAAAATTCTTTGATTTCGCATTCATGAAAGATGGGAGCTTTAAAGTATACTCCATCATTCCGCAAATGGATAAGGGCCCTGTAATTAAAACGCTAAGAAAGGATTTTGATTTGATATTGATGCGCCAGGAGGGCAGCCATGAGCGGTACATGCTTAAAGATAGCACCCATCTATATTATGTGCTTCCGCAGGAAAAAGGCGCCAACTATTATATCACCAACATGGCCGGTGATACCCTTTTACGAATGGAAAAATCATCCAAAAGAAAACCCGTTGCCGTTGCTACCATGACCAGCTATAAAAATGGCATACCCGATACTATAGGTATCGACCATAAAAACTTTAAATTTACCATCGGTTTAAAAAAAATAGAAAGATAAGCTGAAACATATGCTCCAGGAATCCTTTTTTCAGTTTACCGCGCCAAACACCGATGGTAATACCTCAAAAACTACTATCACCCTGAATGCGGGTCACCAGATTTTTGAAGGCCATTTTCCCGGCCAGCCGGTTGTGCCGGGGGTTTGCATGATGCAGATGGTAAAAGAAGTGCTGGAAAACATTATTGGCACCAAAACAAAACTGCTTAAAGCCGGCGAAATGAAGTTTTTAGCCATATTAAACCCGCAGGTAAACAGCACAGCCAATATGCAGATAACCTATACCACCACCGATGATGGTTCGTTAAAGGTAGATGCTACAATTCAGCATGAGTCTTCTGTTTTTTTTAAATTTAAAGGGGTATTTAAAAAATGAAGAAATTCAGGAATATATTTTTTTACATTATCCTCATAGGCGGATTTTCCTTTTTAATATACCTGGCATTAACGGCCGGCAGCGAGCTTGAAAAGGGACGTAACATAGTTAAACTGGCGGCGAGCAGTAAAAGTGCCCTGCACCAGTTTACCGATGGATTGATAAAAAACCTTACCGGCCCCCTGGCTACCTTACTGGCGCAAATAGCCATTATCATAATAGCGGGTAATTTGGCAGGCTGGGTGTGTAAAAAAATGGGGCAACCCCGCGTTATAGGCGAAATATTTGCAGGGATAGCTTTAGGCCCATCACTGGTAGGCCGGTTTTTTCCGGCATTCTCTCATGTTGTTTTTCCGGCCCAATCATTAGGATCGTTGCAGTTTTTAAGCCAGATTGGCTTAATCATATTTATGTTTGTGATAGGCATGGAGCTTGATTTGCGGGCTATTAAAAGCAAAAGCAAGGATGCCATTGTCATTAGCCACGCCAGTATTATCATTCCGTTTACATTGGGCATTGGGCTGGCTTATTTTATCTATCGTTCGCTGGCGCCTGCAGGGGTGCCTTTTTTTTCGTTTGGTTTGTTTATGGGTATTTCCATGAGCATTACTGCCTTCCCGGTTTTGGCACGTATTTGCCAGGAAAGGGGCATTAACAAAACACGCCTTGGCGCTTTGGTAATTACCTGCGCCGCTGCCGACGATATTACCGCCTGGTGCCTGCTTACGGTTGTAATAGCAGTGGTTAAGGCGGGCTCGGTAATGAGTTTTGTTTATACAGCCCTAATGGCCATTGCCTATGTATTGATTATGCTGAAGGGCGTAAAACCGCTTTTAAAGCGCATCTATAGCCGCAACATCAGGCCGGGTTACGTGGGTATGCCGGTGGCTATGTTTTTTTTAACGCTCATTATTTCATCATACGCTACCGAAAGTATAGGCATCCACGCGCTGTTTGGGGCCTTTATGGCCGGCATCGTAATGCCCGATAACATTACCTTTCGCGGGGTGTTTGTGGAGCGTATAAAAGATGTAGCCCTGTTTTTATTGCTGCCTTTGTTTTTTGTTTTTACCGGTTTGCGTACACAGATTGGCTTATTGGATACGCCCTACCTATGGGCTATTTGCGGTTTAACTATATTAGTGGCTGTTACCGGCAAGTTTGCAGGCAGTGCATCGGCAGCCAAATTTGTTGGCCAAAGCTGGAAAGATAGCCTTTCCATAGGCGCGTTAATGAACACCCGCGGCCTTGTCGAGCTGATTGTACTGAATATTGGTTACGACCTTGGCGTATTAAACAAAGAAGTATTTGCCATATTGGTGATTATGGCCCTGGTAACTACATTTATGACCGTACCGATATTAAACCTGCTGGATAAGATCTTCGGCAAATCGCCGTCGGAAGAAGAACTACCGACTGAATTGCCCGAAGATATTTTTATTTCCGGCGATCGATAAATTTAAACGGTTTGCGGCCCGATTCCTTGTATTGCATCTTCTGAATTTCATCGTACTGTACATAGGTAACATGCGGGCTTACCCTTAGCCTGGCTTGTAAATTGGCACGTATCTTCCGGTCGCACTCATCGGTATAGTTTACCGGCAGGATGTGTAGCAGCACTTCGTCCATACCAATTTCGTTGGAGTAAACCTCGGCTACAAAATCCAATATCTCTTCCATCCCATTCAGCAAATCAAAAAGCGACGGCGGGTAAAGCGTGGTGCCCTTGAATTTGATCATCTGCTTTTTACGGCCAATAATTGGCGATAAACGTAAGGTGGTTCGCCCACATTCACACGGCGCATCATCATACAGGCAAATATCGCCGGTTTTATAGCGCAGCAGGGGCATACCCTCAACACCCAATGTTGTAATGGTTACTTCTCCTGGTTCGCCAGGGGCAACCTGCTGGTTGTTTTCATCCAGCAGCTCCACTATCAGTAATTCGGGCTGATGATGGCCACCTTTACCGTATCCGCACTCAGTGAACGCCGTTTGCATTTCGGTTGATGCATAAGTAGAGTATAGTTTGATATCCCAGGCATCAGTAATTTTTTTACCGAGGATATTAAGCGAAAAATCGGTATTACGGATATTCTCGCCAATGCAAACCGCCTTTTTTACCGAACTTGAATTGATATCGATACCGTGCTCCTCCGCGTATTGAATAAGCTTGTAAACAAACGATGGCACGGCAACAATGGCCGTAGGTTTAAGCCGCAAAATGGTATCCCATTGTAACGATGGCACCCCAGGCCCCAGGCGAATAATGCCCGCGCCTATTTTGCGGATACCAGAGTAGTAGGCTAAACCGGCCATAAACTGCCTGTCCAGCGTGAGCATGAGCTGGTAAACATCGTCGGGCTTTCCGTCTGCGCAGGTAAAGGAGCTATATTCGTTATAGGTAAGGCGTAAAAGGTCATTTTCGGTAAGGGCAATAGTAACCGGGCTGCCCAATGTGCCCGATGTTGAGCTGTATTCAATGATCTGGTCGCGGCTAACGCACATAAAATCGTCATTACGTTTTTGCAGATCTTCCTTTACCGTAGTAGGGATCAGTTTCAGGTCATCCAGCGTTTTAATATCATCTATGTTTACGTTGTTGGCATCAAACAACTCCTTATAAAAAGGCGAATGGATGTTAAGATATGCCAGCAATTCCTGCAGTTTTTGTTCCTGCATGGTTACTATTTGTTCCTGCGATATAAATGTGGTTTGATCTGTCACTTTTCGATAATTACAACGGCCGATGCGATGGCCTTAAGATGGGTTAATGATACGGAAATTTTCATTGGGCCTTGCTCTCTTAATAATTCGCCGGTTTGGCCAATGAGTGTAAGTTCGGGTTTACCATCGGCATTGTTACTTATCTCAACTTCGTTAAATGCTGTACCATTTAACCAGCCTGTGCCCAATGCTTTAAAAAATGCTTCTTTTGCAGCAAAACGTGCTGCATAATGCTGGTATTTGTTAGTCTTAAGTTCGCAATAAGCTATTTCTTTTTCCGAAAACACCAGTTCGCGAAAACCGCCGCCCTTTTCAATTTTGACAGCCACGCGGTCAATCTCTATCATATCTATCCCAACACCGGCAACCATCAATCAGTTTTTATGAGTTTAAGTTTGTTTTTAAAAATGCGCAACCTTTTTGCAGGTTCGCCCCTTATCTACAAAAATAATATTTGGTTTGTCATTTGGGCTATATAAATAACACAGATACCCATTATTGCACCTTTTAATCAATGTTGATATTTTACACAAGCCCAGTGCGCTCCCTCTTAACGCGCTGTAAAAAAATTGAATATCTGTTAAACTAAGGTTACGTTGTTGTATTATAAAATCACCACATCTGCGTTTAATTCCCGCGTTTATTAATGTGTAATTATCATTAGGTTAAGTTATTTTCCGGGGGCGGTTTATTCAGAATTAATACAAGATTGCCCGGGTAGTTTGCAGCAAAATTGTGATATGGCCCGCAAAATTTACCTGTTTTTAGTTGTTATTTCCCTTTTTCCAGCTTTTGCATTCGCCCAAAATGCTACTATAAGCGGCGTTGTATTGAACGGTTTAAGTAAAGAGCCATTGCCCGGCGCATACGTTCATTTAGATGGAACCGACAAGGGCGCAAATACCGATGGGCAAGGTAAGTTTTCCATAACAAACCTTGCAGCAGGGCAGTATAAAATTAAGCTGTCATATGTAGGATTTATAAAATTCGAAAAAAGGGTGACTTTATCTGCCGGCCAGGCATTAAACCTGAGCATCGCGCTCACAGAAAGCCTTAACAATCTTGAAACCGTAAAAGTATACGGCAAACTGGCTACCGAAACTGAAGCGGCCGCCCGTTCAAACGAAAAAAATTCAAACAATATTAAAAACGTTGTTAGTGCAAAGGCGATTGAAAAATCGCCGGATATTAATGCGGCAAACGTTTTGCAGCGCGTATCCGGTGTTACCATTCAACGCAACGCAGGTGGCGATGACGCCTATGCCATTATCAGAGGGCTTGAGCCACGTTATAACAACACGCTTATAAACGGTATAAAAATAGCCAGCCCATCAAGCAAAACAAGGTTGGTATCGCTAAGTGTTGTGCCATCAGATATGTTGGCCCGTATTGAAGTTGATAAAACCTTGCTGCCCGATATGGAAGGCGACGCCATAGGCGGTACCGTTAATTTGGTTTTCAAGGATGCACCCGAAAAACGGGAAATCTCGGCCACGGCAGCATTAGGATATAATCAATTATTCATCGACAGGAAATTTCTTCAGTTTTCAACTTCCGACATCAAGAAATATAGCCCTTCAGAATCAAACGGGGCCAATTATGTTGCACAACCCAATGATTTCACCCGGTCAAACCTCGATTTTAAAAATGTTTCGCCGCCGCCAACCGGTACAATAGGCTTTACCTATGGCGAAAGACTTTTTAAAAAGAAACTGGGCCTGATAGTAAGCGATAGTTATCAGAATATCTACTTTGGTTCGAACACGGAAGGCAACGACGGCAATGCAGATCCGGCCGACCCTGATCACCGGCCACGTATCAACAATATTTATAACCGGAGCATATCCAGCCACGAACTGTTAAACAATTTTAACACTCACCTGGATTACAAGATCAACGATAAAAACAAGATCACTTTAGATAACGTATTTATTTACACACGCCTTGCCGAGGCGTCGGTTACTGCCGATACTTCTATTACAGGCGGCAACGGGGGCCGCACCGTACCAGGCACCGGCCCTGTTAATACCGTATATCAATCAACCCTTACCAGCCAGTATATTGAAAATTTAAAAATCGCCGGCGACCATATACTGGACAAACATTTTCAGGTTAACTGGTACGGCGCTTTTTCTGACGCGTTTGTAAGAACCCCAGATCAGGCAGACATCAATACCAACCTGCTGATCACCTATGATCCGGCTACACGGGTATATACCAAAACACCTAATTATTTTGATAATATTGACAGGATATGGGCGCATAATAACGATAAAGATTATAACGGCGCAGCCAACATCAGCTACAAAACCTTTTTCAGCAATTCGGCACTGGTATTAAAAGCAGGCGGCCTATATCGCCATAAAACCAGGTACAATTATGAAGACGAGTATATATTACGCCCCGTGCCTGATGCCAATGGCGGCAAACCTACATTTACAGATATCAACTCGGCGCAATGGAATGTTTACACCCCGCTTGGCGCGGGCGACTTTAATATCAACAATTACAATGCATTTGAAAATATTACAGCCTATTACGGCGAGTTTAAACTAAGCCTGCCCCGGTTAGATATATTTGGCGGAGTACGCACCGAGGTTACTTCTCAAGGCTACCACGTAAGGCAGGATGTTACCAACGCATCTGATGTAAATAAAAATTATACTGATGTGCTGCCCAGCATCTCTTTTAAATATATCCTAAACGATAAAACCAACCTAAGGCTGGCTTATTTTTCATCAATTGCCCGGCCTGCTTATTATGAGCTGGTGCCAACATCGCCCCCAAGCACCGGTGGTACTACAATTACAGGCAATCCCGATTTAAAACACACCACATCCAACAACTTCGATTTACGGTATGAGCTTTTTCCTAAAGCAGATGAGCAGTTTTTTGTAGGGCTGTATTACAAACAACTAACCAACCCTATTGAATATTCATACAGCAGCAACAGTGGCGCCAATTCAATTTTTAAACCTCAAAACCCGCCAAGCGCTACGGTTGCCGGTTTCGAGGTGGCTTATACCCAGTTTTGGGGTAATTACGGAGTGAGTGGCAATTATGCTTACAACCATTCGGATGTGGCCAGCAATAAGATAGATCGTAATAATCCATCGGTAAATGGCAATCCTAATATTGTTATTGAGCACCGGATGCTAACCGGTGCGGCAGTGCATGACCTTAACCTGTCATTTTTATACCGCAACACCAGGGCCAGATTAAATGCGCAGGTTGCCTACCAATACCTGGGTAAAACCTTAGTAGCTACTTATCCTAATAATGGCGATAACTACATTCAACAGCCATTATCAACACTGGCATTTTCGGCCGATAAGGCAATTGGCAAACACTTTACTGTATTCACCAAATTAAATAATCTTTTAAATACTCATACTACGGTTGTACTGCACAACTTTCAGAACGGGAACCAGGTAACAAAGGCCTCTTATTTGGCGGGCCTGCGCTACAATTATTAACAACAAACAAAATTTATCGAAACATGAAAACCAAACAAATTTCTTTCTGGATAGCTGCCATTGCATTAGTGGCTTCCATGTCGGCATGCTCTAAAAAAGAAACAACCAACGTTGTTAAACCGGTAATTCCGCCGTCGCATCCAATTAACGCTGATACTATTGGCGGCTTTGAAAAAGGCACACTATTAGCGGGAAAAACCTATACCATGAACCATGATGTGTATGTAAAAATTGGCGATACCCTTTTGGCTCAGCCGGGTGCTAACATCATTGTTAAAAACAATTCGCAATTTAAAATACAAGGTGTGTTACAATCAATGGGCACACAGGCAAGTCCGGTAACTTTTGATTCGGATACTCACCTGGGCGGCACATGGGGCGGCTTTGCTTGCGATAGCGCGCAAGCGGTAACTATTCAGTGGACAAAAATATTTAACACCGGTGGCCCGGATAAAACAGGCAGCGCACGCAGAACGCTTGTGGTAAGCAAGCCTATTAAGGTTGACATTGAGGACAGTTGGGTTGAAAACGGACAGGATGATGGCCTTGGCTTATTCGGTGGTGCACAAATAACCATATTGCGTAACACCATCCAATCCGGCGGTAGCAATGATGGCGAGGGTATTAATGTTAAAACAGGAGCTAATGGCGTGGTAGCATATAACGTAGTATTTAGCCAGGCAGGTACAGGTATAAAACTGGAAACCGCAGCTGTTGTAACTACCGCAAAAACCAGTGTCGACGTTTATAATAACACGCTGGTATCATGCGGTTGGAGACGAGGTGCGGCAGAGCCCGGTCGTGGTGTTTCTGCAGGTGTAAGTGCCCAGGGGCGTATTTATAACAACATTATTGTTAACTGCTACCATGGGTTAGAAATATTTTTAGATGCCGACGTAGCAAACGTAAAATATGGCAACAATTTATTTTATGCTACCGCCGATACTTATGTTGATAAAACCGCTACCCCAAATATCACCGTTAAACTAAGAGACGGATTTTACCCGGCCGGTGCTGCTGGTAAAGCACAAACAACAGATATTATCTCTACCAGTACAGCAACTGCCGATCCGTTATTTACCAGTTTTGATAAATCGTTCCTGCTGCCAAACGGCGCTGCAAATAACAACGATTTTCACCTAAAAAGCGGCTCGCCTGCAATTGGCAAAGGTAATCCTACTTACAATGCTGATATCGGAGCCTATACCTCTGATGGCAAAGGCAACAAACACTAAAATAGTACTAATCAAAAAAAATAAGAATTTGGCCACAAGTCAGATTCTTATTTTTTTATCAAAATTTAAATTCAACATCATGAAAAATCTCAGCATACTATTGATATTTTTTGCCGCTTTGCCTTTTTGCGCACTTGCCCAGCAACAAAATTATGTGGCCGAAAAAACAATCGCTTTACCCGGTGATGGCGGTTACGATTATGCTTTCATCGACCAGCCAAATAACACCTTATACGTATCGCACGGAACCGCAGTAAATGTTGTTGATTTAAAAACCGAAACAGTTAAAGGCACCATAGCGGGAATGCAGGGCGTGCATGGTATTGCTGTCGACAATCAGTTAAACCGGGGCTTTATAAGTGATGGCAAGGCCGACCAGGTAATTGTATTTGATTTAAAAACATTGGCGATTATAAACCGCGTGCCACTTGACCATAAGGGTGCTGACGCCATTCTCTTCGACCCGGCATCAAAAAAAATCTTCACTTTTAATGGCCATAGTAGCAGTGCCTGCGTTGTTGACCCCGAAACGATGAAGCAAATTGCTTTTATTGATATGGGCGGCGCGCCCGAATTTGCCGTTGCCGACGGTAAAGGACTTATCTACAACAACCTGGAGGATAAAAGCAGCTTAAATGTTATTGATACCAAAACATATAAGGTAACACAAAACTATACACTTAGCCCGTGTGGTGGCCCTACCGGGTTGGCTATTGATAAAAAGGGGCAAAAGCTGTTTTCCGTTTGCCGCGAAAACAAAGGTTTAAGCGTTGTTGATATCCCCACCGGAAAAGTTATCCAAACCCTGCCAATTGGTGCTGGTGTAGATGCAGTTATATTCGACCCTGCCACCAAAATGCTGATTGCTTCCAATGGCGACGGAACAGCCTCTGTGTTTAAACAGGATACCCCGGATAATTACATACCGGCACAAACCATTACAACCCAAAACAGGGCCAAAACCATGGCTTTGGATTTAAGTACCCATAAACTTTATTTCCCGGTGGCCAATTTTGAACCGGGCACAAAAACCGCCATACCCGGATCGTTCAAAGTACTGGTTTATAGCCTTCAATAGTCATTAATATGAAAAGGAGAGATTTTGTACGCAATACAGCTATTGGCGCTATTGGCGCAACTTTAATAGGCCCTTTAGCGGTCGATGCCGAACCTAAAGTTACTTATTTTGAGAGCGATGATCTATCGCCAAGCGCATCTCTTAAAGACGACTTTGCATTGCATTTTATGGCCATTGGCGATTGGGGCCGCAACGGCGAATACGACCAGCTGGAAGTAGCCAAACAAATGGGTAAATGGGGTGCAGAACACCCTAATAATTTTGTTATATCGGTTGGCGACAACTTTTATCCCAAAGGCGTGGTAAGCGAAAACGATCCGTTGTGGCATTACTCGTTTGAAAGTATCTATACAGCCCATTCCCTGCAATGCGACTGGTACCCGGTATTTGGCAATCATGATTATCATTCAGATGTTGACGCACAGATCAGGTACAGCAAAATAAGCCGCCGGTGGAATATGCCCGCCCGCTATTATTCAAAAGAAGTTAGTTTGAATAAGGATAAAGACAAAGAGATTTCTGCAGGCATAAAGGATAAAAAGAAGGATAAAATCCTGTTTGTGATGATAGATACCGATCCGTTTTTACATGCCGACAAAGCCGACTACGTAGAAACGCAGATGAAATGGTTAAACGAAACGCTGGACCAAGCTTCGGCAGATGTAAAATGGAAGATTGTGGTAGGACATCACCCGTTTTGCACTGTTGGTCCGCGTATTAATAATATCGATACCATCACCATAAAAAAGGCCCTGTATCAAACTTTAAACGATCATAAGGTTGATATATATCTATCTGGCCATGAACATTCCCTGCAACATTTAAAGTTAGATGGCGTAACCCACCAATTCATTTCAGGAGCAGGATCGGAGCTTACTGCGGTTAAAGAAGAGCAGCCCTACAGCCGTTTCCAGGCGTCAGAGCATGGCTTTATGTATTTTTCGGCAGATGCTTCCCGTTTAAATGTAAAGGCTGTAAATTATGAAGGAAAGGTGTTGTATGAAACAGAATTAAAGAAAGCCTGACAAATAAAATCATCGGTAAGTGTAAGCCCTGGAATAATCCGGGGCTTTTAGGTTTAAAAATATTTGAATGCCTTAAAAGCAGTATTGTGACTAAAGTTTATTAGTCTACCCCTAATATTTATATCGTTCAATACACAAAAAATGAATAAATGTTTTTATTATTTTGTATTTTTGTAAAATCGTTTAATTAATTTTATTAATTAAACGTTATGTTTTTTTCCTAAATATAGGGACTAACAAGGATTGAGATAGATATAGTGCAGAAATAAGTTTTTAAGCCGTTGGTTAAGCCAAAGCAGCTGTTAATGTAACAACCTAAATCGTTCTTTATAAAAACCAGTAAGTGAGTCACTTTTAAAATATCCGTTAACCGGTATATCCGCAAACACTAAATAAATAACATATTTAAAAACTTTTACAACCTATTACATAACACTTGGAATGTCGCCCTGATTCGTCCAAAATGTTAGCTAATTAATTTAAACCACTATGCAAACTGAAGAGATCATTGCAAAAATAAATTCCTTCCTGTCTGAAGAATTTGAGGTAGATGTTGATACCATTACACCCGATGCCGTTTTAAAAGATACACTTGGTTTAGATAGTCTTGACTATATAGACCTTGTGGTAGTTATTGAAACCAATTTTGCGTTTAAGGTGCAGCCCGAAGATTTTACCGGCATTGTTACCTTCCAGGATTTTTACGATTACGTTGCAACTAAAGTACAGCCAAAGGAACTTGTTTAAATGTCGTCCTGGAAAGGAAAATCAAAAGGGAAGCCCTGGGGCTATTCGGTATTTCTGGCTATTTTAAAATATGGCGGGGTCAGTCCCGCTTATTTTTTGTTACGGTTCGTGTCATTCTATTACGTAGTTTTCTCGTACCAATCGTCAAAAAGCATTTACTACTATTTTCATAGCCGTTTGGGCTACAACCGCATTAAATCGCTTTGGATGGTTTACCAAAACTATTATGTTTTTGGCCAAAGTATTATTGATAAGGTAGTGGTGATGTCGGGCATCCGCAATAAGTTTACGTTTGAGTTTGATGGCCGGCATAATCTGGATAGCATTGCCGCTATGGGCAAAGGCGGCCTGCTTTTAAGTGCGCACATTGGCAGCTGGGAAATTGCCGGCGATTTGCTGAAACACATTAACACCCGCATTAACATTGTGATGTTTGATGGCGAAGACCAGCAGATAAAGGCCTTTATGGAACGGGTTACCGGCAAGCTAAGCGTTAATATTATTGTAATTAAGGACGATATATCGCACATTTTCAAAATCAACGAAGCTTTTCAGAATAACGAACTGGTGTGCATGCATGCCGACCGGTACCTGGAAGGGAATAAGACGATCACCAAAAACTTTTTGGGCGAGGACGCCAAATTTCCGTTAGGGCCATTTATCCTGGCCCAAAAGTTCAGGGTTCCGGTTGCCTACGTTTTTGCCATGAAAGAAACTAAGTTTCACTATCATTTTTACGCCAGCACAATTAAGGAATATTTACATTTGGGCAAAGAAGCCGGGATGGAGCAGATGACCAATGATTTTGTGGGCGAGATGGAAAAATACGTGAAAAAGTATCCCGGGCAATGGTATAATTACTATAATTTTTGGCAATAAAAACAAGTGATGAGAGGAGCTGTTTGTAAGTAATGAAGTCCGTTTTTATTGTTGCCGATAATATCCTGTCGCCCATAGGCAGCACCTCTGCCGAAAATTTTGATAAGCTTACCCAAAATATTTCAGGGATTAAAGAGCATCCGGCAGGCGGTAAATCGGCGGTTCCCTTTTACGCGTCCTTATTTAAAGATGACCAAGCGTTTTTAACAGCCCCGGGCATATACACCAAATTTGAACAGTTGCTGATAGCGTCCATCACCGACGCCTTAAAAGATAGCGGGGTAGATAGTACCGATCCAAAAACAGTGCTTATTATCTCCACCACCAAAGGCAATATCAGCATGCTGGAAACAGATGCCGATAGTCCCGGCTTAAGCCATCGCATTGCGCTGCCAACATCAGCAAATTTAGTTGCCGAAAGGTTTGGGTTTGTAAATAAGCCGCTGATAGTTTCGCATGCCTGCATCTCGGGCTTAATGGCTATGATTACCGGGATGCGCATGATCCAGTCGGGACAGTATGATAATGCGGTTGTGGTTGGCGGCGATGTGATCACCCGGTTTGTGCTTTCGGGCTTCCAGTCATTTCAGGCTATCAGCGCTCAACCTTGCAAACCCTTTGATTTAAACCGCGATGGTATCAATTTAGGCGAGGGCGCCGCCACGGTTATCCTATCATCAAATCAACAAAAAGCAGAAAACATTCAACTGGCGGGCGGCTCGGTTAGTAACGATGCCAACCATATTTCGGGCCCGTCAAAAACCGGCGAAGAACTTTTTGATGCCATTAACTCGGCATTGAAAAGCGCAGGAGTTGAATCGGAAGCCATCGATTTTATATCGGCACACGGCACCGCTACCGTTTATAATGATGAAATGGAGGCCAAAGCCATAAACCTCGCCCGCATGCAGGATATCCCCGTAAATAGCTTAAAAGGATATTACGGCCACACCCTTGGCGCTTCGGGACTTATCGAGGCAATAATAGCAACTCATTCCTTAAAGCACAACATCATTATCCCCACCAGGGGATTTCATGAGTTGGGAGTTACCCAACCACTTAACGTGGCAAAAGAGATACAAACTATACCTTTGACCGCTTGCTTAAAAACAGCATCTGGTTTTGGAGGCTGTAACGCGGCAATTGTACTGAGGAAAAGCTGAAAGCATAAGGCGGAAAGCTAAAAGCAAATAACAGATATAAGATTGACAGAAGCACTACATATTACATCGCACTGCATCATCAGCAATAATGTTGTTTACAGCACGGGCATTCCTGTTTTTGAAAATCAGGGGGGTGATGCCGGGGCATTCCTGCTTTCGGCCTACCAATTTCTGGAGGTTAAGTACCCCAAGTTTTATAAAATGGATAACCTGTCCAAATTGGGTTTGCTGGCATCGGAAGTATTGCTAAAGGATAACAATATCAGTAAAAAATATAAAGAGCAGGAAGTTGGTATCGTTTTAGCAAATTCCAACTCCAGCCTGGATGCCGACATTAAATATTACGACCAGGCCAAAACTATTGCCAGCCCCGCCTTGTTTGTGTATACCTTGCCCAATATCGTTATCGGCGAGATCAGCATTAAAAACAAGTTTAAAGGCGAGAACGCTTTTTTTGTTTTTGAGGCTTTTGATGCCGCATTTATACAGCAGTACGTGGCATATTTATTAAATAATAATATATTGCAAGCCTGCATTTGCGGGTGGGTTGATGTGCTGAAGGAAGATTACAAAGCTGTTTTATACCTGGTAGAAAAGAATGCAAGCCCAACATCGGAGCCGTTTAGTGCAGAAAATTTAAATAACATTTACCTGTCGGCTAAATAGCCGGCAAATGATATAGTAATGAGCAAAACTGTTTTTGTAGCGGGTGTAGGTGTAATTTCGGGTATTGGCAACAATACCGCCGAATGCCTGAACGCGCTCCAGAACAGCCGCGCAGGTATTGATAAAATTAAATACCTGCAAACCATACATCAAGACACCTTCCCGGTTGCCGAGGTTAAATTGAACAATGATGAACTGGCACAACTATCGGGCTTTAAGCCCGGTATAAGCCGGACAGCCATGCTAAGCCTAATTGCCGCAAGGGAGGCAAAAAACGATGCAGGCATCCAAAATTTCGCCTCGCTACGCACGGGTTTTATATCGGCCAACACCGTGGGCGGTATGGATAAAACAGAAGATTTTTTTGTAGAATTTATGGCCAACCCGGCAAAAGGTAAATTGCGTAATGTGGTTAACCACGAATGCGGCAAGGTAACCGAATTGGTAGCCGATGAATTGGGGATAAAAAATTATATAAGTACCATCAGTACGGCCTGCTCATCATCGGCCAATGCCATTATGTATGGCGCAAGGCTCATCAAAAATAACATACTTGATGTGGTTATCGCCGGCGGCACCGATGCACTTACCCGCTTTACCCTAAACGGCTTTAATACGCTCATGATATTGGACAACCAGTATTGCCAGCCCTTTGACGCCAACCGCCGTGGCTTAAACCTTGGCGAGGGTGCCGGGTACATTACACTGGTATCTGAACGGGTTGCGGCAGGGCTGCAAAAAGCCCCTTACTGTACGCTAAGCGGCTACTGTAATGCCAACGATGCCTACCATCAAACTGCTTCATCGCCCGATGGCACAGGCTCTTTTATGGCGATGGGGGGTGCTTTAAAAATGAGCGGGTTAGAGCCGAAAGATATCGGCTACATTAATCTGCACGGTACCGGTACCCAAAACAACGATAACTCCGAAGGGACGGCGATTAAGCGGTTATTTGATCCACATTTCCCTAAAATGAGTTCGACCAAATCATTCACCGGGCATACACTGGGCGCAAGCGCGGGTATCGAGGCTGTATTTTCGGCACTCTCGGCTCAACAGGGATTTATTTACCCCAACCTGCGGTTTGAAACGCAGATTGCAGATCACCCGTTCGCGCCCGAAAGAAGTTTTACGCAACACGCAGATTTAAACCATGTACTTTCCAACTCCTTTGGTTTTGGGGGTAACTGTTCGTCATTAATATTTTCAAAACTACCGGCCTGATATGTATATACGTTCAACAGCAAACATATCGCCCCAAAAAACATTCGGAAAGGTCCCGTTCCTTGACGAAATAGTGATTTATGAAGGTAACCGGCTCAACTGTGTTACGCCCGATTACAAAGAGATCATCGACCCAAAACTCATCCGCCGCATGAGCCGGGTTATCAAAATGGGGGTAGCATCTGCCATGGCCTGTTTGCAGGATGCCGGTGTAACCAACCCCGATGCCATTATTACCGGCACGGCCTATGGCTGCCTGGAAGATACCGGCGTGTTTTTAAGTAAAATGGTTGAACGTGGCGAAGAACTGCTCACCCCAACATCGTTCATACAATCAACCCATAATACCATTGGCGCACAGGTGGCTTTGCTGCTGCATTGCAACAATTACAATAACACGTTTGTAAATGGTGGCTCATCGTTTGAAAGCTCCCTGCTTGATGCGCAGATGCTATTGCAGGAAGGCGAAGCCAAAAACGTACTGGTAGGCGGCATCGATGAGATAACCGATATCAGCCACGGCATACTAAGCCGGTTTGGCCTGTATAAACGAGGCGCTACCTCCAATACCGACCTTTATAATACCAATTCAAAAGGTACCGTTGCAGGTGAAGGCTCGGCATTTTTCCTGTTAACCAATGAAGCATCAGGAAACGATCTGGCTAAGCTGGATGCAGTAGCCACATTTTATAAACCGGCCAACTATGCAGCTGTTGAACAGCAAATTGAATCATTCCTGGCAGCACAAGACCTCAGCATGTATGATATCAGCCTGGTGGTAGCAGGTAATAACGGGGATGCTCAAAATGATGCAGTTTACGACTACCTGGAGGGTTCGCTATTTAACTACTGTAATGTTGCCAGGTATAAACACTTGTGTGGCGAGTATCCCACATCATCGGCTTTCGCGTTATGGCATGCCGCCCAAATTGTGAAAACAAACACCATTCCCGGGGCAGAACCTATTACCCCAATTAAAAAAATATTGGTTTATAACCACTACCAAAACAACTGTCATTCGTTAATGTTGCTATCGGCGTGCTAACATTCAGAAACACCAATATCGCGTTCCTAATCCTGTTGGGTTTTACCATCTGGGCTCACAAAACATATGGGGTAAACTGGCTGGCCTATGGGGCAATTATACTTGCGTATTCACTCATTGTTGCCTATGGCTGCTATTTTGTAAGCTCCGGTTTTTTTATGCCGATGTACTGCTCGGCTAAAACAACCGATAAAATAATAGCGATAACTTTTGACGATGGCCCGGTATCAGAAGGAACTCCACAGGTTTTACAAATTTTGAAAGAAGCCAACGTCGAAGCTGCTTTTTTTTGCATTGGCGAACGTATTGCAGGCAATGAAGCCACAATCAGGCAACTGGATGCCGAAGGCCATATCGTCGGCAACCATAGTTATACACATGCTGCCTTGTTCGATCTTTTCTCTTCAAAGAAAATGCTTGCCGAAATGCAGCAGGTGGACCGCGATTTGTATAATGTAATTGGTAAAAAAACAAGACTATTCCGGCCGCCTTATGGGGTGATGAATCCTAATTTAAAAAAGGCCATTGTTAAAGGAGGGTACTTACCCATTGGCTGGAATGTTCGGTCATACGATACTATGGCTACCGATGCTGACGCGCTTTTGCAAAAAGTAACCCTGCAAATCAAACCAGGGGCAATCTTTTTATTTCACGACAGATGCCCGGTTACGGTAACTATGCTGCCAAACTTTTTGGGGGAGATAAAGGCGATGGGTTACCGGGTTGAAAGAGTGGATAAGATGCTGGGGCTCCCGGCATATGCCGGGAGTGGGGCTGACTGACAGAAAACACTAATTCCTTCTTACTTGCCTGCTGTGTATACACTTATATTGGTAAAAGAAAATGTCATTTCGAACGAACCTGCATGGGTTGCGCGAGCGGGGTGAGGAGAAATCTTATGCGCCCTGCATTCAGATGGGCTTGTTGTGATGCAGGGCGTATAAGATTTCTCCTCGTACCTCGTTCGAAATGACATTTGGTTTTATTAATTGATTAGATCCAAAAAGATGTGTATAGATCGTGCCTCACCTGCATACCGGAATTATATACTCTCCCCGCGGTTTGTGCCCTCACAAACCACTATTCCAACAACAGTACTTTCGGGCAAGGCAAACCGATGGCATATCGGAAAGATGACTGTGGGGACACAGTCATCGGATTGGATCGTAGCTCACCTGCATGCCGGAATTATATACTTCACTAACAAATCAAAAGCCCGCTTGGCCTTCCAGTTGTTGTAATTGCCCTGGGTAAATACAACTACCAAATCCATATCTTTAATGATCATGATATACTGCCCGCCATTGCCCGATGCAAAAACAACGTCTTCTGTATAACCGGAGGCTTTTACCTTTTCGTTGTACCAGTAATAGCCATAATATGCAGGTTGCGGAATGGCCATTTTATTCCTGCTCAATTTAACAAACGAAAAGCCGGGAATTGGAATAGTAGCTGTGGTTGATGCCTTAAGCCATTGTGCCGATACTATCTGTTTACCCTTCCAAACGCCATTGTTTTTTACCAGCAGCCCAATTTTAATCATATCCTTTGGCAGCAGGAAAAAGGAACCGGCTGTAGCGCCGTGGCCGACAGGGTCAATTGTCCAGTGGTAGTTGGTAATCCCCAATGGATCAAACAAATATTTTTTTGCAAACGCCATAACGGACATATGGCTTGCGTTGCTAATGATACCACTAATAATCATTGGGTTACATGATGTATAGTTCCAAACTGTACCGGGATCGTTTTTCACAGGCAAATCCAGCGAAAACTTCACCCAGTCTTTAGTTTCAACCATTTCAGTTTCGCAATCCTTCCCGTCATCATCCCATTCATTGCAATCAAAGCCAGACCGCATCTCTAACAGGTTTTTAATGGTGATAAGCTGTTTCCGTGTATCATTGTTAGCAAATGATTTATACTCAGGGAAAAACGCATAAACCTTTTGATCTGCATTTTTCACAAAGCCTTTATCAATGGCAACGCCCATCAGCAGGCTGGTTATAGATTTAAATGACGACCGGGAATCATGCAGCGAATCGGCAGTATAACCGTTAAAATAATGCTCATAAACCAGCTTGCCGCCTTTAGATATCAAGATGCTGTGGATGCCGGTGTATTCCTGCTTTGCGATGGCGTGGGTCATCGAATCTAACAAGGCATGTGTTTGCGCATGTGCCCAATTGGATAGAAAGAAGAAAATATGAGTCAAATATTTTAATGGAGAAGGCATATTTCTGCTGATAATGACTGATATACATTAAATCATTCAGAAGATAAGACGCGTGGGATAATGCCGCGTTGCAAGATGAGTTTTTATATTATCTTAAATTGTTTTATCTGTCGCGGGGTTTTTAACCCGTGACTGCCGCTGGTTTCAGCTTTCAGCTGATGCTAAGCCGGAGGCTTAAACCAGGTTAGCCCACGAGTCACGCTACGCTAACCTCGCGGGAGGTGACGGGAGGTTTATTTATAAAGGATTAGTTAGGCAAACTCACCAGCATGCAACTATGTTGCCCAACTTTATGGGTGTTGTATATCAGTATATTTTTAAAGCTGCTTGCTTCGCCTTTTCTTTTTATCATATGCTGCGGCATGGTCAACGCCCTGCTAACAAAATTGCAGGCCAGCCAAAGTGCAAAAGAAGATGCCGTTGGATACTCGCCACACATGTGTTTAAAACGGGCTATGGTGGTATACTTATCAAACAAACTATCGCAGGAGGTATAAAAAGGGAGTGAGCGTTTGTCGCCATTTTCGCCGGTTATCAGCAGATCTGGCTGTTCGCCTTCGGCAAGGTTTTCTTCAACAAACTTTCTAATGCGCGTTCTAATTACCTCAACATTGGCACTATGTATGGTGGTTATGGCTGTCAGTTGCGCCATGGCATTTTGCTTATTATTACCAACCATGAACATAGTTGCGGCCTCGCCAGATAAACTACCATCCGTAGTTGAATTATACAGATCACCGTTCAGGCAATCTTCTTTTTTAAACCAGCCCGCAAGCGTATCAAGGGTGTAGTTGTTGAACGAAATTTCATCAACGCCACCAAGTAAATAGCGGCTATCCGGGTTTTCATTCAGCAGCATGGCTGCATCAACAACGGCGTTTTCAAAAGCCAGCCCGCGGTGAACATGGGTAAGGTTATAATTTTTGTTATTGCTGATGAGCGCTATTTGCGATGATATGGTATTGGGGGTACCCTGCACAAAGCTTCCGGGTGTAAGCATATCCTCGTTATACTCAATAATCTGGTTCAGGAATTTGCCATTCTCCTCCATTCCGCTTACCTGGGTACCTATGATTATGCCGCTGGGCTGTACAGCGTCAGTAAGCAGTGGCAGGGCAGCTCCCGAGCCAATGCGGGTACTTTTACTCATCCGGCGCAATGCATTGCCTTTAAACTGCGGATACGCAGGCTCAATAGCATACAGCTTATTATCAATCGAAGGGTGAAGCGTCTCGATATCGATGTTCTCTCCAAAGGTTTGTTGCGGAGAAATACAGGTGGTTTTGTAGATATACAACTTCATCATTAAGCTTTTGAAAATATTAATGATGTACAATTCCCGCCAAAACCAAACGAGTTACTCATTACATGTGTTATAGTGGCGGCCCTGTTAAGCCGTACCGGTTCCAGGCCAATATCACTTATAGGCACATTAAAATTCAAATTGGGGTATAGCTCCTGCCTGTCTATATTCAGGATGCTGTAAACCGCCTCAATGGCGCTGGCCGCGCCAAGGGTGTGCCCGGTAAAGCCTTTGGTTGATGCAAAATCGGGCAGGATATCGAACAAGCGCAGCATCGCACGGCTTTCTACCTCGTCGTTATTTTCGGTGCCGGTGCCGTGGGCGTTTATAAAATCAATGGCAGCGGGGTTTATGCCGGCATTGTCCAAAGCATATTTCATAGCCAGGTATGGCCCATCTCCCTCGGGCGATAATGATGAAGGGTGATAAGCATCATTGGCATTTCCGTAGCCGCTTACCACGGCATAAATCTTTTTGCCTGCTGCATCTGCCTCCTTCTCTAATACTAAAAAAGCTGCGCCTTCGCCTAAATTTAGCCCTTTACGATTTTGATCGAAGGGGGCACAAGCTTCATCCGAAAGAATACGCAGGGCGTTAAAACCATTAACTGTGAATTTGGCCAGGCTATCGGCCCCACCTACAATTACACGATTGGCCAGCCCGTTTTTTATCAGCCTGCAGCCGTACATAATAGCATTTGCTGATGACGAGCAGGCTGTATTCAGGGTGTTAACTACTCCGGTTATACCATAGCGCGTTTGAATATGTAGGTTTACCGATGCATAATCATATGATTTTACATATTCAATGTGTTCGGTATCGCCATGGGTATTGGCATATAATTCGTCGGTTAGGCACATGCCGCCTACAGTTGTAGCGCCCACAAGGGCAGTATCCGAAGCGGTTAATTGGTTGGGGGTTAATCGGGCATCGGCAATCGC